>NC_015727.1:0-749587 GCF_000219215.1 Cupriavidus necator N-1 | reverse complement strand
TACACGGGTGTGGAGCGCAGGGATGAGATCAAACAAGCCCAAGGGCAAGGGACGATCCGCGCTGACATAAGCTGGCACGTAGCAGCAAAGCGCAGCAAGGTTGAAAAGATGCCGGAAGGTCGGTGGAAGGACCTGACGAAGGCAGTGGAGAGAAAGAAGGCCCAGATTCGGGCGCGGGTAGAACATCCCTTTCACGTGGTGAAGAACTTGTTTGGTCACAAGAAAACCCGCTACAAGGGCTTGGCCAAGAACACGGCACAGATGTTCAGCCTGTTCGGTCTCGCAAATCTGGTGATCGCCAAAAAGCCGTTGTTGGCGTTTCAGGGGAGCTATCCGTCTTGAAGATGCAAATCGAGCCCGAAAGGGCACGAGATGGGGGGCATGCGGCGCGAAATCGGGCTCAGATCTCTCTGCTTTCCGCATGGTGAAAATCGGGCACCAAACAGCCGTCAATCCCCAGCGCCGCTGCTATTGATCAGCAATTCCCTAGCGCGCGGGCAAAAATTCTGTGTACGGGTGTTATGTCGAATGAGTCGACTTCCTCGCAGGACATGGAGTCCGTCGTATTCATACCAGTCCAGTCCAATCTGGTCTTAATGACGTTTCAGAAACTCGGCGAACAACGTGTCGTCTATGAGGTAGCCGCGCCCTGCCGTCTTGGCCAGAACACCGGACTTGCGCAGGCGCTCCAGAGCGGCACGGACCTTCGACACCGAAGCGGTGAAACGCGGGTCTTTATTGAGCAATGTAATCGTGCCCTTAGCGAACGGTGCGTGACCCTTCGCGATGACGCTCAGCAATACCTGTTCAAATGGCTGCAGGCTTGCCAGCAGACCTTCCCAGCCCGCGATAAGTCGTCCGTCTTGAACGAAGCGATTCAGAGCAAGCTGCACGTCCGTCACGCCCTCGGCTGACATCCATTTCACCAGGTCCTTCATCAATGCTGGCTTGTGACCGAGATACTCGAATGCTTTTACAAGATCGTCGACATCAAGGGTCTTATCGGTGTGCACTGATGCATAGTGTTTGGCCAGGGCCTTGGGGTACTCGATACCCAGTGCGGGAAAATCGAGCAACTGGGCAAATTGATACATCGGTCCGCCGGAAGCGACCGTCATTGCTGCCAAGGCCTCTTGCGAGGAACCCGTGAAAACCGCGAGGACGTCTCGCTTGCGCTTCTGCAGAACCGCTCGGATCGTAGCGATGGCTGATCGACCGTCGGCGATCTCGGCCAGCACTTGCACTTCATCCAACATCAGTAGAACCGTATGGCCAGATTGCGACGCCAGCCGTGCGACCAGCGTGTCAAACCGGAGTGCAGGATCGTCGGGCAGCTTGCGCCTGGTAGGCTCTTCGCCCAGCTCGACACTGGCGCTGAGCATCCCAATTTTCTTGACGGGTGTTTTCCCGATCTTTCCGGCGCGGGTCGTGGGCACAGTGAGATCATCAAGCGCCTCTTCCAACGCATGGTTGATTGCCGCCAATGGCGCAGCCTGATTCAACCAGAGATCCGCATAAACGGGGACGAACCGCGCTTTTCGGGATACAGGAGTGAGATCCTGGTCCAGGAAAAACGTCTTGCCGACCCGCCGTGGTGCAAATAATGCAATTGGCCGCCCAGGCTGAGCTTGGAGTAGTTGCAAGTAAGATTTCGCCAGTTCGGGCCGGCGGATCTCGATATCGTCGAAGGTAATCATGTGGGTATTGTCGTCCATTGTCGTCAAAACGGCAATTGTCGTTTTGACGACAATGGACGACAGCGAAGGTGACGTGCCTGACTGCCACAAGAAGCCACGCCAAACGCCCTTCCCAACCACCTGCGCCCATCCACTACGCCACGGACAAGCGTCCTGCGGTAGATGCGCCTCTTTGCGCACCTGGGCTGTACTAACACCCCGGCTTGGACGGCGAAGGGGGTGCGCCCGGGACGTCCCCTTTTTGTCAGACATGAACCGCATACTGGGGTCGGGCGCCAGCTCGAAGCCCTTGGAATTCATTGCCGCGATCGCATCGAAGATGAGGCGCGCGATGGCATCTTGGTCATCAACGAAAGATTGCATGTCAGCGTCTCCCATTTGGAAGCCGGGGTGCATCTGGTTCAGCGCAATGCCGACGGCAGGTGTCTCTTCTACCCTGAAACCAGGTCGATGGCGGAACTCGCTGTCCAAATTCGGGAGGCCTTGGGTCGCATGGGCGAGCCAGGTCGCGCAAGAGCTTGATCCTCTAGATATGCGCCGGATCCAATTCCCGAATCATCGCAGCAACGCTCTTCGCATTGAGATCCGTGCCATGTGAGAGCAGCGTGGCGTACAGCGAAACGAGTTCACGCGCCTCTCGCGCGCGGGTCGGCCTTGGCGTGTTCGATCGCCTTAAGTGTTTCTGAGTCGAGCACTGCTTGGGCGTCTGACGGAATGGCAAACAGTTTGCCGTCGATGTCATGGACGTGTAACTGTTCATGGGTGACAGCATCCGTCACCAGCGCGCGGCCGGTCAGGCGCAAGGCGGCTTGGAGATGTGATTGTCCCGAGACGATCCGGTATTTCCGTCCTTCTGATCGTCTCACCACCGCGTCAGTGGGGATCTCGCTGAGCTCGATAGCGCCGAATCCGGGGAGCGACATTTCCTCGATGCGATTCTTGATACAGGCGACCATCACGGCGGCGCCGGGGCGCTCGGTTGCCGCTAGCCGTTCATATTGACCGAGGAGGATGTTGGCCTTCTCGATTGAGGGCGTCGTATAGACAAAGGATTGGATGGCGGTCGGCGGGCGCGTCAACCGGGTCGCCATGATTGCGAATGCCCAGTCCCTCTTGTAGTTGCAGTGTGGGCAAACCCAGCCGTACTTGGTGGCAATCAGGATGCCAGGGGCGCCACCTTCGACTCCGTGGCGATGATCGGCGCTGTTCCTGCAGGTGAAGGCGCGCAGAACCGGGCCGCCGAGGCAGACCTGGTTCTCGTTGAGCTTCTGAACCTGATCGTCGGTGAACGGTGCGCGAATGTAACTCATGGCATGTGAGAAGGCAGTTTGGGCGTAGCGTCGCTATCGCCGCGCAGCCGGCACCCGCCACGCTCTGGAGTCTGCCCGGAGGCTTACAGAAACTCTGGGCGCCGGGACACACTGCGGCCGCCGCGTCCTTCCAGTTTATGCCCGGGAGAAGGTCTATGTTGCTTTTGGCCGGGCCCGAACCTTTTGTGTGCTGCCCGACCTAAATCCATTCCGCTTCCTCGACTCGAAGCAGCCAGGACAAATCTGCCCGTCCTGCTCGTGGCGCAAACTGCCGACCATCGACTTCGTGCACGTGCAGCATTTTCCCGGTGGCTGCGCGACTAGCCATGCTCGGCGGCCTCCTTGGCATATCATTCGCGCTGTTCGTTTGGACCAAGCCTCGGCAAGCGCGCGCATGTACTTGAGGTTGCGCGGCGAAAACCCTAATGTCTGGAAACGTCACCCGCAGATCGCGTGCGAGCCGGTCTATCCCCCGGGCTGCCCATCCCTGCTGTGCTGCCGCTCGAGGATGTCACGTCCGATCTGCCAATAGAGCGTCACGAGTTCCCGGTGACCGAGAGGACCGCACTCCGGCGTGCCTGCTCGACCCGAGTTTTCAACCCAGCGAGCCAAGCGGTGTAATCGGGGGAAGGGAGCAAGGCGGCCGCATGAGCAGCCTCTAACTCGATGCTCGGTCGATGCGTGCCTGAGCATTGCTCTTTGCATCGACCATCGCCAGCTCCCGCGTGCCAAACGCGTCGCATTGACTTTCAAAAGTACCTTGCCCGTCAAGAGTGTACGACCAGTGCCAGTGCCCGAATGTCCTCTCAGACAACTCCATGACGACATCGTGGTTCTTGTAGAAGAAGCTGTCTTCCATCTGCTCTCCAGTATTCGCGGTAACCCCACCCCAGGCCATCTCGCAATAAGTGTGGGTGGTGGAGTTCAGGAGAGTCGAGGCATGACGTCAGCCCTGACCTAGATAGACATCAATAGCGCGCTTGCCATAGTGGATAGCCGCTTGTTCGGCTGCCTCGCGCGTGAAGTAGTCGGTTTGGTCAGTAGTCGGGCCGTAAACCATTTCAAAGTCGAGAACTGGCCGTCGGACGGCGAGCAGGTAATGCCACTTTTGCCCCGGTGGTGTCCCTGCTGACCTGGGCGACTTCGAAAGCCACAACATTGACGTACATGCCACGGTACGGCTCGTGGACACAGCGCAGCCCCTCGCCCATGGTCGCCCCCGTTCGGGTGGTCATCTAGGGAATTCTAGGAAAAACAATCTAATGCCAACAGGAGCACCAAACGCAGACCGCCAGAGAGCCTCGAAGCCCCCCACAGCGATTGACTTGGTCGGCGGTCTTGCGACTGCTGCCCGGCACCAGGGAAGCGCGTGACGATGCCGCGCTGTATTGCTATTTCGCGTGCAGCATGACGGTCCCTTCAGATATAGTCGGCGCGCTGGCACCGGTACCCGCAGCGTTCGCGGCGATCCAGTCCTTCGCCTGCTTAACGCTTTCATCCACGCCCGCCTTGTCATTGCAGGTGGTGACAGAAAAGCCGCCATCGGCGGTCCGCACCAGCGTATAGCTGACAAAGCCCTGGACTGAACGCATCAGGGATTCGATTTCCGACGTCCGCTTTTCCAGCAGATCAAACAGCTCTTTGGCGCCGGCTCCCGAATAGGATCTGATGACAGTGTGCATGATCCGTCCCTCCTATAAATGGCCCCGGATTTCGCGTAGTCGCGCTGCAAAGCGTGTGCTTGCACCAGTCTAGTCCTTCGCCGCCAACCCCGGGCGGCATGCCGCCCACTGTCGCAACCCCGCCGGCGCAGCGTGACGGCGCCCGGCTCACTCCAGGTCGGTGATCCACCGCGGGTTCAAGGCATTGTTCGGATCGAGCGGGTTCTGTATCGGGGTAGTCGTCCTTTTTGTGCAGAATCTTACGGTTTCCCCGCAAAGCCTTTCTTTACAAGGCGCTCCGAGCAAAACAGACAACCGCCTGCTGGCCTTGAGTGACTTCGGGAGTACCATGTCCGCCCGCGGTTTTGGATCGTATCACCTGGATGGGAGCGGACGATGCCGGGCTTGGGATTTCGCTATGTGGGAAAAGACAGCTTGCCTTCTCGATTGTCGGAATTTGATGTCGAGTACTATTTCGCGCTGACCGGCAGCGACATTGCCGCAATTAACCAGAAATTTCGGCGTGCTGGCCGGGCCGGAGCCGCCATCCAGCTGGCATTTCTGCGGGCAAGTGGACGTACTCTTGACCAACTGAACACACTCCCCCGTCAGCTCTTGCGATACGTGGGCGAAAAGCTGGGGTTACCAACTCCGACGATCGCCTCGCTGCGCACCATCTATCAGCGATATCCGACGCTGTATGAACACCAGGTCTGGGCCTGCCAATACCTCGGCTTGACACGAATCGATGACGATCACTGGAGAGGCCTCGAAGCTTGGATGCGGCAAGATGCTGCCGAATCGCTGTCCCTTGAGGAGTTGATTCAGCACGCCCACTACTGACTGTATGAGCGACGGATTCTGATTCCTTCCACACGAGCGCTGCTGAGCCTTGCTCGTTCAATTTGGGCGGGCATCGAGCGAGATTTGCTGGTGACGATTGAGGCGGTCGTCCCCCTGTCGCAGAGAGCAGAGGCCGAAGCTGCAGTGTTCGCCCAACATGCGACATCGGGAACGACCGTGCTGGAATGGCTCAAGAGCCCGCCAGGACGGCACAGCCCCTCAACCATAAACGAGACGCTGGCCAAGATCCGCTTCCTGAAGGGCCTCGGCGCGCATACTTGGGCGTTTGATGCCATTCCGATCGAGAAGCAGCGCGCCTATGGCCAGCGTATCCAGGCTCGCCGTCCTGCCAAAGTCCGTGAACTGAAGACCTCCACGCGTACGATTGAGCTGGTGTTCTTCCTGCGTGTGACCTTGCTCGAGCTGACGGACGCGATGCTCTACCAAACCGGGCGGCGCGTTTCAGACCTAGTTCGGCAGGCCTACAACAGGACCACGACTAAGCAAGCGCGCTCGGCGATCGAATACCGGCAGCAAATAGTCGAGATCAAGGCCTTGGTTGACGATACCCGCCGCTCGGCCGAAGAACGGCTGGCGGACATCGGCAAGCTGCTTGAGGGCCTATCTGCCAAGCCCCCGGCAAGCCACGCCGCCGCCGTGCGCGAAACGCTTACGGAAGACCACCACCGTATCCGCAACCTTCTGACTCCCTTGCGGGAGTTGGAATTTGCCAGCAACGGCACCGATCCGGCCCTGCGGCAGCTTGAGTTCATCGGTCGTCTGTACGACCAAGGCGCGACGGAGTTGCCGCCCGATTGCAAGGTGGCGGTGGGCGCGAGCTGGCGTGACCTGGTTGATGGCGAAGACCGTCAGCGCGCGTTGCGTGCGATGGAAGCTTGCGCGATCACGGGGCTGCGTAAGGGGCTGCGCGGCGGTACCGTGTGGATCATCCATAGCCTTTCGTTTCGAGCACGCGATCAACTGCTGATCCCGCCGGCTCAGTGGGATTCTGAGCGGGACCGGTATCTGTCCACACTTGGCTTGCCGAACCAGGCGGACACGTACCTCAATCCCCTCATGGATCATCTGAAGGCGGGCCTCGCGGCACTGGACGAGGCCCGTGCGGCAGGCCACGTCACGATCGACACGAACGGCGTGCTGCATCTATCACCACTCGAAGCGGCGGAAACCGACGGCATACCCACGCGCACCCGTGATCTGCTCTTCAAGGACATCGGCAACGCGCAGTTTGCCGACATGATCCTCGAGATGGATGCCCGTACCAATTTCAGCGAAGTGCTGCTGGCGCGCAAGGCCGGAGACGCGCACGAGCTGATCGCGCTCTACGCCGCGCTGCTCGCACATGGCACCGAGCTCGACGCCAAGGGCGTCGCCGCCATGATTCCGCAGCTCGATCCGACGCACATCTCCACTGCGATGCGCGTGCTTGAGATGCCCGGGCGGCTGCGCCGCGCGAACGAACGGGTAGTGGAATTCCAGCGCACGCACCCGATCACCGAGTTATGGGGAACCGGTCAACGGGCGTCCAGCGATTCGATGAGCCTGGACACATCCCCACATTTGTTCTATGCCCGTGCCGATCCTCGACGCCGCACCCATGCCGTCGGGATCTATACGCACGTGCTGGACCAGCACGGAATCGTCTATAACCAGCCTATGGTGCTCAACGAACGCCAGGCCGGCGTGGCCATTGAAGGGGCCATGCGCCACAATGAGAACCGCAGCGACGGCGGGCTGCTTCGACTCGCGGTCGATACCCACGGATACACGAACGTTGGGATGGCAGTGTCCAAATTGCTCGGCTTTGATCTATGCCCATGGCTACGCAATCTGTCGGAGCGCAAGTTGTATTTGCCGCGCGGCTTGCAGGTAACGAATGGACTGTCGGCCGCCGTCTCGCACGAGATCTCGCTCAAGGCAATCCGCGACGGCTGGGATGGCTTGTTGCGCCTGATCGCCTCCATCCACTCGGGTAGGCTGAGTGCAATCGTCGCGCTGCAGCGGTTCGGCAGTGCCGCCCAAGGCGACCCTATCCATCGGGCAGCTGATCATCTTGGTAAGATGCTGCGCACACTCTTCTTGTGCGATTTTTTCAGCAACACCGAGTTTCGTCGGGAGCTGCGCACGCTACTCAACCGAGGGGAATCGTGCACCAACTCCAGCGTGCCATTTACTCGAACAAGGTACGCCATAATCGCGGGCGCCGTCAGGACGAAATGATCGCGATTTCCGGATCACTGACACTGCTGACGAATCTGATGATTGGCTGGAACACCCAGCGTATGCAAGCGACGGCTGATGCTTGGCGCCGCAAGGGGCAACGGATTGAAGATGACTGGCTGCGCCGCATGGGGCCCGCACATTTCGCGCATGTGAATTTCCGGGGCATCATGAGCTTTCCGATCCACCTGTATCAAGACAGCGTCCTTGAGGTGCCACCGCAGCGGCGGGCGGTGTAGCAAGAATCGAGATCTTCGCCGACATGCGGTTGCTGGGCTGAACCAAGCCCGCGTCCATCAAGCCCGCGCGGAAACCAAACGCGATGCCCTCCGATCCGCAGTCCAGAAGCAAGCGGACGAACTAGCCGAGATCACCGGACGGCTCGACGCCCAGCAGCAACTGCTGACGGACTATCGGACAAAGCGCGTGGCGCTGTTCCAGCAGCTTGAATGCGTAAGGTTTTGCACGAAAAGAACGGCACTTGCAAAATCGACGGATTTTCAACCCATTGATTCAAAAGGGAAATTTTAAGGGAACCGTAAGATTTTGCACGAAAAGGACGACTACCCGTTCTGGCGCGCGGTGCGCTCCTGATCCAGTTCGCGCAGTGCCCGCCGCTCGCTGGCCTCGGCCCGCTCCTGGGCAATGGCCACCTGCTCGCGGGCGCGTTCCAGCTCGGTCGAGAATTGGGACCGCAGCGCCGTCAGCTGGCGGCCCGCCGCCTCCAGTTCTGCCCTGCCCGCTTCCAGCCGGGCCTGGGTGGCGGCCTGCGCCTGCCGCTCGGCGGCGAGGTCCCTGGCTTTCCGCGACCGATTGACGCGCTTCTTCCAGCTGGGCTGAGAGCGCCGCGGTGTCCTCGCGCGCGGCCGCAGTGTCGGCGCGCGCCGCATCGCGCTCGGCTTCGGCGGCGCTGGCCGCCGCGCGGGCCTCGGCACGCAGCGTGGCCAGCTCGCCCGTGGCGGCCTCGTTGGCCGCTTGCCAGATGGTCTGGACCGCCTCGGCCGCGATGTCCTTCAAGGCCTCCGGCAGATCGGGGTGGTCGATGGTCACGCGCGTGCGCCCGCGCAGTTCCTGCCAGAACGCCTGCAGCACCTCGGCAGGCGTGCCCATGCTGATGCAAGATCTTTGGCCACCTCCATACCCCGTGGCAGATAGAGCTTGCGCTCCGACAAATCGCGTAGCCGCGGACATAGATCGAAGCCGAGCAGCTTCGACACAACCATTCCCAGGTTCGTATAGACCGCATTCCGCGGCAGGTCCTTTGGCTTCTTGCAACCAGTGATTGCACACCGATTCAGGCTTGGCGCATATTCCTGCAGTTAACCCAAACCGAAGTGGCATCTCGAATTGGCATCAGCCAAGCTACCTACGCCCGTCAAGAGAAGAATTGCGACCCTGGCGAGTATGTAAGAGAAAGGATTGCCAACGCGCTTAACTGCTTCTTATCAACCTGGGATGACGAGCCGCAGCTGAACGCGCGCCGCTGCGCTTTGGGCGCGGTCTGCCGCCATTGGATGTGCCGCTCACTTCTCAAGGCATGCGACAGCGCCTGACGCTGCCCTCCCTTTCCTGCCGCCCTTATCTCATCCATTTGGGTTACTGACGAGCCTGGCCCGGCACTTCTATGATGGTGCTGAGGCTCGACCATAAGGCAGCAACGGCTTTGGACTAATTCGCGACGCGGCCTCCGCCGTGCCGCAGGGCTTTGGCACTGGTGATGGTTGGTTCAGCCACAACCTCGTGACCAATCTGGCAAAGCTGTAGCGCGCTAGCATCAATGCCGGCGAGGATCGTGGACCAATCTCAATGGCAGCCTTGGAGCCTCGCCCGCTTCTCGACAGTGGGGCTGAGCATATGCTTGATTGCCACCTGGTAAGCAATTCCTAGGAGACCCACCATGGCTAAGGGTCAGTTGCGCGGCAAGCGCAAGGCAAAGACGCCTACCATGGGCTGGATCAAAAGCCCGACTTGGGACCTCGTTTGGGTGCTGAATGCACTGTGGTTAGCCCCGCTGACCCTTTTCCTGGCGTGGGGACATGACGACGTGCGCGCCAGCCCGGTGGACGGGCTGTTCTTTGTCTTCGCGGTACCTCTATGGTTCGGCCATCGCGTCTCGTCGGCCTGGTTGGCCTACGCAACCCCGGCTTTCCGCCCCCTGCTCACCACGCAGCGGCTGCGCTTCGTGGTAGGCCCGTTGGCCATTGCGGTGGCCTGCTTCGCCCTGCTTTTGGCACCCGAGAGCGTGCTGCCGGTGCCGCTGAGTGAGCGCGTGGTCTGGTTCGCCGTCCTGGACTACCTGCTAGTGAGTCACCATTTCGCCGCGCAGCACTTCGGGCTGCTTAGCCTTTACCGCGCGCGCGCAGGAAGAGCGTCTGATGCGGTCACGCGACGGCTTGATCGTTGGTTCGCGCTCGTTGTGGGCGGCGGTTTCGTCGTACTGGCAGAGGCCTTAGCTGGATCGATCGCCTTCCAGGATCGCTGGATCGCCCCCCTCCTGGGCGCGGGCTGGTCGGACGTGTTCGCGCGCACGCTGCATGATGGCGGCATCGCCTTCGTCGTGATCCTGACCGCCCTGATGCTATTCGTCGAACTGCGCTCGCAGCGCGCATCGCTGCCGCGCATGGCCTACGCCCTCGGCGTTTCGTCCATGGTGCTCTTCGCCTTCCTCGCGCGCGACCCCTTCCTGTTCATTGTGCTGTGGAGCGTGCAGCATTGGAGTGTGGCAATGGGACTCACCTCGCTCACGGCTTCCGGCGGGGACCAGGTGCCACGCACGCACTGGCACCAGTTGCTGGCGCCAATCAATCGACGCGGCTGGGCAGTGCTGCTTGTGCTCGCCGTCGCCTCCACCCTGCTGCTACCGGTGCTGGAGGTGGAGGCCGTGACCGACGAATACGCCTACGCCGATCGCATCTTCGGTGATGCGGCGCTCTGGCTGCGTTCCTCGCCTTTCGTGCCGGCGCTGCTGGCACTGGGTTTCGCGACTGGCTTCATCCACTACCTGCTGGATCGCGCTGTCTACCGCTTTTCATCGCCAGAAGTTAGGCAGGCCGCCCGCGCGCTGGTGCGGCCCTGACTTCTTTCACTGACGGAGCATAAGGGCGTATCTTGGTCGCCAAATAGGCGCTTGGGACGACGACGCCTTGGAACCGCGGGATATCTCGGCCACCGCCAAACGAGCGCGGCAAGCGCGAAGGCTTCTTCTAGGAGACCGCATGACTTACGTGAAAACCATTCGGGCCGTCTTGGCCTCCGGGCGCTTCATCGCCATCGACCTGCATCTGCACGAAAGCGCCCCGCATGCCGTTGAGGTGCTGATGTGCCTCCGGCCGGTCGAGCGCGGTATCGACGTGCCCCTCCAACCTCTGCAAACGCCGGCCGCGATGACCGCCGACCAAGCGTTCGCGTTCGCCTGGGCGAAGGCGCAGGGGGTCGCGCAGCACCACGATGACCCCATCGTGGGCGTGCAAACGACGGTTAATAGGCTGTCCGACAGCGCGATCGCGGCCGTTACCGGCGGATTGCCCATCACGCGCATCTAAGCCGGTCACCGGGGCGGAAGTCCCGGCGTACAGGTTTCCGGAAATTGTCGTCATTGTGATAAGAAGTGCTATTTCCTGCAGACCAAGGGCGACCGCCACTACCAGGGCACCACCTTCCGGGCGCCGGCACTGTCGCGCCTGTGCCCGGTCGAGGCCTACGCGGACTGGGTGGGACCGGCGCGGCTGAGCGCCGCTCCGGTGTTTCGCGCGATTGCCGGTACACGATGACCATGGCGTTCTTTGAGCCGGACCCGACCTTCACCAAGGTCACGAAGGCCTGGCTCTGCGCGAATATGTTCCTCAAGAACTCGATCGGCTCGGCGCTCAAGGGCCAGCGCGAACTGACCCGCACTTACTTCAGCGTCTTCAGCCGGTTGTTCGCCGCACGCGCGCCTTCGGTACCGGGATACTTGGCCACCACCTGTTCCAGCGTTTTGCGCGCGGCATCCTTCTGGCCGGACTCGAGCTGATTATTGGCCACCGCGATCATGGCGTCCGGCACCTTGGGATGCGTCGGGTTGGCATTGATCATTTTCTGCAGCGCCCAGGTGGACCCCTTATAGTCGCGCTGCGCGTAGAGCGAGTTGCCGAGCCAGTACTGCGCCAGCGGCAGGTACGGGCTCTGCGGATACTTCTTGATAAACGACGAGAACGAATTCCCGGCGCTCCTGAAGTCGCCCGCCTGGAAATGCTTGAGCGCAGCGTCGTATTCGGGCTTCTCGCCCGGCTGCGACGTGCCCTGGCGGCCTTCGACCGAAACCTGCTGCGGCTCGAGCTTCTTCAGGCGCGCATCCAGGTCGGCGTAGTAGTCCTTCTGCTGCTTCTGCAGCGTCGCTACCGTGTTCTGCAGCACTTCGTTCTGGCCGCGTAGCCGCGCAAGTTCCTGGCGTAGACCTTCGAGCTGGTTCTGCAGGTCGAGCGTAGTGCGGCTATTCTGCTCAATGCGCTGGGTCGCCGTCGCCTGGAAGCTGTTGAACTGGTCGCGCAGGTTGATGACCGTTTTGCGCGCCTGCTCATCGTCGAACACGCCGGCGTGCGCCTGCGTGAGGGGCAGCATACCGCCGCTCGCCATGGCGGCGAGCCACAACAGGGTGGAAACGTGTACTTTCATAAATGGGTCGTCGTGGGTCGTGTCGGTTAGCCGTCGTCAGATCGCTGTTGGTCTGCGGGCCAAATGCATCGGCGGCCCCTATCCTACCCGGAAAAACTCAACGCTCTGCCCCGCATTGACCGCGCGCTTGAGCCATGACGGCATCTCGCCCTGCCCGTCCCAGGTGAGCCCTTCCGCGTTGCGGTAGCAGACCACCGGCGCCGGCGGTGCGGCCGGTGGCGGCGGTGGGGGCGGCGGTGGCGCGAAGCACCCCGCCGCGTCGAGCTCTTCGAGGGTGAGCCCGTAGTCGTCCATCTGCGCCTGGATCCAGCGGATCGCGTCCGTCCGCTCAGTTTTTGCTGTCATCGCTGCCGTCACTGCTGTCGTTGCCTTCGTCCTGGTTGTTAGGCAGCGCCGCCGTCCCCGGCTTGTTGCCCGGCTCTTCCCCTTGGGCTTCCTGCGCAGTGGCCGCCGAACTTCCGGCCTGCCGAGTTTGCTTGTCAGAATGGGGGCGGACCGGCCGCGCCCGCCGACCTGTCGTTCAGTACAAGAGATCGATTAGGAAACGCTCGGGCTTCTTGCCAATCCACGCGGGAGCCCGACCGCGCCCCGACCAGGTCTGGCCCGTCTTCGGGTTGCGGTACCTCGGACGCGGCGCGGCCTTCGTCGGAACAGCGCGGGCAGCGGGCTCAACACTGGGCTTGCCCGCAATGTCCTCAATGCTGAGGTCGTACTCCTGCATCCACTGCCGAATCTTTTCCACGACCTCTGGCACTTCCGTGGCTCGCAACTGCTCAAGTTGCGCATTGACAGATGCCAGTTGGGCGAGCAGTGAGGATTGGGACCGGCTTTGGGTTGCGGTAGGCGCTTTTTGCTCCTGTCGCGGCTTCCGAGTTTGCGTCTTCCGAGTTGGCGCTTCCGGGGCAGCCTCCACTCCAGGCAGTGTTATCTGCTTCGGCCCGCGCTTCCGGGTTGGGGTTTCGTGAGTCATGACTTCCGGAGCGGCAACTTCAGCTAGCATTTTCGGCTTCCGACCGCGCTTCGGGGCCCGCGTCTCTTCCGGCGCTGCTTCCGGAGCTGGGGCGTAAAGCGGTGCGACCGGGGCGGCCGTTTCGGTCAGTTCGTCCTGGACGGCAGCTTCCATCGGTTCTTCCGTGGCCAGGACTTCAACCGGAGCTTCGGCCACGGCTTCAGTGGTCGCTTCCGAGGGCATGGCTTCAATGGGCGCTTCCGGCGCGTCAGATTCAGTCAACGCTTCCGAGGCGGCGGCTTCCAGCGATTCTTCCGATGCCACGTCTTCCGTTGAAGCGTCCGGGGCTGCGTAAGGCCGCCGGCGCCGATATGACACGGTCGCCGTCGGGCCGCTATCCCGGCTTGTCGACCAGAAGTCCAAGCGTCGGGCCTGAGTGTCAACGCTGCCACCACCGACGCCTGCACCACTGGATTCACCAATGACGGGACCCGCGTCGCGCATCGCCTCAGCGATGGGAAGCTCCATCTGACCAAATCCGTCCGTCGCATTGCTCGCGACAAGGGGTTCAACCACGCTCTGGGGCCAATTCGTTCTCCTTCATTGAAGTCACTGCAGGTGCAGACGCTTCCTAATCCCATGGACGGTGAGACCTTGTCTCTTGCGTGTCGTTCGCTTCTCGCCTGCGCCAATCCTTCCTTACGAATTCTCGCGCCCAATCAACGCCGTACGACTTCGGGACCTTTCTACCGACTCGTCGTATTCGACGTCCTCGGGCTCGGCGTAATAGAGAGACTGGAAGGTCTCGTCGGCTTCCCTCGGCCGCTCGCAGCAAGGCTGACCAGGTCCCTTCTATCGAAAATGTCGATCCTTTCGCAAGTGATTGACTCACAAAGAATTTGGGGGCGCGACCGTATCAAATGCATCAGCGCCCGATGTCAACTCTAGACTGGCCGCCTGCCACACGAAGCACGTTGCCCTCTGGCGTCATCTGCCGCGGAATGTCGTTGAATGTCGGCTTGCCCGGCCTTGCCGCTGTGGCCGGCCGTAACGTTGATACTTCCGCCACTCGACGCGTCCGGCCGGTTGCAAGAGGACCCACACGACTTTTCTTCGGTTTGCGTGCCGATGGCTTTGGGGGTTTCGCGGCCGAACGGCGCACCTCCGGTGGGTTCCAAACTTCTATGTAGCGCTCGCCGGCCAGCGCCGAGGTTGCCAGTATCATCGTTACCAGGCCGACCAGTAGCTCTTTGGACAATCTCGTCTCCGCATTGTGTTGTCGCGACCGGAGCGAGTCCCGCTTTTGGCCGCGGCGTATTCTCGCACACCGTCCCTGAGCCCAACGCGGGGGGCCGTCGAACGCGACCGTCTGTTGGTGCCCGACCGGAGACCGTCCGTTCAACCCGAGGCAGCCCAGGCGCGCGCGGTTGGAGCGGGCTGTGGCCACGACGCGCACGGCAGGATGGACGCCGGCTGGCGATGCGAGCCTCCAGCCGAGCGTGCGACCGACGACGCCGGGCTTCATCGCAGCGTGCCTGCCGCCCAACCGATGCGCCAGTTCGGCGCACCCCGCGTCGCGGGCCATCCGGCGATCCGCACGCCGGATCAGCTTGCCGAGAAGTTTGCCCTCCTCGGGGCTGGCCTCAGGGTCCAGATCCCAGCTCAGGCTTTCCCGGCGGCGCAACGCTGGAAAGGGGCAGCCGTGCCACAAGTGCCACTTGGCGCCATGCAGTGTCTTGATCAATGCGGTATTGCTGGGGCCATCGCTATGTGCCGGCCGGCCCTTGATCAGCTCGAGGAGTTCATTGTCTACCTCGACAACAACCGACACTTCATCGTTAACTACGGTGACCGCTATCGGCATGGGGAGCCCATTGCATCAGGTTTTGTCGAGTCGGCCGTCAATCAGGTGGTCAGCAAGCGGTACGTCAAACGGCAGCAGATGGCCTGGCGGCCTCGGAACGCGCACAATCTGCTGCAAATCAGGACTGCCGTACTCAATAACCAGCTCCGGTCTTACGTTGAACGATGGTATCCGTCCATCGCCCGGGACGAAAACCAACGCCTTGCCGCTTAGTCGGCCCCCGTTTTGGCGCGGTCTCTCATCTGTTCGAGATTCTGTACCCGCATGGCGATGTGGAACCAATCGAGAACGTAGTCACCGCGGTCACCAAAGCCGAGCTGGGCAAACCGTACGGTATCCCCGCCGTCCGACAAGAAGGTGACCGGCTGACTGGGTTGCACACCTTCTCGTAGCAGGAAGTTCCACATACGATCGGCCGGTCGGCGCTCCAGCTTGTGCACGTAGCCAAAGCTATGGCCGGCATCTTGATCCCGTAGGGACTTCCCGACGATCACTTCAAACCAGCCATCCTGGCGGCGCCGGTGGCCGGCCCGCCGCAGGTAGCCGCCATCAATGCCGACCGCGCGGATCGGACTGGGCTTGGCGATCTCAGGCGAGCGGACGCTCGCCACCTCCGCCTGCTGCCGGGGCGTCGGTGGCCTGTTCCGCTTCCAGTCGGCGACCGAGCGTGGTGACCTGGCGCCGGATTGAGCTGGCTGCCAGCACATGCTCCAGCGGCAATACCTCTTGCAGAACGTTGATGGTCAGGCCATACGACATCAACGCTGCAAACTTGACCTCGAGATACTGCAGTTCTGGGCTGACCCGCTCGGGCAAGCAGTTGGCGACCGGGCTGAAGGTGGGGGCGTCGCCTTGGCACCGCCGGCAGGGGTACAGCCTGGGACTGTCGATCGACAGTCGCCCGAACGGGAGGTGTCAGGAATTCTGTGTGCTGAGGTCGGTTAAATAAATCTCAGCGTAGGGCGTTGGTGAAGCGGTCACCGAAGAGAATGGCGAACTGGTTGGCCGCTTGTTTCCAGGTGATGGGCGGCATCTTCCAATCTTTCTCGATGTTGCGCAAGGCCAGGTACAGCAGCTTGCTGGCGGCTTCGTCGCTGGGGAAGTGGCCCCGGTTCTTGACGATCTTGCGCAACTGCATGTGCATGCTCTCGATGGCATTAGTGGTGTAGATGATTCTGCGCACTTCCGGCGGATAGGCGAAGAACGGGATGACCTGTTCCCATTGGCGGCGCCACATGTCGGCCACCGTGGGGAATTTCCGGCCCCAATCGCTGGCGGCGAACGCCTGCAGCGCGCCGGCGGCGGCGTCGGCCGTGGCAGCCTGGTAAATCGGCTTGAGCGCGGCCGCCAGGCCCTTGCGGTCCTTCCAGCTCGCCAGGTTCAGCGAGTTGCGGATCAGGTGGACGATACAGGTCTGGATTTGTGCGCCCGGGTAGACGGCCTCGATCGCTTCGGGGAAGCCACGCAGGCCGTCGACGACGGCGACCAGGATGTCGTCCAGGCCGCGGTTCTTCAACTCGTTGAAGACCTTGAGCCAGAACTTGGCGCCCTCGGTTTGCTCGATCCACAGCCCGAGCACCTCCTTGCGCCCGTCGGCGCGGATACCCAAGGCCAGGTAGACGGCCTTGTTCCTGACGGTGCCTTCGTCGCGGATCTTCAGGCGCAGCGCGTCGAAGTAGACGATGGGGTACATCGCCTCCAGCGGGCGCTGCTGCCATTGGTCGACCTCGGCCAGCACTTCGTCGGTGATGGTGGAAATCAGGTCAGGCGAGACCTGCAGCCCATACAGTTCCTGCAAATGGCCCTGAATCTCACGCACGCTCATCCCGCGTGCATACATGCTGATTACGTGGTCGTCGAAGCCGGACAGCCGGCGTTGGTACTTGGCGACCAGTTGCGGCTCGAAGGTGGCTTGCCGGTCGCGCGGAATGTCCAGTTCCAGCTCGCCGTTGGGCGTGATGACGGTCTTTGCACTGCTGCCGTTGCGGTGATTGCCGCTCTTGCCTTGCTTGGCCTCGCTGGCCAGATGGTGCGTCAGTTCGGCGGCAAGCATACGCTCGGCCAACTGCTTCTTGAGCAGGCCGGCCAAACCTGATTCACCGAGAATCGACTCGGCGTCCTTGTTCTGTACCTGAGCCAGCAGTTGATCGATCAACTCATCCGGAAACAGCTTCGGCGCGCTTGATTTCTTGCTCTTCTTGGTCATGCTTTTTGTTTCGGTCATAAGGGCGTTTCTTTCGATATCGTCTCATGACCTCAACACACAAGAAATCTGACAGGCTCCCCGAACGCGCTACGAAATACCAGGTGATGGTGGCCCTTGCAAGCCAACTGCGCCCCGCACGTGGGACACACGCTGGTCCGGGCAACTGCCTCGGCAACCTGTGCCGCAACCATCGTGCGCTGCAGCCGACCCAGCAATGATTTCGCCTCCGCTAGGTGCAGCCCCAGCGAGCCCACATCGAGGCGGTCTCTCTCGAACTGGGCGATTTCGGTGACGGTGGCTGGCACGCCTCCATCGTCCTGCACTACGACTTACAAGCTGATACGCATGGCCGCCCTCCTCCCGTGGAAGCTGCGGCGACCAGTCTACCCCTCGAACTCTCGCAACCGATCATTGACGGTCTGACGGTCAAAGCGACGATCCAGCCAAGTCAGCCACCGGTCGACCTCGTCGCGTAGGTCTTCCAACACGATAGGCCGCTCGCGCAGCGACTCGATCCAATCGAGGAATTCATATTCACTGTGTTCGTCCCTTGCCTCCAGATACCTCTCGATCCCGCCAATGTCCTCGGGTGGGCAAGGCCCGCAACCCGCCACGCAACGGGGCAACTGGCCAGGCCGTTGCCGCAGCATACGCCGCTCCATCCGTATCTCGTGGCGCCACCACGCGTTGAAGTCATACACGTAGACAAAGCCTTCGTGTTCGCGGAGATGAAACGCGGTCAGCGGCAGTTCGTTTGCGACTGTGCAGAACTGCAAGACGCCCTCATGAGCGTCGCCGTAACGCTTGCCACGAATGCTGAACGTGTGCAGATGTTCGCCCGCCCAGCCCATGACTATCTGGAGGACATTGTGCAATTGTCCGAGCGTCAAGTGCTCAGGAACGAGGACGCGTCGCCAGACCGCGGGCTCAGGCCGCGCAGAGCAATGCGAAGTTGAAGGACGGAGATCGCCGGCCCAGGATCGGAAGCCATGCGCGCATTGTAGGTGCCTCATTGGCCTCTCGGCAGTGGTCCGGTGGTTTGCCCCGTTTTGGCGCGGTCTCCTTGTACGAGGCTGGCGGCTGGAGAGGAGAAGCAGCACCCCTCACCCATAAGATACTTTTTTGTAACTTAAATTAACAATCGAGACTTTAGATCTCGTCAAGGCCTTCCGCCTTGACGAAAGAGAGTTAGTTTTTCCGGCTCAGGCCTTGTCCCCCCTAGCCTTGCGGGTCATGATCAATTAAGATACATAAATGTAACTAAAGTAGCGAGAATATGGCCTCCTGGGAATTCTACGGACGGATGGGAACGCTGGAGACGCTGGATCGGATCGTTCATGGTCCAAACTGGTTCTTCTGCCGCATCCAAGGCCGACGACGCATTGGCAAGACAACCCTCCTGCGTGAGCTATCCAAGAGCGAACCGTCGCTAATAGCCCGGATGGTCTACATGCAGATACCAGACTCAGACGAGCGAGATGTGGCGGCTGGGTTCCGTCGGGCGCTGGAAGACTGCGAATCCGAGATCGCAAATGCACTGGCCCCGCAAGTCACTGACTTCGCCTCGATGGCTGGCGTGATTGGCGATCTATGCCGCCGCGGCCTGATCGTCGTGTTGGACGAATTCCAATATTTCACGGCGACAAGGCTCTACGCCTTCAACTCATTCCTGCAGGCGCAAGTGGACCAGCTGCGCGATACGCAAGGGGGCGGGCTGTTTGTCCTTGGCTCCCTGCAGTCGGAAATGAGCGCGCTCCTCGACGACAAGGGTGCGCCACTCTTTGGGCGGCTCACAGCGACTATCGATCTGCAGCACTGGGATTTCGAGGACCTGATCGAGGTGTACCGCGCCCACGATATCCGCGATCCGCACCATTGGCTCACGCTCTGGGGCTTCTTTGAGGGCGTTCCCAAGTTCTACCGGGACGCGTATGACCAAGGCCTGTTTCAGGTGGATTCCCGGTTTCAGGAAGCCTTGCTCGAGCGGATGTTCCTTCGCGAAGGCAGCCCTCTGGCCGAAGAAGCAGACACATCCTTCCTCCGTGAGGTGAAGGGCAGACTGCTCTCAGTCCTAAATTTCCTCGCGGAACATCCGGGCTCGAGTCACGGGCAACTGGTCGGCACACTGCTGCGGGATGAAGACGAAGCGTCGTTGAAGGTCACAGTCAAGCGCTTGGTCGAGAATTACCATATGGTCGACAAACGCCACCCGGTGTTTTCGGAGAGCAAGAGCCGCAACGCCCGCTATTACATCACCGACAACTTTCTGCAGGCTTGGCTGTCGGTCGTGAAGCCGGCGCGGGACGCATCCCGCATGCGCCCGCTTTCGAAGGCGATCGATCTGACGCTCCCTCGGCTGCACGGGCACGAGGGATACGCGTTCGAGAAGCTGATTCGTCAGTTGCACGTAGAGTGTTCGCGAAAGGGCGCGGGCGACTTCTCGCTGACCTCCATCGAACTGGGTTACTGGAATCGGCCGCGAGACGAACAGAACGCGATCGAGATCGACATCGTCGCACTTGACGAGGACGCCCGGCATATCCGCTTCGGCTCGTGCAAACGCAGTGCGAGCAAGCACATCCGGTCCTCGCTTTCCGAATTTGAGCGACACATCGAGCGATTCATGTCGACAAAGGAGGGGCGCCGGGTGAATGGATGGACGTTGACCAAGGCGCTGTTCTCGCCTGTTTTTTCAGACGAAGAGGCTCGGGCGCTGACGGCCGCTGGCTACCAGTGCCTGGACTTGCCAGCGTACGTCAGGATGCTAACGTCTTCTCGGTCAGTGTGATGCACTGGCCGGCGGAAGCTTCGGCACCCTTCTCCGGGCCGATCCTCTTGATGCATGGCAGGAGCGCCGCGCCACGCTGCCCATCGCCTGCGTCCTCCTCCTCTTCTTGTTGCAAACCAACGGCCAGCCGATCACCTCAAACCCTGGGTGGGACCGTGCGCGCTGGGTTGGGAGCGATCGACATCAGCGCTGCCGACATGAGTCCACACTCAAGCGCCCGCCCCGCCTCACTCACGAGGCCTGGCTCGACATCTGGCATCAGGATCACACTCAGGTCGCAATCGAGACGCAGGACGACTTCCTCTACGTGCAGAACGTCGTCGTGCATCCGCTCACACATGGAGCCCCCATTATCGACGCCGTTGTCGAGGAGTGTTTCCCTGCCTCCGCCATGACGGACCCGCACGCGTTCTTCGACGCCGTGGGAGATGAAGACAAGCTCAAACGAAACAGCGGATCCATGATGGATAGCTGTAACCGCTTCATCGACTTCGACAAGCTGGATGTCGTTCCCCACCAGCCAATACGTCATCAAGACACCGGCCGCCTGACGGAACACACATCAGAGTTCAGCCCGCCCCAACAATGTGGCGACGGCGGGCCTCTTCTCTCTCGCGCATGCACCCCGCGGCGAACCCTGCATCAAGGTTGCACCTGAGTTGATTGGGACCGCATCTTGTATGTTCGCCCGTGTCATCTCGCCAACGACCGCGAGCGTCCGCTCGCCGCTTCGCATTTCCAGGTGTGCGGCGTCAGCATGGCCGGCAGGTGCCGATTATGGAGGCTCGACGTTCAAAGCCTTAACCCGCTACGCCCAGGGCGTGCCGCCGCTTAGCCAGGCTCCCCCTCTGCTGTGAGTCCAGACCATTTACCCAGGCCGCGACAATACCGTTTCCTGCAAGCCTGATGCTGCCGAGTCTTCAGGATTGTGCTACCGGTGCGACGACGTCCAGCGTCTATGACCGAGGCGTGAGCCAACACCGCGTAGCTGCATGAGCAGGGGAACATGTTGATGCGCCGAGAACCAAGGAATGGCTTGTTCATATCTAGCCCAATCAGGAGAGGGCGACGGTTGCGCCCTTTGTCTCGTCTCCTCCGGGAAGGAGATTCCAGATATTGCTTACCGCCACGCCATAGACTTACGGCCGCAGGCATCATCACTTCGCTGCGGCTCGGCCTGTGCGGTCTTCCTTCTTTATCACGAAGATGTGCCGGCTCTGCCAATGCCCCTCTCGCAGTCACCGACGCGCCCGAGCAGAATCGTCTTAAAGAACGCTGCCGTCTCTTCCGGTCGCTCGGCAACCCATCCAGACATACCTGGCGACATCGCATAAGCACCGGTGACATAGCTGGAGCACGCGGAGCAGAGCCGGAAAAAACACCCCGGCCATTTCCTCGGACTTGCCGAAACGCGTGGCCGGAAGATTCTGTGGCATCAAGACGCGATTCTTCTTGGAATCCAAGGCGGTCATGTCCTCGCCTACGTTCGTATTCACATACACCTCGCCAGCCTTGCCCCCTTGCGGGCTAACGCATACGCGCCCGTCCGATGCCACTTGACGCCCCAGTGCTCACTTCGCCAGCCTCATTCATCGGAATCTCCCTCCTGATTGACACGGGCTCCCGCACGCCATTTGAAATTAGAAACCGGATGCTGAGGAGGCGGCGTGCCGCCCGGCTTGCCGCCCAAAGAAGGTGGCGTCCGCCAACGACATCCCGGAACTGTATCCCCCGCCCCAACGCGGCAAACCACAGGCTGTCCGTCCGGCAGCATAGAGACCGCGAATCGGCACGCGCTTCTCGGTGAGCACTTGACCACTTGGCAATGTGTCCAATCCCCCCAGAGTGAAGTGCGGATAGAACGCGTAGTCGACGCGACAATCCAGAGCGACAAAGGGCGGCTCATCGAGCGGTTTCAGCCACTTCGCCGCTTTGTGGAACATAGGATCGGCGCCTTCGGCGGCGTGCCGGTTGTAGCTCGATACTGTGGCGCTGAGTGTTCCTGGCGGCATGCCCAGATCGCGTTCGACCTCCTCCCAGGTGTCGCCAGCGGCCGCGATACCGATACGCGTGAATTCTGCTGGCTGCTGAAAAGTCGCGCTGTCGACCAGCAGATAAATTCGGTCGCCGAGTTGCTGCATGATGTGGTGGCCAATCCGACCGTGATAGCAGTCCTCGTTGAGAAAGCGCTGACCGCGTTCGTTGACGAACACACCCTTGATGAGCGATTCGGGTGCGTAGAAAGGGAGGCTGACGAAACCCTGGTCCATGTGGATCGCGGCACCACCCACGCTCAACCCCATCAGGATGCCCGAACCGTCGTCTCCTGGGCTGCCGATCGGCTCGTTCGCACGCAATAGGTTGGGTGCGTGGCGCCTGACCATGTCGCGATTCATCACGAATCCGCCGGCGCAGAGAACGACGCCCCTGCGCGCGCGCGCGAAGAGCATTCTGCCGTTGATCCGCACGACAACACCGTGCACGTTGTTCGCCTCATCGGCAATCAACGCGAGCACCCGACTGTCATAGCGCACATCCACGCCCAGCTTGACGACGCGCGCAGCCAGCACGTCCATCAGCATGCGCCCGCCGCCCCAGCCAACCCACTGCGGCGTGTGTCCGCGAGGGCAAGGCTTGGCGTTGGCGGAGAATGGCCACGCCTCCTCACTGCCTGACCAGATGAGACAATCATCAGTCTCTGGCTCCAACATGCGCTCTGGCAGAAAGGTGTTCTTGTAGGTCAGTCCCTGGTCGACCAGCCAATCATAGTGGGCACGGCTGCCGTTGGCGTAGATGCGAACCTTCGCCTCGTCGGCATCGGGCCCGCCTGCCATCAGCAGGTAGCGGTACAGATCCTCCGTGTCGTCGATAAAGCCCGCCTGCCGCTGGGCAGGCGTACCTCCGCCGCCGCCTAGGTAAATTTCCCCCCCAGACAGGGCACTCGTACCGCCACTGCCGGAGGCGACCTCGAATAGGGTGACGGAGGCACCCGTTTGCGCTGCTTCGATAGCGGCACATGCGCCAGCCGCCCCGAAGCCGACTACGATAACGTCGACTTCCATGTCCCACTGCAGGACGTCCGCAAGGAGACAGGGGCGTGTGACAGAGAACTCCAATGACATGAATCAGCCTCGTGAGAAATGAATACAGACACTTGTTAATCAACAATGGCTGGATGCGCTTGCGCAGGTCCACCCAGATGTATTGCTGTAATGCCTAGGTCCGCCTGCGCCTCGTTGACCACTGGGTTGTACTTACCCCCAGTACGCCTGCCCGCCATCAAGCGGCACCGTCGCACCCGTGAGGTATCCCGCCTCTGCGCTCACCAGGAAGGCGACGGCTCGGCCGATGTCCTTCTCGCAGTCTCCGACGCGCCCGAGCGGAATCGTCTCGAAGAAGGCCGCTGCCTCTTCCGGGTGCTCGGCGACCCACCCGGCCATGCTGGGCGACATCGCGTGCGGTGCGATGGCGTTGACCCGAATGCCCGTGCTGCCCCATTCACACGCGGCAGCGCGTGTCAGCGCGCGGATGGCTTCCTTAACCGCCGCGTAGTGTCCGTAGCCCGATGCGTCCCAGCGCACGGCAGCAGACGAAACACAATTCACTATCGAGCCATCGCCGCACAGGTGCGGATAGCAGGCGCGCATCATGCGCATTGTGGCGAGCGGCCCTGAGTCTATGCCTTGCATGAACGCTTCATCTGTCACCTCCAGCAGACGCCCGAGAGGCACCACTTGGGCGTTGTTGACAAGTACTTGGACGCCGTCGAAGTGCGCCACAACCTGCTCGACGCAATGTTTGATGCCTTCCTTTAACATCACGTCGCACACAAACGGGTGCGCCTCGCCGCCGCGGCGGCGGATCTCGGCGCATGTGTCGTCCAACTTGCCGGCAGTCCGGCCAACCAGGGCAATGCGTGCCCCCTCAGCCGCAAGAGCGTAGGCAATACCTTGCCCTACGCCCTGGCCCGCCCCGGTGATCAATGCGACCTTTCCCTTCAGCCGGCTCATACCCGTCCCCCTTCATCCCATGCGCATAAGCGCGCATTCGCCGATGCTCTGTTCACGACGTCCTGTTTCCTTTAAGCGATTTACGCCACCAATCTGCGTTCTCGCTAAACTACGTTCGGTGCTTGTCCAATGAATCGTCTGTTCAGACTACGAGGCGACGTCGCGCGCCGTTCCGCTCTTTGGACTGCAATGGGAAGGTCAGGGCGGCCGAACTCCTCGCAATATTCGTGGTGGACACGAACGAACGGAACTGACGACCCCGTTCGGTAGAAGAGGGTTGAGATTCGCCGTGCCGCGAAGCGCTACTTACGGAAGGAAGAAGCAAACTCGACCGAACCAATGCCCCTTGTACCTCGATAGCTGCCGTTGAGGCGGCACCGGATTGGATGGCTGCAGTGGGTCGGCAAGAGACGAACGAACTGCGGCCGAGGCGCTTCCCTGTGCTCAGCACAGCAACCGCAGCGGCAGTAGACGGAGTCATGGTCTGGCGCCGAGCCGTTGGCGAATCTGCCAGGCCAGCACGTCTACCGAGCGAGTGGCTGGGGCGAAACGAAAGCGACCCGGTGCGACCCACTCCCCAAGACGCATCCATCCATCAGGAAATATGCAGACGTGCAGGTCCTCATTAATGACGACCACACCAGCCAGCCCTGGATGGGTGGTTACCCCGTGGCAGGGAATGCCGAGGCGCTCCAGATGACGTCGCACGGCACTTGCTCGCATGGCGGCTTACCCCGGGTTGTCCCGCCATTCTGAGGCCAACTCTAGGAGCGCATCAGTTTTCGCACCGAATGGAAGTTGTGCCGGGGCGCGAGGCGTCATTAGTCCCGATCGCTTATTATCCTGCGGACGGCCAGTGGCATCAAAGGTCTTGGCTTGCATGTCAAATACGCCGATGTCGACCCGCCACTTTCATAGTTTCGCGATCATGAAACTATCGGAGCCCCCTCATCGTCCCGGTATTAGGGGAGCATTCGCCAACTCAGGACTCACGACAACGAGCGCGTGGCCGCTCTTCGGCATCCGCAGCCGAAGGGTGCCGACTCTGCAGACGGGCATGCATTGTCTCGCAGCGGATCATCATCATTGTCGCGGGTTCCTCATCGGCGTCGGCCTGGTCGGCCTCCGCGGTGCTGCGCAGATATGCTTGCCGGGAGGCGATGGCGGCGATCACAATGATGGCGCCAACGCAAAAGACCCGGGCCATCAATTGAAAGTAACGAGCCATGAAATTTCGCAACGGGTAGCAGGAGGTAAATTGGTGGCGAAGCTACACGAAGATGCCACGAAGCGGTGCTATGCCGTTGAAGGATTGACACCGGCTCTGTTTCGCCGTAGAGCGCCAAGCCTGATGAATATGCCTCAAGAAGCGATCGCGCCCCTCCCGAGCGACCACTACTGGACCAGGCCGCACACGCCCTTCCCGCTGGACGGTCCGAACCGCCAATATGAGGTCTTCCCCGGCGCGCACTACGTCAGCAACGGGGTCACTTCTTACAAGAACTGGGCGTGCATGCTGACGGCGCAGGAAGACACCCTGCCCTTCTCTCCCAATCAAACATACCACCCCAGCAACCAGCAAAATTTCGGTGTACGGACGTTATGTTAAATTTACCGCAGTTGCTCGAGCTGTCACCGGATGGCTAACTAGCCGTGGAGCCATTGACGACCTTTCCCACGCGCCGGCAGTGTGGCCGGCCTGGCGTCAGCAATGGCCTTCTCTGCCGTCAACCGCCTCCCGGCTTGGGGCGGATAGCCCTACCTGTCATTATGCAAGCAGATCTTTCCTTTGAACGACAACTCGCCAATCTCAAGCATGAATCGACGGCCATTGCATATTACGTATATGCGGAGAACACCATTGAGCATGCTGCATCACAATCAAAGAAGCTACTCAGCAGGCTAAACCAGACGCCAACATTCTGGCTTACAACCTCTTCGGCTCTCCAGGCATCGGCTTACATCGCAATAGCCCGAGTTTTTGACGAGAAGAGTTCACGATACAACGTGTTCGCGTTACTCGATGCCATGGAACATGAGTTCTCTATATTTGGTCGTGAAGGCCTCGCGCAACGCAAGATAGATGGGCAAGCTTCCCCGCCTTGGCTCTCGGAGTATCTCGATAAAGCTTACTATCCGACGAAATCCGACGTCGACAGACTCCGTCGCTACGTAGATGCTTACAATCGCCTCAATCAGAGAGCGCTACTGCCTGCGCGGCACACGTATTTGGCGCACCGTTCGGTATTGGACAGCCACAACGTCCAAGCATTGTTTGGCAGAGGAACAGTGAAGCAACTCTGGCGAATTGCTACATTTCTTCTGCGACTAGAGAATGCGTTGTGGGAACTGCTTCACAACGGCAGAAGACCGATTCTACGGCCTGCGCCGTATGCCATACAGGGGCTGTTTGAATCGTCAAATAGTCATTCGTCGTCGCCTCATGTCAGGATCGTTCACGAAACCAGGCTTCTCATGGAGATGCTGGAGAAATAAGCTCAGTTCGAACCGCCCGCGTTGGAAGGCGGTACACGGATACCCCTTGATGGAGAGTTGCGCGTCTCGGGAACGTTTTTCAACAAGGAAATGCGCAAAGAAAAAGCGATCCAGTCCGGCTGCCGACTCGCGCAAAGGTGCTCCGAAGCCGGCGTAACGTTCTGGCCATCCGAAAGACGGCTCGTTTCTGCAGCCTTTCGGATTTTTCCGCCAACCGCTCGGTCAGTCCGTTGCCGTCACTCGGAATTGCTCAATGGACTGGCCGGCATTCACCGTACGCTGCAGCCAGCCAGGAAGGTCTCCTCGACCATCCCAGTCTGTCCCTGCGCATCTCGGAAGAGAACTCTCTCGGATGCCGCTTCACCGTCCTTTGGCTGATCGAAACAGCCCACCGCATGCAGATCTTCCAAATGAATTCCGTAACGTGCCATTTGGGTCTTCACCCACAGGATCGCCTCCGCGCGCTCGCGCAGATTGTGAACTTCTGAGTCGAGAAGGAGGGGCAACTGCATATGGATTAGAGCATCCAGATCGGACGAGCGACGGGCGGCGCAGGAAATGGAGATGAAAGATGAAATGCACTCTCACGTCTGATTCTAGCTGACCGCCATGGCTGCTTCCGTGTCCGTAAGACCCTCCGGGAAGTCAATCCCGTACTTCAACCTGTGAAGGAAACATCTCCGTCAGGATTCTGACCGAATCTCTCATGTCCATCATATAGCTCTCGAATGCCAGCTCGGAGCCGCCAATCTGGAACGACCAAGTCACCGGCTGGAGCGCTTCCATCTGCGCCCGTACGATGGATTCCCCCTCCAGATAATCCACAAGATCGTCGATTTGGAACACTGGAGCTCTCCAGAATCGAATAGACGCACCGTCGTTACGCCGCGCCACCCCGGTGCGCAATAGGTTGATGAATTCGTGCGCCTGTCTCACAGGGTGCGCGCCCATCCGGTAACCTGTGAACGCGCGGTTCGCCGTGATGATACCAGTGTGGATTTTGTCGACCGGACCTTGTCGCCAGCCCAATGCGCGATGCAGCTCTTCCTGGTTGCCCGGTCGTTGTAGCCACGCTCGGCGAATGTCTAACTGCCTCTGCGCTTTTATCAGGTGTTCGTAAGTGGTGCGCAGCTCATGTGGCGAGCATGGGTGATACGAATTCTTGCATTCAAAGACGAAGATTTGGTCATCTCTTCGGCAGAAGATATCCGTCTCTCGCCGTCCGTCGATGTTCATCGTGATGTTTGTACGGACTTCGAATCCGGCCTCCTGCAAAGCCTCGCTTACTGCGCGCTGCATGGGATCGTCTCGGGTATTCTCGGCTGTTCGAAGGCGATTGGCCGTTACGATGTTCCGTATCAAATTAGACTTACCTACGACGGCCGGCGCTATGGCGTACCAACCGTCTGACTCAACGAAAGGACGGTATTGAAGATCGATGAAATTCTCCTTATCTGAGAGCGTAAGGAAATCAAGAACTTCTTCGGCTCTGTCATCTGGCAGCACGAACTTCAAGGTCGTGAGCAGCTGCTCCCGTTTCATGACGGGAATAGCCGACCGCGCGATGAGGCCATGCCGCCTTTCGCCGTCTGGGAATGTCTCGAACTTCATGCGGAACACAAGGTCGATGATCATGAAGAGGCGCTGAACCTTCGCAATGTCGAGTACGGTCAGTCGCTCTGTCACGGCGAGCTGCTCCACGTTATCCCCCGCGTAGAAACCGTCGATACCAGCGCTGTTGATCATCGCCATCTCTTCAAGGAATCGTCCGCTGTGCAGCAAATAGTCCCTGGTGGCGGGGTCAGGCGGTATTGCAAAAACGAGTCGCTCTATAGGTTCTTCGCGAATACCGACGAAGTTCCCAAGTCCTGCGTCAAACGCCTGTCGGACAAACTCCTCGATGGTTCTAATTCTGAGCCCCTGCTCTTCTCCTTCCCTGCGCAGTTCCATCGTCCTCAGGATGGATTGCACGTCCGTCTGTATGTACCCCAATCGTATGGACTTCTCGACAGCAGCATCTTCGGCCGCTATCGATACCTTGTTGCCTTGTACGATGGCGACATAGGGAAGGCCATCAATCATGATCTCCGCGTCGGCGAACTGCTTCAACTTCATCGCGTCTACGAGTAGCGACTGGTAGACGTTCTGATAAGGGGAGGCGATATGCTCGTCGGTAAGCCTCCACATGTACGGACTGATGCCGCCTTCTTCTCTAACGAATGAAGTGAGGAGCGAATAGCCCTCTGCAATCTCTTCGATTGTCCAATAGTCTAAAGATTCCGGGCTGCTCTCTCGATCCGCCGCGCGCCCAAGGGAGAACCTGAGATTTACAACGACAAGCAGCGTCTTGAGAAGCCGCAAGCGGCGCGAGTGGATTCGCGCGCTGATGCTTCGACGGAGTTGTCTCGCGTAAGGCGAGATGGTAGTCAATGCGAGCACGGACTCCAGATATCGATGCGCAGTGGATGAAATGCCGACATATGGCGATAGTACAAGCGCCGCCTTCACAACCTTCCGCACCGTGGCCGCACGATAGCCGTATCGCGAAGCCCGTAACGCCCCACCCCGCCGCAGCCCTGCAATCACGGAGTCCGCGTCTGAAAGCATCAAAGCAGCCATCGTAGCCACAGCTTCCTTCGGGCGATTGTTTGCAAGCTCCTCGCGCAACATCGATATCCCGGTTTCCCGCGCGCTGGAATCCTCTGGTAAGGCACTTTTGGCGAGTGCTGCGCTGAGGACAGCGGCGATTGTCGCCTCGTTCTTAAGATCTTGTATCGTCGCAAGCAAATCCATGTCTCTCTTTTCCATTTTTCTCGCAGCGCAGCAGCGCTCCCCGGTAAATCAGCGTGGTGGAACAAAACTCTCCAGCACCTGGCGGAACTCAGCGGTACCATGGCACCACTAAGCCCGCCTTTCGAAGCTTTGCGGCGCCTTCAGAATCAGCACCTAGACCGCCTCGTACCAAGCCATACCCCTGGAGTGAACCAACATGTACTACGCCGCTATTCAGCAGGCCACCCAAAGTGTCGAGAATCTCTACGTCCTCCTCGACAAGGCCGAGAGGTATGCTCAAGCTCAGAATTTCTCTGTGTCCGAACATATGACGAGTTGGACTTCTTAGGTCCGCTGTCTTTCATCGACGGCTGAGCAACACTTCTTGTTGGCTTTACCGCTTGACGCCGTCTCTCCTTGCGTGCCTAGCCATTAGCCCAACTCGCGCCTTCCAGCGACAGTAGCGTCTGCTTCGCAGACAACCCTCCAGCAAAACCCGTCAGCTGGCCGTTCGAGCCAATTACACGATGGCAAGGCGCGATGATGGAGATCGGGTTGCGACCTGACATGGAAAATGTGGCTGGCTGGAAATCCAGAGTTACCCTCTGGCCCGTTTTCCTGATCCTGCTTGTTTCTCTGCGAATCATGAAGAGTGTGGCGGAGGTATTCTGGAAAGTAGCGTAACGACGTGCTTGCATGCTTCCGCATCCGAGAAGGATGCGGTGGCTATGGAACTGGCAGTCATCTCTGCCGCCAGCGAAACCATGCCTGAGTGCTGTAATTGAGCTGTCGCTATCCGTCGGCTCGGCATAGCCAGAATGTTGGGGGGCCTCAGAAATGAGATCTCTCAACTTTTACCCTCATCCTTGAACTCCGTATCCGTCGGCGTAATCCAGGCTATCGGACCGTAGACTTCGCCGGCTCCGGATACGCGAACCAGGAGTCTATCCAACTCTCCCATACCGATGTCGTGATTTGGCCGCAGAATTGGCCAAGACCTCCCGGAAGCCAAATCAGGGTGGCGTGGCTCCGTGTCTGGTACGCCGTATTCATCGCGAAGAGAATCAATTAAGCGGAGGCATCTGGCAGCCGAATCGGCAGGGCCGCCGTCATCGGTAAGCGCAAGGAGCGTCTTGCGTATGTATGCAGCGGGTACCGGAACGACGTCGTAAGCATTGCTCATGGACGAAGAAGGAATCCGTGTTGTGACAAGTCTCTCCACTGTCTGCCACGTAACCGGCCCTATAGCTCCATTTCTCTCCAGTTTCAGGAGCAACAAGAACCCTTCCTCATCAGGTGCCGCTGCAATGGCTTTGGTTAGAAGCGCACGGCCGGGTACAGACGGCGCAGACTGCATAATCTCGTAGACGTGAGCGCGCAACACGGGATATTCTTGGAGAAGAGCCGCCAGCTCGTCTCCCATATGCAGCGCATCCATTCCCTCGCCGCCGATGTGTCCATCAGTCACCAACTCAACGAATCGCTGCGCCGAGGAAGGTGTTCCCATCTTCATTACGGCTCTTCGCCAGTCTGCGTTAGCGTAGAAATGAGGATCGAACTCGGCTAGTGTGAAGAGCATCGGCTCGGCTTCCGACGAGGGGGATTCTGCGAGAAGCGATACCATGTCTGCTAGAAATCGTGGCTCGCATTGTGGAGCTGGCATACCCTTAATGATAGCGATCGCTTCCATTGGGTGAGTGGAGAAGGGGACAAGCGAAAGCCACTCGCGAAGCTCATACCCGTCGCTCTGCACGAGAATCCAAGGCTCCTTCTTTGCAACCTCGAAGATCTCGGCAATACCGTCGATAACGATCGCGATATCTATCTCTTCCCCAGAAAGCACTAAGTTCGTGAGCAAGCGACAGCGCGCTCGCCGCGGCGCTGCCGCGATGAGCTGGCGGATGAGGTCGTCACGCTGGCCGTGAGGCAGGCCACAAGCGATGCTGCCTATAGCTACTGCCAGGTATTTATCCTTGCTCGTAGCGGACTCCTTGAGGCGGGAAGAAACGGCAAGGAATATCGCGTCCGCCGCCTCTGCCGAGTCGCCGGGTCCAGCTGCTCGTCTTGCGCGCCTTTCCTTCACCCGGGAAAAATCGCGTCCAAACGGGAATCGCTTGCCGGCTTCGGCGATTGTCAACGTAGTTGTCACGTCACCTCACGCAACCTGCTTTAGTTCTGCTGGCTCAATCCGTTCCGGATTGAGCCAGACTTCGTCTGCCAAACTCCAGTTCCGTGTCGGCCCGGACCAACGCTTGGGCGTTCTGGCCTTAGCCTCAGCATAGACTGCTTCACGGTGCGCCAGCACCGCCGCGGCTACGCCACCGTGGCGCTGCGCCGGTGTCACGAATTTCAGCCCACTATGCTTGTGCACGTGGTTGTACCAACGCACAAATCGCTGCGTCCATGCACGCGCCTCGTCCACGCTGCCGAATGCTTGGCGCGGGTAGTCCGGCCGATACTTGCAGGTCCGGAACAGCGACTCGGCGTAGGGGTTGTCATTGCTCACGCGCGGCCGGCTGAACGAAGCGACCACCCCCAGGTTTTCCAGGGTGGCGAGCATCGTCGCGCCCTTCATTGGACTGCCGTTATCCGAGTGCAGAACCAGAGGACGTCCAGCCAGACCTTCGGCCAAACTGGCTCGCCGCATGAGCAACGCCGCCAACTCCGCCGACTCCGCCCGATGCACTTCATGACCGACGATCTTGCGGCTGAACACGTCCAGCATCATGTACCAGTAGTAATACTGGCCCTTGATTGCTGCCGGCATCCAGGTAATGTCCCAGCTCCACACCTGATTGGGTCCGGTGGCGCAATGGCTGGTCACCACCCGCGCCGAGGGCTTGCGCGCACGACCGCGGTGATGCTGCTGCGACGCGCTACGCAAGACACGATAGAAGCTCGACTCCGAGGCCACGTACTGGCCGCGGTCCGCCAGCGTCGGTACGATCTGGCTGGGCGGCAAACTGGCAAACTCCACGCTGTTGGCCACCGCAAGAATCTGCTGGCGTTCCGCCTTGCTTAGCTTGTTGGCTGGCGCTGGCCGCACAGTGGTGGTGCGAGCATCTGCGACCACCTCGTCGCCTTCTCGAACCCAGCGCTGGAAGGTGCGCAAGCTCAGACCCAACTCGTCGCAAGCCTGTGCCAGTCGGCAGCCAGAGCGTTCTGCCTCACGAATCAACGATATACACAATCGGCGATCTGGGACGTTGATCAGTCGTCCTCTTTTTCTCCCCAAATCGCCTGGGCTTTTTTTCTCAGGATGAGCAATGCGGCCGCCTCCGCCAGCGCCTTCTCCTTTCGCTGTAATTCCTTCTCAAGCTGCTGGATGCGCTTCTTGTCACCCTTGGACTGAAGTCGTTGTTCTCGCGCCTGTTCACCGGCGTTGGCATTGGCCGAGCGACAGGCCTCCCGCCAGGCAGCGATCTGCTCCGCGTAAAGACCCTTGCGGCGGCAATACTCCGCCAATTCCGCTTCATTGAGCGGCGCGGTTTCCAGTACCACCGCAAACTTGTCCTCCGAGGACCACGCCTCGGGGTTCTTTCCATCTCCCGGCACCGGGACTCCTTGCGCTTTCATCTGTCGACGCCAAGCATACAACGTCTGCTCCGCAACTCCCGTCTCCCTTGCCAACGCCGACACCAACGCGTTCTCGGGGGGCATCATGCGACGCAACAGCGCTTCCTTTCTCTCTGCTGAATAGGCTCTCATTCACTCTGACTCTACCGCCCCCAGACTGGGTCAATCGAAATCAGGTGACACGACAACAATTCTGACGCCGGGGGGCTTCTGGCTCGTTGGTGTCTCGCCAGTGCGTCGCCAGGATCTGCGCTGCAGTCTCTGCAAGGTCGTCGTCCTGCAGATACTCTCGCATCAGCGACGAGGTTTCTGGGGTTTTGATAGCAGTAAACGCCCATTGGTACTCACTGGTGTGTGGACTGCGCGCTTCGTTTGTAGCGTCATCCTGACTCCACCCATTGGCCTCTGCTTGACTTCGGAAGTCTCTGAGGCGCCGTAGATTGTCGTCGAGCATCGCCCTAAGCGTGTCCAAGAGTCGGTCAGAGGGCGCTCGGCTGGCGAGTATTGCGACATGCGCAACCTGCGTGCGGCTTGCGCCAGTCGCCAACATGCGAGCACCCCAATCGACGACGAAATCCCGAACCCGTTCCAGCAAGCCAGCGTCCGGTGTGCCCGCTGACTCATTCGAGTCCCGGATTCGATGAGCGAGGAGATCCGCGAACGTCGCCAACTGTTCGTTGCCGGCCGCTGCCGCTCTAGCGCCGATAGCGTCAATCAAGCTACCCAAAGGAACATGCAGAAGCCGTTGCTCGAGACCAATGACTCTGGCGCGCGCGACATCATCGGTCTGCCCGCGCGAAAATAGTGCCCATGCCTCCAAATACGCATCCACGACGCGGCCAGTTACCGTCGGCCCCAGCACGCAGGCTGCAGCGTTGGCTCGACTCTCATCGATTTCCGGGGCAATCACCAGTTCAACCAGTTCATTGTCTTCAAGCGAAAGGTTCGCCTCACTCAGGAGAGTGTCGGCGACATAGAAGAGGGCCTTGCCAGCGCGTACGCGGGCAAGCACACCCAGTGCTACCGCGATTGGATAACGCAGACGAGCCTGATTGACTAGCGCATCGTCTTTTGCATCATCCATTGCCTCGACTATGCCTACGACATCATCGCTGCGGTCCTCGTCCCCGTGCTTGGCCAAGATGCCGCGTAGCTGCTCTGCCGGCGACTCACCCTTCGACGCACGTCGCCCAATAGCCTCTTCCATCCTAGTCTTTACGCTGGCATCCGACACATCGTCCAAAATGGACTTCTTCGCCACCAGGTCGAATGTTTCTTCACCTGCGTTGGCAAGCACTTCAGCTACGTGGCGATCGGCGCGTCTGAATGCAAAAGCTTCTGCAATTGAGGCCTGTACTCCCGGGTCTGGGTCCGCTTTCGCTACAGCGCTTGCCAAGTCCATGCCATCAATGCCACTACGTATGGCGATCTCATATAGCAAGTTCTCGCGACTGTTCTTGGAAAGCCCTCGAATCTTCGCCTCTGCATCCTTTCCTATGACGGAGACACGGAATCGCTGACAGTTACGAAGCGCCCTGAGACTAATCTGATCGTCTTCGTGAGAAATAAGGGGCCAGATTGCATCGAAGAACTCCGCCCGTCCCGAGGTCAGCATAAAGCGCACCGCACGGTCAACTTTGCCAGGGGTATGCCATCGTGAAGCGAAATCCTGAGCGGGGGTTCCTACTTGGTTCCAGATTTCGTCCGTCGAGCGGAAGATCATCTCCGCTGCAAGAATCGGGTCTACCTCAAATGCGGCGAAGATAGCGTTGACACATGCTTCTTGCTGCTGCTTATCGCCGCGCGCGAGGCGCTCGACCGCAAAGTAGATGGATTCTTCCCACGAAGGCGCATCAAGGATTTCCGTCTTCAAAGACTCTCGTGCCTTTCCGTCGCTCGCTGCCTCCAGCATACGACGCTCGACATGATGGGAGGCGTACCACTCCTGAAATTGATGATGCTGAAACGAAAAGCCCGCGGTGTCGCCCAATCTCATGAGGACGTGATGGTTCACCAGTACACCTAACACGTCGGCCGGTCCAGGTCTGGCAGCAATCTGTCCATCATCAAAAAGAACGCTCGAAGTCTCCGATACTGACCGCCGCGCCTGGTTGTCAGAAATGGAAGGCTGCGCGCTCCTCGCGCCAAATACCGCCAGCCCCTCCAAATATTGGAGTTGAAACCCCTCTACGACGGCCTGAAGGGCCTCTGCGTTGGCGTGGTTCCTTTCATGAGCGGCAACGAAGCCCCGTAGAATCTCTTCTTTGGTCATCGGAAATTCGGCGCCTTCTGGTAGCGAGAGGAGAGCTGTAACATAAAGTGGCGTCGTGATGAGTTGCCGTACGTGGGGTGTACGCCATGCACGGTCTACGATTTTTTCACCTTCTTCACCCTTCACAGCGGTTGCGATCTCCATCTGCTGTGTTTCATTGAGCGGCAACAACTCAACCACCAAGCCGTCTAGCGGCACGTCCATTGTCTGCTTGCGTGTGGAGACCATGACGCCAAGTTCCGGCAGTTGCGCTTTCAGCGTCTCTAGCTGTACACGCGCCCGCTTCCGTGAGTTCGAATCCAATTCGTTCCAGCCATCGAGAAGCAAGGCCACCCCTGGCTGCCCCGCTACCTCCCTGAAATCTGCTTCCGAGATTCCATGGAACGCCGGGCGTCTAAGGATGGAGCTAAGGAAGTCCAAGTCCTCCGTCGCCCAGTCGCCGAGGGATACAAAAACTGGCGTCCCTGTCGCATCGGCCAGCATGCTCTCCGCGACCTGAAACAGCGTGCTGGTCTTCCCCATTCCAGGCGGCGCTACAAGAATGAGGTCTTCCAGCGAAGTGACAGCGCTGGCCAGCGCCCTTGTTGTCACAGATTCCTCGAAGCCCTGGACTTCCAACGTCAGCGGGACCGAGGTGGACGGCCACTTCGCCGTTCGCCGGAACACCTCCAGGTCTGCAACTGCCGCAACTTTCAGCCGTTCGCCCGCGTCTGTCTTCGTCGCCGCACCTTGTGGAATACCTTCTCCATAGAGAACACGCCGCCTCGCGTCATCCTCGGCTTCGCGCTTCCACATGCGCAGCTCGTTAACCGTGAACTTCGAGTCGGTAGAGTCAATAGCGGTGCCGTGATCGCGACACATCCAGATGCCGTTTGTTGTGGCGGAGCGCTCGGCAGACGACATCTTTTCGTCATAGCGCGGTCCGCCTCGTGCAGCTGCGCAAATATGCGAGGCTGTTCCGACGTTGATGGCCTTGTTGTTGTCGTCGGCGGTAGCGCCAACGGTGGCCCTTCGACAACCTGGAAATGAACAAAGCCATCCCGCACGTTTTGCTATCTCCAGCACGGTCTTCTGCGTAAAGTCGTCTCGGTTTCTAGTCGCCACGGTACGTATGCTCCATTACCGGCAGCCCAAACTCGAAGGTACCGAGCTTCGGCTGCGAATATTTGGTCTTCTTGGGGCTATGTGCCCGAGCATTCTAGCTCGCCGCAGAGGTGCGATGAAGCCGCCGCCCCGGAAGCTCGATGGCCACGAAAGTCGGATTCATTAAACACTGAACTTTTGAAAACGCGTCTAATGCGCGTTACGCAAACTGCCTAAGCCTCCAGCCTGAAATGAATGGCGGGTAGGCGCGCGAACGCGCTTCGGAAGACCAATTGATGGTGGCCCTTGCAAGCCAGCTGCGCCCCGCACCTCCCTTCAGGCGTGTGAGGTGGTCGATCCTTTGGCGCACCGTGACGGGAAGGGCCTGGTGACGCGCCTTCTCCAGGGCGGTGAGTTGCTACCTGGCGAGAGCGAGTTGTTCGCATTCGCGCAGGAGGCGATGGTGCATTTCGGGGGCAGTGGAGAACCGTCGTAGCACCTGACCTCCCCCGGGCAAGCCGGTTGGCGAACCCATGTTTGAGGTCGTCCCAGCAGCCGAGCGTGCGCAACAGCTTTTCCATCCGGTTGCGGTGCTGCAGGACCTCCTTCTGCAGCTCTGCGCGATCGCGGGTCAGGTGGCGCAGCGCCTCGTCCTGCACGGAGGGTACGTGGACGACGTGCATGCGGTCGCGCTCGCCGTGCAGCCATGCGCGCAGGTTGAGCACGAGCTTGATGGCATCCAGGCGATCCGTCTTCGGGCGCCGCCTGTGGCGTGCGGCCGGAATGCTCGCGGCATCGACGACGTAACATTCAATGCCATGTGCCTGCAGCGCGACAGATCCAGAACGCGTCTTGGCCGGCTTCGTAGCAGACAACAGTGCGCACGGCGGCCGGCAGCGACCATTGCTGCTTCTGGCAGTCGATCAGATTCAGGCGGGCCTGCAGGCGCACGCCGGCCTGCGGATTGGTGAGGGTGTGCACCGCGGGCTGGTCGCGGCGACCGTCTCGTGGAACGCTATCTGCCAGCTGGCCGTGGCAAGCTCAAGTGAGACCGCCAGCACGAGTTCCTCTCTAAACCGATCCAACTGGGCGAGTTGCAGCGGCTTTAGCGCGCTATTTCTGGACCGGATGCCGCAGAACACCTTTGCGCACGATCGGCGCCTTGGACGGGCGGGGAGCTCTGGTCGCGAAGCCATTGCGCCAGGGCTGCACGCCGCCGCGGCGGCGCGTAAGCCGACAGCCTCTCGGCATGGTCCGCATGGGTACCGCACGATGCTGTCGACAATCGCTGGCAGGAACCCGACCCAGCCGACGCTTCTAGGCCGGGCCGAAAACATAAAGACCGGCCTCTTTATTGCTTCTGGGTATATGTGTCATTTCCGGCTTTATCCCGGCATGCCCCCGACCGGACACGGCACGTTGTGTAGGTGTATTGACGGCATAAAGCCTGCTCCCCCCAGGAGCAGGCTTTATGCCGTCTTTGGTTGTCTCATTTTTTTCTAGTGAAGCCGCGATTTGTGAGCTAGACTGCTTCCCGTCAGTCTCCTAAGGAGCTGATGTGGTGCCAGCACGAGTAACTCGGCTGGTTCCCGTATATGCCTCAAGGGCGAGCGGGTTTCGACAGTTCCGAAATCTTCCTGAACACAGGACCGCTCATGCCCATGTCTCTCGCGCAGGTGCGCGCACTCGCTTTCCGTCGCCAATCCGGTCTTTGCTTCTATTGCCATTGCCCAATGTGGCAGCAATCCATGGAAGCGTTCGCAGCCAGTTTCGATATATCCAGTCGTCAGGCTCGGCACCTGCAATGTACGGCTGAGCATGTGGTCGCTCGGGTTGACGGTGGTGGCGACTCACAAAGCAACATCGTGGCCGCCTGCCGCTACTGCAACACCAAGCGACACCAGCGCAAGGCCGCGCGGGATGCGGTCCATTACAAGCAGCATGTTGAGCGGCTTATGGGTCAAAGGCGCTGGCACGCCGCCTGGGTGTTTGAGAAGCAGTTGCGTTCGGGCGGACCGGTAGCCGCCGGCGGCGGCACCGATGTCAGACATTGAGGGGCACCAAGGAGTGCGCCAACACTCCTTGAAGAACTCGAAGATGTCGTCATCCGGCTCTCGCGGCCAGGGCTCTCCGCGGCGCTCAACCGAAATGAGTATCCCATCCCCGTACATGCGCTTCCCGATCTTCGGGAACTCCACCATCGCGGCCACGGATACTCCAAAGTGCTCATCCACGTTCCAGCCGTACACTTCCCCTTCCACGTCAAATCGAAGGATATCCGGGAGTTCGTCTTCTCCCGAGTGACAGCGACGGACGTTGCCCGAGGGTTATCGCGTGAATGGATAGCGTCCATTATGGCGCGAAGTCGAGGGTCGAATGAGTCCTCGAAGGTGAGCTCAGCGGCCCTATGCATGCCGGGCAGCTCGATCAGCCAGAATGGCGTAATGCCGCTCGGCGTCAACGAGCTTATGACCTCCCACCACAGCTCCTCGGTCACAGGGAGCTCGAGCTCCTTCGCGCGAGCAAGCGCCGCGCCAACATTGAAGATGACGTAGTGTGCCGCCTTCCGATTCAGGGTCGCGAGATCCGCTGCGCGAAGGGACGCGTAGGTTTGATGGCCAAGAAAGGCAGCAAGAAGCTGATGTACGTGGCCGAGCCTGATTTTAGGTGCGTGCTTGCGAAGGAGGGCGTGCGCTTTGCCGCTCCAGCTGGAGAACTGGTCCATGGTTGTCTCTCATAGTGCGGCGAACGTTGAGCGTTTAGCGTCCACCGCCTCGACAATCATGCGACGCGGAAGAAAGAAGATGAGACTGAACCAGTTTAAGAGCCCGGGCGATTCACGCCCTACCAGTGATTTTGCCACCAGACCGGCTCAAAAGCAAACAGTGACTTAGCCTGCCGCTCACAACCAACAGCCATCCGCCTTTGCCAGTTCACGACTCCGCTTGCAGGCGTCTCGGCGACATAAAGCCCGCCCCTTTCACTACGGGCGGGCCTCTCGCGACCACGACGTCGGGGCTCCCTGGCCCCGACTTGGACGTGTCTTGGGTGCTGCGCTATGCTAACGCTTTGCGTCCACCGAACCCCACTGTGAGGTCACAATGAAACTGTCGAGTGCAGAGAAGCTGATCTTGATGATGCTCTGCGACATCTCGGAGAAGTTGGAAGTCAACGGCAGCTCCGGGATCGATGCGAAGTTCGTGCGGAACGCGATCGGAACTGACAACGCCTGGGGTATCGAGTGGGAGTACTCGATGCTGTTCCACGAGGACGAAGAGCCCACGCCACCAAAGGTTACCGAGGTGGTGAACTATCTGGACATGTGGCGTTTTATTGAACGCTCGTTCCATCAGCTTAGTGACCCAGACAAGCAGCGCCTGGCCGAGGAAGCTGGTGTCTTCGGAGTGGACCCAAAGTTTCGCGGCTTTGATGGCAACAACGAAGGCGAGTATATGAACATCGCGCGATTCATGATTGAAGACTTGAATCGATTTGCCGAGTTCGCGGAGCGCGATCTCAATTCGCACTTTCCGATGGTAAGCACTTACAGGCGAATGTTCGGGCTCTTCGAGCCCATGCGCCGCAAGATTGGTCACCATGCCACTATGAATTCCCTTGGCGTGGACGATCTGATTCAGCTCCTGAAGCGCAGCTGATGGCTATGCAATCCTTCAGCGCAAGGAGCCTCCAGGCGTTTGTGGACATCACGAACAGGCCCGAGTGGCACGGTCGTGTCATGCTCTTCCGCGGCCAGCCGGTGCGTGGCAATCTCCTGCCGAGCATCGCAAGGGCGAACCCCACTTACGACAGCACGCAGCTCGAGCGCACGATGTTGGATCAGTTTCGGTTGATGGGTTCGTCCCTTCTGTCGAACGTCGAAAAGACCGAACTTGAGTTGATGATTGTTGCTCAGCACTTCGGCCTGAAGACCCGTTTGCTGGACTGGACTCGAAGCCCGCTTATTGCACTGTATTTTGCCTGTAGTTCGGGTGGCCCTGGACCGGCATACGTTTACGCGATGGATGCCAGCGTTCTGGCGAGCAGCTTCACCACCGACCCATTCCTTGGCGCTGAAAGCGAACGCAAGAATTCGGCTAAAGTACCGATAACAAGCGTCTTCCAGCCCCCCATGAACAACCCACGTATTACTGTTCAACAGGGATGGTTCACTTTGCATCGGTATTCGGAGAAGCGCGGCGCTTTTATCCCGTTGGAAGAAGCGTCAGATTTTGCGTCACATCCGGAAGCAGATGTCGCTGGTTTGGTTGAGATTGAGATCCCGGAACGAGCTCGCAGCGACCTAGTAGCTACATTGATGCGACACGGAATAAGCCATCACACAATTTATCCCGACTTGGCAGGATTGGCGCAGCACCTGAACTCCGTCCACGCGCTGTCATAGAAAGGGGTTGTCGAGGACTCCGGCATTGAGTCCTCGACAACCCGGGACGTTGATGACTGCGGACCAGTCTCGATTATTGGAGACCCTCCGATAGTCGCTGCAGGCGCTCGATCGACTTCTTGCCGGTCTCGTTGTCTTCCTTGAGTGCAACAAGGCGAGCTCCTCGATGTAGTCGCAGACTTCGCGCGTGTTACTTAGGGACTGGTTGAGATCCAGCCCAAACTGCTGGTGAATCTTACGCGCCTGGAACCGTTTGATTCGCTCAAACAAAAGTCCTTCGTCCGCTCAGCTTCGTGCATCCGGATGAGGGCAAGTGGATCGAGTATGGAATGTGCACGCGCTGATCGCCACCCTAGCTGACCTCTGCGCAGTACCGCCCCGGAACGTAGGGGCAGTCAGTCACCAGCGGTGGGGATAAAGGCGCCTTCTGAGAGGGAAGCACCTGCAGCGGCGACAGTGCCCCGTATAGCCGGCCGACTGGACCCTTTCGGGGTCATCGCTAACCCCACACTCTGTGGTGGTCTAATTTCCTCGGACAGGTCGATAGGAGGACAATCCGGAATCGACGAGGAAAAAAGATAGATGACAAGAAGGCGCCGACAATTTGACGCCAGCTTCAAGCTGGAAGTAGTACGGATGGTGCGAGACCAAGGATTATCGGTCAGCGAGGTTTGCCGGTCGATGGAGCTTGGTGAGACGGCCGTTCGGCGCTGGATGGCGCAGTACGATGCAGAGTGCGCCGGCGGGCCTGGCGTGGGCAAGCCGCTGACGGCGGAACAGCAGCGCATCCGGCAACTGGAGGCGGAGAATCGGCAACTGCGCGAGGATAACGCCTTGCTAAAAAAAGCCTCGGCCTTCTTTGCGCGGGAACTGAAGTGAGCTACCGGGTGGTAGCCCACTTGCAACAGGAGGCCGTATCGGTCAGTAACGCCTGCCGGGTATTGCAGGTGAGCCGCTCGGGCTACTATGCGCACCGCCGCGCCAAGCCAAGCATGAAGACTCTGCAGGAGCAGACCCACGTCAAAGCGGCGTTCGCTGCGAGCGGCGCCAGCTACGGCAGCCGGCGTGTCATGCATGCGGTGCGGGAACAAGGGGTGCGCCTTGGCCGCTACCGGATTCGTAGGCTGATGCGCGAAGCGGGCTTGCGCGCGACCTGGAAGCGTAAGTTCGTGTCGACGACTGACAGCAAGCACACGCTGCCAGTGGCAGAGAACGTGCTGGACCGGCAATTCGACGTGGCCGAGCCGAATCGGGCCTGGACTTCGGACATCACCTATATCCGCACGGCTCAAGGCTGGCTGTATCTGGCGGTCGTGCTGGACTTGTACTCGCGCAAGGTCGTGGGCTGGTCGATGGCGCCGACCATGCCGGCCGACCTGGTGATGTCGGCACTGAGCATGGCGCTGCAGCAGCGAAGGCCAGCGCCGGGACTGGTGCTGCACTCGGATAGGGGCAGTCAGTACGCGAGCGCGGAGTATCAGACCTTGCTGGCACGCCATCAGATTGTTTGCAGCATGAGTCGAAAAGGCAATTGCTGGGATAACGCGGTGACGGAACGGTTCTTCCTGAACCTGAAGATGGAGCGCGTGTGGCAGCGTCAATACGCCAACCACGCCGAGGCACGGCGCGACATCACCCAGTACATCGTTGGTTTCTATAATCCGGTGCGCTTGCACTCAACCCTGGGGTATCTGTCGCCCGCTGCCTACGAGGCGAAATCGATAGAAAAAGAACCTATCTGCCTGTCCGAAATAACTTGACCACTACACTCCGGAACATGTGGGGTTCGTCGGAATTTGAAGATCCCCCTCATGCACACCTTCGGTGCGTGGTCCGGCCCAGCTGGAGCCGCCCGCACTTACTTGAGTGTCTTCAACCGGTTGTTCGCCGCATGCGCGCTTTCGGTACCGGGATACTTGGCCACCACCTGTTCCAGCGTTTTGCGCGCGGCCGCCTTCTGGCCGGACTCGAGCTGATTATTGGCCACCGCGATCATTGCATCCGGCACCTTGGGATGCGTCGGGGTGGCATTGATCATTTTCTGCAGCACCCAGGTGGACCCCTTATAGTCGCGCTGCGCGTATAGCGAGTTGCCGAGCCAGTACTGCGCCAGCGGCTGGTACGGGCTCTGCGGATACTTCTTGATAAACGACGAGAACGCATTCCCCGCGCTCTTGAAGTCGCCCGCCTGGAAATGCTTGAGCGCGGCGTCGTATTCGGGCTTCTCGCCCGGCGCCGACGTGCCTGGGCGGTCTTCGCCCGAAGCCTGCTGCGGCTCGCGCTTCTTCAGACGCGCATCCAGGTCGGCGTAGTAGTCCTTCTGCTGCTTCTGCAGCGTCGCCACGGTGTTCTGCAGCACTTCGTTCTGGCCGCGTAGCCGCGCCAGTTCCTGGCGCAGGCCTTCGAGCTGGTTCTGCATGTCGAGCGCGGTGCGGCTGTTTTGCTCAATGCGCTGGGTCGCAGTCGCCTGGAAACTGTTGAACTGGTCGCGCAGGTTGATGACCGTTCTGCGCGCCTGGTCATCGTCGAACACTCCGGCATGCGCCTGCGTGGTTGGCAGCATGCCGCCGCTAGCCATGGCGGCGAGCCACAACAGGGTGGAAAGCCGTACTTTCATAACGGGTCGTCGTTGGTTGTGTCGATTAGCCTCGTCACATCGGCGTTGGACAGAGGGCCGAATTCATCTGCGGGCCTATCCAACCCGGTAAAACTCCACGGTCTGCCCCGCATTGACCGCCCGCCGCAGCCAGTCGGGCATCTCGCCCTGCCCGTCCCAACTCTGCCCCGCGGCGTTGCGGTAGCAGACCACCGGCGGTGGTGCCGGTGGCGGCGGTGGTGGCGGAGGGGGCGGCGGATCGAAGCACCCCGCCGCTGCCAGCTCCTCCATGGTCAGCCCGTAGTCGGCCATCTCGGCCTGGATCCAGCGGATCGCCGCCGCCCGCTCAGTCTTTGCTGTCATCGTGTTCGTTGTCGCTGCTATCGCTGCTATCGCTGCTGTCGCCGCCATCTTCCGGGCTCGGGGCGCTCGCCCGCTGTGCTTCGGCTGGCGGTTCGCGTTGGGTGTCGCTAGGAGGGCGCTGGCTGCGGGGCCGGGCCGCTGGCCTTGCGCCGCCGTCGCTCGGCGCTACCACCCTTCCCCCGCTCGCGCGGCGCCAGCCGTAATGCGGGGCCCGCTTCTCTTCCGGCGCTGCTTCCGGAGCGGCAGTTTCTGTGAGCGCTTTCGGCTTTCGACCGCGCTTCGCGGCCCGCGTCTCTTCAGGCGCTGCTTCCGGAGCTGGGACGTAAAGCGGTGCTACCGGGGCGGCCGTTTCGGTCAGTTCGTCCTGGGCGGCAGCTTCCATCGGTTCGTCCGTGGCCAGGACTTCAACCGGAGCTTCGGCCACGGCTTCAGTGGTCGCTTCCGAGGGCATGGCTTCAATGGGCGCTTCCGGCGCGTCAGATTCAGTCAACGCTTCCGAGGCGGCGGCTTCCAGCGATGCTTCCGGTGCCACGTCTTCCGTTGAAGCGTCCGGGGCTGCGTAAGGCCGCCGGCGCCGATATGACACGGTCGCCGTCGGGCCGCTATCCCGGCTTGTTGACCAGAAGTCCAAGCGTCGGGTCTGAGTGTCAACGCTGCCACTACACCCAACATCAGGAACCAGTTTGTGAGCAGGGAGAATGGTGACCTCCAATGCAAAAAGCCCGCCGGCTTGCGCTCGGCGGGCTTCGGACGGAATTCTTGAGTGTATCAAATTGACGCCCATTTTCGACAAGAAGTGTCGAATGGTCAACGCTTACGTTTGCTAGACTGCCAAGAATCCTTCGGATTGGTCGCGCACCAGCATCTGGACTACATAGTTAAGTAGCGACAGCGCCTTGAGGCTGTTCGTCTCCGTATCGTAGTCAATGGATTCGCCGTGGATGACCAGATGCCGATTGAGACCGACAAAATCAGCTCCCCTCTGGTCTTCCGACATATTGACTTGACCTATGGCAGCGAGCGGCGAAAGCCACGCTGCCTCGAACCCCTCGCGCTCCTTGGATTGGACGTAGGTTGCAGTCTGTGGAAGCTTATCCCGCCGCCGCATAAAGAAGTAGCGGCCGGTCTTCGCAACGCAAACACCATCCGCCTGCATAAGGAAGACCGGCGTAGATAATGCATACTGGCCAGCCCGATGCGCGGAGAAGGCCTGCCCGAGAATCCGCGCACGATCAGACAGCTGATCAACGAGGAACGACTCAATCGAATCCAACCTCCCTGAAAAGTGCTCGCGCAGTGCTGCTTCGGCTTCCTCCTCACCGCCCTCGTTGACTAGTACGTCAACGAGATCTAAAGGCATGGTGAACGCCATTTCCTCGTCGAAGTACCAACCCCGATCGGCTAGCATCTTCATCGCTTGCTGATGCTTGGAAGGGAGTTCCTTTGCAGCCTCCGCTATTCGTTCGGCGATTTCCGCCCAAGGCTGCGACACCAAGAAGCCCACCACCGGACTCACTGCGCTGACGAGCGTAGAAATCGTAGTACGTGCAACCTGCGCAACCTTCGTCAAATCCGACAACTGGCTGCCGAGAGCGTCGGAGAGCTTACCGGACTTTTGCCTCTGCAAGCGGGAGATGTCGCCTTTGTCTTCAGGGTCATTCATGGACGGGCACAAAAGCAGTTTCCGATACCCGCCATTATCAACGATCCCAGGGTGGCTTCTACGCCGCCTCCTCCATGCAGACAATGCCACCTTCGCGCAGCAGCCCGTCCACGCGCTGCAGGCGGTATGCGCGGTGGTCGGGGCGGCGGCGCGCATACCGCCGCGTCGAGGCTTCCAGGTGAGCCCGTACTCGTCCATCTGCCCTGGATCCAGCGGATCGCATCCGCCCGATTGCTGTCATTCGCTGCCGTCACTACTGTCGTTGCCATCGTCCTGATTGCCAGTCAGCTCCGCCGCGCCGCGCTCTTTGCCGGGTTCTTCCCCTTGGTCTTCCTGCGCGGTCGGCACCGAACTACCGGCCTGCGCCGCCGCCCCCCGTCGCGTTCTCGCGGCGCCACGCGCAAGGCGGCCAGCAACTGGGGCGCGAGTGCCGCTTTCGCTTCTGCCCGCTCGACCCTGAGCTGTGCAGAGGGCCGGCCGGGGTGCAGGCGACGGTGGCTGCTGAACGGGCGGGCTTGGCCGACAATGAGGCCGGCCTGCTGCCGAGGCAGTGTCGCTGGCGCGCGCTGGAGACCGACAATGTGCGGCAGGCCTTACCGGGCCCAACACGATGCGCTGGCCGGGCGGGTGCGTTTCTAGACGAAGCGCTCAAGACGGCACGTGTCGCAGCGAATAAGGCGCGCGACTAGTCACATCTCCCAGGATCCTAGAGCGCATAAGTGATGCATTGGTATCATATGTCGGTTATCCGTTGCGGAATCGGAACTGCAGCGGAGATGCTGAGTCTCAAATGTGGTTGTATAGCAAAGTAATCTTGGGTGATGACATTGCAATGCGGCGCTTGATCAATTATGATCATCGCACTGGAGTTGCTAACGCGTTCGCAATGCGATTTGCTATGCATTCCACGCCGTTTTTCAAATCCTCCCCCCTGCTGAGGTGAAAGCCGAAAGCCTGCGGGAGGTCCGGTCCGAATGGACCGGAAAGGCTTAGTTTATAGCGGGGTGTCCAGCTCCAAAAGCTAAGCGCCGCCTTGGCGACCTGCGCCGAGGTCCCACCGGGAGTGGGATATCCAAGAGAGGCCCCCGCGACCTATTCCTGAACGCCCCCTCTCCGCAGGGGGCGTTTGCTTTTCTACTTCTTCTTGGCTTTCCCCTTGCCTTTGCCAGGCTTCGGCTCGGGCTCGCGATGGTCTCGATCCTCCCACTTGGCTGCCAAGATGCGCGAGACCTTGTACGATTTTTTCCGGAACGGCTTGTCGTATTCAATGTCCTCGGGGTACGCCGTTTCAACGCGAATCATAATGTGCTTCTGGTCGCCTTCAGGCTTGAGCCGCTCCATTCGCAGTATCACGTTGTACTCAATCTTCGTAGGCGGTTCACCATCGACGTCGTCGACCAACTCCACCTGCAGAAAATTTCCGCCGGCTGCCTGCCATAGGCTCGTCTCGCCCTGCAACAGGTCGATCAGGATTTGCGGCAAGTACGAAGACAGCCGATGGCGTTGCTCACAGAACATCCGCAGCTTCGCACCATCCTTGATTTCATGCCCCGTCGGCACCTGCTCGCCCGCACGCGGCGTCCTGCTGTAACAGTGGTTCGTGTACGAAATCCTCACCGGCACTTTGGCAAAGTTGCCCCGCACCAGCACCGGGACAGTGTGCCTGGTGGGCGCAAGATGCGTGATGTCGTAGAACGCTTCTCCAACACGGATGAGGGTGGGTTCGATCATATGGACAGGTAGTGGCAGACGCGCATTATGCCTTTTGGCGCGCTCGTCTCCCGGCATTTCACCTGCGGCTTACCGCCACCACCTCCCCACGGTCGTACGAAAGCAACATCATTTCCTGTTCGGCTAACTACCTTGTTGCGCTGTGTTCGGCACGAAATCGGGACTAATTGGGCACCGAGCCTGCCGGAGAAGGAGACCGCGCCAAACCGGGGGCCGACTAAGCGGCAAGGCGGTGGTTTTCGTCCCGGCAGATGGACGGATACCATCGTTCAACGTAAGACCGGAACTGGTTATTGAGCACCGCGGTCCGGATTTGCAATAGGTTGTGCGCGAGGGCCGGCCCGCAGGTCGTCAATAGTCGTGGGGACTAATCATCATGGTCAGCTTGCGAGTGTAGCTTCTGTTTGTTCAACTGCGGTAAGCCTTTGAAGGCCTTGTAGCTGTTTGCGTTGTCCTCGTCAGCAAGTGGGTCAACTAGCCCGGCTTGGCCTTCGGCCAATTGGATTAACTTCTTCAACACCTTGTCCTCGTCCTTTCGGAAGAAGACGACAAGCTCGTCGTCGGTGGACGTAGAAGGCCGCTCTTCCCTACCGTATCTCCGTTCGTAGCGGTGCTTTTCATACAGAAGCTTCTTTCGAGAGGCCCAGTCGTAGAAATTCAGTTCCCACATGAATTGCTCATTGACGATCCGCCCGGCCGTGTTGGCATACAGCTCGTGCGTGCGCCGTGCGAGTCGCTCACATGCACCTACTCCGAAATCAGGTCGTGCTGCTGTTGCCCTACTGTAGCGATTCATTATCGCCGCTGCGGTCTCGACGGCTTTTGCCACAACGTCCGCGAGACTACTTTTCCACTGCTTCTCGATGGCGTCAGAGAGCCTAGAGTAGGCCGCGTTTACATGGTTTGCCTGCCTCTTGAGGTCGTCGCTCGGCATACCATCCTCGACAAACCCATCAAACGCTTCGACATTGGTCTTTAGCTCTCGAATTCGATCATCAAGCTCAGATCCTGCCTGTACCTTTGCGAATGCAACGGTAACATTGACGGCGACGTGAACCTCAACCTTCGACGAGTCAGGATAGTGGGTGTAGTGGTTCACTATGACCTCTGCAGAGCGGAATTTCGGTGGGAAACAGCAGGCAACCGGATTTCCGTTATTTTGGAACCTGTAAATTATCGGTAAAGCCTACCGGATACCTAATCATTCCACTGTAATCCAAATCGGTGTGTAATGGCCCCTGACCAAGCACACCGCCGCGTCCAGGTCCTCCAGGGTGAGCCCGTAGTCGTCCATCTGCGCCTGGATCCAGCGGATCGCGTCCGCCCGCTCAGTTTTTGCTGTCATCGCTGCCGTCACTGCTGTCGTTGCCTTCGTCCTGGTTGTTAGGCAGCGCCGCCGCCCCCGGCTCGTTGCCCGGCTCTTCCCCTTGGGCTTCCTGCGCAGTGGCCGCCGAACTTCCGGCCTGCCGAGTTTGCTTGTCAGAATGGGGGCGGACCGGCCGCGCCCGCCGACCTGTCGTTCAGTACAAGAGATCGATTAGGAAACGCTCGGGCTTCTTGCCAATCCACGCGGGAGCCCGACCGCGCCCCGACCAGGTCTGGCCCGTCTTCGGGTTGCGGTACCTCGGACGCGGCGCGGCCTTCGTCGGAACAGCGCGGGCAGCGGGCTCAACACTGGGCTTGCCCGCAATGTCCTCAATGCTGAGGTCGTACTCCTGCATCCACTGCCGAATCTTTTCCACGACCTCTGGCACTTCCGTGGCTCGCAACTGCTCAAGTTGCGCATTGACAGATGCCAGTTGGGCGAGCAGTGAGGATTGGGACCGGCTTTGGGTTGCGGTAGGCGCTTTTTGCTCCTGTCGCGGCTTCCGAGTTTGCGTCTTCCGAGTTGGCGCTTCCGGGGCAGCCTCCACTCCAGGCAGTGTTATCTGCTTCGGCCCGCGCTTCCGGGTTGGGGTTTCGTGAGTCATGACTTCCGGAGCGGCAACTTCAGCTAGCATTTTCGGCTTCCGACCGCGCTTCGGGGCCCGCGTCTCTTCCGGCGCTGCTTCCGGAGCTGGGGCGTAAAGCGGTGCGACCGGGGCGGCCGTTTCGGTCAGTTCGTCCTGGACGGCAGCTTCCATCGGTTCTTCCGTGGCCAGGACTTCAACCGGAGCTTCGGCCACGGCTTCAGTGGTCGCTTCCGAGGGCATGGCTTCAATGGGCGCTTCCGGCGCGTCAGATTCAGTCAACGCTTCCGAGGCGGCGGCTTCCAGCGATTCTTCCGATGCCACGTCTTCCGTTGAAGCGTCCGGGGCTGCGTAAGGCCGCCGGCGCCGATATGACACGGTCGCCGTCGGGCCGCTATCCCGGCTTGTCGACCAGAAGTCCAAGCGTCGGGCCTGAGTGTCAACGCTGCCACTACCGACGCCTGCACCACTGGCTTCACCACTGACGGGATCCGCGTCGCGCATCGCCTCAGCGATGGGAAGCTCCATCTGACCAAGTCCGTCCGTCGCATTGCTCACGACAAGGGGTTCAACCACTTGCTCTGGGGCCAATTCGTTCTCCTTCATTGAAGTCACTGCACGTGCAGACGCTTCCTTATCCCATGGACGGTGAGACCTTGTCTCTTGCGTGTCGTTCGCTTCAGCGGATCTCGTCCCCCGCTCAGTCTTTGCTGTCATCGCTGCCGTCGTTGCCTTCGTCCTGATTGTTGGGTAGCGCCGCCCCCGGCTCGTCGCCCTGTTCTTCGCCCAGCTCATCCTGCGGAGCGTCCCCCTGACCGTCGCCCTGCTCTTCCGGCGCGGTCGCCGCCGAACTGCCGCCCTTGCGCCGCCTTCCACCAGCGCCACCGCCGTCGCGTTCGCGCGGCGCAACGCGCAGGGTGGCCAGCAGCTGACGCGCGAGCGCCGCTTCCGCTTCGCTGCGCTCGGCCCGGCGCTGCGCCGCCGCGAGTTCCGCCTGCACGGTGTCCAGGTCGCCCGCCGCCTTGCGTTGCGCCTGCTCGGCCACTGCGAGCCGCTCGGCCAGCGCCACGGCCTGCGCTTCCAGCTTGGCACGGCCCTCCGCCTGCGCCACCGCGGCATCACGCGCCTCGCTGCGTGCCACCGCCAGTTCGGCGCGCAGGTCTTCGGCCGTGCGCTCGCTCTTCTGGCGCGCGGTGCGCTCCTGGTCCAGTTCGCGCAAGCTGCGACGCTCGCTGGCTTCGGCGCGTTCCTGCGCGAGCGTCACCGCCTCGCGCGCCCGCTCGAGCTCCGTCGAGAATTGGGTGCGCAAGGCGTCCAGCTGGCGCCGACCCGCCTCGAGTTCCGTCCGCCCCGCCTCGAGCCGGGCCTGCGTGGCGGCGTGCGCCAGCCGCTCGGTGGCCAGCTCCGCGTGCACGGTGTCGTGCGCCTGCCGGGCTTCCGCCAGTTGGGCGGCAATGGCCGCCGCGTCCTCGCGCGCGGCGGCCGTCTCCGCGCGCGCCGCATCGCGCTCGGCTTCCGCTTCGCTCGCGGCGTGCCGGGCCTCCGCGCGCAGCGTGGCGAGTTCCGCCGTCGCGGCCTCGTTGGCCGACTGCCAGATGGTCTGCACCGCCTCGGCGGCGATCTGCTTGAGGGGGTCCGGCAGGTCCGGATGGTCGATGGTCACGCGGGTGCGCCCGCGCAGTTCCTGCCAGAACCCCTGCAACACCTCGGCGGGCGTTCCCATGCTGCCCTTGCGCACCAGCTGATAGGGGTGATCGTCCTTTTGCTGTAGATTGATACGGCGACCGTCGGAAAGTCGCTCGCAGCAAGGCTCTCCGACTTCCCTTTATATCGAAAATTTCAACTCTTTCGCAAGTCGTTGATTCACAAGAAATTTGGGAGCGCGACAGTGTCAATTTACAGCAAGAGGACGATCACCCCGCCTCAGGCTGTCCAAACAGGAAGGGAACGGGCATTCTCCCTAGCGATTCGCCTGAGTTCCGACAGCACGACGTGAAACGCATGGGTCTTGTTCATTTCGAGATTGAGAGGGAGAGCCACATCACCGATTAGTTTGCGCTCGAGAATCCACGGATCTTCGATTGCATGCCACGCAACGAATGCGTTCTCCCACATCCAGCGCGAGAGCACCTGCTCCCCATCGGCAAACGTGAGTCAAGGTCAAGCGCAATGTGGAGCCTTCCGCATTGCCCCGATAGTGATACTGCACCCGGTGACGCAGGCGCTGTCGGCTGGCCGGCTTGCCATTCAGCGGAGCCGCGCGAGGCGATATCCCGATGTATAGAAGCGTCAGGTCACCAACGCGAATGCAGTCACTGGTTGGAACTCCGGCCGGAACCTGCTTGAAATACCATGCATACAGCCCCGGCTCTCGCGGGACGGGACATGGTTTCGAAAGCACTTCTTCGCGCGACCATATGCGGGACGGACTTGACAGGTTCAAACAATCCTCCAGGGGCCTTCAATACACGGGCAAGCTAAGATACGGTAAATCGGCTATCACAAGGGGCATTGCACGCCTCGCTATTGAAGCCAGATAGTCTACGGTGCTATCCAACCCGGAAAAACTCCACCGACTGCCCCGCATTGACCGCCCGCCGCAGCCAGTCGGGCATCCCGCCCTGCCCGTCCCAACTCTGCCCCGCGGCGTTGCGGTAGCAGACCACTGGCGGTGGCGCGGGTGGCGGTGGTGGTGGCGGAGGGGGCGGCGGATCGAAGCACCCCCGCCGCTTCCAGCTCCTCCATGGTCGGCCCGTAGTCCGCCATCCGGGCCTGGATCCAGTGGATCGCCTCCGCCCGCTCATTTTTACTGTCATCGTTGCGTCGCTGCCGTCATCCGAGTTCAGGGCGGCATGGCCGCAGACGGGATGCTTCCCGGCTGGCGATGATCAGCGCCAGAGGTGGCGCGCGAAGAACGTCAGCGTGCGGTCCCAGGCGACCTGCGCCCAAGCGGCGTCGTACTGGGTACCGGCGATGCGGCCGTCGCCGATGGCTTCCTCGTTGGCAAAGGCATGGTGCGCGAGGTAACGGTGGAACGTCGAGTCGACGCCGCCGGCGCGCAGCTTCTCCTCGAGCTTGTCGAAGTTTTCGGCCGCAAAGAACGCGTCCTGCGTGGCCGAGTGGACGAGCACCGGCGCCTTAATATTGGCAGGGTCGATGGCTTCCAGCGGCGGCATGCCGTAGAACGGCACACCTGCCTTCAACTCGGGGATGGCGTTCAGCGACAGCAGCGTCAGCGCGCCACCCATGCAAAAGCCAGTGATACCGATGCGGCTGCTCAGGGTGCCGAGGTACTGCATAGCGCCGCGGATGTCCTGCGCCACGGCGTCGCCGAAGTTCAGCTTGGACATCAGGTGGTGGGCCTCTTCCTGCTCGACCGTGCTGGCGCCGCGGTAGAGGTCCGGCACTAGCGCGTAGTAGCCGGCACGCCCAAGGCGGTCGGCCACGCCGCGAATCTGGTTGTTCAGGCCCCACCACTCCTGGACAACGATGATTGCCGGGGCGCCGTCGGTGCGATCCGGCTTCGCAAGGTAGCCGTTGACCGACTGGCCGTCGGGACGGATGAACGAGACGGTCTGACCGATGTGTCGCATGATTGGCTGCTCCTGTCGTTTGCTGTGGACCAGATGGGCCGGATGATAGCGCAAGGGAGGTGTCGGCAGCGGCAAGCGGCGAACCCGGCGACTATGCGCCCCGGAAAAACTCCACCGACTGCCCCGCATTGACCGCCCGCCGCAGCGAGTCGGGCATGTCGCCCTGCCCCTCCCGACTCTGCCCCGCGGCGTTGCGGTAGCAGACCACTGGCGGTGACGCTGGGGCCGGCGGCGTGGGCCGCCTGCCAGATGATCTGCACCGCCCCCGACGCGATGTCCTTCAGCGCATCCGGCAAGTCGGGATGGTCGATGGTAACGCGCGTGCGCCCGCGCAGTTCCTGCCAGAACGCCTGCAACCACCTCGTCGGGCGTGCCCATCCTGCCCTTGCGCACCAGGCTGCTTGGTCCGCTATGATGAACTCACGAACCACAGAGGGAAGGCGCAATGGCTTCAAAACTGATCCACTACATCATGAGTCAACGCTTTCAAGACGTTGTCGGACGCGGTATCGAGCAAGCCGTGGCCAGGACGCGTGCGTCAGGCTTGACTCCGGCAGGCGATCCGAACATAAAGCCGAGCGCTGCTCCTACGACGACTGTCATCGTTGAAGCTGTCCCTTCCGCAAAGCCCGTACGCACGCAACGCTATCGAAAATTGACATAACTGGTGTTATGTCCAAAACCGTAAGAGGGGAGCGGCTTTTTGCTGCATCAGCCGCCAACTTCGCGCAAAAGTGTAGGAAACCGGAATTAGCCGGACGACGTGCGCTTTTGCCGGACTGGAAATCCGGAATTTGCCGGACTGGCGTGGAATCCCGTGACGCTGGGCCCAGGACCTGACGGTTCGGTTCACCGTCGCCCTTTGGTTGACGTAAGCAGTGGATGGGTCAAGAAATACGCGAGGCGGACGTCAATACGGGGCACCATCATGTCGAGTCTGAGCCATGCGTTACATCCCGATCCGAGACCAGTACCTTCCAATCCTAGCCCGCGACCGCGATGCCTGGCGAACTCGGGCGGAACAGCGCTTTGACGTCGAAGATCTCATTCGGGCATGCGTTCCGGATGCCGCCAATTGCGATCCAAGCGTTGTGACCGACGCGATCCGGGAGTGTTTCGATAGTTTCGATGGCAGCATTCCGGTATGGCGGCTGTTGTCGCAAGATCGATAAAAAGGCCCGCACCGGGGGCCTACTACACTGCGACCGCTACAGCCTCAATTGCCACCAGCGTCGGCAACCGCAGCCATTTTCGGTCGCTGGCCCACGGCTTCACTCGGACATTCAAACGTCGGCTCCGCCCTGCGGAAGCAGCCGTAGAGGTTGCTCTGGGTCGAAGGGCAGTTCAGGGTCGTTCTGGGACCCTCCAACCACCCCGCAGATCGGCGAAGAACCATTTTTTTTCTCCAATGCCCTGCGAGCTGAAAACATAAAGTTATGTGCGATCCTCCCTATGCCGACACCCCTTCCTCTGCAGGGCATGGGCGCCCGCCTTGCGAATGACAGTGCCGCGACAGATGCCGCATGACTCAAATCATTCAACCCGACTAAACATCAATAATTATCGCAAGTGACCCCTTATTTTCTGTGACATAATCAATCGCTTACTAGCATTTACCAAAACGACAATCCAAAAAACGCGGTGCCATGCCACATAGGCAGTCGATAGCCTCGCAAGTCCACCGCAGCCGGAGTTCCGGTGATGACCAATTCGCCTCGCGAGTTTGAATGAACATCGAATAGTGATCGCGCAAGCAATCCCCCCATCTCCATTGCGGCCGCCCTGCAGGCATTCGGCAGACTTCGAATACTGGGAAGCAGCCCGGCTGTTGCCAGATTCTGCGTTCCGCCGCGGTCTACTGATACGTCGGGGAGGGGAGGCGACAGACGATGCCGAAGAACTCCCAACGCATTTTCGGCCTGCGTGTATCGCACGCGAGTTACTCCCAGCACTAACCTTGGCCCTGAGTTGGCAGATTTGACCGGATTCAATCCGTGGAACTTGCAGAACCGAACGCGATGGAATATCAATGACCAAAACAGACGTCCGCAGATCATTCGTCCCATTTCATTCGAGCTACCTGTTCGAACTTGCCACCAAGGCGCAAAAGGACAGTGGTGGCATACCGTGCTCAATCATGAGCGTCGCGGCTATCGAAGCACTGCCTGGCGATATCGCTGTTTCGTTGCATGCCAGACAGGAATTTGAGAAGACCGCCCGCAACGAATCGAACCAGAACCAAGACCGTTGGGGGCGCAAGAAGTGGGAATTTACGGTATCGAACCTCGAACCTCTCACGCCTATGGAAAGGGGATTCGCCGATCGGATCAAGGAACTCACGGACCAGAAGCGTTCGGGACTCGATCAATACTACGTCCTCGACGGACTGTTGCGAGAGGAGACACGAAATCCTACCGACCCCAAGGACAAGAAGGCAGCGTGGAGATCAACGCTCCCCGAGGGCGTCGGCGAGCTTTTCGAATTGCGCAACGCGATTGTCCACCGAGGCGGCTCGGAATTCCTGTACGACCACGACGGAGCACTTGTCAACGCATCCCGCGCTTTACCGCCAGTACTCACGGCATTGAAAGACGTTCTGAACATCGACACCTCGAATTCGCAATGTTCAGGCTGGCTGGAACTGATTGACACGCCCGCACTGGCTCGCTGGAGCCTAAGCGTCACCAAGTATTTCATCAACAGGACGCTTGAGACACTGCCCGACACAGCCGGTTTCACCTATCTCAAACACAATGCGCATCTTTAGGCTCCGCCTGGTTCATCCGATATCGACAAACCATGCTGGATGCCACCGTGACACGACGCCAGCAGGAATCTTCATCGATGCCGGAGGTTGCGTTAGCATTCCGGGTGTCGACGCGATATTGCGCCAATTTCGCTACCAGACGCCGGTTTCATTAATTTCTGCCCGTCACCGTCATGTCCACCCCAAAAAAGCCGAGCCAGGTCAAGCGTACAACGAAGGCGCCAAGTACTGCCCCCATGAGGGGGAATGTCGATGGCCATGAACTCACGATCCTCAGTGTTGTCGAGGATTTGCTTCCAAACGGCAGCCATTTTGAGCCGATCGAAGAGACTGGTGATGCCGCCATCAATCACATCCTGCGATGGCTCATCCCTCCACGTTGGCCTGCAGACGTATTTGCGGTCGCCGCGACCTTGATGGAAGCTTCCGGCTGCTATACGGAGGCGTCCCTTGTGGAGGGTCATTACCTTCGTCACAGCGTGTACATCAATGAGGTTCTCGACGCCGCCGACGAATGGAGGAGCACAGGCCAATGTCCGCAAGTGGTCAAAGTGTGGTGGTATGACCTACTCATGCTCCATGGGGGCGTCAGTCTGGCAAAGATCCAAGCCAGCATCCCTTATAGCCCTGTGGTATTGACCCTTATGCGCCTACTCGCCGTTGCTGACGAGGCATCGGCAGGCGTCGGCTGGATTTCGCGGGATAAGGAAAAAGCGACCGAAATGACGGAACGCGCGGCCCTTTCCCTTCTTGATCGAGTGGGAGAGATCGACAAGACTGCCCTGCTACCCTATGTCCCACATTCGATTTGCGAGAAAGTTCCCCCAACGAAGCTCACCGTACTACCCAAATCCTTGACTCCCTCGGTCGGCTGCACGGTGCGTGCGATGAGCCATCACCTAGCGCTTCTACCCCCGACCAGCGTCGTACAGTCAGAATGGGTGCTCCCAGACAACGGACCGAGCGGCGATGTGATGCGACTGCTCGTTATCCCATTTCCGTTTCGTGTCGACGACGAAAGCTTTGTTGCTGCGGGCCCAACGCGGGAGATGCACAGTGGCGCCAAGATGCAGCCGTACTTCACTGTCAAACCGACCTGGCTCAAAAGGCCAGCAGTCACGGCCAAAATGCTACGTGACGAGTTGATCGCCCCGCTGGTCGAACAGGCAATTGCTAAATTTGGATCTGATGCGATTGACGGTGTGCTTTTCCCGGAGTGCGCTTTAACGGAAGAGCTCGCCAGCCAGTTGCTCGATGTGCTGGCCCGCAGGCCAATTCCCGGGCTCAAGTTTCTGATTACCGGGACCATGGCCGCGGGCGAGCCGGGGCACGAAACCTACGATGGACAGCCCGGCCGCAATCGGGCGAAAACGATGGTTTTCGCACGCGGGAACGTTAAGCTCAGCGAACGCGTGCTATATGACAAGGCGCACTCCAAACACCACCGTTGGGCGCTTGACAAAGAGCAGATCAAGCGATACGGCTTGACAGGCGTACCCTCTCCCGCGCCACTTAAGGTCTGGGAGCACATTGCGGTTGACGGTAGGCAACTGCCTTTCCTCGCGTTACGCGACGACCTCTGCATGACAGTACTCATCTGTGAGGATCTTGCCCGCGCCGACCCGGCCATGCCTGTCATCAGATCGGTCGGTCCCAATCTAGTCGTGGCCCTCCTGATGGACGGGCCACAGTTGGCCGTACGCTGGCCCGGTCGATATGCGACCGTACTGGCCGAGGACCCTGGCTCATCCGTCCTGTCTATCACATCCGCCGGCATGGTCGATCGCTCCAATCTGGGAGAACGCAATCCCGCACGCGCAGTCGGCCTCTGGAGACACGACCAAGGCGCCAACACAGAGCTCTATCTTCCTGCGGACCATCATGGACTCGTCCTGACGGTAATCGCGGAAAAGGATGAACAATACTCGCTCGACCATCGCACCGATCTGAAGACGACCCGACGCTGGAAACTCGAAACAGTCACCCCGCTTGCGGTAGCCGCCGATTGGCTCTAGTCTGACGTCATCCCGAGGTAATTCCTATGAAACTGATCAAAGCTCGCAAAGGCGTCTATGGGCGCCAGGCAACGGCCGAGGAACGAACCCGTCTTCAACGATTTGCCGACAGATATGTGACATCGACGACAGCGAGTTCGACTGACAACAGCGAGCGGCTGAGGGCCATCGCTCGGTCCATGTTGCGTGACAAGGCGAGCGGCAAACTGGTAATCGTGGGAGCGGATGCCACCCGCGCCAATGCACGTACGGGGAGATTCGTAGTCGCCGAGGATCCACCGCTGCGCGTCGGTCGCGCGCCGACGACAAACGTCGTGGCCAAGAGAGCCCCATCTTCCCTGGCGAAAGGCCCCTCGACAAAGACTACGACAACTAAGAGCTCGCCGACCAAACGCGCCATAATCCAAGGCGTCCCGGTCAAAACTGCGACCCAGAACACGCCGGCCAAGCGCGCCGCCACCCAGAGCGGCGCGGTCAAAACGGCGCCGGCCAAGAATGTGCCGTCCAAGCGCTCCGCCTCCAAGGGCGGCGCGACCAGAACTGCGCCCACCAAGACCGTGCCGGCCAAGCGCGGCGCGGCCAAGACTGCGCCTACCAAGACGGTGCCAGCCAAGCGCGCCGCGACCAAGGGAATCGCGGCCAAAACCGCGACCACCAAGACCGCGCCGGCCAAGCTCGCCGGGACCAAGGGCAGATCAACCGGAAGCGGCGTCACCCCACCACCCTCTCCAATCAAAAGCGCCGCGTCTGCTAGGCGCACGACGACGGCTGTCAGTCGAGCGGCGAAATCGCAGGAGCGGCGACACGCCAAGGCTTGAGTATGTGGCCTGCCCAGAGGGCACGCCACGCGGCGTCGGGAGGGATTGCGCGACGGCGCCATGCCCCTAGCGGGTTGGGCCTAGGTTAGCCGTGGGCGATGGCCTGCACCTCGTCGGTCGCCGCTTCGACCACCCGTTCGGGTGCCGAGGCCCGCAGGTCCCGGGGGTCATCGTACTTTCCATGCAAAAAATGGTGGTAGCCGACCGCGGAGCCGCCCGCAGCAAGGTTTCTCGGTGCAATAAATCACGTGCCGACGGTGCATTCGTAAGTCCTTGATAGCCAAAAGCTTTCGGGGGCATACCGCCAGAAAATGCACGCAAAGTACGATGACCCCTAGTGAGCGTGCTTCCTCTCGATGCGGTAGCTTCCGTGGCCAACCCGATGTCCTTTCCGAAAGCGAAGATGTGCGAGAGGTCCACGCCCAGGGGAGCAAACAAGAAAGCCCGCTAGACGGACTCTTGGGCCGAGCGCAGGCACCCTACTGGGTGCCGTCGCGCTCATAGCGGTATCGATCGTGCGAAACGAAAAACCCGGCGCTGGGCCGGGTCAGTGGGATGGAAGCAAGCTGAAATTGCCGTTGTGACACTTCACTAAAGCAACTTTCCTTGATGTCTGATCTTGTGCTCAAGCACCTCAGTGATCGTCTTGTCAGTCTTTACTGCGCCACCGGAGCTAATCGTTTGTTGCGTCTTCAGCCGGACCACGAGCTCGTCACCATTGCCGAACCGCTCCTCACCAGTTTTCACGCGGGCGATGAATTCCTTGTCCTCGATCAATGCGTTGAAGGTGGATTGGCCATCTGAGAACTTCCATTTGTTCCCATCCCTGAACGTTGGCGCCTCAATGATTAGGGCCATCACGTTCTCGAACTCGTAGGTGGGGTTGCTGGTCGTTTGCGTGTGGAAGTAGTCGGCTTCACTCGAATCAGCGCTTGTGACTTCCCTTCCGCGCGAATCTTCCAACGAAACGCGATTCACTCCGTCACTGGAAAGCGCCGTACCTACGAATCGTTCGACCGCGTCACCTGCCTTCTCATTGCTGATGATGTTGATCACGCAATCCTTAAAAACTCGCACTTCTCCAGTTGAATTCGTAACAGCAATCGACTCGTTGTCGACTCGAATTGCCTCCTTTGGCTCTTTGCCCTTCAGAAATTTCCAAGCCTCGAATGCAGATTTGAGGATTTGCAAGTAATCCTTCGGCGACACGGGGCCTGAGAATAGCGTGCTAAGGAAGCTTCCCATATCCAAAAGGAAGCTCACCTTGAATGAACTGTGCTCGAATGCTCTGACCTCGGTGCGGAGCTTTACATCTGGCCCACGGCGATTGTCAACGTAGTTGTCACGTCACCTCACGCAACCTGCTTTAGTTCTGCTGGCTCAATCCGTTCCGGATTGAGCCAGACTTCGTCTGCCAAACTCCAGTTCCGTGTCGGCCCGGACCAACGCTTGGGCGTTCTGGCCTTAGCCTCAGCATAGACTGCTTCACGGTGCGCCAGCACCGCCGCGGCTACGCCACCGTGGCGCTGCGCCGGTGTCACGAATTTCAGCCCACTATGCTTGTGCTCGTGGTTGTACCAACGCACAAATCGCTGCGTCCATGCACGCGCCTCGTCCACGCTGCCGAATGCTTGGCGCGGGTAGTCCGGCCGATACTTGCAGGTCCGGAACAGCGACTCGGCGTAGGGGTTGTCATTGCTCACGCGCGGCCGGCTGAACGAAGCGACCACCCCCAGGTTTTCCAGGGTGGCGAGCATCGTCGCGCCCTTCATTGGACTGCCGTTATCCGAGTGCAGAACCAGAGGACGTCCAGCCAGACCTTCGGCCAAACTGGCTCGCCGCATGAGCAACGCCGCCAACTCCGCCGACTCCGCCCGATGCACTTCATGACCGACGATCTTGCGGCTGAACACGTCCAGCATCATGTACCAGTAGTAATACTGGCCCTTGATTGCTGCCGGCATCCAGGTAATGTCCCAGCTCCACACCTGATTGGGTCCGGTGGCGCAATGGCTGGTCACCACCCGCGCCGAGGGCTTGCGCGCACGACCGCGGTGATGCTGCTGCGACGCGCTACGCAAGACACGATAGAAGCTCGACTCCGAGGCCACGTACTGGCCGCGGTCCGCCAGCGTCGGTACGATCTGGCTGGGCGGCAAACTGGCAAACTCCACGCTGTTGGCCACCGCAAGAATCTGCTGGCGTTCCGCCTTGCTTAGCTTGTTGGCTGGCGCTGGCCGCACAGTGGTGGTGCGAGCATCTGCGACCACCTCGTCGCCTTCTCGAACCCAGCGCTGGAAGGTGCGCAAGCTCAGACCCAACTCGTCGCAAGCCTGTGCCAGTCGGCAGCCAGAGCGTTCTGCCTCACGAATCAACGATATACACAATCGGCGATCTGGGACGTTGATCAGTCGTCCTCTTTTTCTCCCCAAATCGCCTGGGCTTTTTTTCTCAGGATGAGCAATGCGGCCGCCTCCGCCAGCGCCTTCTCCTTTCGCTGTAATTCCTTCTCAAGCTGCTGGATGCGCTTCTTGTCACCCTTGGACTGAAGTCGTTGTTCTCGCGCCTGTTCACCGGCGTTGGCATTGGCCGAGCGACAGGCCTCCCGCCAGGCAGCGATCTGCTCCGCGTAAAGACCCTTGCGGCGGCAATACTCCGCCAATTCCGCTTCATTGAGCGGCGCGGTTTCCAGTACCACCGCAAACTTGTCCTCCGAGGACCACGCCTCGGGGTTCTTTCCATCTCCCGGCACCGGGACTCCTTGCGCTTTCATCTGTCGACGCCAAGCATACAACGTCTGCTCCGCAACTCCCGTCTCCCTTGCCAACGCCGACACCAACGCGTTCTCGGGGGGCATCATGCGACGCAACAGCGCTTCCTTTCTCTCTGCTGAATAGGCTCTCATTCACTCTGACTCTACCGCCCCCAGACTGGGTCAATCGAAATCAGGTGACACGACAACAATTCTGACGCCGGGGGCCCATAGCATTCCTGCGCGGCCGCCTGCAAGAAGTCCGAGAAGGCAATGATGTTTGCTGCCGTCTCATAGGCGTCCATTCGGCCTGTATCGACTGCAGGGCCGTTGTACTTGAGATTTAGAGCATTTTTCATGCGCATGATTCTACATCCGCATTGCCCAAAAAAGGAAACAGAGCGCACGACGGCGACCTATGCTTGGCGGGCTAGCATGGGTCTCGTTCGATTATCGGGCTTGGCGTCTCCAACGTTTTCCACGCACGCCCCACGTGAGTCCAACCCGCGCCTCACATCAACGCTGGCGCTTACGCGTGTTTGATAGGTATCGCAACATTCAGCGTTGACACCCTGCCCGTCCCGTCCCAAGTCAGCGGCTCGGCATAGCGGGAGCAGTCTGCCGTTGGCGGGTCAAAGCACCGCCACCGAGTCGCGGAAATCTGCTTAGCTTCTCTTCAGTGTGGGTTTTGAAAGGCCCGACTCTGTATACCGTGCCCACGCTCTATCACCATGCCAGGGATACTCGCATCCAATCGGCATCGTGCATTGGTACAACTTGTTGAGGTGTTTGTGTTCGGGCCTGTCAGTTTTTTTGTGTGCAGGGCAGTTAAAGGCTCATCGTCATTTCGACCGGTGAGCCAGCATTATCTCAACGATGTGGATGGGTGAAGCGCTCCTCGTAGAGGATTGCAAACTGGTTCATGGCAGCCTTCCAGTCATGCGTTGAACTGCCCCACTTCCCGGTGATGTTGCGCAGGGCCAGCCACAGCAGCTTGGTCGCCGCTTCATCGCTGGGGAAGTGACCCCGCGTCTTGATGATCTTGCGCAGTTGGGCGTTGACGCTCTCGATCGCGTTGGTCGTGTAGATGATCTTGCGGATCGCCGGCGGGAACGTAAAGAACGGGATCACCTGGTCCCACGCGCGACGCCAGGACGCGGCGATCGGGGTGTACCGCTTGCCCCATTCCCCTTGCTCGAAGGCCGCCAGCTCGGCCAGCGCAGCCTCCACGGTGGGCGCGGTGTACACGGGCTTGAGCGCCGCAGCCACGGCCCGGCGCTCCTTCCAACTGGCGTATTCCAAACTGTTCCGGATCAGATGCACGATGCAGGTCTGCAGCGTGGTGTTCGGGAACACCGCGGCCAGGGCCTGTTCCATGCCCTTAAGACCATCGGTCACCGCGATCAGTATGTCCTGGGTGCCACGGGTCTTCAGGTCGTTGAACACCTTCATCCAGAACTTGGCACCTTCGGTGGTCTCGATCCACAGGCCCAGGATGTCGCGCGTGCCGTCCGGCAGCACGCCCAAGGCCAGGTAGACGGCCTTGTTGCGCACCACGCCGTCCTCACGCATCTTGACCCGCAGCGCGTCGAAGAACACGACCGGATACATCACCTCAAGCGGGCGGGCCTGCCAGGCAGTGACTTCGTCCATCACTGCATCGGTCACCGAGCTGATGAACTCGGGCGAGACCTCGGTGCCGTACTGTTCGGCCAGAAACGCCTGGATCTCGCGCACGGTCATGCCACGGGCGTACATGGCGATGATCTTGTCGTCGAACCCGGTGAAGCGCCGTTCGTGCTTGGGAATCAGGATCGGATCGAAGCTGCCATCGCGGTCGCGCGGGATGTCCACCCTCAGCGGGCCATCCTCGGTCAGGACGGTCTTGGCGCTCTTGCCGTTGCGCTGGTTGGCCGTGCCGGCCGGGCGCTCCGCGCCCGGCTGGTAGCCCAGGTGATGGCCGAGCTCGGCGCCCAAGGCGCGCTCGATCAGGGCCTTCTTGAACGCCATCGAGGCGTCCTGAACCGCCTCGGCGGTCATGGGGCCCTTCACGAAATGGGCGATCAGGTCCTCGGGAATGGCCGGCAGCTCACGGTCTGCGGCTTGGCTGGTTTTCGTCTTGCGTGGCATACATGCTCCTTATCGACATGTTATGCCCTAAACACAAAATTTCTGACAGGTCCTTGTGTTCCCTCTCAGAAACGTGAGCAACCTTCATCGTCTCGTCCACAATTTTCCGGACTTGAGCTATCGCTTCTGGCAATTTACGTGCCGTAACATGATTGAATAGGGCCCACATGATGCATGCAATTGGAATGGCATGCTCAAGGTGGTATCCCTTTCCCCCATCGAAAGCTTCGCCTCCGTCCCGCGTCGACGGAATTTCGCCATACTTGCCTGTCGCCAGCATTCGCCGGTGATAGGAGCGTAAGAGAAAACTTACCACCAATTGACAATCGTTTTGAGTCCCTCTCCACTCATCGCCATCTTTTCCAAGATTCCACAGAATGATTGTGTTGGCAATATGGCCCAACATGCCATCAAAGGTCAAACCTTGATAAACCTTCTCGTACTTGATTTCAATGCTCATTGGTCACCCCCGCTCACATGTCATCCGGGTCTCGATAGCGCGCCAGTCAAACGAAAAAAACTCCACGTTCTGTCCCGCATTGACTGTTCGCTTTAGCCATGAAGGCATCTCGCCGTACCCGTCCCAGCTGAGCCCCTCGGCATTGCGGTAGCAGACAGCCGGCGGAGGCGGTGTCGGCTCGAAGCACCTTGCGCATCTAGCTCTTCCATCGTCGGCCCATAGTCGGCCATCTGATCCTGGATCCAGCGGATCGCCGCCGCCCGCTCAGTGTTCGCGGTCATCACTGCTATTGGTACTGTCGTTACCGTCGTTGCCGTCATTCGGGTCGAGAGACACCTGTCGGCGCGCCCTACTCTTGCTTTTGTGGGTTCTGTGCCTCGTTCACCGCTGGCGACTGACCGCGGACCTTACCCCGCCACCTGCCCCCACCGTCCCGCTCGTGCAGCGCCACGCGCATTTCTGCCAGCAGCTGACGCGCGAGCGCCGCCTCGGCCTCGGCGCGCCGCTGCGCCGCCGCCAGCTCGGTACCCGCCTCCAGCTCGAGCATTTGCCGGCGTTGCGCCTGCTCGGCGGCCGCGAGCCGATCCGTGAGTGCGGTAGCCTGGGCTTCGAGCCGCGCACGCGTCTCCGCCTGAGGGATGGCCGAATCGCACATGCCGAAGTCGTGTGAGGAGGTGAGAACTACTGCCGCTGGACGAGCGCTAAACCGCAAAAGGCCGATTTCGCTGATCTTCTGCGACGCGATCTCATTCGAGATCGTCCAGGTCATAATCCCCATTTTTCATGTAAGCGACCGGTTCTCCATCCTGGCGCTCAAAATAGACGAGCGGCTCTTGGGAATACTGGACACCCGAGGTCCTTGAGAACTCGATGCTCCCGGAAACGTAGTCAACGCCGAATCTCGCCACCATCTCATCGTTTTCGAATTCAGAACGGCTGAACAGCACCAGATTCATGCCGCCTTGATTCTGGGCCGACGTAAATTTGATGCCATCGTATTTCTCTGGATGAACATTCGCCAGATACTCAGCCATAGCCTGGGTAATCAGGTAGTCTGCTTCGTGTCCCGGCACAATAGGCTGCGAAATCATGCGATGCAGCCGTCGAAGGAAAGCGTGCTTGAGCACCTCTTCCTCGTAGTCCGGCTGAAAATAGCTCAACGCGCCCGCAGCTACCGTTTCGAGTCGCGCCATATCCAGCACCTTCAATCGTCTCACCGGGGTCATTTTGATGACAGCAAGGTCACTCCCTATAGCTGGGCGAAGCTCCGCGCGGGCCGTATCCGGATCTAATGCGGTGTAGAGGACCACAACCCCTTCGGCATTCATTCTCCCCGCCTTCGCCATTTCCGCGGGCGGCGGGCCGACATGCTTCATCGGGTCGGCAGATGCATCCTTCATCATGGCCCTCGACGCACATACACGCGAGCGGTAGACCGCCGTATCCGTCGACAAAGAGACCGTCACCGGCTGCTTTGTTCCTTCCGCATAGGCGTACATCGTGCCGACCCCCGCGAACAGACGATCAAACAATAGGCGCACCGATGGGCTGAAGAACCGTTGACCGTGTTTGATCTCCTGAGTGGCGACTTCCCAAAATAACGCCATCTCGTGGGGTCGCATTCTGCGCGGAACGTAGGATGCAGTGCTATCCCACAAGACCTCATCCCCGTCTGGCGGCCAGGCGTCGTCGAGGTCGCAGATGGCCCTCACAAGTTCTTCCTGGAACACGAAATCTTGTTCTGTTACCTGTTGAATGATTGCGTCCAAGGATTCGCCATCCTGCTCATACCACTCACTATCGTCCTCACCGAAGTGCTTAATATCGCCTCCCTGAACAAAGTACTCGCGCAGGACGGGTTCAATGACTGCAGCTAAGGCTTCAACTGTGACGGCCTTTCGAGATCGTTGCCCGCACTCGGAGCATGTCAGCTGCTGGAAGTATTCCTCCAGTGCCTTCGCAAGGTGGGAATCTTCAATGCATTTGCGGCAAATTACAGAACTCATGAGAAGTCCAAGGGGAAGAGCCGGGCAACGAGCGGGGGGGCGGCGGCGGACCGGACGCGCCCGCCAACCTGTCGTTCAGTACAAGAGATCGATTAGGAAACGCTCGGGCTTTTTGCCAATCCACGCGGGAGCCCTACCGCGCCCCGACCAGGTCTGGCCCGTCTTGGGGTTGCGGTACCTCGGAGGCTGCGCGGCCTTCGTCTTGGTCGGAACAGCGCGGGCAGCGGGCTCAACACTGGGCTTGCCCGCAATGTCCTCAATGCTGAGGTCGTACTCCTGCATCAACTGCCGAATCTCCTCCACGACCTTTGGTACTTCCGTGGCTCGCAACTGCTCAAGTTGCGCATTGACAGATGCCAGTTGAGCGAGCAGTGAGGATTGGGACGCGCTTTGGGTTGCGGTAGGCGTTTTTTGCTCTTGTCGCGGCTTTCGGGTTTGCGGCTTCTGAGTCGGCGCTTCCGGGGCAGCCTCCACTCCAGGCAGTGTTATCTGCTTCGGCCCGCGCTTCCGGGTTGGGGTCTCTTGAGTCGTGACTTCCGGAGCGGCAACTTCGGCTAGGGTTTTCGGCTTCCGACCGCGCTTCGGGGCCCGTGTCTCTTCCGGCGCAGCTTCCGGAGCGGCAGTTTCGGTGAGCGCTTTCGGCTTCCGACCGCGCTTCGGGGCCCGCGTCTCTTCAGGCGCAGCTTCCGGAGCTGGGGCGTAAAGCGGTGCTACCGGGGCGGCCGATTCGGTCAGTTCGTCCTGGGCGGCAGCTTCCATCGGTTCGTCCGTGGCCAGGACTTCAACCGGAGCTTCGGCCACGGCGTCTGTGGTCGCTTCCGAGGGCATGGATTCCATGGGCGCTTGCGGCGCGTCGGATTCAGGCAACGCTGCCGAGGCGGCAGCTTCCCTCGATTCTCCCGGTGCCACGTCTTCCGTTGAAGCGTCCGGGGCTGCGTAAGACCGCCGGCGCCGATATGACACGGTCGCCGTCGGGCCGCTATCCCGGCTTGTCGACCAGAAGTCCAAGCGTTGGGCCTGAGTGTCAACGCTGCCACTACCGACGCCTGCACCACTGGCTTCACCCATGGCGGGATCCGCGTCGCGCATCGCCTCAGCGATGGGAAGCTCCATCTGACCAGGTCCGTTCGTCGCATTGCTCGCGACACGGGGTTCGACCTCTTGCTCTGGGGCCAATTTGTTCTCCTTCATCGAAGCCACTGCACGTGCAGACGCTTCCTAATCCCATGGACGGTGAGACCTTGTCTCTTGCGTGTCGTTCGCTTCTCGCCTGCGCCCAGCCTTCCTGACGAATTCTCGCCGATGCGAAAGGCCCAGTCCCGGGAAGCCGCGCTCCTGGTGGAGCCGGCGGCCGGGGTCGCGCGGTGGATCGCTTCATTTGCACCGGTCCTGCTCTCGTGCAACAGCTTGGCCCTCGTCACATCCGCCATTGGACAGAGGGCTGAATGCATCGGTGGACCTATCCAACCCGGTAAAACTCCTTGCTCTGCCCCGCATTGACCGCCCGCCGCAGCCAGTCGGGCATCTCGCCCTGCCCGTCCCAGCTCTGGCCCGCCGCGTTGCGGTAGCAGACCACGGGCGCTGGCGCGGGTGGGGGTGGGGGCGGCGGTGGCGGAGGAGGTGGCGGATCGAAGCACCCCGCCGCGGCCAGCTCCTCCATGTTCAGCCCGTAGTCGGCCATCTCGGCCTGGATCCAGCGGATCGCCGCCGCCCGCTCAGTCTTTGCTGTCATCGTGTTCGTTGTAGCTGCTATCGCTGCTGTCGCCGCCCTCTTCCGGGCGCGGGGCGCTCGCCCCCTGGACTTTGGCTGGCGGTTCGCTTGGTGTGTCGCTTGATGTGTCGCCGGCGGAAGGGGCCGGGCCGCCGGCCTTGCGCCGCCGTCGCTCAACGCTACCCCCCTCCCCCCGTTCGCGCGGCGCCAGCCGCAATTCTGCCAGCAGCTGGCGCGCCAGCGCCGCTTCGGCTTCGGCGCGCTCGGCCCGGCGCTGCGCCGCGGCCAGTGCCGCCTGCACCGTGGCCAGGTCGTCGGCCGCTTTCCGCGCCGCGGCGTCGGCAGCCGCAAGCCGCGTGGTGAGCTGCTCGGTGAGGGCCGCGACCTGGGTTTCGAGCCGGGCGCGGGCCTCGGCCTGCGCCACCGCCGCGTCGCGGGCTTCGGCGCGCGCCGCCGCCAGTTCGCCGCGCAACGCTTCGACCAACCGCTCGCTCTGCTGGCGCGCAGTGCGCTCCGCATCCAGTTCGCGCAAGGCGCGGCGCTCGCTGGCCTCGGCCCGTTCCTGCGCGATGACGACCTGGTCGCGGGCACGCTCCAGCTCCGTCGAGAATTGGGTACGCAGCTCCGCCAGCTGCCGGCGCGCCGCCTCGAGTTCCGCCCGCCCCGCCTCCAGCCGCGCCTGCGTGGCGGCGTGGGCCTGGCGCTCGGCGGCCAACGCCGTTTCGCCCGCCTCGATGGCCTGCCGCGCGGTGTCCAGCTGCGCGACCAGCGCCGCGGCTGCCTCCCGTGCGCGCGCGGTCTCGGCGTGCGCGGCATCGCGCTCGGCCTCGGCCGCGCTGGCGGCGGCGCGCGCCTCGGCGCGCAGCGTGGCCAGCTCGCCGGTGGCGGCCTCGTTGGCCGCCTGCCAGATGGTCTGCACCGCCCCGGCGGCGATGTCCTTCAACGCCTCCGGTAGGTCGGGATGGTCGATGGTGACGCGGGTGCGCCCGCGCAACTCCTGCCAGAACGCCTGCAGCACCTCGGCGGGCGTGCCCATGCTGCCCTTGCGCACCAGCTGATAGAGCTTGTTGGCGGTGGGCGTGATGCCGTAGCGGAAGAACAGCAGGCCGCAGACCTCGCGGTACAGCGCGCGGGTCTCGGGGAAACGGCCGCGCAGCGCGGCAATGTCGCCGGCGAGAGCGGCAGACCGCTCGAAGTCGGGCGCGGCATCGGTCAACTCAAGATCGGCGGTGGCCATCGGGGTAAAAGTGTCGTTGGATAAATAAATATTACTACGTAATACGCTAATTATCAAACTATCGGCGCATAACTTTAGACATAAGTCCGCTTATGTCTAGTAAATTCACCGGACTTCATCGGCAAACGGGGATCCGACCCTTCGACTGAAATTTGCTAGCATTGCATTCAATGCAAGCAAGGGGGATGGTGATGGCGACGCTGACCATTCGAAACGTGGATGACGAGTTGAAGGCCCGGCTGCGCATCGAAGCCGCCCAGCACGGCCACTCCATGGAGGAGGAGGTGCGCGAGATCTTGCGGCGCGCGCTCAGCAAGCCGCCTGCGCGCGGCGGCCTGGGCAGCCGGCTGCGCCAGCGCTTTGCCACGTTGGCCGATCCCGGATTGGAACTGCCCGCACGGGTCGAACGACCACGGTGCCCGGAGTTGCCGGAATGATCGTCTCGACACCAATGTCTTGTCGGACTTGATGCGGGCCGAGGCGGACCCAGCCGTCATCGACTGGCTCGACCGACAGGCACCAGAGTCCCTTTCCATTACTGCCGTGACCGTGGCTGAACTGCTGTACGGCATTGCTCGTCTGTCCGACGGACGCCGCAAGTCCAGGTTACGGGAAGCCGCGCTACAGATGCTCGACGAGGAATTCGCTGGCCGGGTGCTGCCCTTCGACGAGGAGGCCGCCGTGCACTACGCGGCTCTCGTCTCCCAGCGCGACCGAGCGGGGCGTCCGATCAGCATGGCCGACGCGCAAATTGCCGCCATCTGTCGGCACCACGCCGCCACCTTGGCCACGCGCAACCGCAAGGACTTTGAAGGGGTCGGCGTTGTGCTGGCCAATCCTTGGGGGGACTGATGCGGGTGGCGGGAAGCCGTCGGCAAGGGCAACAAGCCTCGCCTGGTGACCACCGACGAACTGGTCCGCTACCGGCGGAATCGGCCATGACGAGACGTTCACATCACGCCAGTGGATTACCGGTCACCCGTCTGGTGCGGACCATCAATTCCACGAATGGATTCTCGCTGCTTGGAACTTGGCCGCGGTCGAAGAATCATCAAAACACGCCTCCGCGTTTTCTCCCGAGGCAGATGAGTTCAAGTGCCCAGTGCGGCCATGTACGGGCTAACCGCTATGCGCCCTCGCCGGCCTTCGGCAAGCAAACGGAGTCTTCGTAGAGGCCTCCATTGCACTATTTAGCAGGTGGTCGGCGCGAACGCCAGCTAGCTGTTGAAGCAGGGCCAGCCGTGCTGATCAACGTATTCACGTTGGACAAGGCCGACGAACAAGCCTTGTTGGATGCATGGCAAGACGATGCCGAGTTCATGAAGCGGCAGCCCGGGTTCATCTCGACCCAACTGCACCGCGCGATCGGCGACAGCGCGACTTTTCTGAACTACGCAGTTTGGGAGTCGACCGCGCACTTTCGGGCTGCCTTCACACATCCGGAATTCCAGGCAAGGGTCTCGCACTATCCGGCCTCAGTCGTCGCGATGCCGCACCTGTTCCAAAAGATCGCCGTGCCAGGCATTTGCGTCGCCTGATACGAACCGAAGCTGGTCGCTGGAGGAGAGCACCATGACCAAGATCGCCCATCCGGTCGCCGGCGTAATCGCACTGTTCACGATCGCGACATTCTGGCTATCGACCGCCCTCACGGAGATGTTCGCGTCGCGGGCGACCGTCGTCGTGGTCAAGATGGCAATCCCGTGGGGCTTCTTGCTGCTGGTACCGGCCTTGGCAGCAGCGGGCGGTTCGGGCTTCGCCCTATCGAAAGGGCGATTGGGCCGGCTTGTGAATGCGAAGAAGCGGCGCATGCCTTTCATCGCTGCCAACGGACTTCTTATCCTGATTCCGTCTGCGATGTTCCTGGCTTCAAGGGCGAGAGCCAACGAATTTGATGCCGCCTTCTACGCTGTCCAGGTGCTGGAACTGGTCGCTGGACTTGTGAACATCACGCTGCTCAGCTTGAATTTGCGGGACGGACTCAAGCTGAAGGGGAGGCTGCGCTTGTTACTGCCGGAGCAAAGCCGTCCCCAATAACTTGCTTTGTTGCCGGTGACGTCGCCCGTTGGGTCCCGCAATTCGCCGGGATGCTGATGGCCTGCGTCAGGAAACGGACAAGATCCGAGTCACTGTCGTCTGCCCGGGTGTTGTCGAATCCGAATTGGCGAACTCGATCACCGATGACAATGCGCGCGCAGCCATGCAAACATTCCGCCGAATCGCCATTAAGCCTGAGGCGATTGCCCGGGCCATCGCGTACGCGGTGGAACAGCTTGCCGATGTCGACGTCAGCGAGATCATCGTGCGCCCCACGGCCAGCCCGTACTGAAGCCGATCCGCATGACGCGTGCCGGTACGGCACTGGAGCAACACCGGTGGAGAAGCTCGATCCGGCCGTTGGCAAGACCAAACGCTATCCACACCCGGGCGTGAGTCGGCAAAACGCTGACATCAGCAACGTGCCCTTCAGGACTAGTGGCGCGGACAGTCGCGGTCGACTACGCTCGCGATCATCGAGGCAGTCGCACCCGACAATGTCCAACCGAGATGCCCGTGGCCGGTGTTGTAAAACACGCGTGCATGCCGGCCACGGCCGACGCGCGGCATCATGTCAGGCATCATCGGGCGCAAGCCAGCCCACGGCACCACACGCGAAGTACCGATAGCGAAGTTACGGCGTGTCCAGGCGATCAAGGGTTCGATGCGGTCGGCGCGAATGTCGCGGTTGTAACCGTTAAATTCGGCCGTGCCGGCCACACGGAAACGCCCCGCTCCCAGGCGGCTTGTCACGATCTTCGCGCTCTCATCCAGCAGGCTGACCCACGGCGCACCTTGCACACTGGCTTCGTCGTCCAAATGCACGGTGATCGAATAGCCCTTGACCGGATACACATTGATGCGATCCCCCACCATTTGCGCGATATGGCGGCTCCCGACACCGGCGCAGACAACCAGCGCGTCGGCGACGAGTTCCGTCCCAACGTCAGCGCGCGTGGTCGAGAGCTTATCGTCCAGTGTTGTCTGCAACAGGAGGCGAACGCCTTGTTCGGTCATCTCGACGGCCTGCACGTCCACCCCATGCAGGAAGCACACATCGTATTTATGACAGGCCTGCGCGAGGCCGCGCGTGAACTTGTGAATATCGCCGGTGGCGTCTGACGCGGTGAAGTAGCCGCCGTAGTACTGGCCTTGCAGCGTTGGTTCGATCGTCTTGATTTCCTCCGGACTCACAGCATGACGCTCAAGTCCTCCGGCAACGAGGAGAGTGTTGGTCCTGCCTGCGGCCGCAAAGCTCGCTTTGTCGTGATAGATGTGCAGGATGCCGCGATGCTGCAGGTCAAAGTCGATCTGCTCACGCTCTGCCATCTCGAACAGATACTTGCGTGCCTCGATGGCCAACCGAGTGGTCTCGATCGTGTTGCGGCGGTAGCGGGGGATGCTCGCGACGAATTCTCCGAGCCACGAGTATTTATGCCACGATGGCTTGGGATTGAGCAACAGCGGGGCATCTTTCTGCAGCATCCATTTGATACCTTTGAGCAGCGTGCCAGAGCTGTTCCAGACTTCGGCATTGCTGGCGGAAAGCTGGCCACCATTGGCGAACGACGTTTCCATCGCCGGATACAATTGGCGGTCGACGACCGTGACCTGGTAGCCAAGTCTCGAGAGCGTATAAGCGGTAGTGACGCCGGAAATACCGGCGCCGACGATAACAATATGCGTCATGGCAGTCCCTGTGAAGTAAATTCGTGACCGGACGATCCGGCCGTTCACCCCATCTGTCTCGGGACCTGAGAGCTTAGGCGCCAACGGTGCCGGCGCCATCCCCTTCGGTGGGCATGCCTGGCATGCCACTCTCCAGATTTGCAGTAGACGTCACAGTCCTTTTGCCTGAGAGTTTCCGGGGTGGTTGCTCCGTCGGCGCTGGGCACGTGTCCTGCCCAGTCTCTCCTGCGTCGTATCGTGGCCATCAACAACTAATGGCCACTTTTGCGTGCTGCTTGTTCAGCATATCCGATTGGTGTCGGTCATGACTCCTGGTTTTTGACAAGTAATCTCACGCTCCTTGTATCGGTCGACACCACGTTGAAAGCTGTATCTGTCCATACTTCACCAACATGCCGACCGATCAGATCTAAGGCCGTAAATTATCGATTGGCCTTAGCCAGCTGTATCGAGCGTTTCCGTACTTCGCAATGCTTAGTGCGAAATGGCTGCTGCTGCGTTGGCGCCGGTTTCTCGCTGGGCCACCATTCTTGTCCAGATCGATTGAGCACGCGGATCCGGGAAGAGTACCGAAAAGAGGAACACCAACATGAAGCCAAATGGAACGGTGACGAGCGCCGGATTACGCAAGGGGAATAGGGGCACCTCGAGCCCAATCAAGCTTGTCCGACGATCGCGGAGCGCATCGATGGTCGATTGTGCGCTCGCGATGGCGGCGCGCGCCTTTGATAGTTCAGCCCCAAGCTCATCACGGCCGGCTCCGGTCGATGCCGCCATCTTTACCGTCAGGTTCTCGATCTTCCTGGCGGCGGTGGCTTGCGTTCGTTCAGCCTGCGCTCTCTCGAGCAAGGGATACTGCATATTGGGCGACACCAGCACAAGCAGGACTGCTGCAAGTGTCCCCCCGACGACGCCGACGCAAACACCGACAGTGCTACACCGACGCCAGTACAGGGTAAGCAACAACGCTGGGAGATTGGCGGAAGCCGCAACGGCATACGCCAGACTTGAAAGATGCGCAACGTTCTGGCCCTTTGCCTGAATGCTCAGAACAATTGCCACGACACCAACGATTGCGGCGGCGGCCTTGGCTGCGATCACTTGCTCTCGTTCGGATACCTCACCACGACGGATTGCCCCGACGTAGATGTCATGGGCAAGGGCGGAGGCTGCGGCAAGCGTAAGCCCTGCCACCACGGCGACAATCGTTGCAAAGGCGACAGCCGCCACCCACCCGAGGAAGAGATTGCCAGCGAATGAGTTTGCCCCACCCCCAAGGAACTGAGCTAGCAGAGGTGCTGCGAGCGTGCCCCCTTTATCTGCGGCAAGGATTGTGCTGGGTCCGACATAGTAGGCGGCAGAAAAGCCAATCACGATAATCATGAGATGGCAGACGCCAATCCACAACATGGCCCACAAGACAGAAGAGCGCGCAGTCCTGGCATCCTTCACCGTGAAGAATCGCATCAGGATGTGAGGCAAGGCGGCCGTCCCAAGCGTAAGCGCCAAGCCCAGCGATACCTGTTCGACAGGGTTCTTCAAATAGAGGCCAGGCTCGAAGAACTTCCGCGCCAGCGAGGTCCCGTCCACTGCATCATTCTGATTCTGGAAAACCGCAGTCAAATGGTGGGCAACTTTTTGACTCGAAAGAACTTCATTGAAAAGAGAATTGACGTCGAACCCGAATGGATAGAGCGCAAGAATCACAATCAACGCGCAAGAAAACAGAAGCAGAATCGCCTTGATGATCTGTACATACGTCGTCGCCCTCATCCCGCCAAACAAGACGTAGACCAGCATCAGCAGCCCAACCATCACGACGGAGGCCTCATACTGGAATCCGACCAGCGCCTTGATGAGGGTTGCGCCGCCTACTATCTGCGGAATCAGGTAGAAGATCGCCACCACGATACTTGATAGCGCCGCGACAATCTTGGAAGCGCGGTAATTGTTGCGATAGGCAAGGACATCACCCAGTGTATAGCGGCCGAGATTCCGACATGGCTCCGCAATCAACAGCAGTACGGGAATGAACGCAACGAAGAAACCGATCAAATACAGGATGCCATCGTAGCCATATAGGGAAATCAACCCGGAGACGCCCAGGAAGGCGGCGGCCGAGAGATAGTCTCCCGCAATGGCCAGGCCATTCGCCCGGCCGGAGATTCCCCCACCCGTATAGAAATCGCGGGCGCTGGCATTCCGACGTGCCGCATACCAGGTTGCGATAAGCGTTAAACCGATGACCAACGCAAATGTGGCGAAGGTAAGGCCGCGAAACCTTGGCTCAATCAGTTCAGATGCAGCGCGGACTGAATTTGGCAAGATCGTAAAAATCGCCATCACGATCCCAAATTTTAAAGTGGGCGATTTCAGAAAATTTCTCATTTCTTGCTCCCTGCGGCGGTATCCTTACCGGATCCTTCGATCAGCTTGTCGAATTTACGCATTCTCCAAACGTAGATGGCAGCAATGAGGCCAGCGACCGGATACTGGGAAATGGCCAATATCATGCCGACGTTAACCGCCCCTACGATTCGTATCGAGAGCACGTCGCTCCAATAGGCCGCACCTAGCAAAAGTGCAAAATAGTAAATCGCGAAGGCAAGCAGCAATACAACAATCGTAAAACTGCGTCCACGAGATACGACGACGAACTCTCTAGATTCCGTCAACCATTCGCAATCGATCGGTCCATCTGCTACTTGTTGATATGACATTTCATTGTTCCCTTTTTCTTTCCCAAGCCTCGATGATCCGCGCATAGATATTTACGGCAGCGATAATCGAACTCACGTTGCAATACTCGTCCGTCTTGTGCGCCATGGATGGTTCGCCGGGACCGAGAATCACGGTGGGGACGGCCCCAAAAATTTCCCTGAGGACGGGACCATCCGTAAAGAATGAGACTGCGCGTCCGCCGTTTTGAGAGCCGGTGATCTGACTGACCATTCTGCTGACGTGTGCGATCCACGGACTCCTCATCTCCTGTCGCAGAGCGGGCACGTCGAGCTTCGCTCTAAGCGCTACACGGTCGCCAAGGTAAGCGCCGAGTTCGTCGAGCAACTTGTCATGCGGCATCCCGCAAACCGTCCGTACATCGACCTCAAACAAGGCTTGGTCAGGCACCGAATTGACATTGAGACCGCCGGAGATCGTCCCTACGTTGAGCGTCGGGTGGCCAAGGAGGTCATCTTCCGGAGCATGGAAGTTGAATAGTCGAAGCTTGTGTATGGCATCGACAGCGTGATAAATCGCGTTGTCCCCGCGCTCCGGCATAGCGCCATGGGCCGTAATACCCTGCGCCTGGGCCCGAATCCACAAAGCCCCCTTGTGGCCGATCACGACCTCGTTGGCAGTTGGCTCACCCACCACCATGGCACCAACATTGAAAGCCGGCTGCGTAAGGGTCCGTAGAGCCTTGGCACCTTCACACCCCGTCTCCTCGCCGGCGGTCAAGACCAGGATAACCGCGGCATGCTGTCCGTTCGTTTCGCGATGCCGGAGTAAGGCGGCAATGAACGCCGCGATACCAGCCTTCATGTCTGACGACCCGCGACCATACAGCCTGTCGCCCTGAATCTCACCGGAAAGTGGCGACAGACTCCATGGCGCAGATCCAAACGGCACCGTGTCGAGATGCCCCGTGAAACACAGCTTTGGCCCTTCATTGGCTGAGCCAGTCCACGCCACCAGACTTTCTCTTCCGTCAGCTAGCGTATGGAACGTCGTCTGCAACCCTGCTTCCGCCAATAGTGCGCCGATCAGGCGAGCGAGCGCGCTTTCATTGCCGGGCGGATTCACAGTGTCGACCTTGACGAACTGCTGCGTGAGCGAAATGGCTAGCGATTCGGCAGACGCAATATCAATAAGTGGTGTGGACGGCATCATGCTCAAAGAATGGTTAGGCTAGATCCAAGGCTCGCTCAGCATATTGGCGGGCGCTCGCCAAGCGTTGCTCGGTGATTTGAGATGCTCGCGCACGGACGGTGCTCAGAATGTCGCTGGGCGCGGTCGCCGGGGACCCTGCGTCAAAGGGGGGTTGCGGGTCGTAGGCCATATAAAGTTGGAGTTCTTTCGCTAACCGCTCTCCACGGAGCAGTGAAGCCAAGACCAGGGAACCATCGATGCCCGATGTAACGCCACCCGCGCTGACATAGTTGCCGTCGATGACGACCCGTTCCTCGCTTGGCACGGCGCCATAGAGGGGCAGCACTTCCATCGCTGTCCAGTGCGTGGTCGCCCTGCGCCCATGCAACAAGCCAGCCGCGCCACAGAGCAGAGCGCCAGTACACACCGAGTAAACATATAGGGCGTGTTCAGCTTGCTGGCGGATAAAGGCGAGGACAGTCTCATCCGCCGCCGCTTCCTCCTGGCCATAGCCTCCCGGCACGAGCAGGACGTCAAGTTGCGGAGCCTCATCGAAGGAAGTATCTGCAACGAGCTGCATGCCTCGCATATCGCGAACAATTTCCTTGTTCTTCCACAGCGTGTGGAACGTGGAGTTCGGAATGCGCGACAAGGCCTCGAATGGGCCGGTGAAGTCACATTGATCCATGTTGGGGAAGATCAAACCGCCGATCTTCAGGTGCCGGTCCGCCGGAATCTTCTGCATCTCAATTTTCCTCTCGTGTGTTTGTACCGGTACAATAGTATGTTTGTACCGGGACAACTATAGGCGCTTTTTCGGGCTCGGCGCATCAGGGTTAACACGCTCCCATAGGGCTTGCGCTATGGTTCAGCCCGATGCCAAGGGGACGTATAATGAGTTCCTAAACTTTGGACCAGTACAAAAGCATGTTTGACCCAAGCCGATTTGCAGTCGGAGGAAGGAAGGCCGAAGACCTGTTTCGGACCATTGAGCGGGCCGTCTACGACAACAAACTTGCCGCAGGAGAGCAGCTGCCGACGGTGCGTGCCTTAGCCGAGTCGCTCGGTATCAACAAGAACACGGTGGCTACGGCCTACCGGATGCTGATTGAAAGTGGTGTCATCGTGACGGCAGGCAGACGCGGTACCGTGGTCGCGAAGCGGCATCTCGACGCACCAGTGCCCATTGCGCCGCCCTCCGTCACGGTCAGCGGTGTGGTTGCGGCACATGATGGCAATCCAGACCCGGCCTTCTTGCCCACGCGCGACGAGATTCTGAGTGCATTTGCAACCACCCCTTCTTCGCCACGGCTTTACGGAGAGCGGCGTAACGTTGCGGAACTGGTGGGTTGGGCGACTTCTTTTTTTGAGTCGGACTTCTCGACGGTTCACGGAATCTTTGTCTCAAGCGGCGCCTTGGACGCCATGGAGCGAGCGCTTCGTACCCACGTCAAACCTGGAGACAAGATCGCCGTTGAGACGCCCACCTATATGACGACGCTGGCCTTGGTGCGGTCGCTAGGCTTACGAGCTGTGCAGATGGAGATGGATGACGAGGGGATCCGGCCAGAAGCGTTGAGGAATGCACTGTCCTCTGATTGTCGCGCAGTGATTTTTTCCTCGCGCGCGCAAAACCCGACCGGCGCGGCAACGGGTTCCCGGCGTGCACGCGAGTTGCGGACCATTGCGCGTGGGCGTGACGAGGTGCTTTTCATTGACGACGACCATTCCAGTCTGCTGGAGCTGGCGCCATACGAGCCGTGGCACGCGGAGAGCGCTCGATGGCTCACGGTGCGCTCCTTCTCCAAGTTTCTGGGGCCGGATTTGCGCGTTTCAGTCACTTGCGGAGACCCTGTAACGCTTGCGAAGCTGGAGTACTCCCAAGCTACCAGCATGGGCTGGGTCAGTTCGCTGCTCCAACAGACAGCGCTCGCGCTGCTAAACGATCAGCGAGTGCAAGACCGAATCAGGCTCGCCGGGCAGGCTTATCGCGAGCGCTTCGTCACACTCAAGGAAGGCCTCCTGTCGATTGGGGTCGACGTCCCAGGCAAGGTCGGCCTCAACGCGTGGATTCCTTTGAAGGACGAGGCCACGGTGGCTCAATGGCTGTTGGCGAAGGGATGGATGGTACGCTCGGGTAGTGACTTCGTCGTCGAAGGGCAATCGGGCATCCGAGTCACCAGCGCTCGACTGACCACGCAGCAAATTGGATCGTTTCTTTCGGATTTTCGCGAACTGGTGATCGCGTCAAGCACAACATTCTCGGCCTAGCCAGCCAGCTGTCCCCAGCAATTTCCGCGGGTCAGACCTGGACATCGAGATGGCTGGCATACGAATGCCAAGCCTGATCCCGGGGCATGACGGCACTGGGCTTGCGACGAAAGATATCGGGGTATCTAATTGGCTGCAGCAAGTTCGGGAGGAGGCTCCCATGGTGCGCTGCGCAAATTGCCGGTTCGAGAATGCCGATGGAGCGAAATTCTGCGAGCAATGCGGCGTAAGGCTGGCGCGAATTTGCGTGCGTTGCGGCAAAGAATTAACTGCGACCGCACGCTTCTGCAATGCATGCGGCACGCCCGTCGGTGAGTTGCCGCAGGAATCATCCGCCGGCCCCATTCGTTACACCCCATCGCACCTCGCCGAGCGTATCCGGGCCGAGCAGGCAGCCCTCGAGGCCCGCGGCGATGCCGGCGGCGAACGCAAGACCATCACCGTCCTGTTCGCCGATATGGCCGGCTCGACTGCCCTGATCCACGACCGCGACCCGGAAGACGCTCACCGCCTGATCACACCGGTCATCGAACTGATGATGGAAGCCGTCCACTACTACGAGGGCTACGTGGCAAAGTCGTTGGGCGACGGAATTCTGGCGCTGTTCGGCGCGCCCATCGCCCATGAGGATCATCCCAAGCGCGCCTTGTACGCTGCGCTGCGGATGCAGGAGGCGATGCAGCGGCACAGTGACAAGCTTCGGCTGGAGCAAGGCGTTTCGCTGCAGATTCGGGTAGGCATTCACACGGGCGAGGTGGTCGTGCGCTCGATCCGCAAGGACGATTTGCACACCGATTATGACCCGGTGGGGCACACGATCCACATTGCCTCGCGGATGGAGACCATGGCGGCGCTCTCTTCTATCCTCGTGAGCGAATCCACCCACAAGCTCGCGCAGGGGTACTTCGAGTTCAAGGCGCTCGGAACTGCGCAGATCAAAGGCATCCCCAAGCCGCTCGCGGTCTATCAGTTGCTCGGCCTCGGTGCGCTGCGCACGCGCTTGCAAGTGGCAGCGCATCGCGGGCTGGCTCGCTTCGTGGGCCGCGAAGCCGAGCTGGAGGCGCTACACCGAGCGCTTGAGGTTTCCACGTCCGGACACGGGCAGATCGTCGCGGTGATGGGGGAAGCCGGAGTCGGCAAGTCGCGGCTGTTCCACGAGTTCAAGACGAGCTCGCCAAGCAGTTGCCTGGTGCTGGAGACCTTCTCGGTATCGCATGGCAAGGCCTTTGCCTATTTGCCGCTCATTGAACTCCTGCGGAACTATTTTCAGCTGACCGCCCAGGACGATGAGCGACGTTGCCGCGAAAAGATCGCGGGCAAGGTGATCACGCTGGATCGCAGCCTGGAAGACCGCCTGCCCTACCTGCTCCATCTGCTGGGCATCGGCGACGCCGACGCGACGCTGCTGGACATGGGAGCCAACGTTCGGCGCGAACGCACCTTCGATGCTGTCACGTGCCTGCTGGTGCACGAGAGCGGTAATCAGCCCGTGCAGGTCCTGTTCGAGGACCTCCAATGGCTGGATAGCGAGACGGAAGCGTTCCTTGCCTTCCTCATCGAGCGCGTAGGGGCCGCACGGATCCTCGTCCTCCTGAACTACCGGCCAGAGTATCGGCCCGCATGGAGAGGAAAGGACAATGCCATTGAATTGCGGCTCAATCCCCTCGGCCCAACCGAGGCGCAAGGCCTGCTCAGCGCACTGCTGGGCGATGCCACCGGACTCAAGCCGCTTAAGCATCTCATCCTGCAGAAGACCGACGGCAATCCCTTCTTCATGGAAGAGGTTGTCCAGACGCTAGTCGAGGAAAAGGCACTGCTCGGCGAGCCTGGTCATTACCGGATCGAGACGACCCCAGCCGCGCTACATATTCCGACCACGGTACAAGGCGTGTTGGCAGCACGCATAGACCGACTGCCATTGGCGCAAAAGGATTTGCTGCAGACCCTGGCCATCATCGGCAAGGAATTTTCTCTGAGCCTGGTCCGGAAAGTCTCTGGACAGTCTGATGAGCACCTCTACCCCTTGCTGAACGGCCTGCAGACTGGAGATTTTATTTACAGCCAGCCTGCCTTTCCGGAAGTGGAGTACGCATTCAAGCACGCCCTGACCCAGGAAGTGGCCGGCAACTCCTTGCTCTCGGAACAGCGCGGCGCACTGCATGAGCGCACAGGCCGGGCCATCGAGGCCCTCTTCCATCACCAGTTGAAAGACCACTACAGCGAGCTGGCACACCACTACAGTCACAGCGGCAACGTCCCCAAGGCGGTAGAGTATCTGTATTGTGCCGGGCGCCAGGCCGTCGACCGTTCGGCCAATCTTGATGCCATTAGTCACCTCAGCAAGGCTTTGGCACTAATTACCGGCCTACCTGACACGTCGGAGCGCGCCCACCTGGAACTGACACTTCGCATCACGCTTGGGCAGGCTCTGATTGCCGCGCGAGGTTACGCCGCTGCCGAAGTGGAGGCCAACTATACGCGGGCGCTGGCTTTGTGTGACAAAGGTGGCGATCAGTCGCAGCTCTTCCAGGTGAAGCTGGGATTGCGGATGTTTTTTTTCATCCGTGCACAGCACGAGACAGCCTATCAGCTGGGTGAGGCGCTGCTCGGCCTCGCCGAGAACACGCAGGATCCGGTGTGGCTCGGACAGGCACATATTGCACTGGGCGGATCCTCACTTTTCATGGGAGATTTCCGCGCCGCTCAGCAGCACCTGGAGCGAGGTATTGCCTACTATAGGCCTGAACAGCATCCCATCCATGCCGCGCTCTATGGGCAGGACCCTAGGGTCCGCGGCCTCAGCTTCCTGGCATGGGCCGAGTGGTATTTGGGCTTCCCGGCTCAGGCTAGCAAACATTGCCAGGAGGCGCTGGCATTGGCCCGGGAGGTCTCTCACCCTTTCAGCATGGCGCTCGCCCTGGTCTACGCAGCGCAGTTGCATCAATTCCGACATGAGGCGGCGCTGACCCGCGAGTACGCCGAAGCGGCCATTGCGCTTTCGGTCGAACAAGGTTTTCCGTTCTGGCTGGCATGGGGGACCGTCCTGCGGGGTTGGGCACTGGCCGACCAGGGAAGCGGCGAGGAAGGCATCGCTCAGATACTGCAGGGCGTCGCCGCTTATCAGGCCACCGGCGCCGAGATGGGACGGCCCACTCAACTGGCCCTGCTGGCCCAAACCTATGCGAACGCGGGCCAAGCCCAGGCGGGTCTGGACGTCCTGGCCGACACCTTTATCCTCGGAAGCATCACGAGGGAGCACCACTATGAAGCGGAGCTGCATCGGCTCAAGGGAGAACTGCTGCTCGAGCGTACCACCGTCCAGCCAGACCTGTCCGCCGACCGCGGATTAGCGGAAGCGTGCTTTCATCGGGCCATCATGCTTGCCCGCAAGCAAAGTGCAAAATCGCTTGAACTGCGCGCCGCGGTGAGCCTGGCGCGGCTATGGCAACTTCAGGGAAAGACGCAAGACGCGCGGCAGACGTTGGCGGGGGTCCAGGAGGCCGTTGTCGAAGGGTTCGACACCGCTGACTGGCAGCAGGCAAAAAATCTACTGGATACCCTAGGCGGAAGTCTGACTCGTTGACCGTGAAGAAGAGCGTGTAATAGTTCTGGACGCCGATCTCGTCCGGCGCCGTGACTTCTGGCGTGGACCACGGTTAATTGCTCCGAACGTCCAGTGCTGGCTCAGGACACATGTCCGAACCGATCGCGAAAATCGCTCGGACTGACTTGCTGAAAGCGTACGAACGTACGTCGCATGGTTTCTTCTGACCCAAAGCCGCAACGCGCCGCGATGCGTTTGATCGGCAGTTGCGTCTCGATGAGCATCTGTCGTGCAGCCTCGACGCGCAGTCGTTCCACGGCACGTAATGGCGTCAGTCCGGTGGACTCGCGATAGCGACGTAAAAAGGTGCGCTCACTCATGCCGGCTTCCTGCGCGAGGCGGCACAACGACAGATCGTCGGCCAGATGCTCCGCCACCCACTCATGCAACTTTGCGAAACGCTCGCCTGTTGCCTGCAGCGCCAGCGCGGCACTGAATTGCGCCTGGCCGCCGGGTCGTTTGACGAAAACCACAAGGTTGCGCGCAACGTCGAGCCCTATCGCACCACCGAGATCCGCTTCGACCAGCGCGAGCGAAAGGTCAATTCCCGCTGTGACTCCGGCGGACGTCCAGATGTTTCCGTCGCGCACAAAGATCGGATCGGAATCGACTTGCACCTGTGGATACTCGCGCGATAGCTGATCGCAATGCCGCCAGTGCGTGACTGCACGGCGTCCGTCGAGCAGGCCGGTGGCAGCCAGCAAAAACGCGCCGGTACATACCGATGCCACGCGCCGTGCGCCGGCGGCGCGAGTGGAAATCCAGTCGCGCAACGCATCGTCCTGCGCCGCCTTTGCGACGCCTCGGCCGCCGGCGATAATAAGCGTGTCAGGCGGCACGGGGTCGTTGATCAAGGGTTCGGTCACGAACGAAAGCCCCGACGTGCTCTTCACCCGGGTACCCGCGGGCGCGACAAGCCGAACTTCGTATGGCATCGCGTCACCGCTCTCTACGGCAAGTTCATTTGCCGCCGTGAAAACCTGCGCTGGCCCGGCGATGTCGAGTATCTGGACGTCCGGGAATGCCACAAGCTCGATGCGTCTCGGCAATGGCGAACGGTGTGGCGGGATTTGTGGGTTCATTGGCAACATCGCCAAACGTTAGCGCAATACATTACCCGTGTCGAGTTCGATCGTCGCCAGAAATCCGGCGATCGAGTCGGCACCAATTCGGAGGCCCCCGCGCTCGAACCGACTTCGCCCACTTTCCGCTAGCAAAGAGACTCATGCCGCACGAAGACACGCAACTCACCATCGGTTCGCTCGTATTCGATGGACTCGACCAAATCGATCTGACTGGCCCATTCGAAGTCCTATCGCGCCTGCCAGGCGCCACGCACCGGCTTTACGCGCGCACTGCCGAGCCCGTGCGTGACGTGCAGGGGTTGCGCCTGGTCCCGGACGCGACGCTGCATGACGCGCCACCGCTTGATATCCTGCACGTGCCGGGTGGCCCCGGGCAACAGGCGCTAATGCACGACCAAGTCGTGCTCGATTGGCTGCGGGCGCAGGCGGCAGGCGCGCGAAAGGTCTTCTCCGTTTGTACCGGCGCCCTGCTGCTTGGCGCTGCAGGATTGCTGCGCGACCGGCGCGCGACGACCCACTGGAACTCGTTTCATCTTCTGCCGCTGTTCGGTGCGACCCCTGTCGATGAACGAGTCGTCGTTGACGGCGACTGGATATTCGCCGCGGGTGTAACGTCCGGCATTGATGGTGCACTGCGACTCGCGGCCGAGATGTTTGGCGACGCCGTAGCACAACGCATCCAGCTCTATATGGCTTACGCGCCCGAACCACCTTTCAATAGTGGCACGCCGGAAACAGCGCCTGTCGATGTGCTCGCCGCCGCGCGCGCAGCATCGGCCGGCCTCACCGCCCAACGGGAAATCACCGCACGCGAGATCGCAATACAGCTCGGCATCGCCGTGCGCTGATGCCGATACCACACGTGCCCCATTCGTAGCCACTGGCAGGATTCCAGTTGGCTAAGATCGATCGAATCAAAATCAAAGGTGAATAATATGTCTACGACGATGACTGCTTCCACGCGCGTTGCGATGCTCGCCTACCCGAAGTTCACGGCGTTGGATCTGATCGGCCCGCATCAGATTCTTGCCAGTCTCCCCGGCGTACATGTCGACGTGGTAGGCAGGACCACCGAGCCCGTCGTGACCGACCGGCAGATCTGCATCACTCCGGCGAAGTCCTTTTCGGAGTGTGAAGCCGATTACGATATCGTCCTGGTTCCAGGCGGTATCAGCACGCATTTGATGGTCGAAGACGCCGAAACACTGGAATTCTTGGCGAGGATTGGCGAGAACGCGACCTATGTCACCAGCGTGTGTACTGGATCTGTGATCCTCGCCGCCGCTGGGTTGCTCAAGGGCTATCACGCTACTTCGCATTGGGCCTATCGCGAAATCCTCGCCGACTATGGAGCGATCCCAAGCAAGGCGCGGTTCGTAGTTGACCGAAATCGCGTGACAGGCGGCGGCGTTACCGCTGGCATCGATTTCGGGCTACAGCTCGCGGCGATTTTGCGAGGGAGTGACGTGGCCAAGATGATTCAGCTCGTCTTCGAGTATGACCCGAAGCCGCCATTCGACGCAGGGGATCCGGAAAGGGTCGCCCCGGAAGTTCTCGCAGCCGCAGTCACGCGACTCGAGCCGCTCATCGCCCCCGTTCGAGAAGCGGCCCGAAGGTATGCCGCTCGGACTGAGTAAATGCTGGTACCACGAATCGGCAGGGAAAGGGCTCGTTATCCAACTCTAACGGATCAGAATTTCAACACATCCCTGGTGTGGGCCATCAGGATTTACGGTATTCGGCTGAAGGGGACGACAGCTTGAACAGGGCGGCAGTACAAGGACAGTGAAAACAGGGGCCGGGGCCGATTCAGCATGACGTGCCGATGCATCAAGAATACGCGGCCACCAACGCTATTACCCTTTCTGCGTCTGCTTCAGTCTCAGGCGTATAGATCACCATATTCAGATCCGGCCGCCCGTCTACAGAAAATGCTGAATATTCGAGTGATAGTAAGCCGACCGTGGGGTGATTGATGGCTTTGAGCCCTTCCCCATGGTTGCAGACATCGTGTTCGCCCCACAGGGTGGCGAATTCGTGACTATCCACGCAGAGTTCTTCGACTAAGGTTCTGATCTCGATGGCAAGGGCTGCGCCGGCGCGGGCGGCATCGGCACGAAAAGTGGCGACGGCGAAGCGGGCGACGCTTTCCCAATCCGGTTGGCGGGCACGAACGGTCGGGTTGCAGAAGAGTAAGCGCAAGACGTTGCGCTGTTTGGGAGGCAGGGCGGCGTAGTCCACCAAGACGGCGGTGGCGGCATGGTTCCAGGCGATGATGTCGCGCGTGAAGGCGCGTACGACCAGAGCGGGACTGAAGGTAAGCGAATCCAATATGCGTTGCAGGGTTGGGGTAATGCCCTCGCTCGGCTGGTAGCGGGCCTCGGGAGGGCGCCCCTGAGCGAGCAGAAACAGGTGTTCGCGTTCAACGTCGGTGAGCAGCAAGGCGCGGGCAATGCGGTTGAGCACCTCGGAGGATGGCGCACCGCCTCGGCCTTGCTCGAGCCAGGTGTACCAGGTGACGCTGACGCTGGCGCGGTGGGCAACCTCTTCGCGGCGCAGGCCTGGGGTGCGACGACGAGCCGGCGAGATGCCAAAGGCGGCCGGGTCCAACTTGGCGCGGCGGTCGCGCAGGTAGGCGCCGAGCAGGTTCTCGCCGGTGGCCATCGTGATTATCCTGTTAGCCCATTTACCAGTATAAAGCCACTACTTTACCCCTATAAATCATAGAGCAAGAATGCACCTCATCTCTCAACGAGGAGGTACTTTCCATGCGTATTTTCGTGACCGGCGCAACGGGTTTCGTAGGGGCAGCCGTGGTCGATGAACTGCTGGCCGCGGGTCATCCGGTGATCGGGATGACAAGGTCGGAGGCTGGTGCGGCGTGGCTGCGTGATGTTGGTGCGACGGCGCACTTCGCCAATCTGGACGATATCGACAGCATCTTGCGCGGCGTGACGCAGGCCGACGCGATCATCCACACGGCGTTCAACCACGACTTTTCAAAGTTTGCCGAGCACAGTGCAAACGACCGCCGCGTGATCGAGGCGATGGGCGAAGCGGTGGGGGCATCGGGCAAGCCGGTGGTGATCACCTCCGGCACGGGCCTGTTGGCGCCTGGCGGTGTGACGACGGAGGATCAGGTGCCGGACATGAGTATGGCGCCGTTCCCGCGCGTAGCGACCGAAGTGGCGGCGACGGGTCTGATGGAGCGCGGAACGAACGTGTCGGTGGTCCGCCTGCCGCCCTCGGTGCACGGAGATGGTGACCACGGCTTTGTGCCGATGCTGATCGCCATAGCACGTGAGAAAGGCGTGTCGGCCTATGTTGGCGAGGGCTTGAACCATTGGCCGGCGGTGCACCGGCGGGATGCCGCCAAAGTCTTCCGGCTGGCTGCCGAGAGAGGCATCGCAGCCCGCTATCACGCGACCGCCGAAGAGGGCGTACCGTTGCGCGATATTGCCACCGTGATCGGTCGTCGTCTGGGTCTGCCGACAGTCAGCATCACGCCGGAGCAGGCAGCCGAGCACTTCGGATGGTTTGCTGGCTTCGCAGCGGTCGACAATCGGGCGTCGAGCCAGCATACGCGGCAGGTGCTGAACTGGGAGCCCAAACAGCCGAGCCTCATCGTGGACCTCGATCGACCGCGGTACTTCGCCCAATAAACGCAAATGGCCGGCCCGCACTTGGGCCGCCGACCGGAGGCTGACGACGGTCGTTGGGTTGGTCTGTTCGACGCGTCTTCCGCTACTTTTTGTGACGAGGGCGCACTGCGAGGAACGGCCGTCGTTTCCGCCGCCGCCGACCACCATTCTTACGCCTAGCTGGTATGTCGCGCGATTGGTGGAGTCTCGTAGCTTAATGGTGCCGAGAACTACCGTGCCTGCAGCTGAAAGAAGCTGCAGAGTCCTCTACGAGCCAAGAGGTTTACCAAGGCTAGACTTGCGACACGGAGAAATGATGAGCAAAGAAGGTTCCGCGACAGGCATTGTGAGCCTGTCAGATTTCTTGTGTGTTGAGGTCATGAGACGATATCGAAAGAAACGCCCTTATGACCGAAACAACAAGCATGACCAAGAAGAGCAGGAAATCGAGCGCGCCGAAGCTGTTTCCGGATGAGTTGATCGATCAACTGCTGGCTCAGGTACAGAACAAGGACGCCGAGTCGATTCTCGGTGAATCAGGCTTGGCCGGCCTGCTCAAGAAGCAGTTAGCCGAGCGTATGCTTGCCGCCGAACTGACGCACCATCTGGCCAGCGAGGCCAAGCAAGGCAAGAGCGGCAATCACCGCAACGGCAGCAGTGCAAAGACCGTCATCACGCCCAACGGCGAGCTGGAACTGGACATTCCGCGCGACCGGCAAGCCACCTTCGAGCCGCAACTGGTCGCCAAGTACCAACGCCGGCTGTCCGGCTTCGACGACCACGTAATCAGCATGTATGCACGCGGGATGAGCGTGCGTGAGATTCAGGGCCATTTGCAGGAACTGTATGGGCTGCAGGTCTCGCCTGACCTGATTTCCACCATCACCGACGAAGTGCTGGCCGAGGTCGAACAATGGCAGCAGCGCCCGCTGGAGGCGATGTACCCCATTGTCTACTTCGACGCGCTGCGCCTGAAGATCCGCGACGAAGGCACCGTCAGGAACAAGGCGGTGTACCTCGCGCTGGGCATCCGCGCCGATGGGCGCAAGGAAGTCCTCGGCCTGTGGATCGAGCAGACCGAAGGCGCCAAGTTCTGGCTCAAGGTCTTCAACGAACTGAAGAACCGCGGCCTGGAGGACATCCTGGTCGCCGTGGTCGATGGCCTGCGCGGCTTCCCCCAGGCCATCGAGGCCGTCTACCCGGCCGCGCAAATCCAGACCTGCATCGTCCACCTGATCCGCAACTCGCTCAACCTGGCGAGCTGGAAGGATCGCAAGGGCCTGGCGACCGCGCTCAAGCCGATTTACCAGGCTGCCACGGCCGACGCCGCCGCCGGCGCGCTGCAGGCGTTCGCCGCCAGCGATTGGGGCCGCAAATTCCCCACGGTGGCCGACATGTGGCGCCGCCAATGGGAACAGGTCATCCCGTTCTTCGTCTACCCGCCGGAAGTACGCAGGATCATCTACACCACTAACGCCATCGAAAGCATGCACATGCAGTTGCGCAAGATCGTCAAGAACCGAGGTCACTTTCCCAGCGACGAAGCCGCCAGCAAGCTGCTGTACCTGGCCTTGCGCAACATCGAGAAAGATTGGAAGATGCCGCCCATCACCTGGAAACAAGCGGCCAACCAGTTCGCCATTCTCTTCGGTGACCGCTTCTCCAACGCCCTACGCTGAGATTTATTTAACCGACCTCAGCACACAGAATTTCTGACACCACCGGCATTGTTCGCGGCGACAGGAATGCGAGCCCTATACATGGCAACGTCTCTGCTCTTGGTTCTGCCCATGAGCATCCCTGTCGTCGTCATCCACGCGTGTGACTCTTCACCCTCCAGTATGGATCTGCGCGCTTCGCGGGAGTGGGTAGTCCCGCGAAATCGTCTCCTGCAGGAATCTCGTAATGGCCTTGATGCGAGGCAAGTACTGCAAGTCTCGATGAACGGTCATCCAGATCGTCCTGCTCACCTTTACCTGCCCATCAAGAATCTTCACCAAGCCAAAGCGCTCTGCCTTGGCAAACGAAGGGAGCATCACAATGCCGGCTCCGGCCACCGCTGCAAACATTTGCGCAATCATGCTCGACGACTGAAACCCGACTTTGGGCCTCGTGATGGCCTCATCCAGCCACCTCACGGTGTCGAGCTGAATCAAATCATTGACGTATGTAGAGAACTGGTGGTCAGGCAAATCGGCTGGGCTTTCCGGAGTGCCATGTTTGGACAGGTAAACCGGAGATGCGTAGAGGTGCAGCGGGAACGCGCCGATGGGAATGACGTCCAAGGATTTGCCATCCGGAGGGAAGAAGCTCAGAAACACATCTGCCTCCCGCTGGTTCACATGCATCTGCTGAGTGGTCGTGACCAGTTCCACTGCGATCTTCTGGAATCGACCTGAGAATTTCACGAACTCGCCAGCCAGGTACAGAGAGGCGATCCCCTCCATGGTGCCGACTCGGACCGTTCCCGACGGCTCCTTATGGGAGCCGCCCAAGAATTCTCCAAGCGCCACCACATTGGATTCCATCGCTTCGACGTACTCGAGCAACGCCTGACCGCGAGCCGTAATGTGCAGCCCTTGGTTGTCGCGCTCGAAGACCGGTGCGTTGATCGCCTCCTCCAAGCGACTAATGTGTCGACTGATCGTCGACTGGTCGCACTTGATGCGGCGCGCGGCACCCCCAAGCGTCCCGGAACGAGCTACCTCGAGGAAGATTTTCAGGTCATTCCAGTTTGGATTGATTTGAGACATAGGCGTGAAAGTCACGGCAGGTTTTTTGCAAGCATACCTGCGAATTCAGGGAAAACCCTCTAGGCACTTTCCCTGTGCAATCCGCGCCAGATAAGGGCGAACGGTGCCTTGCAAATTTGCAAGGCACCGCGCAGAAGTTCGGCTTTTCACATCTCGCGACCCTCTCTAATCTTGGCCTGCAGCTGCCCCCCAGCCTGTCCGCGCCTCGCATCCGTAGTGTTGGATCACGAGGCACCCTCCCCAACCGTTGAGGTTCGTCATGTCCAAACAAACCGATTACCGCATGCTCTTCAACCATCCGGATTTTGGTGCGCTTGTCCGCCAGCGTCGGAGTGTTGTTGTCCGGCTATTCGTCATCAGCATGGCGTTCTTCTTCTCGTTGCCGCTGGTGTCGACGTTTGCACCGCAACTCCTTCTTATCAAGGTCACACCGTCCACTACGCTCGGCCTTTGGTACAACGTCGCGCAGTATTTCATCGGCGGCGCCATCGCATGGCGCTACGCGGTTCAACTTCGGCGTCTTGACGCAATGGCAGCGTCTCTCACTCGCGACGCCAAGCAGCCTCGGTCCACGGTCGGCGCCCTCGTTGCTCAACGCGCCATCGCCTGAGGGGCTGCCATGAGAAAACGAATCTTCTACGCTGTACCGTTTGCCGTTGCCAGTAGTGCCGCGCTAGCGGACAACCCCACGCTGGTGAGCGCCGACAACCGTGGGCTAACCTTCGGCGTCTTCGCCGTGCTTTTCCTGCTCACACTCGGAATTACATGGTTCGCCGCCCGACGCAATTCCACGGCCAGCGACTTCTACACCGCTGGCGGAGGCATCGGTCCGCGAATGAATGGGCTCGCTATTGCAGGCGACTATCTCTCTGCAGCGGCTTTCCTGGGCGTCTCCGGACTTATCGCCCTGTACGGCCTGGATGGCATCAGCTACGTGGTGGGCTTCTTTGTTTCGTTCATCCCGGTACTCATCCTCATTGCCGAGCCCTGCCGAAATCTCGGAAAATTCACCCTTGGCGACGTACTCGCGTTCCGCAACAACTTCCGAGCAACCAAGCTGGTGGTCGCCGTATCCAGCATCCTGGTCGCGCTTTTCTATATGGTGCCGCAGATTGTTGGGGGCGCCGTAATCGTACGTGCGCTAATTGGTATCCCCTACGAACTTTCGGTGATTGCGGTCGGGACCCTGATGCTGACGTACGTCCTGTTCGGCGGAATGCGCGCGACCACTTCGGTGCAGGTTCTCAAGGCAGTGCTTCTGATCACCTTCTGCCTAATTCTTGTCATCCTCTCCTGGATGCCCTACGGATTTAACATCGAATCCTTCTTCAACGGGGTTATCTCAAATGCCTCTATCCAACAATACGTTCAAGGGCTCCATGCGGGAACGTCAACGCTGAGCGTGGCCGATGCCGGTCAACGTTTGCTCGCGCCCGGCTTGTATCTGAAGAATCCCCTCGAGCAAGTTTCTCTTGGCATGGCGCTCGTGCTCGGAACAGCAGCGATGCCGCACATTTTGATGCGCTTCTTCACGGTACCCAACGCGAAGGCAGCACGGAAATCGGCGTTGTACGCGATGTTCGCCATTGGCTTGTGCCACCTTCTCATTGTCGTCATCGGGTTCTCCGCAGCACTAAACGTCGGACCCAAGGCCATTCTGGCGATGGACAAGGGGGGTAATCTTGCTGCCCCGATGCTGGCGCAGTTCTTGGGTGGTGGCCCCGACAGTCTGCTCGGCAACTTCATGCTGGCCATCGTCGCAGCTGTGTCATTCGCCACGATTGTGGCGGTGGTTGCAGGCTTAACATTGGCGGCCGCTTCGTCGCTTGCACACGACGTCTATGTGGGAGCGATCAAGAATGGGGCTGCGACCGAACGCGAGCAAGTCAGAGCTGCCCGGATAGCCACGCTACTCATGGCCGTCATCTCTGTGGTTGCCGGCATCGCTACCAAAGGCCAGAACGTCGCGCAGCTTGTTGGTTTGGGATACGCAGTCGCTGCATCCGCCAATCTTCCCGCCCTGATCTGCACGCTGTACTGGCGCCGCTGCAATACGGCGGGCGTCGTCGCCGGGGTGCTGGGTGGAACGATTCTCTCCATTGGCCTTGTGTTGATATCGCCCAACATGACCTATCCGCTTCTGCAGAAAGAGGCGGCTTTGAAGACCGTCGCAACGCTCTCTAAGCAAATCTCCGACACGCAGGACAGCGATGTCCGCCAAAAGCTGGCGGCACAGCGTGCGGTTGCACAATCCGCTGCGGACGGCATACCGGACGGTGCTCGCAGCATTGTAGGTTTGCACAAGCCGCTCATCGAACTGCGCAATCCCGGGATCATCTCCATCCCATTTGGCTTCCTTCTCGTCGTCCTGTTCTCCCTGCTTAGCCGCAGTCACTTGTCTGAATCGCGTTGGGCCGAGCTCTCCGTTCGGCGTGAAACTGGCATCGGCGCCGCCGAAGCCGTGGTGCATTAATCTCCTTGGAACGATCAATCATGACTCTCCCCATCGTCAAAGTCGCTGCCGTGCATGCAGCGCCCGTCTACATGAACGCCACCGCAACGGTTTCCAAGGCGATATCGTTCATCGAAGAAGCAGCTCGCCATGGCGCAGAACTTGTAGTGTTTCCCGAGTCCTTTATCCCAGGGTTTCCCGTTTGGGCGGCACTGTGGGCGCCGATCTACAACCACGACTGGTTCCGTCTCATGGTGTCCAACAGCATCCTGATTGACGGCCCGGAGATGGCGCAAATTCAGGCTACCGCCCGACGCAACGGCGTGTTCGTTTCCATGGGGTTTAGCGAGAGTACTGAGGCCAGCGTGGGTTGCATCTGGAACTCCAACGCCCTCATTGGGGACGACGGCACAATCCTGAATCACCATCGTAAGCTCGTCCCGACCTTCTATGAAAAAATGGTGTGGGCGCCTGGAGATGGCCACGGCCTTCGGGTGAACAATACACGTATTGGACGCATCGGCGCGCTGATTTGCGGCGAAAACACCAACCCTCTCGCCCGGTACGCTCTGGCCGCGCAGGGGGAGCAGATTCACATCTCTGCATGGCCCGCTATCTGGCCGACCCGCATGCCTGGTTCAGGTCAGAACTTCGACAATCTCGCAGCAAATCGCATCCGAGCAGGCGGCCACTCATTCGAAGCCAAGGCGTTTGGCATCCTCAACTCCGGCTTCATCGACAAGATCATGTTCGAGACGCTCGCAGCAAGTGGCGATCACCAGGCCATAGAAGTATTGGAGAACACACCTCGTGCAGCTACGCAATTCCTGGACCCAACTGGTGCAGTGATCGGAGACACGCTGCAAACGGAAGAAGGCATCGCCTACGCAACGTTCGACATCAACGCCTGCGTCGAACCCAAACAGTTCCACGACATCGTAGGTTATTACAATCGCTTCGACGTATTCAACGTCGAAATCGACCGTCGGCGCCTCACACCCGCAAGATTCACACCCGAGACGACGGTCGCTCGTCAGGGGCAACCGAGCGGTGAACGAGTCAATGTCGCCGAGACCCCGTTTGCCGATATGGTTTAACTGAACTACGGGAATCAGCGACCGGCGGACCGCGGGTCAAGCTGCGCCAGCGAGGGGATAACACCCCTCCCCGGTGAACCACCATCGCGTTACAGTGCCGCTTCCCTTCAGCCTCTTGAGCGGACGAACCTTAACCTTCACGGATGCCGGCATGGTCGCGAATCACTGCTCCTGGCCGACTTATACATCAACCATACATAGTTGAGCGGATGATCTGCTGACCGCCTTGCCAGCAAAGCGACTTCGGTACACTGGCGATGTATGCATCAGCCATCGCAATACATACAAACTCAGCAGGCCGATGGAAACACCGGCCTCTTCGTTCCCGTGCGCTGTTCTCCACCGCTGCCGGGCCTGGCCCAAACACACTGGGGCTTTGCGAGTCGGGGCTACGTAGTAGAGAACCTTGCCTGCTGCCCGATCGCCCAGATAAAGCCCGTCAGTTCCCGGGCAATAGCGGTGCAAACCTGTACCGGTAATTTGCCTCGCGCCGTCAGATGACGAAAGCGCTGACACAACCGTTTCTGAGCACTCCATGCCACCTCTTGTATTTGTGCTGTGGTGCGTTCCGCGCGACGCTGTAGGATCGCAGACTTGCGTGCCGGATGTCGATAGGTCCAAGCCGCTTCGATCAGCACCCGCCGCACATGGCTGTTGCCAGTCTTGGTGATGCCGCCTCGTCGTTCAGGCTTGCCGCTGGAATGCTCGCTTGGCACCAGCCCCAGATACGCCATCAATTGCGGCGCGTCGTCGAAGCGTCGCAGGTCGCCAAGCTCGGCCACTACGGTCACGGCAGCAATCAAGCTAATGCCGCGCAGGGCCATCAAAGCCTCCATGACAGGCCAGACGGGGCTGTCTTGCACCGCGCGTTCGATCTCTTGCTCCAGGCTTGCCACATGTTGGTTGCAAGCCCGAATGGTGTCGATGTATTCGTGCAGCACGATCTGCTGCACCGGGTGGGCGAACAGAGGTGGCGGCGGAAATTCGGACAGTCGGCTAAGTGGAAAAGCAGGGGCCTGAGCCGGCCATAATGGCGGGCATAAAGGACCCAGAAGATGACGAAACGAAGCAGACGGACCCACTCGGCGACCTTCAAGGCCAAGGTGGCCATGGCCGCGCTCAAGGGCGACAAGACGCTGGCGGAGCTGGCCCAGCAGTATGACGTGCACCCGAGCCAGATCACGGAGTGGAAGCAGCAGTTGGCGGAGCATGCCGTGGACGTGTTCGGCAGCAAAACCAAGACTGCGGCCGAGCCGCCGGTGGACGTGAAGGCGCTACATGCAAAGATCGGCCAGTTGACGCTGGAGAATGATTTTTTAGAAAGCGCGCTCAGCAAGGCGGGATTGCTGAGCGGAAAGCGATGATTGACCGCGAGCACCCGCTGCCGGTGAGCCGCCAGGTCAAGCTGGTAGGCATTGCTCGATCGAGCGCCTACTACCAGCCGCGCCCGGTCAGCGACGCGGATTTGAAGCTGATGCGCCGGATCGACGAACTGCATCTGGAGCATCCCTTCGCAGGCGCACGCATGCTGGCCCGCCTGTTGCGGCGAGAGGGCATCCAGGTCGGCCGCCGGCACGTGGGCACGCTGATGAAGCGAATGGGCATCGAGGCGCTGTATCGCCGGCCGAACACGAGCCGCAAGCACGCGGCGCACAAGATCTGGCCGTACCTGCTGCGCGAACGGAAGATCGACCGGGCCAACCAAGTGTGGGCGCTGGACACGACCTACATCCCGATGGCGCGCGGCTTTGTGTACCTGACGGCTGTGGTGGACTGGGCCAGCCGCCGGGTGCTGGCCTACCGGGTGGCGATCACGCTGGAGAGCTGTCATGCCGTCGAGGCAATCGAGGAAGCCTTTGCCAAGTACGGCGCGCCGGAGATCGTCAACACCGACCAGGGCAGCCAGTTCACCGCCACGGAGTTCACGGACGCCGTGCTCGACCGCGGCATCCAACTGTCGATGGACGGCAAGGGCAGTTGGCGCGACAACGTGTTCGTCGAACGCCTTTGGCGCAGCGTCAAATACGAGGAGGTCTACCTGAAAGCCTACGACTCGGTCAGCCATGCGCGCCGCTCTATCGCTAACTACCTGACCTGGTACAACCAAGGACGGCCCCATTCCAGTCTGGCGCACCAGACCCCGGATGAGGCATACTTCGCCGCGCTGCCAGCGATCAAATCGGCAGCCTGACTGCCCCAGCGCTTCCACTTAAAAATCCGGATTCCCTGTCCGAACAAACGGCGCCACCTCTTTCCGCGCGTCAGACTTCGACGGCAAAACAACGATCTACAAGACTTCACGTCGCACGCGGATAACGAGCCGGGTTCGTCTTCATGAATTCGTACCCTTGTCGAGCAGCGATTCAGTTTCCCGGGCGAACCAACCCGCGTTGTCGGTATCCCCCTGTCCGTAGCTGTGTGAGTTCCTGGCGCTCGGGGCTGGTTAGGCCTTTACGAGTATGCCTACGTCGCACTCGGCCTGGGCACCCCGGTTGTCAATGGTTTTAGCCGTGTGTTCGAATTCCTTGGCCAGATCTTCAGGGCGGCCACCGGCGTGGACCAGAGGTTAACCATTTGCTAACGGTAGCGTCCTCGCTGCAAGGATCAGAAGACCACTGCCTCCTTCGGCTGCCGATCGACTTGCAATGAGAAGACGTCTGGTCGCGCATAATGTCCAACAGGATCGAAGTCGAGTTTGCTCTTCGTCAGCATATCGCGGTCAAGTTCGGCCACCAGAATCGCGCACTCGTCGTAGACCGGTCCAGCCAGAACCTCGCCCAGCGGACCGACGATGACACTGGCGCCACGCATGACGACGTCTTCTGGCTTGTCGCCAATGATGCCCCGCCAATTCGCTCCGAATGCACCGCGCGTGATGACTTGCCCCGCACTGAGCACGTAGCAGCGGCCTTCCATCGCGATGTGCTGCATCGTCGGCAGCCAAGTAGCGCGGTCATCGGCCGTGGGAGCGCAGTAGATTTCCACGCCCTGCGCATACTGGCTCATCCGCATGGCGGGCATGTAGTTCTCCCAGCAGATCACAGCGCCTACTCGGCCAAGAGGAGTGGTCATCACATCAAGGGTCGATCCGTCGCCAAAACCCCATACAAGTCGCTCGGCACCGGTGGGCATGAGCTTGCGCCGCTTGCCGATCAGACCACGCTGCGGATCGATGAACACGACCGTGCAATACAGCGTCGCACCCAGACGCTCGATGATGCCGAGAACGACGAAGATCCCGTTTTCTCGGGCAGCCGCCTGTACAGTTTTCAGTTCGGGGCCGTCGAGTTCCACCGCGCCATCGACGTAGCGCAAGTATGCGTCACGCCCGGCCGGCAAACGGCGGCCAATCGGCGCATCAAACGTCAGCCCCTTGGGATACGTTCCGAGAAAGGCTTCAGGGAAGAGCACCAGTTCAGCGCCACGCGCGGCTGCTTGGCCGATCAATAGGCAGGTTTTTTCTGCGGTGGCTGCAGCATCGAAAGGTACGCTGCTATCCTGAACGACGGCGACTTTGACTTTGGACTTCATGAAAATTCTCCTTGAGTGATCACTGGGAGCGCTCAATGCACGTCGTAGTCTTTGGTCTCAGGCACGATGAAGATGCCGATCAGTGCCGTGGCGGCCGCAATTGCGACGGGATACCACAATCCAGCAAACATATTTCCCGTATAGATAACGAGTGCCGAAGCGGCAAACGGTAGAAAGCCGCCGAGGATGCCGACGCCTACGTGGTACGGCAGGGACAACGAAGTCGAACGGATCGACGCCGGGAACATCTCCACCATGAACGCGGCCATCGGCCCATAGACCATTCCCACCAGCGCGAGCAGCCACGCCACAATTGCTACCGCTCCGGCGAAGTTGACCGATTCGGAATTGACCTTGGGGTCAAAACCAGCGTTCGTCAGCGTCGCCTTAAATTGGACCTCGTCGAAGCCTTTCAGCATGGTCTGGCCGATGGTGGTTACGACCGCAGTGCCGACTTCCGTCTTTTCGAAGGCATAGCTCAGGCCGTTGCGACTGAAAAAGTTGCGCGCTTTGTCGCAGTCCGTGGCAGGTTTGGCAAACAGTGAGAACGTGCAATCGGAGCCACCACGGATGGTGATCGGAGTAGCGGCGGAAAATTGCGTAAGAGCGGGATTTGTGAACTTGGCCAAAGCGTGGAACGAAGGCATCAGCGTCAACGCGCCCAGCACCATCCCCGCGATCATGATCGGCTTGCGGCCTATCTTGTCTGACAGCGCGCCAAACAGCACAATCAGCGGCGTCCCCAGCACCAGGCCCACAGCGAAAATCATGTAGCTGGTTTTGTAGTCCACCTGCAATGCGCTTTGCATGAAAAACAGTGCATAGAACTGTGCCGTGTACCAGACGACCGTCATGCCAGTGGTGATGCCAAACAAAGTGATCAGCACACGTTTAAGGTTTGCCCAATTGCCGAAAGCTTCGCGGATCGGCTGCTTGGAAACCAGCCCTTCCGATTTCATCTTCTCGAATACCGGCGACTCCTCAAGCGTCATGCGAATCCACACCGACACTGCAAGCAAGACCACCGACGTCAGGAACGGGATGCGCCAACCCCACTGCTTGAATGCTTCCTCGCCCACAGCCATGCGGCAGCCGAGGATCACCAGCAGCGACAGCAAGAAGCCGAACGTGGCTGTGGTTTGCAACCAACTCGTTGCCCTGCCTCGTTGGCCGTGAGGCGCGTGCTCGGCAACGTAAGTGGCTGCGCCACCATATTCGCCGCCCACCGCCAGCCCCTGCGCTAGACGCATGGTGACCAATAGGATCGGAGCCCAGATGCCTACCTGAGCGTAGGTTGGCAATAAGCCAACCACGACCGTCGCAATACCCATGATGATCATCGTGATCAGGAATGACTTCTTTCGCCCGATGCGGTCGCCAAGGGAGCCAAACAGCAGCGCACCCAGCGGGCGCACGGCAAAACCTGCGCCAAAGGCCGCGAGACTGGCCAGAAACGCTGCGGTTTCATTGCCAGGCGGGAAAAACAGCGCGCTAAAAAACACTGCCAGCGCACCGTAGAGGTAGAAGTCGAACCACTCGAAAACAGTGCCCAGTGCTGCCGCGATCACCACTAGACGAGTTTTGGACCGGTCAGCATGCGTGGCCTGCGGAGCCGCGGAGGCAGAGACGAAATGGGAGCTAGTTTTCAAAATGTCTCCTTATGTCGAGTCGTTGGAATCTTGGTTTGCTGCATTACTACATTGCCTTGTGGACGCCAATTTTTATGCCGCTCACATGTTCTGTCTATGTAAACAAGTAGAACACCGTGTTCTAATAACCTGCACACCATTTGGACGGCACGCCATGCAAATCGCTACCTACCGCTACTTCCTTGCGGTCGCTGAAACCGGCTCGATCCGGCGGGGCGCCGAGCAGGCGCACATCAGCCCGTCCGCCATCAGCAGGCAAATACAGCTTCTTGAACATGCGTTTCAAGCGCCTCTGTTTGAGCGTAACCAGACGGGCATGGTGCTTACGGAAGAAGGCCGCATCGTGGCCGAGCAGATGCGCAGCAGCCTGCGCGACATGGAACTTGCGCGTGCGCGCATTGATGAACTGCATGGACTGGTACGCGGCTGTGTGAGCTTCGCTTCGATCGAAGGTGTAATGGCGGCCTGGCTGCTGCCTGCAATCTCGCAATTTCGCGCCGAACATCCAGGCATCACGTTTCAAGCGCAAGTCACCGGGTCCGAGCACGTGCTCCGGCTGGTCCAGGGCGGTGCGGTTGATTTCGGTGTTGCTCTGGCACCGGACGAGCACGAGCCAGACTTGCAGATCGTGCGCCGCTTTGTCACACGCTACGTGGTGGCCGTGGCACCAATCCATGAATTGGCGAAGCACAGGAGCATTACCTTGAGAACGCTGCTTTTGCTGCCACTGGCACTGCTCGATTCGCGCTTTGAGACACGGCGCTGGCTCAACCACGTAGCGATGCGCCAGCATCTGCCACTGCAGGCAGCCATCGATCTGGATCACATTGAGAGCATCAAGCGTGCTGTGCGGGGTGGCGCCGTAGCCACCGTACTCCCCGACTATGCGGTTTCGGCTGATGCAGCTAGCGGTGATTTGGTAATGATCGAGTTGGAAGGAGCCTCGGCTGCAAGGACAGCAACGGTGCTATGTACCCGTAAAGGTAGGGTGCAAACACGCGCAGCGCAGGCGGTCATCGACTTGCTCGCACGTTCCGCGCCAGCATGATCGGCCGAAGCACAAGAGCCTTCGCCGACAGGTCGCGACGACCTGAGCCAGATTGGGTATTCCAAGGCCTGCTCAGAGTCGAACCAGGCGGTGTGCGCATGGGGCGAGTCACTAGATGGAGGCCGTCGCGCGCTGGATCGACTTCGTCGTTGGTGAACACGAGTTGCACGTCTTCTTCGGGGAACTCGCGCAGGAAGCCAGGAACTATAGGATGAATCATGGACGCTGCGTAAGCCGTGAGCGCAGCAACACTGACGCGGCCCCGCGACTCGGCGTCCAGTTGGCCGGTCGCAACTACAGCACCCATGGCCGCGTTCACCATGTCTCGTCAATGCTGGCAAACTTCAAAGGCGTTCCAATCAACGCACGCCCAGTGTTTTCTTGAGGCGCTTGATCTGACGGCTGACCGTGGACGGCGTACGCCCGAGTTGGCGCGCGGCCACTGAAAAGTTGCCCGCTTCCACGACACGCGCGAAGGCCGCACGATCGACAGACGCGCCAAGTGTAGGTGGAGATTCATGTGTGGCGAATCCGCGCGGGCGGGCGGCGAAGTGTGCATCGGAGACATTGAGACGCTCCGGTGCTGGTCTTCTGCAGACGCCTCGTTCAGAACGCATATCGCCCCTCGGACAGCAGCGGTTAAAACAGACCCGTCTGCGCCGACCATCATTCAGCGACAATTGTCAGGAAGGGGTGACAGCCATCGGATAACTCCCGACAGTCACCCCCGGTCGACCCGCCATGACCGGCCTGGATCTCACTTTCCGCTTCCGATAGCGCATGGATCGGCATTCCCACCACAGATGATGATGACGATGCTCTCCCCAGGTTTTCGTTTATAGGCTCCAGACGTTACCGCCGCAAAAGCGACTGCGCCTCCGGGTTCCGCGACGATTCTGTACTCAGCCCACAGGAAAGCCTGAGCATCGCGAATTTGCTCGTCTGATACCAATACCGATTCGCTGACCCGTTCTTGCAAGATAGGGAACGCTATGTCACCAACACGCCGGCATCCCAGAGAGTCAGCAGCCAGCCCACCGGTCTCTACATCGACCGGATGCCCAGCGCTCAATGCCCTCTCCAACGTGGGGCACGATCTCGGCTCGACCGAAACGATCTTAATCCGAGGATCCAGGTATGACGCGATCCCTGCGGCGAAGCCTCCGCCACCAACAGCAACCATTACGGTATCAATCTTCTCGATTTGCTGTTCGAGTTCCAATCCAATCGTGCCTTGACCTGCGATGGTTAGGAGATGTTCGAACGCAGGTACTTGCATCGCACCAGTTTCGGCTGCTCGTGCCTCACTCGCTGCCAGTGCCTCCACATACGTGGAGCCGGCCACTACCGTCGTGGCACCCATGCTATCCAACATGGCGCGCTTGAGCGGTGTCGTTAGACTGGGTACGTATATTTCCGCTTTTGTGCCGAGCTTGCGGGCTGCATACGCGACAGCGATACCGTGATTGCCACCGGACGCGGCGATAACTCCTGCTGCTGGTAACGGTTCACCTAACAGCCTGTTGAAAGCCCCCCGTGGCTTGAAGGAGCCGGTCACTTGCAACGACTCGAGCTTCAGGAAAGTGTTTCCAGGAACACTGCCGTCTTGCGGCTCGACCTGAAGGATCGGTGTGACTCTCACGTAGGGTGAGATTCGAGAAGCCGCACGTTGGATATCGTCACGCGTGATCATGTTATGAATTCTCCTGTGCAAGGGGAACCGCCGAAGTCGCAGAAATCGTGACCGATTGGCGTGCTCGTTCGTCGACAGAGAGTTGAAAAATATCTGGACGCGCATAGTGACCGGTCACATCCAGATCGAATTTCCCGCGCAAGACATCATCTAGATTGACTTCGGCAGTGAGGATCGCCTCTTCGTCGAAGATCGGTCCAGCGATTATCTCCCCGAACGGGTTGATGATGCAGCTTCCGCCCGCCTGCAAGATCAATTCGGGATCGTCTCCGAGTTGGCACGGGTAAGTATCCGCAAAGTGGCGGCGTTTCAAAAATTGATTGCACGCAAGGACGTAGCACCTTCCTTCGACAGCGATATGTTGCATAGAGGCGATCCAGCTAGGTCTGGGATCCGCTGTCGGCGCACAATAGATTTGGATGCCCTTCGCATACATGGCTGCACGCATAAGAGGCATGTAGTTCTCCCAACAAATGACCGCACCAATGTTTCCAATGGGGGTCTGGAAGACTGGCATGGTTGAACCATCACCAAATCCCCATATCATCCGTTCCGCGCCGGTCGGCATCAGCTTGCGGTGCTTGCCCATGAACTTACCGAACGGATCAAAAAACAGGACACAGCAATACAGGGTGCCACCTTCTCGTTCGATGACACCGATGACCAGATAAACCGAATGCTTCCTTGCGATCTCGGAAAGTACAGTGACAGCTGGCCCGGGGACGTCAATCGCTGCCTCCCAATACTTGCGCCAGGCATCGCGCCCCTCGGCAGTCCGCCCGCCAACGTAAGAGCCGAATAGATGGCCTTTGGGATATCCGCCGAGAAATGCTTCCGGGAACACCACAAGCTGCGCGCCGCGCGTGACGGAAGACGCTACGAGTTCGTCGACTCTTGCGAGGGTTCCGGATACGTCGAAAGGAACGGGAGTCCCCTGCACCACCGCCGCAGTAAAGGGCGAAAAGTTACTGTTGGATTTCATATCTGGCCTTGTGTATCAATATCGGACAATGTAGAATCACTGTTAGACAACAGTATAGGCGCAACCAATCCGGTTGCAAGCGCTCAATTGGCATAACGAGGGTAAATCCGATGTCGGAAGCGGCAACAATTAGCAGCGTGAGTCATGCGATTCGCCTTGTCGAACTACTCGCGCGGGCGTCGACAGCCATGTCGGTGAGTGAGTTAGCGAGGTCGCTCGACTTGCCGCGTCCCACTGTCTATCGACTGCTGAGAACCCTTCAGTCCTTCAACTGGACGGTGCAAGATGGGACAAAGTACAGATTGAGCTATCGTTTGCCAGGACTGATCGCTACGCCTGATGACATCAGTGCGCTGGTAGACCGCATCAAACCGCGGCTGTCCCGGCTGGCTGCCGAAACAAACGAAACGGTGCACTTTGCGGTCGCCGAAGGCGACCAGGTTGTGTATTTGGCCAAGGTCGATTCGTCCCACCCTATTCGCATGTTCTCTTACGTGGGATGGCAAGGGCCGATGCATGCGACCGCTGTAGGGAAGGCGCTTCTTGCGTGGCCGACGCTATCCCCGGCGGTAGACAGAATCTGCGATGCAGGCCTGCACCGCTATACCGCGCGGACGATCGTCGATAAAAATTCGCTTCTGGCGGAGCTTGAACGGACACGCGCCCGCGGATATGCGGTTGATGACGAGGAACTCATTGAAGGATTGGTTTGCATCGCAGCCCCTGTATTTGAGGGCGATCATGTTGTAGGGGCTATTTCGGTGGCTGGACCAAGTAGTCGAATGCATGACGTTGAAGCGTATGCATCATTGCTTCTGGCCTGCGCTGCCGAGTGAGGTTGGGAGCCACGCTTCCCTGTTGGCTCTGGAGCCGCGCAGTCCGACGTGCTGGCCATAGCGTCGGCACACTGACTGCGGCATACGGTGGGCTCGCACATGAGCGACCAGCAGGTGGACCTGCGCCACGTGCGCGACAACCTTGGCCACGCGTCGATCGCCACCACCAGCATCTACCTGCATACCGAAGACGATGCGCGGCACGAGGCGACAGAGGACAAGCACCGCATTGGCTGGACTCACAAGGGCATAGGGCGGCCGCCCGCGACTCCTCCGATGACAGCAAGCAGCAGGAAATCCTATTTATACTTTCACGAAAGTGAAATTTTGCCCAAGTGTTCTTGCTCGCCTGACCGCGGCGAGACGTCACCGGACGCCGCCTCCTCGCTTACCGGCCACATAGCTTGTAGATTTTCTAGTGTCGGCGGTTAGTTGCGTTTTCTCGCCATGGCGCGAGGTTATTGCGGCTGTTGAAGAACAAGGTTCGTGCGAGCCAGGCTCAACATTCATGCGAGCTGTTGCAGATCGCTTCTATGGGGAATAGTTTGTCAAGTGGCGACAAGCTTTCTACAAAGATTCAGATCATAAAGAGTCCTCGAGGTCGGGCTGCGTGGGCTCGACTAACGTAAGGGGGAGACGGCTGGTGCGCACGTGAGACATCGACGTCTCACCAACTTCTATCCGCCGGTAGTACCGGCCTCATCCTTTATGCGCGTGGCGCCGGATAGTGCAATCCGGGAGATGTGCCCCATCTAATTATCGGCCGCGCTCAGCAGGCCAGCGATCTGCGCGGGCACAACTCATCTCACCCTCGATTGTTTTGCGACATCGCAACTGATGTCATGCCAGTTTGAACTGGGCCCCGTCGGGAATGATGCCTTCCGTTAGGTAACGCCATAGTGCAATCACGAGGCGCCTGGCGAGCGCGACGATGGCAATGCGGCGGGCACGGCGGTTGGGCCCGGTACCTTGGGTGCGTTCGTTGAACCATCGTGTAAGCGCACTGCCAGGCTGGTATCGGAGCCAGCCCCAAGCCATCTCGATAAGCTGAACCCGTACCCGTCGATTGCCTTGCTTGCTAATACCCTGATCGACCCGGCTCTGGCCGCTGTCGTAGGGCTGGGGCACGAGTCCTACGCACGCGCCGAGCTGTCGGCGGTTGCGGAACTGCCGCCAGAACAGTTCGAGCATAAGACGCGATGCACCAATGTCACCCACTCCCCTCAAGCGCTTGAGCCAGGTGATTCGCTCACGTACCGGCTCGGGTAGGCGGTCATGAAGAGTACGCTGGAGATCCTTGAGTTGCTGCTCGGCGAGTTCCAGGCGATGCGATTCACGCAGCAACCGTTCGCGCAGTTCGTCTGGCAACGGCGAGCCGTCGTGGCAGGTCAGTTCGCCGCGAGCGAGCCGCTTGGCGAATGCACGGTGGTCAACCTCGTCCCAACAGCCAACGGTAACAAGCAGTTTGCGCATGCGGTCGCGGTGCTGCATGACTTCCTTCTGCAGTTGTCCGCGATCGCGAATCAGATGACGCGACGCTTCATCCTGCAGAGAGGGCGCACGCACCACCCGCATACGGTCTCGCTCGCCATGTAGCCATGCACGTAGATTGGTGACGAGCTTGATTGCATCGAGGCGGTCCGTCTTCGCACGCCGCTTGTGGCGCTCCACCGGGATGCTCGCGGCATCGACCATATAACAGTCGATGCCGCGCGAGCGCAGCGACCGAAGGATCCAGAATCCGTCCTGTCCAGCTTCGTAGCTCACGACCACACGCACATGCGAAGGCAGCGACCACTTGCGCTTTTGCTGCTCGATCAGATCAAGCACGGCCTGCAGTCGAGAAGCGGCTTGTAGAGCACCGACCGAGTGAACCGCGGGTTGCTCCCTGAATCCGTCGTGAAGTGCAACCTTCCATTGTGCGGCCGACAGTTCGAGAGATACCGCCAGGATGGCGTCTTCAGCATGTAGTTCGGTAGCGTGATCGGCGTTCATGATGCCCTCCATTGAGCGAGCTCGTGCCCCATCAATCCTACTGCTAGCCGTCTTGGCGATTCTTCCCCTACATAGGATCTAATTCTGCGAATGGTGAGCATTAATACTGCGACCGTGGCGTGCCAAAGGGGGGGCTTCCTACCGGTTCGCGATCCCGCGCGTACCGCTTCCCTACCCAACGGATCACTGCACTGAGATTTTTGAGCTGATGTAATCTGAACGATGAGATGACCTGGAAGCGGTGAACGTGAATTTCACAGGCCATTGCCACCGGATTCAGCCACTCACGTTTCCAGCGAGGCGCAAAGACATCGAAGGGATTCAGAGCGAGGCACTCGAAGCAGAACGGGAGGCCGCTGCGTTCGGACACCCATGCTGCTGGCGTTTGGATCGCCACTAGTCTGTCGATGTTAACGTGTGTCAAAGCTGCGAGACGGGCAAGCACCAGTTCATCAACCGGCGGAAACAGCAGCCATCCACAGCGGGGCAAGTATGGGAATGCCCCAAGGTGCCCACTCGCCCATAACTGGGGGACGCTGATTCGATACGTTGCTGCCAAGCGCCCCAGCCAGCCGCCAAAGGCCTCGTCGTCAAACGGACGTGGCGCCACCGGCCAAGGTCTCACACGCTCAGCACAGGAGACCTCTCGCTGCATTCTCGATGTGGCCAACTTCGATCACCTCTCTGCCGTCGCGAATGGCGAGTTCAGTCGCGACATTGAGCACCCGCGATACCTCCCCGGTTAGCCCGCCGCTCGCCGCCAGGATCGCCCGAACCATCTCTTGCCGCGCTAGGTTCGACGGCCGTCGAAGGGGCAGAATTCGTTCAAAGGCAGCAAGGAGGCATCGGAAGGCCTCTGATTCGTTCCACCTGGGAATTTCGAAGCGTGTGAACCGGCTCACCATCTGCGGATCCGTTTGCAACGCAATCACGGCGTCTTGGGTGCCAACGAGGACGATGGAGATTCTCAAATCATTCGCCAGAAACTTCAGCAGATTCAAGGATGCCCGCTGTTCCCGGTAGCTTCCTGCCAGCAAGTGATGGACCTCATCAACAATCAGCATCCGCGGCGCTACCTTCCGAAGAAGCTCTCGGGTCAGCTTCTCGAGCGCGGAAAGCCGGGCTGTAGCATTGAAAGGCGCCCCCAGCTCGAAAAGCAGTGACGCATAGAATCGCTGCTGATCAGGTGTCGGCGGCATCTGCATGGCGACAATCTTGCACATCTCAACGCCCTTCTGCTCGTCATACTCGGGCGGATGATGACGCTGAAACTTGGAGATGATCTGCGTCTTTCCGATATTGGAGTCTCCGTGCAGTAACAGGCATGGCATACGCTCGCGCTCAGGTGTCTGGATGAGTCGTTCAAGAATCTCCAGCGCCTGCGTGGCACGCGGGTAGTCGATCCATCGGTTACGGGCTAGTCCTCGAATCCGGACATTGTCATCGCATTGTGCCAGCGGTCTGGCAGTAGGCAGCAGATGTGTGAGTAGCGCGCCCATTACGGATCACCATTGCTCTACATCGTACGCTATGGCTGGCTTGCTGTAGTCGACGGACGCCTCAGTGGGTCTCACCGATGCGCTTTCGCCTTGCCGAACTTGAGAGTTCTCTTGCCGAGCGTTCCTTGGCACCGGATCCTTCAAGGCATTGCGTCGACGGCTTGCACCCAACGACTGTGTTCTTGCGCGCGCAACGATGCGGCGCTGTTCATCAATGGCCATGAACAGCATGGCCTCGCTGACGTATTCCTGTCCTTGGGCGCGCAGATGCCGTAATGCGCTGCGTTGCTCCCATAACGAAACGCGATCGCGGCGCAAGTCGGCAAAGGTCGCCTCGAGGTACCGTTTGCCATCAACGCTGACAAAAATTTTGGAGAGATCTTCGGGGTGAAACCGTGTAATGACCTTCTGCTTGGTTGCCCGCCACGCAGTAAAGATTGGATGCCAGTACCGAATGTAGAATAGCGTGAGGCCATCCGCCTGGACCGTTCTATGTGTCATCGGCAGGAACTGGATCAGGAACCGCAAAGCTTCGGACGCCGTATCGGGAAGCAACTTCGGAGGCGTCTCGCCGCCAAGTGTGGCCCACATGGAGTAGGGAGTGGCTCCACGCAACCCCCGGTGCGCATTATGGTGATAGCGCTGCGCGATCTCCAGGACCAGCCATTTCTCAAATTCTCGGATCGTCAGGGATGCCTCTCGTTCAGGCGGCCTGGCTTTGCGCCCCTTCGGGGACGAGCCAGTCGATCCCGGCAAGCTGTGGACGCGCTCCATGAGGGTCCGATTCAATCGTTCGATATGTCCGCCAAAGTATGGGCGTCCGGCGGGACGATACATCAATTCCACCCCGTACTGGCTACACCCGGAGCGCAGCGCCCTGCTTTTGAACTCGGCCGCGTTGTCGAGGTGAAGCACTTTCGGGATACCGTGCATCGGCCAATCGGCACTGACCTCGAGACTGGCAAGCCAGCTCAATTTGGGTAGAACGACGCGCGTCAATAGAAGAGCAACCGTGGCCGCATTCGGGCGGTCCATTCCCACATACACTCCCACGACACATCGTGTGGCAACGTCAACAGCAAGGCTAAGCCATGGCCTACCGATTGGGCGCCGATATAGCTCATCCACCACGATCACATCGGCGAGCGTGTGATCGACCTGAACGATGTCCATCGGGTAACGCGCGACGAGACTGCCAGGCGGAATTGCTGCCGCCGGTAACGCCGCCTGCAGAAGCGCCTCTTCCTTCCGATAAGCGGCCCAACGCCGTGAAACGGTTGACCTGGCTGGTGCGGTAACGCCAGCCGCGGCACAGCGTTTGCGGATTTCAATGGTCAGCTCAAACAGCGGGTGCGCCAGATAGCGCTGCTGCGGCAGCCAAGTGGATAGTACATCGTTCACGATGTTTTCGACTTGCGCCGGCAGTCGCCCCTTTCCGGATCTCGGACCGCGGTCATAGGGGCTCAGCGCGCTCGCGACTGGATCAGCAAGAAATCGTTGCCGAAGACGATAGACGGTGGACCGATGCATCCTGAGCAATTTGCCAGCGTAATCTGCTTGCTTGCGCGAGAGCGGTCCCCTTCCAAGGGGACGCAGAACTCGCGCAATCGCAAATTCGCGCTCCGTAGGTTGAGTCATGGAGATACGCAGAAACTAACATTCAACCCACAGTAGTCGAATTACCAGTCCGCAGAGCCACAGTCGCGGAATTTGTCGTCCAACGCCGAAAGGCCGTTGCCTCTGCGCAACGGCACCAATCGTTCTTCCACCGACAGTTTTCCAATGAAAATCAATGCGTTAACCCAGTGTGATTGCTCGCAGATGTGTGGGCGCGGATCGCGGAATTAACGATCTGCAACAGTTGTCGCGCTCGAAGATATCGCCGAACAAGTGGGTCTTCAGGTATTCGTCGATGGCAGGAGCGAACTCAAACAGCGCGCCCCTGACCGGGGCGCCAGACAACTTGGTCTGGTTGGCCGTCCCTGCAGTCAGTAACGCATCGCCCTTGGGCACGGCACGGCTCGGGTCTGAGCCGGGAACGTCGTGGACGCCCCGCTGCTTGCGCGCGTCAAGCACCTTCATCAACTCAGCCAGTGCATTGATGCTGCGCGGGAAGCCGGCGTAGGCGTAGAGCTGCACCAGGATTTCCTTTGCCTCACTCACCGTCAAACCCGAGTCAAGCCCCCGATTTAATGCCGCGTTCAGCTTTGCGATGTCGCCTGCAGCACCGAATGCAGCAATAGGGACGATGGCTTGCTGCCGCACCGTAAGCGTTTCAGATGCGCTTGACGCGCGACTTTGGGGCGAATTCATAGCTGGACCCTCCTGCGCATTAGAGACTACGGGTATCAGCGTAGTGGCCATGCTGAAGCCCACGGCGACCGCAAGCCCTGCGCTCCTGCGGCGCATTTTTTGCGGTTCAGCGCGCGTGATATTGCTCATCGGTGACTTTCTCCATCCACGTGACATTTTTCCCATCCACGGTGCCGGTAACAGCCAGGTGCGTCAGCTTGTTGGCGGTGGAAATGCCTCGCGTTCGCGCGGGATCGGCACATACTCGGGGTCGGGCTCAGCCAGCTCCAACACAAGGATCGGCAAGACCATGGCCTATACTTCCTGTCGTACTCTCCGACGTACCCTGACTCTCACACTGCTCTGGGCCTCCGCTTGCCATTGGGCGGCCCACCGCCTTGAAATGGTAGGTCTGCTTGGCGGACTGACATTTTCCCCTGCGCATCGCTTCCGGATTTCGACGCAGAGTTCGAGAAGCGGATGTGCGAGATGACGCTGTCGCGGCAGCCAATCGGTAAGCACCTCACTCACGATTTTCTCGACCGTGGCTGGTAGGCGCAGTTCTCCGGCCTTGGGACCGGGATTATGCGGTATCCACGCGCTCGCCGCAGGATTCGCAAGAAATAGCCGGCGCAAGCGATAGATCGTAGACCTATGGACTCCTAGCAATTCGCCAGCCTTCTTAGCTTGCTGACGCGAGAGGGGCCCCCTCCCCAGCGGATGTAAGACCCTCACAATCGCCCGTTCGCGCTCCGTTGCATTCGTGTCCGTCATGTCCAATACCGTGGTCTTACCCGCCGAGACGATTTTTGAAGAGCTGGTCAAACACTTAACTGAAAGGAATCATCATGCGTCACCGTCATGGTCTGCGGAAACTGAACCGCACCTCGTCGCACCGTCTCGCGATGCTGCGCAACATGTCCAACTCGCTGTTCCAGCACGAGCTGATCAAGACCACCGTGCCCAATGCCAAGGAACTGCGCAAGGTTGTCGAGCCGCTGATCACGCTGGCCAAGAAGGCACCGTTGCCAACCGCCGCCTGGCTTTCGCGCGCCTGCGCGACCGCGACATGATCACCAAGCTGTTCACTCGGAGCGGAGGTTGGACTCTCGCATTGCTTACCGCCTCTGCCTTCCGATGGGCGGCCCAGCGTCGCGAAATGGTAGCTCTGCTTGGCGGACAAACACTCGCCCCCGCGCATCGCTACCGGATCTCGACGCAGAGCTCAAGAAGCGGATGCCCGAGATAAGGCTGTCGCGGCAGCCAATCGGTAAGCACCTCACTCACGATTCTCTCAACCGTCGCTGCCAAAAGAAGATCTCCCACCTTGGGGCCCGAGCTATGCGGTATCAACGCGCCCGCTACAGGATTCGTGAGGAAGCGCCGCCGCAAGCGATACACAGAAGAACAATGGAGCCCAAGCAATTCCCCAACCTTCGTAGCTCGCTCACGCGAGAGAGGACCAATCCCCAGCCGACGTAAGATCCTCGCAATCGCCCGTTCTCGCTCCGTGACAGTTCTCACCGCCATGTTCAAGTCCGCGGGCTTACGCACCCGAGGCGATCGATTGAGCGGAGCTACCGGCTTGGCGGAATCAGTAGACGGGCGCGGTATCCACACTTTCGCTGGAGCCGGCTCGGTTAGGCCCGGCACAAGGATCGGCAAGACCATGTTCTATACCTCCGGTTGGACGGTCTGCTGCGCGGCGACGTACCCGGACTCCCGCACGGCTCGCTCCCAATGCGCCGAATCTAGTTCTGCCGTAGCCTTCTCGTTACAGAGCACCTGATGCAAACCAAGCCTGTCGGCCCGGTTGGCGAAGTCAAGCACGCCGCGCAGAGCACCGTAGATAGTCTCCGGACGCCTGGCGCCAAGGGTCACACGCTCGGAAGGCTGCGTCACCAGCAGGCGTACAACCTTGGTGCGTTCGCTGCTGAAGCCTCTGGGATCGAAAGTGTGCCGCGTGTTCAACGTGTCACGCGTCAGGTAGCAGATCTGTCCAATATCGGAACGGTTGCGAATGCCTTCCCACTTAAGCAGCGCGCGCTCGGGGTGCTGCAGCGTCGTGCCCACCGCGAGCGGCATGCGAACTTCCTCGTACAGGCGGCTCATACTGCCACCGCCGTGTCTAGGGCGCGCGTGACCAGCGTCGACAGGTGTGTGCCCCAACTGTCCTGCACAGCGTCGAACAGCTTGCGGTTCTCGCGGTAGCTGAGGTAGCCCTCGGTGGTGGACAGTCGTGTGTGCCACATCAGCTGCCGCAACTGATCGAGCGCCCGCGTGTACCTGGTCTCATTCGCGGTCATCGCGTCGACCATGTTCAGCCCGCAGGTTGAACGCAGGTCGTGGAAGCTGAACTCGTACCTGAGGTTGCCAAGCCGCGCGCGCATCATGGGCAATAGTTCGTCCTTGATGAACTGGCGCACGGCCTGTCCAGTCTTGACGTGACGGCGCACCTGAGGGCCAGTGCTGACCGGGCCGCGCGATGCGCGATCCTCGTAGAGCGGCGCACCGCGATGGCTCAGAAAGAGCGGCTGGTCGCGGTCATCGCCGCCGCCTGCCAGTTGGCGACGCTTGCGCGCACGATCGCTGTGCATGTAGACGTACAGCCGCTCGTAGAAACCGCGCGGCAGATGCAACACGCCCTTGACACCGCCCTTCGTGTCGATGCCCGTACCCGGCCCGCAGGCGAGACGGATGTCGTCGCCGAGAAACTCGCCCGGCTGGTCTTGACCTCGATCACGCCGCTGAATCCCTTCTGGTCCTTGAACTCAATGAAACGATCAGATTCGACCCACGGCGCGTTCGCGGGGTTGAAGCCTGCTTCGGTTATGAGCCAGCGATAGAAGCGAGCTACACCGTCTCGCTGGCCTCCACCGCGCCACAACGCGGCGGAAACACCACTCGCCATCCTTGCATACCGCCTCCAGCAACCTCGATCGCAACTGCATCAGGCGTTGGACTCGATCTTGACGGTCTTGCCGAGTTCGCGCCATTTGCCTATTTCGACTTCAAGATAGTGTCTGAAATCCTCCGGCGACCCCTTGACCGGGTTGCAATACAGCTTCTTAATCTGATTGGCCACGGCAGGAGTCTCCCCGATCTTGTTGAGTGCCTGATTCAGCTTCGCGATCAGGTTGGGATCCATGCGGGCCGGCCCGATCAAGCCGTAAAACGTGAAATCGATGCCCTTCAGCTCCGCAACACCGGTTTCGGCCAGGGACGGCACATTGGGCAATGACGGCAGCCGCTGCGATCCGGTGACTGCGATTGCCTTAAGCCGCCCCGATGTAGCGAAGGGAATCGCAAACTGCGCAAGCGTGAGCCCGACATGTACGCTGCCTGCCGTGACTTCACGGGCAACCTCCTGGTCGGATTTATAGGGAATATGGGTCAGGTCTATGCCGGTAACCTTCTTGACATACTCGATCTGCAAGTGATTTGCCGAGCCCACCCCAGCTGAGCCGTAATTCAGCTTGCCGGGATTCGCCTTCGCGTAGGCAATCAGTTCTCGCATCGATGACACCGGTACTGACGGATGGACGAAAAACACGCCAGGGGCCGTTGCGATCATGCCGATCAGGCTGAAATCCTTCAGCGGGTCATAGGGCAGGTCTTTGCGAACTCCGGGGCCCTGGCCAAGCGCGCTACCGCCTGCCAACGTCAAGGTCAAGCCGTCCGGCTGCGCGGCAAGCATCGGACGAATGGCAAGCAGTTGCGAAGCACCTGGCTTGTTGTCGACAATCACGGGCGCACCCAGCAGTTCTGTCAAGTGTGCGGCGTATAGCCTGGCGACGTTGTCCGCCCCGCTGCCAGCGCTGAATCCAACAAGAATTCGAATGGGGCGCGCACTGGAAGGCTGGGCGAAGAGCGGCCGCGCGAGCAAAGCGCCGGCCCCTAGCGCAAGTAGCGCCCGCCGCGAGATCGTGGGTTGCATTTTGTCTCCTGTTCTCTTTTTCAGAGAAAAATATCTTTGTATTTCGGACTCACTCATTTCACTTTGCGAAAGCTTTTGGAGTGAATCCTTGGGCAATACAAGGGTCATCAATTTACCCGACCTTCTCAGGCGCACGAATTCCCTGCGCTGCTCTCCGCAGGCCGCGCGGCCTGCTTTCGCCTACTGAGTCAAGTTGCTGCGCGGCGGCCAAAACCATATCCGCACACTTTTCGCCAATCATCATGCAAGGCACGCTCGTGTTCCCCGAAATGATGGTCGGCATCACCGAGGCATCGGCGATCCGAAGCCCCTTGATACCATGCACGCGAAGCTGTTCGTCGACAACCGCCATCGCATCCCTGCCCATCTTGCACGTGCCGACCATGTGTTGCGTGATCTGGCCAGTATTCCGGATGAACTCCAGGAGTTCCTCATCGGTTTGCACCTGCGGCCCCGGCGACATCTCTTCAGCAACCATATCCCGCAACGGCGAGGCCGCGGCGATCTTGCGAGCGCAGCGAACGGCCGCTATGGCCGTGCTGCGATCATAGTCGGTATCAAGGAAGCGGTACCGGATCATGGGCGGTGCAGCCGGGTCTTTTGACCGGATGTGAATACTGCCGGTGCTTTCCGTGCGTTGCACGTGCGTGTACATCATGAAGCCTTCCACATCCGACATGCGGCGTCCCCTGCCCGTCTTGACATCGATGATGTATGGGCTGACCACCATCATGACGTCCGGCTCGTTGAGTTCCGCACGGGAGCGCGCGAATACGCGCATCGAACCGTGGCCCTGGGCGATCAGTCCCTTGCGGAAGAATACCCAGCGAAGGATTTCAACGCCTAGACGCCATCCATGCCCCTTCCTTGCGAGTGAGACGCCGCGTTCGGCAAACCGCCACTTCATGATGGCAGCATAGTGGTCCCGCAGGTTCTCGCCGACGCCCTTCAGTTCATGTACGACGGGGATGCCATGCTTCCTGATCACTTCCGGATTACCGATACCCGACAATTCCAGGAGCTTGGGGGTATTGGCCGTTCCCGTGCAGAGAATAACTTCACGCGTGGCTCGGGCTTCCTGGACTGTGCCGTTGCAGCGGAACCGAACGCCTGCACAACGCTTCGCTTCCATGATCAAGGCGGTAGCCTCAGCCCCCGTAGCGACAGTCAGATTCGGCCTTCCTCTGGCCGGGGCAAGATACTGGGTTGCCGTGCTGTGACGCTCGCCGCGGTAGCCCGTCAGCTGTGCCATTGCTACGCCCTCCTGAGAGGCACCGCTGTAGTCGCTGTTGTAGGGAATACCTACGGCCTGGGCCGATCGAATGAACAGGTCATAGAACGAGGACAGCTTCTTGCTTTGAATAACCTTGACTGGCCCTGTGCGACCGCGGTATTCGTCTGAACCAATCTCTGTGCTCTCGATTCTCTTGAGGTAAGGCAGAACCTCCTTGAAGCTCCAACCCTTGCAGCCAAGCTGGCTCCACGTATCGTAGTCCAGCTTCTGACCACGGTTGTAAACCATGGCGTTGATTGAACTGCTTCCGCCCAGCATCTTTCCACGGGGGCACGCAATGCGACGGCCGCCATGCGTGGGGTCAGGCTCGGACTCGTAACGCCAGTCGACCAGGGGGTTGTCAACCAGGAATACAACCCCAAGAGGAGGCCGTGCCCAAATGTATTTGCCGCCTTTTACGCCCGCCTCGAGACAGAGGACCGTGTACTTGCCATTTTCACTGAGTCGACTGGCTACCACGCCACCGGCGGAACCGGAGCCGACCACAATGAAGTCATAAGTATTTGCCTGCATAGATCTGCTGCTTCGATATCATGAGTCAATGAGGATTTCGCTGCGAGGCCTGCGCAACAGCTTTAATCGCCATTGATGCAGACACTCTTCTCGTACAGGAAACCTTCAACGTGTTGGGCGCCGCCTTTAATGCCATACCCGCTTTGCTTGTAGCCACTGAAGCCGACGGCCGGATCGGCCAGCCCATAACAATTGACCCACACCTTTCCGGCCTTGATGCCATGAATCATCCGGGTCATCGTGCCGACATTGGTCGTCCACACGGCGCCTCCCAGGCCGTACTCAGTATCGTTACCCAGTCGCAGCGCTTCCTCGGTGGTGTCGAACGGAATTACCGACGCCACGGGCCCGAAAATCTCTTCACGGGCGATCCTCATGTCATTGCTGACATCATCGAAAACAGTTGGGGCGACAAAGTAGCCTTCGGCCAGTTCGCCTGCAAGCCGGTTTCCGCCTGCGGCCATCCTGGCGCCCTCGTCGGCTCCGATGGCCATGTAGGTCATCACACGGTCGAGCTGACGTTTAGAAACAAGCGGGCCAAGTTGAACACCGGGCTCAAACGGATCGCCAACCTTGATTGTTTTCGTGAAGTCTACGAGGCGCGAAACAAACTCTTCATGGATGCTTCGTTGGACGAAGATCCTTGTTCCTGCGGAGCAGATCTGTCCCGAGTTATTAAAAACCCCCATCGCCGCTCCGGGGACCGCCTTGTCGAGATTGGCATCCGCAAACACAATATCCGGCGACTTACCCCCCAGCTCCAACTGGATTCGCTTCATGTTTCCAGCTGAAGCTTTAATGATCTCACGACCTGTGACGGTGGAACCGGTGAATGCAATGCGATCGACACCCATATGCGCGGCGAGAGCGGCGCCAGCCTCGTAGCCATACCCCGTCACGACGTTGATCACGCCTTCTGGAACACCCGCTTCGCAAAGCAATTCGGCCGTTCGTAGGGTCGTTAGCGAAGCGTCTTCCGCAGGCTTGATGACGGCAGTGCAACCGGTAGCCAAAGCGCCGCCCATGATCCACCACATGCTGATCAAGGGTGCGTTCCACGGCGTAATGCCACCGATCACGCCGACAGGTGCCTTTAGCGTCAGCGTGGTGTAGTTACCGGACAGAGAGTTCGGAATGGTCGAGCCGGACCAGCTCATCGCTTGGCTGGCGAAGTACATGATGGTCTTGAGCAGGCCATCCTTCATGGCCTTCGTGCGCGACAGGGGTGCGCCCATATCCAGCGTGTCGAGGACGGCCAGCTCTTCGAAGTTCTCGTCGATGACATCGCACACCCGCAGCATCAGCGCATAGCGCTCATGCGGAGTGAACCGGCTCCACGGCCCCTCAAATGCGCGACGTGCGGCGGCGACCGCCACATCGATGTCCTGCTGTCCGCCACGCGCAACGGTCGCTAGCACTTTGCCGGTGGCGGGGTTAAAGGTCTGGATGGTTTCACCGTTCGCTGACAGTTGCCATTTGCCGTCAATGAAATGCAACTTGTCTGGGTTGGACAAGAATGCCGGCCGGATTGTGGATGGGGTGTCAGTCAAGAATGTCTCCTTCGATGGCGGGGAATGGCATCGTGGCCCGGATACCTGCAGCGGCTTTGTCTGCGGGGCCTGCACGACAAACGAGTTCGTGCATGGATCTTAAGGAGCCGGGCTGCGAAGGAGGAAATATTGTTTTGTTGCCTCCCCCATCGCGCCGGCTTATGGGGACAAGCGGCCCGGTGGATGGGTGGTGCACGGCTGTGGCGGGGAAGACCGCGAGCCGCGGGCAACCCCAGCCTCAGGCTTGGGGCGCCGGAAGGATCCGCGCTCCTTGCCATATGCCGCTTTGGATCAACCTGTGCGCGACATGCGCCAGCTCGGTGTGCACAATCGACGCACTTGCCGACAGCTTGTGCGCGGGCAGCGAATACACATAGTTCACGCGTGAGATCGGCGCGTCAGCGATCGGCAGGCATCGCCACCCTTGCTGCGCATAGTGCACCTGAGTGGCTGCCATCGGCTGAACCGTGGCCCCGCCCCCTTTCGCCACATAAAGCATAACGAGCTGGACCGAGTCAATCTCGGCAAGGATCTCGACGGAGAGGTTGGCGCGCTCCAGTTCGCTGGTAAAGCGGCGTCGCAAGTTGTGGCTTGGCGACGACAGCACCATGGGCAGCGCCGCTGCTTCAGCAAGCGTCAACGACGTCTTGTCCGGCGCGATCAGCTGGCTGTCCGCAGGCACGATCACGAACACGTCCTCCTCGAGGAGCGGCTCGAAGACCAGGTCGCTGGCTGCTGTCTTGCTAAAAAGAATCGCGACGTCGAGTTCATCGCGCCGTGCCCTTTCTTCCAGATGCTGCGGCAGTGCCGAAACCACGTTCAGCACGATGCCGGGATAGTTTTCCTTCATATGCAGCAGCAGTGGCAGCCCCACCATGCATGTGGTGGTTGGCGCCAGGCCCAGCGTAACGCGGCCCTTCACGTTGGAGGACTCCTGACGTGCAATCAGCACTGCCTCGTCGAGCTGACGCAGCATCAGCTTGGCGTGGCGATATAGCGCGGCCCCATTCGGCGTGGGCACGACGCCCCGCGCAGACCGCACCAGCAGGGGCTTGCCGACCTCATCTTCAAGCCGGGCGATCTGCTGGCTGAGCGCGGGTTGAGCGACGAAGAACTGGCGCGATGCCTTGGTCAGGCTGCCACTCTCGACCACCTGGACGAAGTACCGCAGTCCACGCACGTCCATCAACGACTCCGTATAGCGACGTCAGGTGTTACCGACATCCTGGGTGAACGAGCCTATCATAAAGGGTTCCGTTATATAGCCACGGTTCCATTGTATGGAATATAGCATCGCTACCCATCGGGTTGCGGCCTGCGCATGCAGGACCATTCGCGAAGCAGAGCCTTGGCATCCAGCCAATCGCGGGTATCGAACCCCTCCGCGAATGTGCCATGAACTTCGGCCAGCAAATCACGGGCGGCGTCACGCTTGCCCTGCAGATCCCAGAGGCGGGCCAGGCTCAGCGCACATTGCAGCTCAACCGACCGCGCGCCTTGCTCACGTGCGAGCGCGACGGCCCTGCTGAGGCAGGATTCCGCTTCATTGTGCGCGGCAGCAATGCTTACGACGCCCCTTCCTGTCATCAGCAACAGTTCTGCCCGCCGGCGCAGCAGTGCAGCTCGATCGAACCGCTCGCCTGTGCATTCCGTCAGCGCGAGCGCATGGCCCAACACCCGATCCGCGGATTCGAACTTCCCCGCACTGCCATATGCATCGGCAAGAAGACCCAACAGTGATGGCCGCCCCAGCGCGGATTTCGTCGCCCGGTGAGCGCGAAGTCCCGATCGCATTTGCACGATGCCTTCCTCCCGCTTACCCAGTCGAGCGAGCGCCCATCCGCGAAGGATCGTTCCCCATGCGCCATAGAGCGGGAACCCGCGCTCGCTCGATACGGCAATGGCGGCATCTGCGTATTCCAGCGACTTCTGGACCTCATCCCGGCGCTGATATAGTTCCGCCGCGAAGATAAGACTCAGCGCCAGGCCAAACGGATCGGACGCCGCCTTGGCCAACTCCAGTGCCTCTTCGCAGCGATTGCGCGACTGATCCGGTAAGCCGAGATACCACAGGATCCAGCTAAGGGTGCTGCGTATATGGACCCCGGGGTTTCGTATAAGGCGTAGCAGGTGGTCATAGGATTGCCGACCGGGACGGTGCAGTGTCAAGGCCTGCTCCATGTGATGACGCGCCAGCCCGATCCTCCCCAGGCGAAGGAGTGTAACGCCCAAAGCCCGGTGAGCCTCCGCAAGCCTTTCCACGTCGTTTGTGTTCTGCGCCAGGCCCAGCAGACGCTCTGCCAGGGCGAGTGCCCGCTCCAGCTCCGCCCGCAATAGAAAGTGAGACCAAAGGCCTGACTGCGCGGAGAACTGCTCCGGCATTCCCCCGTCGCGTTCGCACAAGGCTAATGCGTGGGTGTAGGTTTCCTCGACCTCTGTCGACCCATGGCCGCGGGCGGCGATCCAGGCAGGACCGAGTGTCAGCAGCAGGCGGATCTCCTCGCGAGTCCGTTCGGGGGTATCCGGCAAGGCCCTTAGAAGCTCCAGGGCTGTACCGAGATGACGGATCCCTTCACGCTGCGCGCACTGCTGTAATGCCTGCTCGCCGGCAAGATGCAGATACTGGATCGCTTTGCTGGCATTCCCGCTTTTGCTGTAATGGTGGGCCAGCTCGTTAACGTAGTCGTCCAGCCGACCGGGAAACAGGGACTCTATTGCCTCGGCGGTGCGCTCATGCAGCTTGATCCGTTGACTGAGCAGCAGGGAATTGGCGGCAACTTCCTGGATCAGCGCGTGCTTGAACGCGTACTCGACTTCCGGGAATGCGGGACGCTCAAAAATGAAATCGCTGCGCTGGAGATGGTCGAGTAGCGGCGGCAGCTTCTGCTCGGGCAAGGCGGCAACACACCGGACCAGGCTTAATGAAAAGTCCTTACCGATAATCGCCAGGGTCTGCAACAGCTCCTTCTGCGCTTGGGGCAAGCGGTCAATGCGCGAGGCGATCACGCCCTGCACGGTGGTCGGGATATGAAGCGACACAGGGGCCGTCTGGATCCGGTAGCTGCCCGGCTCGCCCAGGATAATGCCTTCTTCCGCTAGCGTCCTGACTACTTCCTCCATGAAGAACGGATTGCCCTCCGTCTTCGCCGAAATCAGCTCCTTCAGCGGCCCAAGCCCGGGTTGATCACCCAATAGCGTCGTGAGTAGCCCCTGTGCATCGGTTTGACCCAGAGGGTCCAGATGCAACTGGAGGTAGCAAGGCAGGCATTCCCAGTCATGCGTGTAATCCTGCCGGTAGTTGAAAAGCAACAGGATCCTGGAACCCGGCACATGCTCTACGAGCGCATCAATAAATGCTTCGGTCTCACTGTCCAGCCATTGCAAATCTTCAAACAACAACAAGACGGGCTGGTTCTGGCTTTCTCTTACCAGTAGACGGATAACCGCTTCAAAAGTGCGCTGGCGCCGGAGCCGGGGATCCATCATTGGCACAGTTGACGACGGTTCCCGGATACCCAGCAGATCGAGCAGATAGGGGAGTTGATCCTCCAGCGCGCGGTCCAGCCTCAGCAGCCTGCCGGTAACCTTTTCGCGATACAACCGCTCATCATCAGACGTTACGATCTGGAAGTAGTTTTTCAACAGATCGATCAACGGAAGGTAGGGGAATGCTTTCCCATGCGAAACCGAGAAAGTTTCCAGCACCAGGCAACCCTGCTGCGAACGGGCTTTGAATTCGTGGAACAAGCGCGACTTACCAACACCAGCTTCGCCCGCCACGCCGATAATCCGTCCGTGCCTTGCGTTGGTCGAGACCAGCGCCGCATGCAAACATTCGAGTTCACGCTCGCGTCCGACGAACTTCGCCAGGCCCCGATAGGCCGACACTTGCAGTCGCGTGCGCAATGTACCAAGCCCGAGCAGCTGATAGACGTAAAGCGGAGTCCGAATGCCTTTTACGTTTGTGGCGCCGAGCGCTTTGAAATGGAAGTATCCGTCCGCAAGCTTGTACGTCGAGTCGCTAACGAGCACCGACGACGGCGCCGCCATCCCTTCCATCCGAGAAGCGATATGAATGGTGTGGCCAACCGGGTCATAGTCGGTGTGTAGATCGTCTTTTCGAATAGAGCGCACCACCACTTCGCCGGTGTGAATGCCAACCCGGACCTGCAGCGGGATACCCTTCTCCAGACGGATGCTGGCGCCATGGCGGCGCATCGCTTCCTGCATCCGCAATGCCGTATACAACGCTCGCAACGGGTGGTCTTCGTGCGCAATCGGGGCACCAAACAGTGCCAGGATGCCATCCCCTAATGACTTGGCGACGTACCCTTCATAGTGATGTACGGCTTCCATCATGATGGCCACGACCGGATCGATCAGCTCTCGCGCTTCCTCCGGATCGAGGTCCTGAATCATCGCCGTCGACTCGGCCATATCGGCGAACAGCGCGGTAATCGTCTTGCGCTCGCCAGCTTCCTGCCCTCTGGCCTCCATGGCTGCCCGTTCGGCCAGAATACGCTCGGCCAAGTGCGCAGGCGTGTACAGAACCGGCGCACCGACGAAATTCGCTGAAACGCTACCAGAGGCCAAAAGACTGCCAGGCGCAGGTAAGGCGGCGCCGCATGCACCGCAGAACTTTGCCGTGGCGGGGGACTGGTGGCCGCATTGCAGACAGGTCCGGCCCAATACATGGCCACATTCCTCACAGAACCTTCCTCGCGCGGGGTTGTCGAACCCACACTTTGTGCAGCGCATAGCACCCTCGAACAGCCCTTGGCTCCTACCATTACAGGCGCAAAGCACGTGCCTCGCAAGGCGGTTATGGCTGCCCGGGTCGCGTAGTGAGGTAAAAAGAAGGCCGGAGCCTGTCGTTCCGCCACAATGCCAGGCCAGACAGGCTCCGCGGGGAGCAAATGGAGAGCTGTGAAGGAGGAAGCGCCCCGATCCTTTTAATCCAGCCCCGCAGTCGATGACCGACTCACGACTTCGCGAGGACAATCCCCACTGGGACTCAAAAGCGCGGCCGTATCAAACAGGTCGCAGCGGCATGGCATCCGCAGCAATCATGTCGGCGGCCTTCTCGCCGATCATCATGGACGGTGCATTGGTATTTCCGGATGTCACCCGTGGCATGATCGAAGCATCAGCAATGCGTAAGCGTTCCACGCCCCGGACGCGGAGCCGCTCGTCCACGACGGCAAGGTCGTCGGTGCCCATCTTGCAAGTCCCCGCGGGATGAAAGGCCGAATTCCCGTGCTGCTGCATGAAGGCCATCAGTTCATCATCCGTTTCTACACCGGGCCCGGGCAGCGTCTCCTGGCGGATTCGCGACGCCATCGGCTCGGTAGCCATGATGGCGCGTATTTTGCGGATACCGCTGATCATGGCGCCAATGTCTTCGTAATGTGTCAGGAAGTTAGGGTTCAATACCGGTGGGTGTGAAGGATCCGCAGACCTAAGCGTTACGGTGCCACTTGCGGCGGGCCGGACGCGATACACCGAGGCAGCAACGGCTGGCGCGGGGTCAACCTCGATCCTGCCACCTTCGTGATAGGTGAACGTCATCGGTCGGAAGCTTATCTGCAGGTCAGCGTGGGGCTGCGCCTCCCCGCTTTTGACAAACGCCGCCACTTGGGACGAACCGAGCGCGAGGTAGCCACCGCCCGTCGCAAGATAGCGCATTCCCTCCCAGTACTTGCGCAACCCGCTGATATGACGGTTATAGGAGCTGTCATCGGCTGCCTGGAAGCTGCAGTGGATATAGAAATGGTCCTGCAGGTTCTGACCAACGCCTGGTACATCGCAGCGCACAGGTATGCCGTGGCGCTGCAACTCGTTGCCGGGGCCGATTCCCGACAGCATGAGCAACTGCGGAGAATTCAACGCGCCGGCGCTGACAATCACTTCGCGCGCGGACATGAACGTGATTCGTTGCCCATTCAGTATGACCTCGACACCGTAGGCTTGTCGCTCTTGAAGCAGGATACGCGTTACTAGGCAGTCCGATTGCACGACAAGGTTCTGCCGATGGCGCACCGGTTCCACATAGGCACTGTAGGCGGAATGACGGCGGCCACGCCGGATATTGTGCTGGATATAACCAACACCGTCATGGATCTCGCCGTTTAGATCCGAGCTTCTCGCTATGCCCTGGCGAACCGCGGCCTCGATGAAGTCCGCGGAGCTCGGATGCAATACCGCGGGATCACTAATGTAGAGCGGGCCGCCGATGCCACGATAGGCATCCTCTCCACGCGCGTTGTGCTCCATGCGCTTGAAATACGGCAGCACGTCTTCAAAGCCCCAGCCAGCGTTTCCTTCATTTCGCCAATCGTCAAAATCCTGCCGGTGCCCTCGGATATAGACCATCCCATTGATGGCGCTGGAACCACCCAGCCCACGGCCCCGGGGCCAGTACATGCGCCGGTGATGTAGCTGCGGCATGGGCTCGGTGAAGTAGTTCCAGTTGAGCTGCTTGTGGAAGAACATCTTGGCCATGCCGGCCGGCGTATTTACCCAAAAGCGGTCAGTCGACGGCCCGGCTTCAATCAGCAGGACCCGTATCTTCGGGTCTTCGCTAAGGCGGCGCGCAAGCACGCATCCCGCAGAGCCCGCCCCGACGACAATATAGTCAAATTTTTGCATTGCAATTCCGACTTTCTTTTGCGTATATCAAGCACGCGACAACATCCTGGGTCGCCGCGTGCAAGCGGTGCTGTCACTCTTTGACGAATTTCAGGTCGGCTGCCATCTTTTCCAGACTGGAAAATTCCGTGGCGAGCCGTTCGTCGAACGCTTCGGGCGAAAGAATATACGGTTCGGCACCATCGGCCTGGAATCGTTGCACCAACGCCTTATCGGTCAATGCGTACCTGAGTGCGTCCGAAAGACGGGTCATCACATCCTTGGGCGTACCGGACTTCGCCAACAGGCCGAGCCAGACACTGAAGGTGTAATCGAGCCCTTGCTCCCTGAAGGTCGGGATATCCGGTGCGGCGGGCAGACGCTGCGCCGACGTGACGGCCAGCGCCCGCATCTTCCCGCTCTTCACATAGCCAGAGCTGCTGATATACGCGTCAAAGAACATCGATACGCGACCGGCCATGACGTCCGTCATCGCAGCACCGTTGCCCTTATAGGGGACGGGCAGCACGTTTGACCCGTAGGAGCGCAGCACCGACTCGGCCGCGATATGCGGAGCACTTGCTATTCCGCCATGCCCATAGCTGAGATCTCCAGCGCTGGCTTTGGCAATGTACTCCTTCAGCGAACGCGCTCCGCCAGCACCCACCAGCATCAGAAACGGGGCGCGAGTCATCGGCCCGATCCCGCTGAAGTCCTTGATGGTGTAACCGGGATCCTTCTTGGTGTAAGGAAGCGTCAGGAAGCCCAACGACTGCGCTAGGATGGTAGATGTTCTTATCCGGCAGAGGTACAAGCGAATCAGAGGAATGCGTCAGATACGGTTCAGGATGCGGCCGCCATCGACCAGCATCGATACGCCGGTGATGAAGTTCGCCTCATCGGAAGCGAGGAATAATGCCGCATTGGCAACGTCCCAGCCAGTGCCCTGGCGGCCGAGGGGAACCTTGGCGTTACGCTCTGTGGAGACCTGTTCCCGAGACTGCTTCCATTCGCGCACGCGCGTGTCCACTGCCATGGGCGTTGCGATTAGGCCTGGCAACACGCAGTTGGCGCGGATGCCATATTGGGCATTCTGTAGCGCGAGTTGCTCGGTGAACGCGACAACGCCCGCCTTGGCCGCCTTATAGGCGACGTACGGATACTTGCCGACCGCGGCAGCCGACGAAACGTTGACGATCGCCCCGCCGCCTTGCTTGCGCATGATCGCCACGGCGTGCTTGCATGCAAACACGGTGCCGCGCAGATTGATGCGGCAGACGTTGTCGAAGTTTTCCTCGGTGATATCGAGCAGGTCGGCATCCCCGCCGGCAATGCTTACCCCCACATTGTTGTGCAGCACGTCAAGTGAGCCCCATTTCTGGGTAGCTTCGGCCATCGCACGCGCCAGATCTTCTTCGCGGGTGACATCCGCGGCAAAGCTGACGCATTCGAAGCCCTCTGCGCGGATGAGCTCCGCGGTCTCCTCGGCGGATTCCAGGCGCCGATCGACAGCGAGTACCCGAGCGCCCTCGCGCGCGAAGCGCATCGCCGCTGCGCGGCCATTACCGACCCCTTCGCCGGGGCTCTGACCTGCTCCGATGACCACCGCGACCTTGCCTTCCAGCCGTTTTGCGGACGTCCAACCCTGATTGCCTTCCGATGTGTTCATAGCACTTGCCTCCTGTTCTTTCGTAGCTGTTCGATTTCAGCCCGCGACATTCACGTGTTTGCTGAAGCGGGCCCATTTGTCGGTATCTTCCTGAATGACCTTGCGCAGGTCGTCAGGACTGCCGGATCTTGGCTCCGCGTAGTATTTCTCCCGGACTTGCGCTGCGGACACCGGCTCGCGCGATACGCGGTTAACGGCCACATTCAGTTTCGTGGCCACGGAGGCAGGCAAGCCTTTCGGCCCAACGAGACCGTAGTAGGTGTAAGGATCCAGGCCTTCCACTCCGCTGATACCGGCTTCCGCCAGGCTTGGTACTTCCGGTAGCACCTTCACCCGGTGCGTGCCCGTTACCGCCAGCGCCCGGACCTTCCCATTGCTGATTGCCGCCATCGCCCCTTGGGCCGGTGCGATGCCGACATGGACGGACCCTGTGTACATCGCCTGCACGATATCCGCATCCGCCTTATAGGGAATGTGGGTCATGGTGATGCCGGCAACGTTGCTCAAGTACGCGCCCGCCAAATGACTGGCTGAACCGATACCGGACGAACCGAAGTTCAGTTTCGTCGGGTTCGCCTTGGAATAGGCAGCAAGGTCGCGCAAGGAACGCACCGGCAGGTCGCGGTTGACCACGATCACGCCAGGCGCGGCAGCCACCAGCCCGACCATGGCGAAGTCCTTCAACGGCTCATAGGACAACGTGCCGCGCTGAACCCCCGGTGTCTGCGAAAGGGCGCTGCCGGTGCCCATGTAGAGCGTATACCCGTCCGCCGGCGCGGCCTTCAGTGCCTTGATCGCAACGATCTGGCCCGCACCGGGCTTGTTCTCCACGACAACCGGCGTCTTCAACTCGACGGCCAGCTTCTGGGCATAAAAGCGGGCAATCGCATCAGTACTGCCACCCGCGGCGAATCCCACCAGGATACGGATCGGACGGGCCGGGTACTCCGCGGCGTGCGTCGCCACGCTGAACATCGCTGCCATGCCAATGGGAAGGAAGCGCGTGACTGAACGGATAGCCATAAATTGTCTCCTGCACAAACTTCGCACGTGATCTGGCCTCACAACCGCATCAGCACGGACTTGGTCTGGCTATACGCGTCAATCGACTCCGCACCCATCTCCCGACCATAGCCGGATTGCTTGTATCCGCCAATGGCCATCACGGGGTCGGTTTCGGCATAGGTGTTGATCCACACGCGCCCGGACTTCAGCGCGCGGGCGACCCGGTGTGCGCGGCTGACATCACGGGTCCAGACCGCCGCAGCGAGCCCGTACTCGGTATCGTTGCCCATCGCGACAACGTCGGCCTCATCCTTGAACGGGATGATGGACAGCACCGGGCCGAAAATTTCTTCTCGCGCGATCCGCATCGCATTGGACACTCCGCTGAATACGGTCGGCTCGACGAAGTAGCCTGTATCACCAACGCGCGAACCACCCAGCACAAGACGGGCACCATCTTCACGTCCGGCGTCCACATAGGACAGGACGCGATGCATCTGGCGCTCGGAAATAATGGGACCCATCTGGGTGTCCGGTGCCAGTGGCGACCCGACCCGGTACGTTGCGGCGATCTCCGCTACGCGCCCGGCGATCTCGTCATGCAAGCTCTCATGAACGAACAGGCGCGTGCCAGCGGAACAAATCTGTCCGGAGTTCCTGCAGAACGCCACCACGGCGGTCTCAATGGCACGGTCAAGATCGGCATCCGGGAAAATGATATTGGGTGACTTGCCGCCAAGCTCTAGCGTCACCTTCTTCATGTTGCCTGCCGACGCCTGGAGAATCTGCCTGCCAACCCCCGTTGAGCCGGTGAAGGCAATCTTGTCGATATCCGGATGGGCCGCCATGGCCGCGCCCGCTGTCGCCCCATATCCCGGCACGACATTGACCACGCCAGGCGGCAAGTCGAGTTCCTGGATCAGTTCAGCCAACCGAAGCGTCGTCAGCGGCGATTGTTCCGCCGGCTTCAGCACGGCGGTGTTGCCGCAGACTAGCGCCGGCGCCAGCTTGGTCGCCGCCATGACGAGCGGCACGTTCCAGGCATTAATCAGCGCGCACACCCCCATGGGCTCACGCAGCGTATAGATGAAGCGGGACGCGTCCGTGGGATTGGTGGTGCCATGGGTCTTCGTTGCCCAGCCCGCGTAATACCGGAACAGCTCAGCCGCCGATGCGACACGGCCCACCGAAAATGCCAACGGCGCGCCCATGTCGAGGGTCTCCAGCACCGCGAGTTCCTCGGCATGCTGTTCGATGGCATCGGCGATTCTCAGCAGGTACCGGGCGCGGACATGTGGGGAAATCCCGGCCCACGAGGGCGCCTCCAAGGCCTGCCTGGCGGCGCGAACCGCCGCGTCGATATCTTCGCGGTCCGCCTCGGCCACCTCGACCAGCGTCTGCTCGGTGGACGGATCGATGGTGGCGAACGTTTTGCCGGAGACGGCGTTGACCCACTCGCCGCCAATCAGGAGGCGCTTCGGGCCGCTGGCCAGCCAGTCCAATGCCTTGCGATGGCCGGGATTAACTGGTGCGTTAGCCGGTTTGACGTGCGATGAGAAAGATGGCATGCGTTGATCTCCTGAATACTTTCGTGCTGTTGGGTCAGCGCCCTGTCTCGCTGGGCGCATCGCTTCCCCTATTGCTTCTCGAGCTTGATTTCCTTCGACAGCCTGGTGATGTCCTCGACTTCCTTGGCCATGAAGGCGTTGAACTCGGCTGGCGACATATAGGTGTCCTCGATCCCTTCTGCCTTGAATCGCTCCTTGAGGGCCTTGTTGGAATACACGGCATGCAGCGCTTCGGAAAGCTTCTGCACGACTTCCTTAGGGGTGCCTGCCGGCGCCACCAGGCCCATCCATGTATAGAAGCTGTAGCCGGGCACGCCTTGTTCGGCGAGGGTCGGGATATCAGGCGCGGTACTGACGCGGGTCGCCGACGAAACGCCCAGTGCCCTCAGCTTGCCACCGGCCAGATAGCCCTTGCCGCTGCCGTAGGCTTCGAAAATCATGCTGACACGCCCGCTCATCACATCGGGCATGGCCGGGCCATTGCCCTTGTAGGGAACGTGCAGAAGTTGCAGGCCAGCCCTCTGCAGGTACAGCGCTGCGCCAATGTGCGTGCCCGTGCCAACGCCTGCCGAAGCGTAAGTGAGCTTGTTTGGATTGGCCTTGGCATTTCTGATGAAATCCGCAGCGCTCTTGTTGGGACTGTCCGGCGCCACGACGAGGAGAAGCGGCGACTTGCCAAGGAAACCGATGCCGGTGAAGTCCTTGGTCACGTCATAACCAGCGTCTTTCTTCAGCACTTGCTGGTACGTCATGGTTCCCGCCGAGGCGAGCAGCGTGTAGCCATCAGCCTGGGCCGCCTTGACGACGTTGATGCCGATCATGCCGTCTCCGCCAGCGCGGTTCTCGACGATGACTTGCTGCTTCAGTCGCATGCTCATTTCCTGTGCGACCAGGCGCGTGGTGAAATCCACCAGCCCGCCGGGGCCGGTGTTCACCACAATGCGAACAGGACGGCTCGGATATGCATCCGCTGCGAGCGCGGGGGCTGCGCTTGCCATCGCCAGCGGCAGGATGGCGAACAGGTTCCTGACAGACTGCTTCATTTCTTGTCTCCCATACTATTTGTAATTGGGTGTTGGATCGCGATCAGCGCTCCGTTGAGCGCTCAGTGGCCGTAGCGGACCCCTGCCATCGATTCATAAACGCAGCGCATCTGCGAAACATCGGCCGTGTCGGGCAACTGGTTGCTCCCCTGCTCGACCAGGCTGCGGACGACCTGCAGGAGCATCATAGGGGCGCCTGCTGCGACCGCCAGGGCGCAAGTGGACTGGAGTCCATCGACCACGGACCGCAGGCGGATGTCTTCCGCCGCTTGGCCTGACATCAGGGCGGGCAATATAGTCCGCGAAGCCTCACTCCAACCGGAGCTTCGGTTGACGACGGTCGCCATGTCGGCGAGACCAAGGCCAAAACGAAGGCCAACGGCGGTGCATTCATAAGTGACTAGGCGGCATAGGGCCGCCACGCCATGTTCTAGGAGGCGCAGGGTCTGCTGCGCGTCGGGGCTTGCGCTGCCGACAGCGTTGCCCGTGGGCGCCGGCGCGAGTTGCGTCCCCGCCAGGGACGCGATCACCCCAACCATGTCTTCCAGCTTCGCGTTCGGGCCTAAGGTATTAGCGCCGGCTTGCAGCAGGCCCAGTGTCGTGCTGGTGATCGGCATCGGCACGCCAGTCTGGGCACCCAGCGAGACTGCCTGCGCCACGTCCTTCACCATCAACGCCAGTGCGAAGTTCGTCGAAGACTTGCCCTGCACCAGCGCGGGAAGCATCTTGTCGGTGGTCTGGTTCCGTGCCTTCCCACGGTTCAGATAGTCACTCATTGCCGCCAGCGACAAGCCGACCCTTGCGCCAAGCGCCGCCATCTCGAGTGTACCGAGACGGGCACATGCGTTCATGGCGTTGTTGACCGTCTTCATCGCCTGGCCATCGCCGACACGCTGGCCGCAGCGAACGATGGACTCGCTGATCACGCGCAGGACTGGTAGCGCTCTTTCATACACGGCATCCGGGCCGGAAGCCATCAGCGTCGCGCCGCCCTCGGCGACAACATGCGGACTGGCCGATACCGCCGCATCCATCATCTCCACGCCTTGGCAGGCCAACGCTTCGGCTATCTGCTGCGTCTCGCCGGGCACGCCACTGGTCTGGTCGATCACAAGCTTGCCCTTCGACAACCCTGCTGCCAGACCATCGGGCCCAAAGACGAGCCGGTGGACATCGGCACTGCGGGGCAGGCACACCAGGACAACTTCGCATTGCCGCCCCAGTTCCGCCGCGGACGAGGCCACCGCGGCGCCCTGCGACGACAAGTATTCGCATGCGGCCGGATTCAGATCCCACACGCAAAGGTCATGCGCCGGCAGGAAACGCCGGGCGAGCTCCCGGCCCAGTGCGCCGAGGCCGATATATCCAATCTTCAAGTCAGTCTCCTCTATGGTCCCGGCTGGGCGGCGATACCGCATGGCCAGGGAACTTGGCGAATCTCCGGGCTGAGCCGAATCGTCAGATCTCCATCATCTCGAAATCCCCCTTGGCGGCCGAGCACTCAGGACACATCCAGTCGTCCGGCACGTCATGCCAACGCGTGCCTGGGGCAATACCGTCTTCCGGGCAGCCAGCACCTTCGTCGTAGATGTATCCGCACAAGATGCACTGCCAGATCTTGAATGGCACTTCCGAACCGGATAGCTGGCTGGCTGCCTTGCTCGTTGCTTCACGATCTGTCATATCGGACAACTTTTCCAGCAGGCTTTCACTGGCGCCCCATCAGAGTGATGCACCCTTCGCCTCCCGCAGCGCCCCATCGGCCACGGCAATTTCAGCGAGCAGCTTGCTGGGCGCCCAGCGCTTGCCATATCGCTCATGCCATTCGGAAACCTGCTGCAAGACTGCCTGCGCCCCGACGGTATCCGCCCAGAACATTAAGCCGCCGCGATGACGGGGGAAGCCAAAGCCGTACAGCCACATGACGTCGATGTCGCTCGCGCGGTAGGCTTTGCCTTCCTCCAGGATCTTGCAGGCTTCATTGACCGAGGCGAACAGCAAGCGGTGCAGGATTTCTTGGTCGGTGAAGGTGCGCTGCGGAATGCCGAACTCCTCCGCCACCTCCGCGATGACCTGTTTCACCACATCGTCGGGATAGGGGGTACGGTCGCCCTCGCGGTAGGCGTACCAGCCGGCGCCGGTTTTCTGTCCTTTGCGGCCCATTTCCACAAGGCGGTCCGGCACATGCAGCTTGCGGTACTCAGGGTTGGCCTCTGCGCGGCGCTTGCGCCCTTCATAGCTGACATCCAGACCGGAAATGTCGTTGACGGCAAACGGCCCCATCGGGTAGCCGAAGTCGACCATGACCTTGTCGATCTGCTCCGGCGTTGCGCCTTCCTCGAGCATCAGCATTGTCTCGGTCATCATCGGGGCGCGACTTCTGTTCGTGGCAAAGCCGTCGCATGAGCCGGCGACCGCACATACCTTGCCCATGTCGCGCGCCATCTTCATGGCATTCGCCACCGTCTCGGGCGAGGTCTTGCTGCCGCGCACCACCTCACAGAGCTTCATGACGTTTGCCGGCGCAAAGAAGTGCGCACCGGCCACGTCCTGCGGACGCGCGGTGGCGTCCGCCATGATGTCGATATCAATGGCCGACGAGTTTGTCAGCAGCAATGCACCCGGTTTCATCACGGTATCGAGTCGGCCGAAGATCTCCTGCTTGATGTCAATACGCTCAAACACCGCCTCAACGACGGCATCGCAGTCTGCGATGGCTTCGTAGCTCTGCACCCCCTCGATCAGCGCCATCCGTGCATCCATGTCGCCTTGCGACAAGCTGCCTCGCTTGACACGGACCGCATAGGTGTCCTGGATGCGTTGCATGCCGCGATCGAGCGCCTCGCGAGAAACCTCCAACACTTTGACGGGAATGCCCGCATCCGCGTAGGACATGGCAATGCCACTGCCCATCGTGCCCGCACCAATCACGGCAGCGGATCCGATGCGCTGCGTCTTGGCAGCGGGCGCAGCGCCGGGAACCTTGGCGGCTTCGCGCTCGGCGAAGAAGGCGTAGCGAAGTGCTTTTGCCTCATCGGAACTTTCCAGCTCAACAAAGCGTTCCGCCTCCAGCGCTACACCCTCGTCAAACGGCATCGTGAGCGCGGCCTGCACGCATTCGAGCGCATAAGCCGGCGCCTTGACATGCCGCGACTTCTTGGCAATGGACTTGCGCGCGGCGTCGAGTGAAGCCATGGCCGCATCCGTCGCGACGCGCTGCACCATATCGCGCGCACGAGGCAACGGCCGCTGTGAAGCGACGTCCTTGGCGAAGCGAATGGCTGCCGCCTTCAGATCGATACCTTCGACGATGGCATCAACGATGCCGAGTCGCTGCGCCTCCCCGGCGCTGACATGACGGCCGCTGAGGATGACGTCCAGGGCCGCAGTCGGGCCGGCGATACGAGTCAGCCGCTGCGTACCACCGCCCGCGGGGATGATGCCAAGATTGACCTCCGGCAAGCCGAGCCTTGCGTCCGGGCTCGCAATCCGATAGTGGCACGCCAGCGCATGCTCGAGTCCACCGCCTAGCGCATAACCGTGCATGGCCGCCACCACCGGCTTCTCGCTCGCTTCGATCGCCGCGGCGCTGGTGCGGGTGGAAACCGGCCGGGCGCTGCCGAACCGGCGGATGTCCGCGCCAGCGATGAAGTTCTTGCCTTCTCCCAGCAATACGATGGCTTCGATACCGGCGTCCGCATTGGCACGCGCGATGCCCTCCATGATGCCTTCTCGCACACCGGCGGCCAGTGCATTGACCGGAGGATTGTTCACGGCAATCAATGCGACGCCGTCCTCAACGGCATAAGTGACAGTCTGGGCTTGATTCATCAGGTTTCCTTCCAGCCGCTACACGTGAAGCGGGCATGTCCGACGTGGTTTCATGTTCGAATTCATAGTAGCACGAGTTTCATTCAAAGGTATAGGTTTCTCTCAATGGAACTTGGTGCAGGTCGGGGAAGAAGGTGATCGGGCGCACTCATACATGCCTCGTGAGCGATTTCGCGCGCACCCTTAGTATCGAAAACCCTAGTGGTTTCAATCACTAAAACCGATTTCGTTTTATTGACTGGGGAATTCCTGTCGGCTAGAGTTGCCAGCGTTCCTGCCATCTGAAAGTCTCAGTTCTGCGCCGAGGATGCCTTCCGTTGTTACGAAAAGGCTCCTTCGCATTTGATGCCAAGTCCCGGCTGCGAGTCACCGGTGACGCATCAGGCCGGCAAACCCACTACCAATCGGTGTTCCGGATTGCGATGAGCGCTGCGTTCATCGTCCCCTGCAGTCTTGCTTGCTTCACCACTACAACCAAATTGAGGAGACCCCATGAAGTTGAGAGCTAACGTCCTGCTTGCAGCAATCGCTGGCGCCTGTTCCACGGCCGCCGTGGCGCAATCCAGCGTGACGCTGTACGGGTTGGTCGATACCGGCTTCGAGTACATCAACCATCTGACGCCGGGCGATCATTCCGTCCTCCGCATGACGCCAGGCAACATGGCCGGATCGCGCTGGGGGATTCGCGGCGTGGAAGATCTCGGTAGCAACCTGAAAGGCGTGTTCGTCCTCGAAAGCGGCTTTGAGTCCGATACCGGCAGATCATCGCAAGGCGGGCGCCTGTTCGGACGTTCCGCCTATGTGGGCTTGCAGGGGCAGTGGGGCTCGCTGCTGCTGGGTCGCCAGACCAACGCGCTTTATGGCATCGCCGGCGATATCGACCCCATGGGGATCATGGGCCGATACTCGTTGCTGGCCAACGACGGCGCTTTCGTCGGACGCGCGGACAACACCGTCAAGTATGTGGGCAATTTTGGGGGCTTGCAGGCGAGTGCCATGTACAGCTTTGGCGCGGAAAGCGGGACGGCAAACGGCAGCGAGGTCCCCGGCAACAGCAAGCTCGGTCGCGAGTTTGGCGGCAACTTCACGTACACCACGGGCCCCTTTTCCATTGCCGCCGCATATGACGAGCTGAACACGGGCACGACCACTGTCAATCCGGACGCCACGGCACGTCGCGCGACAGTGGCCAGCACCTATGCTTTCCAGAAGGCAAAGGTGTACGTGGGCTATCGCTGGGCCAAGGCTTACGATGGTGCGCTGCTGCCTGGGGCTCCGGTGGCCGGCAACCAACGCTCCAATCTCTGGTGGACCGGCGTGCGCTGGGAGGTCACGCAGCCGCTGCAGATCTCTGCCGCGGTCTACTACCAGGACTTTGCGGATACGAAGGCGGATCCCTGGATGTTTGCCGTGAACGCCGACTACTCCTTCTCCAAGCGCACCGACGCCTATATCTCGGTCGGCTACACGAAGAACCGGAACGGGTCCAACCTCGGCCTTGGCGGCGGCGGCTACGGCTTTGGGACGGTGCAGGCGGGCGCCAACCAGTTCGGTACCGCCATCGGCTTGCGTCACAGGTTCTGACGATCCCGCGCAAAGTGGATATCGAAAGGCCGCGCTGAGCAAGCGCGGCCTTTGTTATTGCGGAGATCGGCTTCGCAGCCGCTACGCCGTCCGGCTTGACGCGGTTCGATCGGCGAGGATCATGTCGGCCCCCTTCTCTCCGATCATGATGGTCGGCGCATTGGTGTTGCCGGAGGTCACGACAGGCATGATCGACGCATCGACAACGCGCAAGCGCTCGACGCCACGCACACGCAGGCGTGCGTCAACCACTGCCATGCTGTCCTTGCCCATCTTGCATGTGCCCGCGGGATGGAACGCGCACTGGCCTTCGCGCTCCATATAGTCGATCCATTGCGCGTCGGTGCGTACCGGGTCGCCCGGCACAAGTTCGCGGACGATCAGCGCAGAGAGCGGCTCCATGGCAAGTATTTCGCGCAAGCGCCGCAACCCCGCCAGCATCGCGCGGACATCTTCAGGATCCTGCAGGTAGTTCGGCACAAAGGCAGGCGACTGCATGGGATCGCTGCTACGCAGTGCCACCTCACCGCGCGAGGCCGGGCGCACGCGATAAACGGACGCGCTGATGGCGGGGAAACTGTCGACTACCGCTTTACTGGACCCATCGTAGGAGAATGTCATGGGCCGGAAACTGAGTTCCATGTCCGCATACTCGACATCTGGCCCGCTGCGCACGAAGGCGGCTGCAATCGATGAGCCGAGTGCAAGGTAGCCACCCTTGGTGATCAGATAGCGCGCGCCCTCAGCGTACTTTCGCCATCCGCCGAGATGCTGGTTGTAGGAGCCGCCAGGCGTGGTCTGCGCCTGCACGCGCACCGCGAAATGGTCCTGCAGGTTTTTGCCGACGCCCGGCACGTGCGCAACGGTCGCGATGCCGTATTGCCGCAGCTGCTGGCCGTCGCCGATGCCGGACAGCATCAGCAGATGCGGCGAACTCAGTGCACCCGCGCACAGTATGACCTCGCGCGCGGCTTCGAACCGCTGGGTCCGTCCCTCCAGCAAGACCTCGATTCCCGTAGCAGCCAGGCCACTGAAGAGCACGCGGCGTACATGCGCACCAGTACGGATCTCGAGATTCGGCCGGCGCCCGGCAACGGGGGCCAGGAATGCGTCATAGGTGGACTGCCGCACGCCGTTGCGAATCGTGGCGCGCAGCAGCCCTACGCCCTCCTGATCGCCTTCGTTGAAGTCATCCAGGCGTGCCAGGCCAGTCTGTTGCGCCGACGCCAGGAACGCCAGCGCCGCAGGGTGCAGGACCGACGGATCGCTCACGGTCAGCAGTCCGTGCGGCCCGCTGGCGGGTTCGGTGTCAGCGGCATCGCACACCGAGCGCCTGAAGTACGGCAACACGTCGTCCCAGCCCCAACCTGGGTTGCCAAGATCCCGCCAATGATCGAAGTCGCGCCGGTTGCCGCGCACATACACCATGCCGTTGATGGCACTGCTGCCACCAAGCGTCTTGCCGCGCGGCCAATAGATCCGGCGATTGCGCAAGCTCGGCACCGGCTCCGTCTGAAAACACCAGTTGTAGCGCTCGGACTTGAACAGCTTGCCCATGCCGGCGGGCGTGCGGATCCAGAAATCGTCAGCGGGCGGGCCCGCCTCCACCAGCAGCACACGCGTGCCGGGATCCTCGCTCAGTCGACGGGCCAGCACGCATCCTGCCGAGCCGGCGCCAACGATGATGTAGTCGTAGCAATTCACGCAGTCAGTCTCCCCTTCCGAAGCCAGCGAGCCGCCACCGGAACCGATGGGCCGTGGAGACGTTGCCGGGCAGCAAAAAAAGCTGGCGCACCGAAGCTTTACGCCTGGGGCTGCGCCAGCAGATTGAATCTCGCTGATCCAGCTCGACCCTCTACGCCCGCTGTTGGCAGGCGAAGAAGGCCCCCGATCAGTCGTCGCCGAGGCGCAGTTCGCTGGGCCTACGTTTCTCAATGTTGGACTTCAACAGCGCTGCGGTGCGCAAGATGCCGTGCGCAAACTTGCCATACGGCAGGGTCGCAAACAAGGCCATCACGACACCGAGGTGTACTGCCAGAAGCAAAGGCATCGCCGCCGTCTCACGTCCCGCCAGCAAGGCCAGTCCGGTCCCGCTGGTCAACAACAGCAACGCAATGAAGCCCCGATCCATCGGCCGCTGTTTCACATCGCCATGCATCGGATGACGCCGCAGGTTCAGCCACAGCAATCCGGCCGGGCCGATCAACAGCCCAATCCCACCCGCGGTTCCCAACAGCACCGGCAGGCTGAATACCGGATACGGCGCATGCCATCCCAATAGATAGTGGTAAGCCGTCGCCACCGTCGTCGAAGCAAAGCACAGCATGAAGCCATAGAACGTGAAATGGTGGAAGCGCCGCCGCGCCAGCGTAAAGCGATCGCTCGCCTCATTGCAGCCATCGCCATGCCCGCCATCCAGGTAGGTCAACGCCAGCACGTTCTTCGCCGCCTCGGCCACGGCAGGCGCGGAGGCCGTGCCGGCCGACACGTCCCGCCAGAAGCGGCGCACTCCGATGCCCAGCGCGATCACCGCAAAGCCGAACACCGCGCCGAACATGCCTGCCAGCGTATTGTGGGGGAAGACCCCATAGAAATTCCCGCCCGCATGCGTGCGCCACAGTGCGCCGCCCACCGTCACGGCCAGCACCAGGAACAACGCCAACCCGATCGCCAGCGCGACCGACACCGTCAGGCCGTTGCGCTTGTACAGCTTGCCCAGCGGCGCCGGCCACGCATATTCGCTATACGTCTCCAGCCGCACCTTCGCCATCGCCTGCGGCACGTTGACGCCGAAGTCATGCGGCGGCGCATACTGGCATGCGTGATAGCACGCCCCGCAGTTATGGCACAAGTTCGCCAGGTAATTGACATCGGCCTTGCCGAACTCAAGCCGGCGCGTCATCGCCGGGAACACCGCGCAGAAGCCTTCGCAGTAACGGCACGCATTGCAGATCTGCATCTGCCGCGCGACTTCGGCTTCATTGTCGGTCAGCGGCAGCACGCGGATCACGCGTCCAGTGCCGGGCGTGGCGATCGCGCCTTCTTCGTTCCCGGCCAGTTGCGCGGCTTCCCGCGCCAGGGCTTCAAGCTTCTGCATGGACGGCTCCCGTGTTGATGCCTGCCGCCAATGCAGCCTGCGTGCCGGCGATGCGCCCAAAAGCCGTGCCGATCGACATGCCGACCCCGGCCGTATATCCCTTTCCGAGCACGTTGCCCGCCATCATTTCTCCCGCCACGAACAGATTCCCACTCGGCTTTCCGCCGAAGTGCACCTGGGCACGATCGTTGACCTTGAGCCCCAGGTAAGTGAAGGTGATGCCCGGCCGCAGCGCGTAGCCGTAGAACGGCGCCCGGTCGAGCGGCCTGGCCCAATGCGTCTTGGCCGGTGCCAGGCCTTCGGTGTGGCAGTCGTCCAGCGCGGTATGGTCGAAGGTGCCGACGCGGCACGCCGCGTTGTAGTCCTGCACCGTGCGCACGAACTGCGCCTCTGGCAGCCCAAGCTTGCGCGCGAGCTCAGGTAGCGTGTCCGCCTTCTCGCCAGGAAACACCGGCGGCATGAAGCGGCCGATGGCTTGGCTGTCGATGATCGAATAGCCGATCTGCCCGGGCTGCTGCGCCACCAGCCGGCCCCAGATCGCATAGCGCTTGGGCCAGAAGTCCTCGCCTTCGTCGTAGAAACGTTCGGCGTCGCGGTTGACCACCACGCCCAGCGACACGCAATCGATGCGCGTGCAGATGCCGCCGTCGTACAGCGGCGCGCGCGCGTCGATGGCGACGCAGTGCGATTGCGATGGGTCGCCGATGGCGTCAGCGCCGGATTCGATCATGTGCTGCAGCAGCACGCCCTGGTTGAAGCGCGTACCGCGGATCAGGAAGTTGTCGGCGGGCCATTCGCCGCGTTCGTTCTGGCCCCAGGCTTCGCGCAGCCATTCGCGGTTGGACTCAAAGCCGCCCGCGGCCAGCACGCAGGTGCGCGCGGTAAAGCGCATGTCGCCGCTGCGTGCGGCGACGAAGCGGTCCCCATCCAGCTCAATGCTGTCGACCGGGGTGTCATAACGGATCTGCACGCCCATCGCTTCGGCGCTGCGGTAATACGCGTTGACCAGCGCCTTGCCGCCGCCCATGAAGAAGGCGTTGGTGCGGGCCACGTGCAGCGCGCCCGAAAGTGGCGGCTGGAAACGCACGCCGTGCCTGCGCATCCACGGCCGGCACGTCGATGACGCGCGGATCGCCAGCCGCGCCAGGTGTTCGTCCGTGATGCCGCCCGTCACCTTGAGCAGGTCCTGCCAGTACTCTTCTTCCGGATAGGCGTCGACCAACACGTCCTGCGGCGCATCATGCATGCATCGCAGGTTGCGGGTGTGTTGCGAGTTGCCACCGCGCCACGCGCGTGGCGCCGACTCCAGCAGCAGTACCGAAACCCCGGCTTCGCGCGCCATCAGCGCGGCGCAGAGCGCGGCATTGCCGCCTCCTATCACTAGTACATCGATCATCCAATTCTCCATCATGGCGCCGCGCGCGGCCGCCAGGATCTGACTGTCACGCCTGCCTGGCGGCTCGGTCGCAAGGCGGGAACACGCACCAGGAACCGTCGGCGTGGCGGAAGAACATCAAGCACAGCGCGCCCGAAGGCCGCTCAACCTCGACCTGCACATAGCCGCGAGGGCTCGCGTCGTCGCGCATGCGGGTGATCCTTGCCATCTCCGCCGCATCTGGCCCGAGCCACTTCTGCATCAGCCCGCGCAGGGACATTCCACCGATTCCCATTTCACCCTCCGTGGCGATCCGGCCTCGCACCGCGCCGGCTTTACCTGTCCTACACCTCGACCATCTCGAAGTCGCTCTTGCCCACCGAGCACTCCGGACACATCCAGTCGTCCGGAATGTCAGCCCAGCGCGTACCCGGCGCAATGCCCTCCTCCGGCATTCCCATCGCTTCGTCGTACACGAAGCCGCACAGTACGCACTGCCAAACCTTGAATTCGGCAAGGACGGCACTCGCACCCGAGTGGTCACCGCTCGCGCATAGCTGGTTCTCCATGGTCCTACTCCTTTCGTCATACCTGCCCCTTGCGGGCTCGGCGCTGGGGGACCTGCCTGCGGACAGCCCCCCCCTCTTGAATCACTAAAACGAGCCATGCCGGCCCTGTCCCGATGTTTTTCAGGTTCCCCACAACCTTGGACACGATGGTATCATGGGTTCTGATCATTAGCATCGATTCCAGTGTATGAAACCGAACGGCAGTTGTCCAGTAACCGACTGCAAGGAGACTCGGCATGACAATCAAAGGCAAGGCCTACATCATCGGGGCGTATGAACACCCCCTGCGCAAAGCGCCGGAGCACTCCGTGGCGCAGCTCCATGCGGAAGTCGCCAAAGGTGCGATCGAAGACGCGGGTCTGTCGCGGGACGACATCGACGGCTTCTTTTGCGCCGGCGACGCACCGGGAGCCAATGTCTGGTCGATGGCGAACTACCTCAACCTGAACCGGCTCCGGCATGTCGATTCCACGGATATGGGCGGATGCTCGTACTTGGCGCACGTGGCCCACGCGGCCGAGGCAATTGCGGCGGGAAAGTGCAACGTGGCACTCATCACTCTGGCCGGACGGCCAAATTCGGAGGGCATCTCCGGCACCCAGGTCCGCGTCCGCGGCGTCAATATGCCTGAGGCGCCCTATGAAATGCCCTACAGCCCGGTCACGCTGAACCTGTACGCCATGTGCGCCATGCGGCATATGCATGAGTTCGGCACGACCAGCGACCAGCTGGCCTGGGTAAAAGTTGCCGCTTCGCACCATGCGCAATACAACGAAAACGCAATGCTGCGCAACGTCGTCTCGGTGGACGACGTATTGGCCTCGCCGATGATCGCGGATCCGCTGCATCGTCTGGATTCATGCGTCGTAAGCGACGGTGGTGGCGCAGTGATCGTGGCGCGCCCGGAGATTGCCAGGGCCCTGGCACGCCCGCGCATCAAGCTGCTGGGCGCAGGCGAATCGACTAAGCATCAGATGGCCGGCAAGGTCGACCTCACTTACACCGGCGCGGCATGGACAGGCCCGCGGGCATTCGAAGAAGCGGGCGTTACCCCTGCCGATATTCAGTATGCGTCGATCTACGACAGCTTCACCATCACCGTGATCCTGCAGCTGGAAGACCTCGGCTTCTGCAAGAAAGGCGAAGGCGGCCGATTCGTTGCTGATGGCAACCTGATCTCCGGCGTGGGCAAGCTTCCGTTCAATACCGACGGTGGCGGCCTGTGCAATAACCATCCGGCAAATCGCGGCGGCATCACAAAGATCATCGAAGCGGTGCGCCAGCTGCGCGGCGAAGCCCACCCGAGCGTGCAAGTGCCAGATTGCACACTTGCCCTGGCCACCGGCATCGGCGGAGCCATTGGCCACCGCCACGGCGCCGCCACGCTCATCATGGAAAGGGAGTAAATGACATGCCGACGTTTTCCGAAGCCCGCAAGATCAGCGACCCCGCCCTGAATCCGGGTGACGAGCCCTATTTCGCCGCCGCTGCCCAAGGAAAGCTGCTGCTCAAGGTTTGCCGCGACTGCGAGCAATCGCATCACTATCCGCGTGCCTTGTGTCCTTTTTGCTGGAGCAGCGATGTGCGATGGGCCGACAGCCAAGGGACCGCCGTGATCTACACCTACAGTGTCACGCGCCGCGGCGCCGGCACGCCATACTGCATCGCATACGTGACTTTGGATGAGGGCCCCACCATCCTGACGAATATCGTGGACACGGATTTGGACACGGTCCGGATCGGCCAGCGCGTCAGGGTGGTCTTCAAGACGTCGGAAGGTGGCACATCGATTCCGATGTTCACGCCAGTTGCCGACAATACGCCCTGATCCGAATACCCACCGGAGAATCCGATGGCAAGATCCATCGCTTTATATAGCGCCGTTGACGACATGCTCACCCATTACGCGGTGGACGTCGATTCCGCTACGCTTGTCAGGAAGGAAACCGTCCGGGTTCCCGCCAAGGTGCAATATGCCTGGCGGCATCCTGCCAAACCGTGCTTGTATGTTTCCACCAGCAACGGCGGCCCGCGGGTCGAATCGGACTACAACCACGTCAGCGCCTTCGCCATCGGTGCGGATGGCGCATTGCTTCCCCATGGGGAAAGCAAGCCATTGCCGCGTCGCGCCGTACATATGTGCGTGGATCCCTCGGGGCGCTATGTCCTGAATGGCCACAACTATCCGTCGAGCGGGGTCACAGTGCATCGCGTAGAGGCCAATGGCGAAATCGGCGATCGCGTCGTGCAGGCCACCGCCCTGGACTACGGTATTTATCCGCATCAGGTCATGGTCACGCCGTCGGGCCGCACCGCAGTGATCGTCGATCGCGGCAACAAGGCGCAGGGCGACAAGCCGGAAGAGCCGGGGGCGTTGCGGACCTTCGGCTTCGAGGATGGTCAACTCTCGGCGGGCGGCGTGGTGGCCCCGCAGGGGGGATATGGATTCGGCCCGCGCCACATCGCGTTCCATCCGTCAAAACCCTGGCTCTACGCATCGGACGAACGCACCAACCGGCTTTATATGTTCCGCTACAGCGAACGCGGCATTGAAGCGGCGCCTGCCTTCGCCTGTCCAACGCTGCGCCAGCCGGAACTGGTGCGCCCGCGACAAATCGGCGGACCGATTCATGTCCATCCGGCCGGTCATTGTGTCTACGTTGCCAATCGGGCCGACCACACCGTCGCCGACGGCGAGCACAAGGTATTCGCAGGCGGCGAAAACAATATCGCGGTTTATGGGATCGACCCGGAAACGGGCGAACCGAAACTTCTCCAGCACGTCAACACACAAACCTTCCACATCCGCACCTTTGCCTGCGATCCGGATGGCCGCCTGCTGGTTACGGCAAGCATCAAGGCCCTGCACGAGCGCGATGGCGACCGTATCCGGCACGTGCCGGCGGCGCTCTCGGTCTTTCGCATCCAGGCCGATGGCTGTCTGGAGTTCTGCCGAAAGTACGATGTAGAGACCTCAGGCAGCCAACTCCAGTACTGGATGGGTATGGTTGGCCTTGACTAGTGGCCGGCAAATTGCCGACGAATGTTTATCCGCCCCACCTTAGTGAGCAAAAAACATGGATCTCGGAATCAAAGGAAAGACTGCGCTGATCACCGCCTCCAGCGGCGGCATGGGCAGGAACATTGCGCACGCCTTGGCTGCAGAGGGCGTCAATGTGGTGCTGTTCGCCCGCTCCGCTGACAAGCTGCAAGCCGTTGCGGATGAGATCGAACAGCAGCACGGCGTGAAGGCCGTTGCGGTCCCAGGCAATATGCTGGTTCGCGCCGACGTGGAACGCCTGGCTTCCTCGCTCCGGCAGAACGACGGTGGACCCGACATTGTCGTCCTGAATACGTCACGCCCCCCCAACCCGATCCGCGCCACACTCGAAGAAACCGACGAGGAGCGCTGGAAAGAGGCGTACCAGAACCAGTTGTGGGGCACCATCCAGGTGGTTACCCACGTCATTCCGCTGATGCTCGACCGCAACTGGGGCCGGGTCATTGCCATCACCTCGGCATCAGTCAAGCAGCCGATGCCGCATCACAGCCTGTCAACGGTGTTTCGGGCCGGCGTTACGGCTTATATGAAGCACCTGGCGAATGAGGTCGGTGCAAGTGGCATCACGGTGAACTGTGTTGCGCCCGCGTTGATCGACACTTCACACCGCAGCGGCGGTGCCGCCTATTCTGCGGAACAAACGGCCGCCCGCAAGAAACTGACGCCGCTGGGTCGACTCGGTACCCAGCAGGAGACAACCGGCGTGGTAACGTTCCTGGCTTCGATGCAGGCAGGATTTGTCAACGGCGCGACGATTCCGGTGGAAGGCGGGATGGTGGGGTCACTGCTCTGACGCCCAAGCGTCCGGCAAGCGGGGGTGAAGGGTGGTAGGCCGCGTGCAGCGTGCCTACCCCATTGGACCGGCTAGTCCAGCTTGCCGCCGAACTGCAGCGAAATATTGGCGGCGGCGCTGACCACTTGCTTGACGAGTTCCTTTTCCCGCGTCTGCAAACGCACCGTCGGCGCACCAAGTGAAATGCAATAGTGCACTTCCTCGTGCACGTCCTTGATGGGAGCCGATATCGCCGAGATGCCTAGCAGGCGCTCCCCGTGCGAGACCGAATAGCCCTGCTCGCGCACTTTCTCGAACTCCGCGAGCACATCGGCCTTGGTTCGCTTGGTCGCCTTGGCGACCGCGGTGACGAGAGGCGCCGCCTCGTCCTTGGGCATATACGCCATCAGCACCTTGGAACCCGAGCCCATGAGCAGCGGAATCTGCTCGCCCGCCTGGACCACGGCACGCAGCGGCGATGCGTCTGTCGACACCGCGTCGATGCAGATGCGATTCTGGCCACTGACCGTATGGAGCGAGATTGTCTCCTTGGTTTTCTCCGCCAGCTCGACCAGGATCGGGCGGGCGATCTCGCGGATGCCGAGCGTACTCTTGACCAGGCCGGCCAGTCGCGTGAAGCGGAACGAGAGGCAGTATTGCTGGTCTTCCAGGCGAACCAGATAGCCGGCCTGGTCCAGGCTCTGGACAATGCGGAACGTCGTAGACTTCGGCAGCTCGATGCGGTCAGCAATCTCTTGTAGCGTCAGGCTGCTCCGTTCGGCGGTGAAGCTTTCGAATACAGCAAGAATACGTTGCACCGAGCGCATCATTTGGAGGTGTTCCATCCATATTTTCAAACCCTGTATGGTACATCACGGGCAGTAGGGTTGGTGCCACGCCCCCCGACGCCTCCTACCGTCCCCCCACCGCCGTAGGCAGCCCCACCGGACGGGCTCCTACAGCAGCCCTTAAAAAGCGCTTCATTAGGCACTTTTTACGCAGAGAAGAAGCGTGTTTTAGCGACCCTCGAATACGGGCTTGCGCTTCTCCTTGTAAGCCAGGATTGCTTCCTTGTAGTCACGGGTCGACTGCACCACAGCCATATGCGATGCAACCGTTTCAAGACTCGTGCGCAGGTCAGTGCGAAGCGATTGATACATCAGCTTCTTGATATCGCGTGTCTGGATCGGCGGGCCATCGGCCAGGCGAGCAGCGAAAGCAATCGTCTCTTGCATCAAGTCATCCGCGCTGCAAACCCGATTGACCAGCCCGATCCGCAGCGCTTCGTCTGCCGGGACGAAGTCGCCAGTCCAAAGTAGCTCCAAGGCCTTGGCTGGTCCCACGAGACGCGGCAGGAAATAGCAACCGCCGTTGCCTGGCAGAAGGCCGACACGGATGTATGCCTCTGCAAATCTCGCGGTGCTCGCTGCAAAGCGCAGGTCGCACATCAGCGAAAGGTCCATTCCTGCCCCAACGGCCGCACCGTTTACGGCGGCGATCAGCGGTTTTTCGAATTCTTCCACCGCGAGCGCGACCCGATGTGTGACGTTCTGGAGCCGCTGCTTGCGTTCCAGTGGTGTCGGTTCGGCTTCCGAGCCACGTCGCCCGAGATCGCCGCCCGAACAGAATGCGTCCCCGCTCCCGGTGATGACAAAGCTGCCGATGGCCGGATCGTCATTCGCCTTCTTCAGCGCCGTGCCTAGCAGCTCGAGCATTTCCTCACTCAGCGCGTTCTTCTTTTCGGGACGATTCAGGCGCGCGACCACCACCCGTCCAATCGTTTCAGTTTCCAGATCTGCCATTTTTCTCCTCCTGATTTTTAACGAGGCAAGGATTGTGCTTCGCCCTTGGCGATGGCCTTGCGGTGCCGGGCATGCTCAGCACGCGCTTCAGACAGCGCTGCTTTCAGCTGCCGGTTGATCCAGTGCTTGTTGTCCGCAAACACGCGCCGCTCCTTGGCGCCCAGCGTGGTTGCCAGCACCGTCGCTGCATGTTTTAGTTCGTCGGCGGGTACCACGGCCGCAACCAACCCCCGCGTCAAGGCCTCGCGTGCGGACATGCGCCTGCCGGTCTGGATCAGGTCCAGCGCGAGCGCGCGTCCGCCAATGACCTCAAGAATGTTGGCCCCGGAAAATGTGGGAATGCCCAGGTCGATTTCCGGCAGAGACAGCGAGGCCGCGTCCGCCGCGACACAGGCGTCCGACAGCAATGCCAGCATCGCGCCGCCGCCGCTGGCGATGCCGTTCAGTGCGGTGACGACCGGGACCGGGTTGTCCATCACAGCATCTTGCAATGCTGCCAGCGCCTGCGACCGGCGCTCACGCTGGCGCGCCATGTCGCCGTCCTCGGGCTGCTCGCGCACGTCCGCGCCGCCACTGAACACGCGGGCGCCCGCTGCGGTCAGCAGCACGGCCTTGACGGTGGGATCACTCGCGCCGGCCCTGATCGCAGCGGTGATGCCTTCCATAATGGCGACTGTCATCGCGTTCGCCTTCTCCGCACGATTGATGGTGATCCACAGAAAGTCGTCAGCGCGTTCGACTATCAAATGCTCTTGCCTGCTATCCATTAGAGGTCTCCCCTGTCTTTCTACTTTTGCTATGCAGCCGCACGCACCTTACCGCCGCCAGACACGAAGATGTCAGCGAAGAACTCGCTTTCGGGCAGGCGGCAAGCCTTGATAAAGTCATCGCGGGCGGACTGCACGACAATCGGCGCGCCACACGCGTAGACCTGGTGGCCGGACAGGTCCGGGTAGTCGTCCATCACGGCCCGGTGGACAAAGCCGGTGCGACCGTCCCAGGCATCCTCATCGCTGGCCTCGGATACCACCGGCACGTACCGGATCCCATATTTCTCCTGCCACGTCGTTGCGAGCGCATTGAGGTAGAGATCGGACGGACGTCGGCCGCCCCAGTACAGGCTCATCGGACGGGCGCTTCCCTTGCTAGCCACATGCTCGATCATGGCCTTGATCGGTGCGAAGCCGGTGCCACTGGCCACGAAGATAATCGGCTTGGTGCTCTGCTCCCGCACAAAGAACGCACCGACGGGGCCTTCAATCCGCAGCAGGTCGTTCTCCTTCATCACATTGAAGACGTGGGTGCTGAATGGGCCGCCGTAGTTGCGCAGATGCAACTCGACCACGTCCTCGTCCTCCGGCGAATTGGCCATCGACAGGCTGCGGCGAATACCACCCGGCATCACGATATTGATGTACTGGCCCGGCAGGAACCTCAGGCGTTGCTTGGCGGGCAGTCGCAGCCGGATGCGCATGACGTCGTGCGCCAGCCGCTCCAGTTGTTGTACGCGGCAAGGCAGGCGCACGATGGGGATGTCCATGTTTTCACGCACCACGCTGCTTGCGATCGCCAGCGCAGATCGCGGCTTGGCCTGGCAAAGCAGCGCATAGCCTTGCTCCCGCTCAGCATCCGACAAAACGCAGTCGTCGGAGGCGCCGTGATCCACATCGCCCGCCAATACCTTGGCTTTGCAGGTGCCGCACGTGCCGGTGCGGCAGCCATGCGGTAGCGGAAAATTGTGGCTCAGTGCGGCGGAAAGGATCGTATCGCCCTCGCGCACCGCAAGCGTGTGGCCGACAGGCTCGAACGTGACCGGGTGCGTCACCGGTTCCATCACGGTCTCAGTCATGACTGTTCCCCGGAGACCGGCTGTGATGCCGAGTGAGCACAGGGAATGATGACAGCATCGGCGGCCACCACGCCATTGGGCAGGACAAACAACGGGTTGATGTCGACCTCGCCCACCTGATCGCGCGATTCCCAGGCAAACTGCGACAGCGCAGCCAGCGCGCGCGCCGCGGCATCGACATCCAGCGCCGGCTTGCCGCGGACACCGTCCAGGATGCGCCGGCATTTCAGTTCATCGAGCATTTCCCGCGCGCTCACTTCGTCGAACGGTGCCAGCCTGCAGGTCGTGTCGCCGAGGAGTTCGGCATAGATGCCGCCCGCACCGACGGCCACTACCGGACCAAAGACCTCGTCGTTGACCACGCCCGCGATCAGTTCGAAGCCACCCTGGATCATTTCCGTGACCAGGACCCCCGAGATGCGGGCGGCCGGCGCCTTCTGGCGTGCGTTCTCCAGGACCTCGGCGATCGCTGCCTCCAGTTCGGCGCGCGTGCGGATACCGACCTTGACACCGCCGACTTCGGTCTTGTGCGCAATGTCCGGCGAGACGATTTTGACCACCAGCGGCGCGGTCATGTTGTCGAAGACGGCGGCGTCCTCCACACCCCTGACGATCACGTCGTTGGACACCGGAATGCCAGCTGCCGAGAGGATGGCTTTCGCATCGGCTTCGGACAGCGATGCATTTTCCGCGTTACGCGGAAACACGTCGCGCGGTGCGGTCGCATTTTGCGGTGCCAACGAGGCTGCGGCGCGTTCGACACGGGCGCGGGCCTGCCTGTAGCTGGCCAGCATGGCCAGTGCGCCGGCCGCGCGTGAAGGCGAAGGCAGCACAGGAATGTTCGCCTTAGCGAATACCGTCAGTGCTTCCCCAACCTGGCTGGCTGGCGCCGAAGAAAAGACGACGATCGGCTTTTCGGTCGATCGCGAAATCTCACCCAGCACCTCGGCAGCGACCAGGCTCCCCGCCTTGCCGGTCGTCGCGATATTGACGCACACCGCATGCACATTGGGATCATCCAGCGTGGCACGTACCGCCGTCTCCAGATTGGCGCGATTGCTGGTGGAGAAGTAGCCGGCGGTCAGGTCGATGGGATTGTGGACTGCCCCGATGTTGGGAATGACCCCCTGCAGGCTTGTTTGGGTCTTTTCAGTCAGTTCGCAGAGCGACAGGCCTGCCGGCTCGCCGGCATCGGCGAAGACGATGGCGGAGCCGCCGGACACGCCCATCACCGCTACCCCGCCGCCCGCCGGATACTTGCCGCCTTCCAGCGCCTTCAGATAATCAACGGCCTGGTCAATTTCCCGAATCTCCACGATACCGCTCTGCTTGAAGGCCGCCGAGTAGTAGTCATAGCTGCTGGTCATGCTTGCGGTATGGGACGCCGCGGCGCGCGCGCCCTGCTCGGTCACCCCGGCCTTCCACAACAGCAGTGGCTTGCCACGGGCCATGGCCCGTTGGCCAACGTCGAGCAGCGCCCGGCCGTCCCGGGTACCTTCGATATACGCAAGGATGATTTTCGTTTCGTCGTCATCGAGCAAGGCATCGATGAGCTGAACGGCATCGATATCGCTTTCGTTGCCGGTGGCAATCACATGCCGGAAGCCGATACCCGCTGCCTCGCATGCCAGCGCAATGCTGTAGCCGAAACCGCCGCTTTGCGTGACCAGCGAGACGGAACCCGGCTTGAGCTTGGGCTCGCGCGTAATGCTGCCGAACGCGGCATACACATTGGCGTGGAGGTTTGCGAAGCCGAGGCAGTTGGGCCCCACGATACGCATGCCGGAGCCACGCGCGATCTCCAGCATCCGCCGTTCGCGCTCCACACCTTCAGGGCCGCTTTCTCGGAAGCCACCGCTGAGGATCAGCGCGAATGGCACGTGCTTCTCCGCGGCCGTTTCCAGCACCGGCAGCACGCCCTTGGCCGGGACACCGATGACGACGAGATCCACGTCCTCGTCAATATCGGCAACGGACCCGTAGCACTTCAGGCCGTCGAACTGCTCGTACTTCGGGTTCACCGGAAAGATCTTGCCGCTGTAGCCGTTCTTGAGCAGGGCCCGCACGACCTGCGAACCCGGGCGCGCGACGTCGTCAGAGACACCCACCACGGCGATTGATCGAGGCTCGAATAGATGACTGAATTTGTTCATACCTAGAGTTGATCCATTCCCGACCGACATCGGGACAAAACTGCGCACCTGGTGCGCGACAACGTCTGCGACGAGCAGCCCCCTGCGGGCCAGGCGCTGGGCCGGCTCCGATAGTCCTGACTTTAGTCTGAGCTGCCGCGCCAGTCAACATTTTTGGAATCGGTTCTGATGAACGAAACCACAACAACGCTTCCGTAATGGTTCCGTTGTTCGAAACTGATGCTATTGATCAAAACTTCTGCTACGATGGTGACATGGGTTGCCAGAAGGCGCTGAGCAACCCGCAAACGAGCGCGGAGCCCTTCCGCGATTTGCGGCAGACGCAAAGGAGAATGACGATGATTTACACGCGAAGTGGCGCCGACGCCATTGCGAAGCGAAATGTTGTGGTTTCCCCGGGGACTGGCAACAAGCATTGGGGAACCGTGTACTTTGGCCCGCGCTCTTCCAACGAGCGGCAGCCGGGCCCGCAGGCCACGATGTCGGAACTGGACGCCAACGAAACCATCGTCCCGCACTTCCACGGTGTGACGATGTTTCAACTCTTCGTCGCCGGGTCGGGTACCATCGGCAACCGTGGCCAGGTGTTGCAGCCGCTGACGGTCCAGTTCAAGGATCACCACACCGCGTACGGCCCGATCGTTTCCGGCCCGCAAGGCCTGTCGTTCGTGGCGATGCGCATGTACACCGGGAATTCCGAGCCGATCTATCTCGACAAGCCGGGGTACCGCGAGAAGCTGGAACAAAGCAAACGCAGGCACCTGACTTCAGAGCCGGTGCGCTTTTCCACCGAGCCGGTTCTCAAAGCCCGCACGGAAGTGGCATGGGAGACGCTGTTCGCAGACGAATCGGATGGCATGGCCGCACAAGTCGTCCGGCTCGGTGAAGGCATGACCGTACAGGGTCCTGATCCCCGTGCCGCTGGCGGCTACTACATCTTCGTCGGAAACGGCAGCCTAGTTCATGGCGACGAAGAACTGCCGCAGTGGTCCATGGTGGTCGTGGAGCCGAACGAGGAAAAGTTCGAGATCCGTGCTGGCGCGAAAGGCCTGGAGGCAATGGTGCTTCAATATCCGCGCGAAGACCGCGCGGCTTGGCAATAGCGAGTGTGGCGGCACGCCCTCTGGTAGGGCGTCTGCCCGCAGCAGCGTGTGCGATTAGCTGGTCCAGGCTTTACCGAATGTCTCGCCCCCGGGGATCCATCACTGAACCGGGCTTTTCCCGCGTTGGCGGGCTTTTTTTGGTCCGTTGGCGTTGAAAAAGCCACCGTGATCTCCGCTTTCGCGGCGACCACGGTGGCTTAACGGAACGCCTTTACCCCTTGTTTCGTGGGCCTGCCTCAGGCGGTGACGATTACCTCGTCCCCTTCAACATGGAAGGTATGCGGCATATCCACGGACGCCCATTCCAGGTAATTGACGACCTCGTCGAACTTCGGATGTCCGCGGCGCAAAACTTCCGGCCGGTACCGCTGGTCCATCGCCATGGGCAGGAATCCGACGCGCAGCACCCCTTCCTTTGACACCACTGCTTTCGCTAACAGGCTCAGGGTACACGCCTTGCCATATGGCATGAGCGGGTAATCGGGATCGAGATCGGTATGATTCCGGACCGCACCATGTGCCCATGCCGGCTCTGACCAGGACGGTGCCGGGAAGCCCTTCGTCATGGCAAAAACGCCCAGGCTGTAGAAAATCGTCTTGCCTTTGTAGACTTCCACCGCCTTCGGAATGTGCGGCGCATGCGCGACGACCAGGTCGGCGCCTGCATCGATGGCGGCGTGCGAAACGGCTACCTGGTAGTCCGCGATCACGCGTGGCAGGCGAATGACGCCGGAGTGAAAAGCCAGGATGACAATGTCCGCTTCCTTGCGCAGCTCCCGGATGTCTTCCAGAAGCATGGCCAGATCCTCGGGATCGGGCTCCGTCCGGATGCCAACTGGTTGGTGCGGACCGCGGGTTTCGTAGGACGTCCTGATCCGGATCGACGTGACGCCGGGCTTGTCGGGCCTGGCTTCGCTGCCGGCCGCGGCGACCGACGTATAGCCAAGGTAGGCCACCTTCACGCCGTTCTTTTCCACGATTGCGGCACGGCGGGCTTCCTTGAGGTTCCGACCCGCACCTGTCACCTGAATGCCCCGCGAATTCAGCAAATCGCGGGTATCCAGCATGGCGTCAGGCCCGGCGTCATAGGTGTGGTTGTTCGACATGGTGACGGCGTCAAACATGCCGTTGGTGTAGATCTCCGCCATCTCGACCGGCTGCGCTACCTGTGGTGCGTGGTCCGCCTTGATACCTCGGTTCGAATAAGTCCGCATGCAGTTCACGAACCGCATGTCCGCCTGCTCGAGCACGGGGCGCACCAACTCCGTGTAGCCCTCAATCGCAAAACCATCCCGCGCCCCATGCGCAGGACCACAGTCACCGCCGATCAACACCGTCACACTGCCAGACATACCTATCTCCTCACGACGCTTCGTTAAGTTCCGATTATCGGAATCGGTGCCACTTGTAAGAACAGATGTTAGCACCTGCCAGGATGCGTGCCAAGGCGCGGCCGCCGCTTCGGCTTTGCCCGTGGACCCGGTGGCGCACCCTTACCGCGGTTATTGGCCTTCCGCCTTGATGTTGGCGGCTCGGATCAGTTCACCCCATCGACGGTAGTCCTGCGCGACGAAGGCGGCCATTTCATCACTATTGGACCCGACCGGATCGGCACCGTTGGCTTGAAAACGTTCCCGTACGTCGGCGCTGTTCATGATTTTGACGACAGCCTGGCTGAGTCGTTCGACAACCTCACGTGGCATTTTTGCCGGGCCGATCAGGCCGTACCACCCCGAGGTGCCACCAAGATCCTTCAATCCCGCTTCTGACAGAGTCGGGACATCCGGCAGCATGCTGGACCGGCCGGTTCCGGTCACTGCGATGGCTCGTACCTTGCCGGACCGGATCGCCGGCAATGCAGCGACGATAGTCGGCAGTGACATGTCCACGTAGCCGGCCATGACATCGTTCAATGCCGGGCCCGAGCCTTTGTACGGCACGAACGAGAATCTAACGTTGGCAGCCCGCTGCAGCAGTTCCGTAGCCAGATGACCCGGCGCCGCCTGGCCCGTCGTGGCCGAGGTCAGAGGCGTTTTGTGGGACCGGGCCAGATGCATCAGTTCGTCCAGGTTGCGCGCCGGCAGCTTCGGATTAACCACGATCACGTTAGGAACGTTAGCCAGCAGCGAAATCGGGGTGAAATCCTTGACCGGGTCACGCGCCGATTTTGTGTACAGGTAGGGATTGGTCGTCATCCCCATGGAAGTCAACAACAGCGTGTAGCCATCGGGGGCCGCAGCCGCGACGGCATTGGCCGCGACCACGCCATTGGCGCCCCCGTGGTTCTCGATGACAACTGGCTGGCCCAACGCCTTGTACAGCCTTTCCCCGACCAGCCGCCCGATCAGGTCGGTCGAGCCGCCTGGCGGAAAACCGATTAGCAGCTTGATCGGTTTATCCGGGTAGCCTGCGTGGGCCGCAACCGGTTGCATCAATACCGCGCTGGCCGCGAGCAAAGGCAGTGAAATGAGCAAACGACGGATACTCCTCGACTGCAATGGAACCATTGTCTCCATGATTCTGTTCTCCAGGGTGGGAAGGATTTCGCGTGCCGCTTCGTGCGGCATCTGTCCGGCACAAGCCAAGTGCCGAATCACTTCGGCGCTTGGCGTCAATCTGGCTCGGGCCTGCTTACATCCGGTCGGTTCGCCCACCGTCCACATAAAGTGTGTGGCCGGTAACAAAGCTGGAATCGTCAGTGGCGAAGAACAACACGGTTGCGGCAAGCTCTTCCAGCCGCCCGGGCCGATTGAGAACAGCCATACTGGTACGAACACGGATATGCTCCGCCACCTCATCCGGGCTCCGCGTGGCGCCTGTCAGCGGTGTCAGGAAAAAGCCCGGCGCCACACAGTTGACATTGACACCACTGGGGCCAAGTTCTCGCGCCAGTGTCTTCGTCAGTTGGATGACCGCGGCTTTGGCAGAGGCATAAGGCGCGCTGGCCCCGGGGGTCAGCCCGCCGATATGCGGCGTGGTCCCGGTACCCAGGCTTGACGAGATATTGACGATCTTGCCGTACTGCTGTCGTTCCATATAGGGCGCCGCCGCCTGCGCGCAAAAGAAGACGCCTTTCAGGTCGAGATCGAGCACCGCACTCCAGTCCGCATCGCCCATACTGCCGAATGCCCGGTAGCGGGTGATGCCAGCATTGTTGATGAGGATGTCGACTCGCCCTTCGGCGGCGACCACGTCTTCCATGAAGTTGCGCAGGTCCTGCTGCTGCGTCACGTCCACCTTGTAAGCACGCGCCTTCCCGCCCAGGCCTTGAATCTCTTCTGTGGTCGACGCCATCGCTGCTTCATTCACATCCACGATGATCACGATGGCGCCTTCGCTGGCAAAGCGCAAGGCGATGGCCTTGCCGAGGCCGGAGCCGCCTCCCGTGACAATCGCCACCTTATCTCTCAGTCGCATCTTCATTCTCCTTGATTGAACTGAAGAAATTGTAGGTGGCGGAGTTGCGGCAATGGGCCGTGAATCTTCAACGCAGCATTGCAAGTCATTCAATGTCACGCTGCAAAGCAGGGGACACGCATCGCCCTATGATGCTGCTCACGGGCCGGCTGCCAATGCCGGAACTCGATGCTGGAATATCACCACCAGGAGATACAGAAATGCTTTGGATGATCAACTGCACCGACAAGCCGAATTCCGCTGCACTGCGCGAGAAATACCTGACCACGCATCGCGCTTATCTGGATGGCTGGAACGACAAGATCTTTTTCTCTGGTCCGCAACAAAACGACGATGGCTCCGCCTTCGTGGGTAGCTTTTTTATTATCGACGTACCGAGCCGGGCCGAGGCGCAGCGCTTCATCGAAGGCGAAACCTTTCACGCTGCCGGCGTGTTTGAAACAGTGAATATCCGCCGGCTGAAAAAGGGGCGTTTCCATCCCCAGGTGGCTGAGGCCGCCTGACCGGCCCTAGCCGAAAGGGTCTCCGCAAGAAAACCGACCCGCTCTGACGCGGGTCGCGTGTCACCATGGCAAGCTTTTTACTATGGACGAAGCAGCCTGGTCAGGGTCGTCACCGACGTCAGCGACTCCAGTCTCTGCACCGCATCCACCACGGCTTGCGCGGGAACAGCAAAGCCGGACAGGCTTGCCAGGCGATTGAACTTATCGATCTGCTCTCCGATGTCGCAAGGATTCCCAGGCGTTCCGTGCGCGTCGCGCGTCTGCGCATGCAAGACGCCGCCACCTTTCAGATGGACTTCAACACGGCAGGCAAACTGCTTTGGATACACCTCATCCGCGACAGGATCCACCAGGAGCTCGACCCGCTTCGCCAGCTCGGCCCGGACCGGGTCGCCAATCGCATCCAGGCTGAACGCCTTCGGATCTCCCGGATCCCCGGTAAGCGCGACCGATGCACAGTAAGGGATGCTGTACTGCGCATCCATGGTATCGGCCACCTCCGTATTGCCGTTGTACCGAACGGCGAATGCGCTTGTCGCGACCACGATTCTGGCGACCTTGTGCGCTTCGACGCCGCTCTGCTCGCGCATCGCAAGAAGCAATTGCACCACCCCCTGGATCCAGCCACAGATGGGATACACCTTTACCCAGACGTCATCAAGGGCCCAACGGTTTCCAAGGTTTGCATCGAGCAACGCCGGTTTTGCAGTGTCGCCGCTGAATGCATCAAGCAATCCAAACTTGCCATCGATCGCCCCGGGTGGCGCGGTGAAACCGCGGCGCGCAAGCATCGCCATGCGAACCGCCGCTTCGGCAGCGCGGCCAGCGTGCATGCGTTTGACCATGCCCGCGGAGCCAACCGCGAAGTTCTTGACTCCGGATGCGCAGGAACACGCGAGTCCGACTGCGTTGAGCAACTGGTCCAGCGGCAGGCGCATCGCCACGCCCGCGGCAATCGCCCCGGCGACGGGGCCCACCACGCTGGTCTTGTGAAAGCCGCGCTGCGAGGGATCCATGCCCAACGCCATGCTGATGCGTGCGGTCGCCTCGTACCCCGCCGCGATGGCCCGCAGCATCTGCACACCGGTGGCCTCCGCGGCTTCGGCTGCGGCGAGCACGGCCGGCACGATGACCGCCCCCGGATGAATCAGGGCCTCGGATAACAAGTCGTCCAGTTCGAACCCGTGCATCGCCGTGCCGTTGCACAGCGCGGCATGGCTGGGTGCGACGTTGCCGACCCGGCCAACAATGGTGCACGAACCGTGAGTGCCGTCCGCGAGCACCTCCGCGGTCATGATCTCGCTCCAGGGCTGACGTGCCCCAAGCAGTGCGCAGCCCAACGCATCGAGCAGGCACCAACGGGCTTTCTCCATGGGCGCGGTCGGGCATTCGTTGCCAAGCCCGTGCAGGAACTCGATGAGCCGGCGTGCGTTGGCCAGCGGCTGATGTGACGTCTCTGTGATAGGTGTCATCTTGAGGGGATTCCGAATGGTCGACAAAATTTTGCCGGCGCGCACGCGCCCTACCTTACTTGGCTTCGATATGCGCAGCCTTCACGACTCCGGTCCAACGCTCCACGTCCTTGACGAGGAATGCGTTCATATCCGCGCTATTCGATCCGACCGGTTCGGCGCCTTCGGCGATGAAGCGCTCCCTGACATCGGGCATCTTCATGATCTTTGCGACCTCGTTGCTGAGCAGCACGGCAATGTCCCCGGGCATGCCGGCCGGCCCCACCAGCCCATACCACCCTCCAGTGTCATACCCCGGCACGCCCGCCTCCGCGACGGTCGGTACATCGGGCATCAACGGCGAGCGCTTGCCCCCTGTGACGGCAAGCGCCCGGACCTTGCCAGCCTTCACCAGCGGCAAGGCCGTCGGAATCGTGGGGAAGGAAATATCGACGTGACCACCGATCAGGTCATTGATTGCCGGGCCCGATCCTTTGTAGGGAACATGATCCAGCCGTATCCCCGCCATCACCTGCAACAACGCGCCAGAGAGGTGCCCCGGGGAACCGTTCCCCGCGGACGCCTGCGTCAACGGTGACTGACGGGTGCGCGCCAGTGCCAGAAGTTCGGCAAGGCTCTTTGCCGGCACACCGGGATAGGTAACCAGGACATTGGGCACAATGGCAAGCAGTGAAATCGGGGTGAACCCCTTGACTGGGTCGTAATGCACCCGCTTGGTAAGCAGTGGATTCGTGGTGAGGCCGATCGAAGACAGCATCAACGTATAGCCGTCCGGTGGCGAATTCGCGGTCGCATCGCTTGCGATCAACCCGTTCGCGCCGGGCCGGTTTTCAACCACGACGGGCTGGCCCAGTGCCATGGAAAGTTTCTGCGCGACCAGGCGTGCGGCGACATCGGTAAAGCCTCCCGGCGCGAATCCGACGAGGATCTTGACAGGCCGGTTGGGATAAGGCCGCTGGGCCCAGGCGCCGCCAGCTGTCGACGCGACCGCCAATGCCAGTGTCGTGGTCAACAGTCTTCTGCGTGAAAATAGCTTGCTCATGCCTGTCTCCTGCCAGATATCAGTGGGTCAACTGCTGCAAGCGTTCTACGACGCGCTTGTTGACGAGGACGCCTTGCTTGCGCCGGAGCTCCCGCTCGCGAAAACCGCGCTCGGAAGGAATGCGGATTTCCGCGACACCGGCTTGCCGCGGAAGTCCTCTGATGCTGACCAGCAGTTCCTCCATCTCCGACGTGAACTGTTCAGTCGGCATCAGAAGTTCCGGATTGAATGCCACGAAGAGGTAGCCAAAGTCACTGACGTCGCCGTTGCGCATCCGTGCGCCCGCCACCAGTCCGAGCGCCTGGATGGCGACCGACAGGCCATAGCCCTTGTGTCCGCCAAAGGGCAGCACACCGCCCTCCAGCAATTCGCTCGCGACGCGCGTCGGTTGGCCGTGCTTGTCGATGCCGACGTCCTCATGAAACGTCTCGCCCAGAAACGCCTTCATCAGCAGTTCACCCGACATGACCGAGGCCGTGCCCATATCGAAGATGAACGGATCGATCTTGCCGGGTAGCGCAATGGCGAGCGGATTGGTGCCGAGCGCCTTGCGAACCGCCCCGGGCGGCACCACGGTGGGACTGCTGCTGCCAAAGTAAAGCGTGGCAAACCCTTCCCGGGCAATCTTCTCCAGGTAATAGGCATTGCGCCCGGCAAACCAGCTATTGCGCAGGCCGACGATGGCAATGCCGGACTGGCGTACCTTTTCGATGACGACCTCGACGGCACGGTTGAGCGAGATGTAGCCCACATTGTTTCCGCCATCGAGCAACGCTGACACCGGCGTCTCGCGCACGATCGATACCGGCGTACGCGGCTTCTTCAGTTCCTGCCGTTCAGCAATCACTAGAATCCGTGGCAAACCCGCGAATTCATAGCCCCAAGTGGCCGCGTCAACCAGGTGTGCGGCGATCGTCGCGGCCTCTTCTGGCGTGTACCCCAGCTTGCCCAGTGCGTCCTCGCCGAGCGCTTTCGCCTCGTTCACGCTCATGCGAATGGTGTTGTCGTTGTCGGTATCCAGCAGCTTTTCGGTCATGGTATCGAATCGAGTATCGAGGTTGAGGTGGTGCAGAGAGACGTAAGCGTTGACTGCGCACTTTGCTTCATTCGACGTGGAGATTTACCTTTTTCACTACCGGCCTCCATTTGCCCAGTTCGCTCACGATAAAGCGGGACATCCTCTCGGGCTCGCCCCCGACGATCTCGTACCCGGCTTCGGCGAGTTGCGCGCGCACCTTCGGATCCGCCAGGGTCTTGTTAAATGCCGCATTGAGCCGGGCGATCACCTCGGGCGGCGTCCCGGCCGGGACCAGTACGCCATTCCATGAGCTCACGTCGAAGGTCGGCACGCCTGATTCCGCTATCGTTGGTACACCTGGCAGTACAACAGTCCGCTTCGACGTCGTGATGCCGATCGCACGCAGCTTTCCGGCCTTGATTTGCGGCCCGACGACGACGGGTATGCCGATCAGGGCGTCGATTTCGCCGGACAGCACTGCTGTCAGGGCTGGACCGCCGCCTCGATAGGGCACGTGCAGCATGTTGGCGCCGGTCATCGACGCCAACAGTTCACCGCCAAGGTGGCCTATGGACCCCGGCGCTGACGACGCATAGGTAACCTGTCGCTTCTTCGACAGCGCAATGAGTTCCTGCACGTTGTGAACCGGCAGGTTGGCGTTGACCACGAGCACCTGCGGGACCAGCGTCAAGAAGATCACGGGCGCAAAGTCATCTTCGGTGAAGGGCATTCTGGGGAACACAAGCGGATTGATCGAATGCGTCGCCGAATATGCAAAGGTCAGTGTGTACCCGTCCGGGGCCGCTCTGGCCCCTGCTGCAGCGCCAATGTTGCCCGCTGCCCCCCCGCGGTTGTCGATCACAACGGGCTGGCCAAGAACCTGCCCCAGCCGCGCATGCAGTATCCGCGCGAGCAGATCAGCGCCCCCACCCGGCGGCCACGGCACGATCCAGCGGATGGGCCGGTCCGGATAGGACTGTGCCGCGCCGGCCATTGCCGTCATCGCGACGGCGCAGGCGAAGGCGGCCGCCATCAGTCGCAGAACCACTACACGAAGCCGCGCACCGCTGGCGCTGGCCGCAAAGAAGAATCCCGTCATTCGTGCTCACCCCATCAGAAGTGTTGCGTGTCAGTTGACTGGCGCCGTGCGTTGCGCTACGCCACTCACTTTGGCAGCATCATGTCAACGATGATCCTGACCAGGTCGACATAGCTGCGCATGATCAGGTACAGGAAAGCTGCGCCTAACGTGCCGGCAGCAAGGAAGGCAGGCGAGCCGCCCGCGGTCCAGAGCAACAAGCCACCCAACGGTGGGCATAGGGCAAGCAGTAGCGCCAGTACGTTGCCGTGGTTGACGAGGAAATGCAGCGCCGGAAAAGTCGGGACCGCTTGATCGGTGTGAACTTGCATATGTAGTACTCCGCTATCGAAAGGAAATGTGTCGCTATGACGCAAGTACGTCACAGCGTTCGGTGACATCAGACGATGGTCGACGATTCACGCCGGGATCAACGTCGACGCAATCGCATTCGCTGCGCGCAAGCCAAAGACCGTGGACCGGCTGAGCCCGCCGATGTACGCGACTTGCTCTCGATCACCACCGCCTTCGATGCCACCCGTCGCGCAGCCAGCCGCGTACAGGTTCGCAATCGGCCGGTTGGCTGTGTCTAGCACTCGCCCGTCAACGTCAATGGCGATCCCGCCCATGGTGTAGGTGATGCCGGCGCAGAGCTTCACCGCGTAGAACGGCGCCTTGCGGATTGGCCAGGCCTGATAGCCATCGGTGGTGCGCGTTGGTGCCAGGTTGCCGGCCAAGCCGCTGTCTACGGCCGCGTTGTACTGCGCCACCGTCTGCTGCAGGACTTCAGCGGGCACGCCGACCTGGCTTGCCAGACTGCCGAGGTCGGTGGCGGAGAAAAGGGTGCCTCCGCTCGACACCAATGTCGGGTTGGCGGAAATCAGATACTCGCGCCCGGGCCCGTTCCAGATATCCGCATCGAAAATTACCGTTGCGCCCAGCGGATCCGCCTGCGCCGCGATCGTGTTGGCCATGGTCACGCCGCCCAGGCCCTCGTTCACGAACCGCCGGCCGGACAAGTCGACGACAATTCCCGCTGCGCACACGAAATCCATCATCGGGAATGGCGACAGGTCATCGTTGTGCATGGCGTCCTGCGCCAGCACATGGCCGTAGAACCGGTTGAGCCCCACCAGTTGCGCGCCCGCTTCGCGAGCCATCCGTAGCCCATCGCCATGGCCAGTCTGCGCGTTCCGCTGTTTGAGCTTCTCCGGCGCGGGGCTGATGAACTCGCGCAGCAGATCCATGTTCGAATGGAATCCGCCGTCGCAGATCACGACAGCCCTTGCCTCGATATCGACCGGTCCCGACGTGAACTCCGCGTGCAAGCCGACACAGGCGCTGTCACGCATGGTCAGGCCGGTGGCGCGAGCGCCGTGCAGGATTTTGCCGCCGTGTTTCTGCAGGCCGCTGGCCAGGGTGCGCAACAGCACATCACCACCGCGGCCTACCCAATACTCGCGGCCCCGCGTCGCGATCGGCGGTGCCAGGGTATGCTTGCGGTACGACTCATACCCCACCCTGATAAACCGAACGCCCTGCCGCTTCAGCCATCGGGTCGCTTCGCCAATGTCGTTTGCCAGCGCCTCCACCAGTTCGGTGCTTGCGGAGTCACCGGTGCGCCTGGTGATGGCACGCAGGATCACCTGTGAATCGTCTGCCACGTCCTGGTGCGCGACGTGGAACGCGCCGCCAGCCAAGCGCGTGTTGCACAGGTATTTCCCCGACTCCCCGCTCTCCAGCACCAGCGTTTTGATGCCTTGTTCCGACAAACGCACGGCCGTTGTCAGACCCGCGATCCCTGCGCCGACGATGACGACATCGGTATCGATCGATTTCATGGAACCCCCCGCTTTTCTTGCCGTTAAGAAGCCTGCGCTGGCTGACCTTTCGTTATGGAGCAGCGAATGACGAAGCCATTCTAGGGTCGTGCTCGCGGCGAAACCACGAGCCGGTTTTAAGCACCTTCAACTGCCAATTGATAATGAAGGCAGGATCTTCGCAGGGCGGGCTTCAGGAGCGGCAGCCCGCACGCCTCCGGCTTGCGGTGACGCCCGGGAAATCGGCAAAGCGCTGCCACGCCGACGCGGCGCGTGCGAATCGGGCCGCATTGCCAGTCACCTCACTCCTGGCGAAAATCGGGATGCAAGCTGAGGACGTGATACAGAAAGTCCGCCATGACGCGGATCTTTCTTGGTATCTGGTTACGTTGCTGCATGTAGATCGAGTAGCTCAGTTCGCCGTCGACCTGCCCATCCAACACTGTCTCAAGGCGTCCGGAGCGGAGGTAAGGGCTCACGCGGTAGCGCGTGAGGAGCCCGATTCCGGCGCCACTGAGCATCGCCTCGATGAGACTGTCGCCGTCATTGGTCACCAGGCACGCTCGTCCCTGGCCGGTTACGACCTCGTGTCCGGATCGCAGCCGCCATGGCCGCACCGCGTTCGTCACCCAGCTCCGGATATCGAGCCGGCGATGGCGCGCCAACTCCTCGATGGTCATCGGCCTGCCGTGGCGTTGCAGGTAGGCGGGGGAAGCACAAAGGACGAATGGCGATGTCACCACGCGTCGCGCGATCAACGTCGTGTCCGGCAGGGGGTGGGGAAGGACGCCGACGTCGATGCCTTCGGCGACGACGTCGGGAATCCTGTTCTGAACAATGAGGTCGACGGAAACGCGCGGGTAGTTCTCGAGGAAGCGTCCCAGTGCCGGAGCGATGAAGCGCGAAGCCATGCCGACCGGCGCGGCAAGCTTGACGGTGCCGAAGGCTTCCTCCGAGGCGTCACGCATCCGCTCGATCTCATCGTCGATCGAGCGAAACGCCCCAACGCAGGTACGGTAGAAGCTGGCGCCTTCTTCGGTAAGGCTGATCTTCCGAGTACTGCGATTGAGAAGCCGGACACCGACCCAGTCCTCGATCAGCTTGACGTGAATGCTGGCCGCTTGTGGCGTGATGCCCAGTTCTCGGGCAGCACGGCTGAAGTTGCCGGTCTGCACAATCCGGATAAAGGTATTGATACCGCGCACATTCTCCATGATGTACAGGTCACATTGGCGACCTCTCCGGCGTAGAAGTCCTTCACGCGCTGCCGCCCTGCGGCGGGTCCCCTGTTTCACGACCTCTGGTTCCGATAGCCGGAACGTGGTCTGATATTCGGAACCATGATACCATCGGTCGCGCCGCGCGGTGATAGGGCATTTCCCCCTATCCTTCCCAGGCTGATTCGCCAAGGCAACATAGATGAAACTACCTACCGCATTGATGCCGCTTGAAGGCCCTGTATTCCGGAGCCTCTGGTTCGCCTGGCTGGCGGCGAACATGACAATGTGGATGAACGACGTTGCATCTGCGTGGTTGATGACAACGCTGACCGACAGTGCCGTGATGGTCGCGCTGGTCCAGAGCGCGAGCACTCTGCCGGTATTCCTGCTCGGGCTGCCCAGCGGGGCGCTGGCAGACATTTCTGACCGGCGCCTATATCTCGCCTCGACCCAGCTTTGGGTCGCGGCCGTGTCCCTGCTCACTGCCGCGCTCGCGTTTGCCAATGCGCTATCCGCGGAGTTGCTCCTTGGCCTGACCTTCCTTAACGGTATCGGGCTGGCCATGCGCTGGCCTGTCTTTGCCGCCATCGTCCCCGAGGTGGTCACCAAGGGACAGCTGCCAGCGGCACTTGCCTTAAACGGCATCTCCATGAATCTTTCCCGCGTCGTGGGTCCGACCGTCGCAGGAGCATTGCTGGCCGGACCCGGCACCGCCTGGGTGTTCGTTCTCAACGCCGTCGTTGCCGCGGGGGCGCTCGTCGTGATCCTGCGCTGGCGCTCGGTCAAGCGGCAGACAACGCTACCCGGGGAACGATTCTTCGGCGCCGTCCGCATCGGCCTGCAGCATGTGCGCGAGTCACCGCGGATGCGCGCGGTCACATTGAGAGTCTTCCTCTTCTCCCTGCAGATGAGCGCACTCGTTGCGCTGATGCCCCTGGTAGCACGCCGCTTGAGCGGTGCTGGCCCGGGTATGTTCACGCTGCTGTTGGCGACCATGGGGACAGGCGCCATCGCCGCTGCGCTGCTGATGCCGCGATGGCGAGCACGACTCGGCCGGGATCAGATCGTTTTGTGGGGCTCTCTGATGCACGCGGCGGCAAGTGGGGTCGTAGCACTTGCGCCGGCAACCTGGATTGCCCTGCCGGCCATCTTTATCGTTGGCATGGCGTGGATCTCGACGGCGAATACCCTGTCGACAGCGGCACAGCTGGCTCTGCCCAACTGGGTGCGCGCACGTGGCATGTCGGTCTATCAGATGGCACTGATGGGCGGCACCGCCCTTGGCGCGATGCTGTTCGGCAGTGTTGCAGCCAGGTTCGGCGTACAGGCGGCCATCGTATCGGCGGCAGTGGCAGGTGTGCTTCTGCTTCCGATCGTCCGGCGCTGGTCCGTGGGCGGCAAGGATGTCAACCTCGATCTGGTGCCTGCTACTGAGGTGATGGAGCCGGTGACCGCGGTTCAGCCGGACGAAGGCCCCGTCATGGTGACGGTCGAATACCACATCAACCCTGCGCATGCTGCGGAGTTCGTTCAGGTAATGCACCTCACACGCGCGGCCCGGCTGCGCCGGGGTGCGCTGTCCTGGGGGCTTTTCCGGGACACTGCGATCCAGGGATGCTATCTCGAGTACTTTCTCCATGAGAACTGGCTCGAGCACCAGCGCAGGCTGGAGCGATTCACCGCCGCAGACGCCGAGCTGCGCGAACGACGCCTTGCCTTTCACATTGGCGAACAGCCGCCAGTGCGCAAGCGCTATGTCGGGGACCAGCGGTACCACTTCTGACGCCAGCCATTCTCCGGAAGCGAAAACAAGAGATTCAGCCTCTCCGAAACCTCTTGCTTAATTAATGCTTAATAGGCCTATAAGAGGTACTAATGAGTGTTTCGGACAATAATCCGTCGCTGGCGTTACCCTCGCCCGCGCGATTAGCGTTCCGTACTTTCATTCGCATAACCAGAGATTTGCCATGCCCCAACTTCAAGTCAACGGCCAGGCCAAAGATATCAACGCGCCAGACGACATGCCGTTGCTATGGGTGCTGCGCGATGAGCTCGGCATGACCGGCACCAAGTTCGGTTGCGGCATGGCGCTTTGCGGCGCCTGTACGGTGCACTTGGATAACACGCCGGTCCGCGCTTGCGTCACCCCTGTTTCCGCCGCTTACGGGCATGCGATCTCCACCATTGAAGCCATGGAGGCCGACCGCGTGGGCCGGCTGGTGCAGCGGGCATGGGTGGAGCACAACGTCGCCCAGTGTGGCTATTGCCAGGCGGGACAGATCATGGCCGCTGTGACCCTGCTCAAGGCCACGCCCGCGCCCACCGAAGAGCAGATCGACGAGGCCATGAGCGGCAATATCTGCCGCTGCGGCACGTATCCGCGCATTCGCGCGGCCATCAAGCAGGCGGCCAGCCAGCTGTCGCGGGGGGCTCGGTAAATGATGACAACCGCTCAACTCTCCCGGCGTGGGTTCCTGAAAGGCAGCCTGGGCGCGCTGACACTTGCCGTCACCGCACGCGGCGCGGTCAGCACGGTATGGGCCTCCGAGACCGGACCGAAAAAGTATGGTGCCGACACCATGCCTGGCGGCACAGTCGACGACCCGTTGGCCTTTGTCTCGATCGCGGCGGACGGCACGGTCACCATCGTGGCACACCGCGCCGAGATGGGCACCGGTGTGCGCACCAGCTTGCCGATGGTCGTGGCCGACGAGATGGAAGCGCGTTGGGAACGTGTAAAGGTCGTCCAGGCGGAAGCCAATGAAGCCCGCTACGGCAATCAGAACGTCGACGGTTCGCGCAGCGTGCGGCATTTTTTTGTGCCGATGCGCCGCGTGGGCGCAGCGGCTCGCCATATGCTCGAAGCTGCCGCGGCGGCACGCTGGTCCGCACCCATCGCGGAAGTTCGCGCGGTGCAGCACGAAGTTGTCCACCAGCCCACGGGCCGCCGGTTTGGCTATGGCGAGTTGGCCGCGGACGCAGCCAAGGTGCCGGTCCCGCAGGTCAATGCGCTCAAGCTCAAGGACAAAGCCGATTTCCGCTATATCGGCAAGGAGCGGGTGCGGCTGGTCGACCTGGAGGCAATCGGTAAAGGCCTGGCCACCTACGGCATGGATATGCGCCTGCCCGGGATGGTTTATGCTGTGGTCGCGCGTCCGCCGGTGGTGGGCGGGAAGCTGCGCCGCGTCGATTCAGCCAAGGCGCTGGCAGTACCTGGTGTGCTGAAGGTGGTTGAAGTACCGGCCTTCAAGGGCGCGCCAGGTTTCCAGCCGCTGGGTGGTGTCGCCGTGGTCGCGCGCAACACCTGGTCGGCGATGCAAGGCCGCGCCGCCCTGGAGATCGAATGGGACGACGGGCCCAACGGCGGCTACGAATCGGCAGCCTACCGGCAAACGCTGGAAGCCGCCGCCCGTACACCCGGCAAGGTAGTGCGCAATGCCGGCGATGCGCTGCAGGCCTGGAGCCAGGCGCCCAGGGCGGAGCGCTTTGCCGCTGAATACTACGTGCCGCACCTGGCCCACGCATCGATGGAGCCGCCGGTGGCCACCGTGCAGATCCGCGGCGATCATGCCGAAGTCTGGACGTCCGTCCAGAACCCGCTCGCGGCCCAGCGCGCCGTGGCCACGCGGCTGAAGCTCAGGCCCGAGAACGTCAAGGTGAATGTCCTGTTGCTTGGCGGTGGCTTTGGCCGCAAGTCCAAGCCCGACTTCGTCGACGAGGCCGCGATCGTGGCCCAGGCCATGCCAGCGGGCACGCCAGTCAAACTGGTGTGGACACGGGATGACGACATCCATCACGACTACCTCCACACTGTCTCGGCAGAGCGCCTGGAAGCCGTGGTCGGCAAGGACGGACAGGTGCAGTCCTGGCTGCACCGCAGTGCCGCGCCCACGATCGCATCGCTGTTCACGGAAGGAGCCAAGGGGCAGCAGTTGTTCGAGTCCGCCATGTCGGCCATCAACATGCCCTACCGCATTCCCAACGTGCGGGTTGAAACGGCGGAGGTGCCCGCCCATGCTCGCATCGGCTGGTTCCGCTCGGTCGCCAATATTCCGCATGCCTTCGCGGCGCAATGCTTCATCGCCGAACTGGCGCATCGCGCGCGCAAGGACCCCAAGCAGTTTGCGCTCGACCTGATTGGCACGGCGCGCAAGATCGATCCTGGCACGCTAGCCGACAACTGGAACTACACGGAATCACCGGAGCGCTATCCCTTCGACACGGGCCGCCTTCGTGGCGTCATCGAAGCCGCCGCACGCGGCGCTGGCTGGGGCCGCAAGCTGCCCAAGGGCCACGGACTGGGCCTGGCATTCTGCTACAGCTTCATGAGCTACACCGCCACCGTGGTCGAGGTGGCAGTGGACGCCAAGGGCGAGGTGCGCGTAGTGGCCGTTGATATGGCAATGGACTGTGGCCCGCAAATCAACCCCGAGCGCATTCGCGCGCAGATGGAGGGCGGCGCCATCATGGGCTTGAGTCTGGCATTGAGCAGTGAGATCACGTTCGACAAGGGTCGCGTGCAGCAGAGCAACTTCCACGACTACGAGGTGCTGCGCCACCACGCCTCGCCGCGCGTGATCCGTACCCATCTCGTGAACGACAATCATGACCTGCCGCCGGGCGGCGTCGGCGAGCCTCCGGTGCCGCCAGTGGCACCGGCGCTATGCAACGCGATCTTTGCCGCCACGGGCAAGCGCGTGCGCAGCCTGCCGGTGCGCAAGGTAGTGTAAGGCCTAGTTGCCACCCTCCCGGCGCGCCAATGGCGGCGCGCCGGGAGGGAACTTGCTCTACCCGTTTCAAGCTGCCAACGAAGCGCAGTCGATTACGAACCGGTACTTCACATCGCCCTTGAGCATGCGTTCGTAGGCGTCGTTGATTGCCTCGGCGCGAATCATCTCGATGTCCGCAACGATGCCGTGCTCGGCGCAGAAATCCAGCATCTCCTGCGTCTCGGGAATGCCGCCGATCATCGAGCCGGCCAGGCTGCGGCGCTTCATGATGAGGCTGAAGACCTGCGGCGACGGATGCGGCGTGGCGGGAGCACCCACCAGGGCCATCGTGCCATCGCGCTTGAGCAGCGCGAAGAAGGCGTCCAGGTCGTGCGGCGCGGCCACTGTGTTAAGGATGAAGTCAAGGCTCTTGGCATGAGACGCCATCTCGTCCGCATTGCGCGACACCACGACTTCATCCGCACCCAGCGCCCTGGCAGCCTCACGCTTGGACTCGGACGTGGTGAACGCCACCACGTGCGCGCCCATGGCGTGCGCCAGCTTGATGCCCATGTGTCCCAGGCCACCGATGCCAACCACGCCGACCTTCTGTCCCGTCCCCACATTCCAATGGCGCAGTGGCGACCAGGTCGTGATGCCCGCACACAGCAGCGGCGCCACGGCGGCCAGCTGCGCGTCGGGGTGGCGGATACGGAGCACATAGCGCTCGTCCACGACGATCTGCTGGGAGTAGCCGCCCAGCGTATGGCCGGGCGCGTCCGGCGTCGGGCCATTGTAGGTGCCGACCATGTGATCGCAGTAGTTCTCGAGCCCGGCGTCGCAGTCTTCGCAATGCTTGCAGCTATCGACGAGGCAGCCGATGCCGACCAGGTCGCCGACCTGGAACCCCGATACATCCGCGCCGAGCGCGGACACGCGGCCCACGATCTCGTGTCCCGGCACGCAGGGATACAGCGTGCCCGCCCACTCGGAGCGCACCTGGTGGATGTCCGAATGGCATACGCCACAGTATGCAATGTCTATCTGCACATCGTGCGCGCCGGGTGCACGGCGGGCGATGTCAATGGATTCGAGAAGCTGGTCGCTTGCGTGTGCGCCATAGGCTTTGATGGTCATGATTTGTACTCCGGGGGTAATCGGAAACTAGTCCTGGGTAAACACGACCCGTACTCCGTCCCGGCCGAGCGCCTGGGCCAGGCCCGCGGCATTGTCCACGCGGCCGAGTCGCGTGTACGAGTACGACGAGTCGAAAGTCAGATAGAACACGACCAGGGTGTCCGAGCCGTACAGCATGAGGTCGCCATTGCGGATCGTTCCCGGCCGGCTCGCATTTGTCGGCAGCGCTTGCGGCAGGCTGACATACTTTTCGTTGCCGTTGAGCTCGCTCATGTCCAGCGTCAGCGGCAGCAACGCTGCGAATGCGCGCGCGGCGGCGCTGTCAGCCAGGGTGATGGCAAAGCGGCGTTCGTTGACGGTCATCCACATGCGTGATTCCTCCGGTTTGCTTGATGCCGCACCGGCATCGGGAGCCGCTGCCGCAGCCTTGCCGGGCGCCGCGGGCTGACCAGCTTCGCATCCGCCGAGCACGAGCAAGCCTAGCAGAAGGGCCCCAACACGGGGGCCAAGTCGGCCGATGGGCATGGCGCTCTCCTTGGCTGCGGGGGCTCAGGCGGCCTGTGGCGCTTGCGAGCGCGATGTCAGAAAGGTCAGGACCGCCGCCACCAGGAGCACTGCCGCGCTCGCCACGAAGGTGCTTTGGTAGCCGCTGTGGTCGAACAGCACGCCGCCACCGGTGGAGCCCAGCGCAATGGCCAGCTGTATAACCGCGACCATCAAACCGCCGCCCGCCTCGGCGTTCCTGGGCATGGCCTGGGCGATCCAGGTCCACCAGCCTACAGGGGCCGCCGTGGCCATCAGCCCCCACAGCCCCAACAGTGCAGCAGCACCGGCGATCCAGGTCCCAAAGGGAATCAGCATGGCCGCGATCACGGCCATCAGAACCGGAATGGCGAACAGGGTTCCATACAGGCCTCGCCGCAGTAACGTGCCGATCAGCGTGGTGCCGATGAATCCCCCCACGCCAATGACAAGCAGGATCAGCGAGAGCGTCGACACGCCGACGTGCGTCACCGTTTCGAGGAATGGCCTCACGTACGTGAAGAGCATGAACTGCCCCATGAAGAAGGCGCCGCATGCGGCCATGCCGAGCGCGACGGTGCGGCTCTTGAACAGCCTGAACACATTGCCGGAGCCCGGCGAACGATCATGCGCCTTCATGGCGGGCAGGCTGACCCATTGCCATACCAGGGCGAGCGCTGCCACGGGCACTAAGCAGAAAAAGGCGCCGCGCCAGCCCATGACCGAGCCCAAATAGCTGCCCAGCGGCGCCGCCACCACCGTGGCGAGCGCGTTGCCGCCGTTGAAGATCGCGAGGGCGCGCGGCACCTGGGCGGCGGGAACCAGCCGCATGGCGGTCGCCGCGGACATGGACCAGAACCCACCGATCACCACGCCGATGAGCGCACGGCCAGCCATGTAGGTCTGGTAGTTCGATGCCAGCGCGACCACGACGCCAGACAAGGCCATTACCCCGGTTAGCACCAGCAACAGCGTCTTGCGGTTCATGGTGCCGGCAAGCGTGGAGATCGACAGGCTGATCAATACAGCGAACGCGCCGGAGATCGCGATGCCTTGCCCAGCCATCCCTTCGGACACATGGAGATCGGCTGCCATCGGCGTCAGCAGGCTAACGGGCATGAATTCGGAGGCCACCAGCGCGAAAACGCACAGTGACATGGCAAGAACGCCGCTCCAATTGGCGGTTGGCGCCTTCGCCTCGCTATGGGGTAAAACAGTCCCCTCGGGGACTTCAGCGGTCTGGGTTGTCATGAATTTCTTCGGAAAGCGCCGTGCGAGCTTAAGGAGCGAACACGACCTACACCATGAAGACGGGGAATCTGGGTAAACCGGAGGTGTGGGTACTGGCTGACACAGCACGAGAGATGTTGGCGTAAGTTCGCCCGCGCTACTAGCTAATCAATACTTAAAAGGGATATAAGGTCCACTAATCAATCAACCGTGGGACACTACGTTATGGTCAGACGTAATCTCAACGATCTCGTGGCGTTTGTGACGGTCGCACGTGAAGGCAGCTTCACGCGGGCCGCCGCACTGCTTGGCGTGACGCAGTCGGCGCTCAGCCAGGCCATCAGTGGCCTGGAGACCCGCCTTGGGATAAGGCTGCTCACCCGCACCACGCGCAGCGTGTCGCCCACCTCAGCAGGTGAACGCTTGTTGACAGCCATCGGTTCCCGCTTCGACGAGATTGAAGCGGAGCTGGATATGCTGACGGAGATGCGCGACAAGCCAGCCGGCACGGTACGCATCACCTGTGGCGAACATGTTCTTCGGACAACGCTGCTCCCCAAGCTCGCCCCGCTGTTGCAGGACTATCCCGATATCAAGGTCGAATTCGACATCAACTACGGGTTCAGGGATATCGTGGCCGACCGCTTCGACGCGGGCGTGCGTCTGGGCGACACCATCGACAAGGACATGATTGCAGTCCCCATCGGGCCACCGTTGCGCATGGCGGCCGCGGCCTCGCCGACGTACTTCGCGGGCCACCCGGGGCCCAAGAGCCCGCGTGACCTGGTCAACCATAACTGCATCAACCAGCGCATGCAGAGCTCGGGCGGGCTTTACGTCTGGGACTTCGAGCGGCGCGGCGAAAAGCTGAACGTGCGTGTTGCCGGACAACTGATCTTCAACACGTCGCTCAGCATGGTCGATGCGGCGTTGGCGGGGCTGGGCATCGCGTTTCTTCCCGAAGAAGAGTTCGCCCCGCACATTGAGCAAAACCGCCTGATCCGCGTGCTGGAGGAATGGTGTGCGCCGTTCCCCGGGTACTACCTGTATTACCCGAGCCGCCGGCAGCCATCACCGGCGTTCTCGCTGGTTGTCAACGCGTTACGGGTCACGAGTTTGCCACGGCCAAAACGGCGATAGCCGCCGGCCTGCGGAAAGCAACGTCAATGACAATGTCTCAGCCTTCGCCTTCTCCGAGCGACCGCACCTTGCTGTCGTTAATGTCCTGTGTGTTCGCCGTGTTTCTGGTCACAGGCGCTGCATTGCCTGCCTTGCCGTTGCACATCCATGATGGACTGGGTCTTGGTACATTCACCGTTGGGCTGGTCTCCGGGGCCCAGTTCGCTTCCGCGCTGATCTGTCGGCTGTGGTCTGGCATGATCTCAGACCGACGCGGACCGAAGTTTGCCTTAACGGTCGGACTCTGGACAGCTGCGCTCGCGGGGCTGCTGTATCTCTTGTCTCTAAAGGTCGCAAGCGACGCTAGACTGTCCATAGGGATCTTGTTGTTGGGGCGTGTGCTGCTGGGCGGCGCCGAGAGCTTCATCATGATCGGCGCGCAGAGTTGGTGCCTGTCACTCGCTGGACCGGGCAAGGTTGGCAAAATGATCGCCTGGATTGGCACTGCGATGTTCGTAGCCTTGGCCGTGGGCGCGCCCTTGGGCAGTTTTCTATTCGCCAACTTTGGTTTTGCGTCGATCGGCCTGACGACCTGCGTCGGTGCAGCAGCGCTACTCCCACTGGTTGGCTCCATGCCAGCCATCAGGCCCACGCCTCAAAGTCGGAAGGCCGCCAAACTGGTTTTGAGAGCTGTGTGGATCCCGGGGCTGGCAATGGCCTTCTCCAGCCTTGGCTACGGAATCATGACGGCTTTTTCCGTACTGCTGTTTGTACAACAGGGCTGGCAGCCCGCCTGGCTGTCGTTCACCGCGTTTGCCGCCGCCTTGATTGTGGCGCGTGTGTTCTTCGGCCCGTTACCAGACCGGCTTGGCGGGGCACAAACCGCTATGATGTTCATCATCATCCATAGCGCTGGCTTAGCGCTGATCTGGCTTTCTTCCCTTGCATGGCTTGCGTTTGTCGGATCAGCAATGGCCGGCTTTGGCTACGCGCTTGTGTACCCGGGATTCGGCATGGAAGCGGTGGCACGGACGCCAGCGGACGCCCGAGGGCTCGCTATGGGGATCTATACGGCCTTCATTGATCTTGCGCTTGGCATATTGGCCCCGCTTCTTGGCCTCCTTGCCAATGTCATCGGACTGGACAGGATATTCCTCATTACGGCACTCCTCGCGCTTTGTGCCGTACCGATAGCCATGTGGCTGCGATCCCAGCCATGTCGAGCGCCCGCGGTCGTGGAGTAGCCTGAGTTGCGCTCCAAAGCACTCATGCTGCGCTCGGCACCGAATGCACTCGGACAGCGGAGGAGCACGGTGCAGGCACGTCTACCTCAACAGTCAGTATGGCGCCTTTTCGGATGCGTTCCGACAATTCGTTGTCATTACCGCGATAGACGCTGCAAAACAGTTGCCGGCCATCCGCCCCTCCCAATGTGCAGGATATGGCGCGGCCATCAAATGCAATGATGTCCGTGATCGAGCCACCATCCAATACGCGAAGGAACTCGCCCGTATTAAAGCAAGCGACCCAGATTGCGCCTGCGGCATCGGCACAGATCCCGTCCGGCTCCCGTGCTCCCAGATCGGCATAGAGACGACGGTTTCCGAGTTCACCTTGGCCGTCGATATCAAACGCGGTCAACCTTCCGAGCCAGGTCTCGGCCACGATCAGGGTCTTGCCGTCGTTGACGATCACCGATCCATTTGGAAATTCGAGCCCCCTCGCCGCAATCTTAATCGTGCCATCGCGATCCACGCGGTGAAGAGACGTCAGCGCCCTCGGTTCGCCAGCATCGTAGTCGTAGCCGAAGTTGCCCACGTAGATGCGGCCCTGCGCATCCACCGCAAAGTCATTGAGGTCACCGGCAGCCATGGCGGAAAGATCAGCGTATTCGACAATAGATTGACCATCGATCTTCATCAGTCTGCGGTCCTTCGAGGACACGACGATAGGTGTCCCGTCAGGCAGGAAACCAAGCCCGGAGGGACGATGGGGGACGACGCAGACCTTCTGCCGCGTTCCGTTCAAATCCAACGCATAAACGGCGTGATCGAACACGTCTGATATCCAGAGCCGGTTATCGTGCCAGCGCGGCGCTTCCAGAAAAATGAAATCTTCCGCAAGCAGCGAGGGTTGGTACTTCTTCATGTGCGCCTCCATGTGGCTTTCACGCCATCGTTATGACGAGGAGTCCGGCGAGTGATCCGGCCACCCTCCCGAGCAGCCGGAACACCGGCCTACCAGCCGCCGTCGATTTGGATGTTCTGCCCCGTAATCAGATCGGATTGCGGTGAAGACAGGAAGACAGCGAGGTTCGCGATGTCGACCGCCTCGATCCGTCGCTTGAGGCTTTGGTTCTCGAGAATCCAGTTGTGATACTGCTCTCGGGTATCCGCACGGTCGCGGAATTCAGCGTCTGAGATCACGGCCCCCGGCGAAATGCCATTTACGTTAATCCCGTGAGCACCAAGTTCGCGCGCCAGGCCCTTGATCAGACCAAACAAGGCACCCTTCGACGCGATGTACGGCACGTAGCCATCCCATCGGCCAGTGAGGGTCAGCGAAGTCACATTGACGATCTTCCCGTACTGGCGAGCCTTCATTGCCCGGCTGCAAGCCCGCGCCAACACGAAAGCCGCTGACGAATTGATGCGAACCTGATCCTCGTATTCCTCGATCGAGAACTCTTCAAAAGGTTTCATGATCACGAGGGCCGCATTGTTGACGAGGACATCCATTCCGCCCAAGTCATCCGCTAGCCTGGAGACCGATGCTTCGGTTGCGGACAGTTGGTTCAGGTCGCAGCCGAAGTACCGCACATCTTTGCCGAGCTGGCCCAGCGTCTGCTGAGCGTCCGCGATGCCGGGACGGTCCAACGCGATAACGGTCGCTCCTTCTTCGGCAAAACGGGACACCATCGCGCGCCCGATCGTTCCCAGTGCTCCGGTGACGAGTACCTTTTTTCCTGACAATTGAGTCATTGTTTGCCTTTCTCCAATCTTCATGGTTGTGTCCCGACCCTGTCGAGATCCAATACACCCGGGATGCTTCATTCATCCCGTCTTCCATCCGGGTGAGACAAAGCCGGCCTCACCCCTTGCCAGCACCCTGGGATCACCACTCGGCCGGGCAGACCGTAAGATTTGCCTTGGTGATCACCGGGGTGTCGTACGTGACGAACTGCGCCCTCCTTGTGTTCTTTCCGGTCACAGCGTCATACAGCGCCTGGGCAGCCAGCCGGCCCACCATTTGCGGCCTGGTGCAGACCGAGCCATCGATGCCCCCGTTCCTGATCGCTTCATTGCCAAGCCGTGAGCCGCCGGCCGTCGCGATGAGCTTCGCCTTGGAGCCGCTCGATCGCAATGCCCGCGCGCAGCCGAGCGCCATATCGTCGGCCTGGCTGAAAACCAGGTCCAGATCGGAATTTGCCGTCAGCATGTTCTGACAAACGGACTCGCCCTTCGCAGGCGTCCAGTCTGTGGGTTGCGACGCAACGATCTGATACTTGACGCCCGCTTTTTCCAGCGCGTTCTTGAAGCCCTCCGTCCGTTGCCTGACCACTGCAAATCCCGGTGCGCCCTCGACGATCCCGATCTTTGCCACGTGGTCCTTCGGCAGTATCCTGGCAGCGAGTTCACCCGCACGCTCCCCTGCGACGACATCGTCAGTGGTCACGAGCGCGGTCAGCTTTCCATAGACCTGCCGGATCGGGACTTTATTGGGATCGCCAATTTGCACGGCGGCGGCAACGAAAGGAATATTGCTGTCCGCGGCGCGATCCACCCACGTTCTGGCCACCACCGAATCCACCGCGATCATTGCGATGCCGTCGACTTTCTGTGCGATCAGATCGTCAATGACATTACCCTGCCGTTCGACACTGGCGCGTGCATCGAGAACGAGTGCCTTGCAGCCCAACTCCTTGCAGGCGTCCTGAAAACCCTTGCCGAGCGCGACGTCATAGGGAAATTGCATGCTGTTGGCAACGTAGGCTAGTGTTATGTCCTTCGCGCTGGCCGTATTCATTGCGAGTACTGATGCTGCTGCAAGTCCGGCTAACCGGAGTTTCTTGATAAGCGATTCCATGCCTGTCTCCTGAATGATCATTTGTTTTGCTTAACGATGGATATTGCTGCGGGCGATCGTCTACGTTCGGGACTGAGCGATCCCGATCAGAACATCGACATGATCCCGGAGATGAGACCGAACTGACTGTGACCGTAGTTCGGTCCGACATTTCCGGTTGCGCCGCCTTGTGTCCGGTTCGGACCGTACGGATCCAGAAAGCCGTTTCCCAGGCCAACGTTGGAAGTCGCGCTGTTGCGCAGATAAGCGAGCTCGGTGTACAGGAGCGTCCGCTTGGACAGGCTGTAAGTGCCGCCAAGCGTGTACATCGTCGCATTGCCGTTTCCCTTGTTCGCATTGGCGTGGTACAGGGCGGCCGTCATATTCAGTAAAGGATGCACCATGTACGCAACCCCGAACCACTCATGATCGACGGCGGTCGGCACTCCGCTCACGCCGACAGGCAATGCGCGAGGCGTAACGCCATAACTCTCAAAGGAAGCGTCCGGCGCGCTCAAGTGCTGATAGCCGACGTATGCCTTGAGCGGGCCCCACACATAGGTGCCGCCCGCCATCACGGAACGCGAACTCACGTACACGTTACCGAATTTGCCATTCGGATCGCGCGTTTCGTCATAGATGGCGAGCAGTTCCAGATTTCCCGCCTGGTACATCGCCCTGACGCCACCCGTGCGTCCCTGTGCGCCTCCAAGCTGATTCGGACCAGTACCCGATATGCCGGAGCTTGACGGGGCCGAGTTCCAGCCGTTCGGATTTCCGGTCAGGCTGTACTGTCCCTTCAGCGTCAGTGCGCCGAGATTCGGTGACCTGTACTCGAGTGCATTGCCCGCTTGCGACCAGTTTCGGCCTCGTACAAGCGTCGAGATTGCGAATTGCTGAAAGAGCTGGGGGTCGATGGCATAACTGTCTTGCATGATTTCGCCGGCACCGATGTTTCCCATCTTGAACGTGCCGAAATTGTCATGGGCCAGACCGATCCACGCGTGGCGCCCGAAGAAACTGCCATTCTGAAAGTTGCCATTCAGCGTGTTGAGACCACTCTCCAGCCTGAAGATGGCCTTGGTTCCGCCGCCAAGATCTTCAGTGCCTTTGACGCCCCACCATGATTCCCCAAAGCCGCCGCTTTGCAGTCCGATCAGTCTCCCGTCTCCTCTGCCGCTCCAGTACGTCATCCCATTGTCAATTCGGCCGTACAGCGTGACGCTGCTTTGCCCGTGTGCCCCTGCCGTCAGTACGAAAAACGAAAGGCAGGCGAACCCCTTCTTCATATGATTTCCTTTAACCGATATGTCCTGACAGTTCATCGTCGTACGCAGTGGCTTTCGATGCGGGGGTGGCATTAATGTGCGTTGCGGCCACGCCCGGATCCACCGAGCGTGTAAATCGCCGCGGCCGCGACAATCACCGTTCCTTCAATCACACCTTGGTAATTCGCGCCGAGGTTCAGGATATTGAAGCCATTAGCCAACGTGACAAGCAGCAACGCACCGGCCAGCGTCTTGACCACACTGCCCGCACCGCCGAAAAGCGACGTGCCGCCCAGGATCGCGGAGGCGATGACGGCGAGTTCTTGCCCCTGCAGCGCCGTCGGATTGATTGCACCAAGCCGGCTGCCGAACAGCACGCCTCCAACGCCCGCGATCCCGCTGCAGAGGACAAATGCGACCATCTTGTAGCGCCCAACGTTAATGCCCGACAAACGCGATGCCTCTGGGTTGCCACCGACGGCGTAGACTCGTCTGCCGGTAATCGTGAACGTCAGCACAAACCAGACCAGCGCCGTAAAGAACACCATATAAATCACTGGTTTCTGAACCGAGAGTTGTGCGCCGCCGACCCAGGAAACTGCGACAAGACTCAGGCCGCCCAGCATCGCGCCGACCAGCAATGCTCCACTTCGTTGCGCCCGCCGCGCACGGAAGGCAAGAAGCGCTCCGCCTACGACCAGCGCCGCGCCCATGATCAAGAGCGGCAATCCAATATGCACACGCCCCGATTCGAGCGCATGCATGGCCGCGAGCGCCTCAGGATCCGACACGGACAGCGATCGCCCATCGGTCACGATCTGCACGACGCCGCGTATCGCAGTCAACGTGCCCAGCGTAACAATGAACGCATTGATACCGAGCCACTGCACGATCGCCCCATTGAGCAGACCGACAAGCATTGCGACGCTGACGCCCAGTATCGCTGCGGGCCAGAATCCCACCGAGTCAGCCATGCAGATCGTCACGGCAGCCGACAGTGCCGCCACCGAAGCAACCGACAGATCGAAGTTTCCGGTGATCAGGATGACGGTCATGGCCACCGCCATCATTGCTACCAAGGAAGACTGGTAAAGGACGTTTGTAATATTGCCGAGCGTGAGATAGTTCGCGCGTCCCGTGTAGGCCGTGACTGCGGATAGGATCAGCACGAGCAGAATCAACGCGTAATAGACGCCCATCTCGCGCAGGCTCAGGTACCGATGCCAGTTCGTCTGCGATCGGTGTCCACCCGGCATCTCGGCGTCTGACGGTCGACCGTTCGCACCACCATATGACTGAGCCGAATGATTTTTGGAAGCCGAAGAATTCATGATTACTCGCTCTTTGTTGGTTGTGCCCCAAGCGGCTGCACCAGGGTGGATGTCACACTCTTGCCACTGGCAAGCAATATCAATTCATGTTCGGAAGTTGCTTCTGCTGCGCGCTCGGCAATACAGCGGCCGTCGCGCATGACCAGGATTCGCTGGCTGACTGCCAGCAACTCCTCGAACTCGGATGAAACGATAATCACGGCACTACCCGCTGCCGCCAGTTCACGCACGAGCAGGAGGATGTCGGTCCTCGCGCCGATGTCGATGCCGGCCGTTGGTTCATCCAGCAGAAAGACCTTCACGTCACTGAATAGCCATTTGGCGATCGTCACCTTCTGAGCATTTCCGCCGCTTAGTTCAGTCACGCTGGAGTTCGGCGAAGGCGCCTTTATCTTGAGGCGCCGGATAGCCTCTTCGCCACGCTCGCGCTCGCGCTCGCGCAGCGGAACCCAGCGTCTCCATGAGACGCCCTCGAGCGCCGGTAATGTGGTATTCCGCCAGATCTCGAACCCTGGCACCAAGCCCTGTGCCATGCGGTCTTCCGGGACAAGTGCCATTCCCGCGTTGACCGCTGCCATCGCGGACCGTCCGATCGCTTTGCCGTTCACCCTGACGTCGCCGATTGCATCTGCGTCAGCCCCGAAGATGGCATGCAGCAGTTCGCTGCGGCCTGATCCGAGCAGGCCTGCAATGCCGACCACGTCGCCGGCCGTTACCTTCAGGGAGACAGGCTCGAGCTTGCCGGGCGATGCGAGATTGCAGACATCGAGCAAAACAGGTGCATCGACCCCCTGGTGCTTCTGCGGGGTGCGCTCCAGTGCAACGAGTTGTCGCCCGGCGATGGCCTCCGCAATGCGCGCTTCATCAAGGTGGCTGGTGTCGGCACGGCTTACCACCTCACCGTCACGCAGGATGGTGACGCAGTCCGTCAACGCCATGACTTCATCGAGAAAATGCGAGACGAACAAAATTGCCTTGTTCTCGGCGCGCGACAGGCGCCGCACGATCCGATACACGACTTCGCGCTCTTCTGTCGCAAGCGACGCGGTAGGCTCGTCCATCACGATCAGCTCGGCGCCCGTGCCAAGCGCCTGGAAAATTGCCACCATCTGCCGCTGCCCGATGGACAGGTCGCTGACGACGCAACCCGGGTCGAGCCAATACCCGGTGCGTTCGCAAATGTCCATGAACCGCGTACGCAACGACGCGTCGCGCCGCCAGCATCCGCCATCGCCCAGAAACACATTCTCGAGTACGGACAGCGTCGGGATTAGCGGAATATGTTGATGGATGGTTGCAACACCCATCGTATTTGCTTCCTTCGGGCTCGACCACTGGACGGACGAGCCGCGCCATACCATCCTGCCACCGGAAGCCGGAAGCGCGCCTGACAGGATTTTGATTAACGTCGATTTTCCTGCGCCATTCGCACCGAGCAGTCCATAGACCTTACCCCGGGCAATCTCGAGGTCGATGCCGCGCAGCGCGATAAGCCCATTGGGAAATGTCTTCGTGACGCGCTCGAGCCGCATCAACGGAACCTCTTCCGCCATTTGCATCGTGTCTCCGTGGTTTTTATATTTAAGCGATGAGCCCGGATTCCTTCGAAGATTTCCGGCAGCACGCGTTAGCGAGAACTGTAGTCCGCGTATTTGCAGGCGTCAATGCAATGGAATTGGATCCGGTGGCCGGAACTGGCGTTAGAGGAACCGCCGCGAGGCAAAGCGATGGCCGCCGAATTGCGTGAACGACGCTTTTTTTTCAGCATTGGCTGACGCTCGCGCATGCGCAAAGCACTATGTTGACGACCAGCCAAGCCCCGTCCGACAAGGCGAGCGCTAGAGGACTCTCAATGTAAGCATGCCTCCGGCGACAGCCGGACTTATATTTCTGCCGGCGACTCTCTCGCGATGCCAGGACCGGCCAGGATTGACTAAGGCTTAATGCGTCTATAAGGCGTGCTAATCAATTTCTTGATTGAAATTCATCGCTGGCATTCGGCCCGGCCGCGTTGCCGCCTACCCCGTTGCACCAAGATGCGCCCGGCGCGCGAAAGTGTGCACAGTTGGGAGGCCGATTAGGTTAGACGCCCTGACTTAAGGCAAGGATATGGTTCGTTGGCCGGTGCCGGCTGGGCCATGCTGGCCCGATGCATTTGCTGAGTCAATTATCTTGCTGCCCGTGAAGTAATGATGGGTCTTCCGCACTTTGTGTGACGAGGGCGCACCGGCGTGGAGGATGTTGTAGCGTGGAACGGCCGTCGTCTTCACCGCCCACCACCAACTCTTCTTCTTGTTGACGAACGTGGGCGAGCCCGCCAGCCTCGTGCCGGCCGCACGAGCTCACCCGCCTGCGATGGCGATCGGACTAGCGGGTCCCGCAGGACAAGACAGGCCGGTCGTTCGGTAAAGTTGCTACCTAACGCCTTTCCTCAACAGCGGGCTCAGGTCGAGTTTCAGGAGTTGCGTCAGGAGCTGGTCGTCCGTCGTTGACGATAGACGGTCACGCCGTCCTCTTCGCGCGCGGCCAGCGCATTGCGCGCGCCGCAGATCGGGCAGCGGAACAGTGGGCCCTGGCCCTCGTTGGCGACGACCACTTCGGTGGACTCCCAGCGGGTTCCGCAGGATTGGTTCTGGCAGGTGTAGTAGATGGGCTTTTTCATTTGCGCGGATCGTAGCACGAGATAACGAGCTTGCCGGGATTCAGAGCCAAGGCCGATCAAGTACATCCAGCACGGGCGTCGACGTGCCGATTTCGCAGCGCGTCCCCACGGATTGATAGCGGGGAACCTATTGTGCTTATCGATGCTTCAACCCTACTCTTGCTGCCAACTTGGTGGCGATCTGGCCAGCGTGGCCGGCAGGACGAGGCAGCCGGTCGTTTAGTTTGGCTTCAATACCCGCAGCCGCAGAAGCTCGATGTTCGCGCGGCCATACATCTGGCGCTTGAGGAACTTGAGCGGGTTGACGTGACTCTCGGTCTGGCCCTTACTCCATGGCAGCATGAAGGCCGCCCGCACAGCCGGTAGCCCACAACGGAGTCGATCTTGCACAGCGCCTGCACGAAGCGCTCGTGGTCCGCTCCTCGACGGCGAGCCTCCTCCATCCGACAAGCCATCCGAACAGGCGCCGGGCCGACGGGCACGGCATCGTGCGTGGGGAGCGGCTCGTGTCGAAGTCAATTTCCTCAAACCTACTCCGGCATTGCATCAGAGCTGTGCTCTTACCAAATCCGGCTGGCGCGCGAACTACGACTAGCTTCGCGGCTTGCGTGTTACAAACCAAATCGCAGATTACGGCGCGCCGAATCTGAGAGGGCAATGACGTCGGCGGATTCAGCTTCGCCGTTAATCGGTTCCCGAGTGACTGGCTCTGTTTGGTCTTATGGCCAGCAGAACTTGCCGTGTCAGGCTCCGAGTGAGAAATCGGTGTGGGGCGGGCTGCGCCGCGCAGTTGGTTCATGCCTGTATGGAGTGGAGCATTGAAGACACCGATTCGCTAGATGTTGTCTATCGTGGCGATGCAAGCCGCCGCTCGCCTTTCTCATCGCCAAACACCGCAAGCACTCCTTCCTGGGGCTGCCTGTGTAACTGCCGGCCAGTACGACCGTAACGCTTCGGCTGGTACTGGGCAGCGCCGCCTTCGGCGTCGGCTGGGGTCTGGCCGGCTTCTGCCCTGGTCCCGCGCTGGTTGCTCTGGGCGCTGGCTATCCGAAGGCCATTGGCCTTGTGGCGGCGATGGTGGCTGGCGTGGCCGTCTTCGAACTCATCGAGCGGACGAAATCGAGCATGGCCACCCCGCCCCCGCCACACCTATTCGCACAAATCTCGATAGCGAATCGATCAGGTTCATCGCCACCGGCACCAGGTAGAGCAGTAGGCCGACTTCAGCGCTGTGGTACTGCTGGCTCGTCACGCTGCGGCGTGCCTTCATAAGTCCACAGGAACTGGCGCGGGATGGGCCCCTTGTTGCGCCCCCCCTGGTTCGTCTGCTCCCACGCATGCGCGAGGATGCCGACCGAGCGCGACAGGCAGAACAGCCCGCGCGCCAGCGGTGCGGGGAACCCGAGTTCGGCGTAGATGACGGCTGTGGCGCCGTCGATATTCATCGGGATTGGCTTGCTGCGGCCTGCGGCCAGCGCTTGTTCGATGGCCCGCGCGATGGCCGCGTAGCGTCCCTCGACCACGCCGTTGGCCACGGCCTGGTCTACCAGCGCCAACAGGCGCGGCGCGCGGGGGTCGACCGGGTGGAAGCGGTGGCCGAAGCCCGACACGAACTTGCCATGATGGTCGCGATAGTGCTGCAACGCCGCGGCGACCGCATCTTCCGTGGTGTCGCCGGCATCAACGCGGGCCGCGACGTCTTCATACAGCGCCACCGCCTGCTCGCCGGCGCCGCCATGCACATCGCCCAGCACGTTGACGGCGGAGGCTATCGCATTGTTCAGCCCCACGCCACAGGTCGCCGCCATGCGTGCAATGGCGATGCTGGGCGCCTGTGGACCGTGGTCGACCGCGGCCATCAGCGCCGCGTCGAGCAGTTCGCCCTGGCCTGGGCCGGGCAACTCGCCGCGCAGCATCAGCCAGATCATCTGCGCAAATGAGACGCGGCCGATCAGTTGCTCGATGGGATAGCCGCGGTAGCGGATCTCGCCCGGGCGCATGTCGATGATTTCGGTGCGCCACCAGTCCTGCGACAGGCGCTGATCGGGCCGCTCGTATCGTTGCTCATATCGCGCGCTCCTCGCTGAGTTGGTTGATATCTGCGTCGCTGTAGCCCAGGTCGCCCAGGATCTCGCGCGTATGCTGGCCCAGTTCGGGCGGCGGCGTGTCGACGGCCGGGGCCTGGCGGTTGAGCTTGAAGCCGGTGCGCACCACGCGGATATCGCGGCCGACGCCGGGCGCATTGGCGAAGTCACCGATCATGCCGCGGTCGCGCACTTGCGGATGCGCCAGCGTGTCCGGCACGCTCAGGACCGGGCCCGCCGGCACGCCGGCGTCGTTCAGCAGCGGCCACCAGTCCGTCGCCGGCTTGCTGGTCAGTTCGGCTTCCAGCGCCGCGGTCAGTGCGGCGCGGTTGGCGAGCCGCGCCTGGCGCTGGGCAAAGCGTTCATCGGTGGCCAGCTCGGGCTTGCCCACCACGCGGCACACGGCCTCGAACTGCTCCTGCTTGTTGGCGGCGATATTGAGCAGCCCGTCGCCGGTGCGGAAGGTGCCCGACGGGCTCGCGGTCATGTTCTCGTTACCCATCGGTACCGGGTCCTTGCCCGCGATCAGGTGGTTGGACACGACCCAGCCCATGGTGGCGAGCGTGGCCTCCAGCATCGACACATCGATGAAATAGCCCTCGGTGCGCTGGTGGTCCGCCAGCGACGCCGCCACTGCAAAGGCCGCGGTCAGCCCGCCGATGGTGTCCGACACCGGATAGCCGACTCGGTACGGCGCGGTCTGCGGATCGCCGGTGATGCTCATCACGCCCGACATGCCCTGGATGATCTGGTCATAGGCCGGCAGCTCCGCGAGCGGTCCGTCCTGGCCGAAGCCGGAGATCGCGCAGTAGATCAGGCGCTGGTTGTCCTGCTTCAGTGTTTCGTAGCCCAGGCCGAGCCGGTCCATCACCCCAGGCCGGAAGTTCTCGACCAGCACGTCGGCGCTGCGCACCAGCTTGCGGAACACTTCCTTGCCGCGGACATGCTTGAGGTTGATGGTGATCGACTGCTTGCCGGAGTTCTGCGCCAGGAACGACACCCCCATCAGGCGCTGGTTCAGCTCGGCATCGGCACCGAGCTGGCGCGCCAGGTCGCCGGTGCCGGGGGCCTCCACCTTGATCACCTCGGCGCCCATATGGGCAAGCTGGTGGCAGCAGAAGGGTCCGGCCAGCACATTGGTGAGGTCGAGCACGCGGAGATCGCGCAAGGGTTTTTGCATAACTTGTCTCCAATGTAGTGGAGCTAGGGGTAGTCGTACCTTTTGTGCGAAATTTGGCGGGCCGGTCTCGGCGACTAACCATGCTCGCATTCACCGCGACGGATAGAGGTGAGCCGAGATGTTGGAATTCTTCGCATCCCTGCCCAAAAGAGAGCGCGTATGTCACGCGCTTGGTTGCCGCTTGCGGCCATCATGCATCTTGAGATATGCCGCTCTGGGACCAAGCCTAACTCAATGGCCGCGCCAAAACATATCAACAACTCACGCCCAGTGAATGAGGTCATCCACGCATCGAGCATGAATTCAAGGCGTTCAGCATATTCGTGTCTATGGCCAGCACACTGCGCAAGCGTGCGCTTGTCCGCTTCGCGAGCAAGTGCACGCACTTCCCACATCAGATCGCTCAATCGAGACAGCGGCGTGTCAGACCGCTTAACGACCCGCATCGTTTTGCCACTGCTCAATGTCATGACGGCCGACGAGTATCAGTTTCAATGAGAAGTTTGTTGAGAACGCCTCCAAGCAGTCCACCCGATCTCAACCATTCCGCTTCCACGGAAGTATCGATCCGGCAAACAAGCTTGAGGCGCTTCACATCAGTGCCATCTAGGGCACGAATCGTGAGCTCGAGTTCTCCTCCCAGGCGTAGCGCCTCGGGCAGGCCGACCATATCCAGTGTCTCGCCTCCTGTAAGCAAGCTAGCTAGGTCCTCTTGCGTCTCTAGGGGCAGTACTCCGAACGCTACAAGGTTGGCGCGGTGGATGCGCTCGAAGCTCCTTGCAATCACCGCACGAACGCCAAGCAGGCGCGTCACCTTCGCGGCCCAGTCGCGAGCGGATCCGCCTCCGTAGCGCTCGCCCGCTATCACGATCGTCGGAACCTCGCGATCGGCGTAGACCGCCGCAGCCTCATGAATCGGCAAGACGTCCCCATAGGGGAGAATTCGTGTGAAGCCCCCTTCGATCTCGGAAAGCAGGCGGTTACGGATGCGTGGGTTGGCAAAGCCCCCTCGCAACATGACTTCATGGTTTAGCCGCCTGGCGCTGAATGTTCCGTGTTTGGTCGCTGGAACGTCATGTTGCTGGAGCCATCTACCGGCAGCTGAATCGGCTGAGATCCGTGAAACCGGGGAAATATGATCCGTGGTCACCGCATCGCCAAGAATGAGTAGCGGCCGGGCTCCCACGATGTCTGATGTGAGCAATGGCCGTCTGACAGTTGTTTCGAGGAACGGCGGGTGGCGGATGTACCCCGCGCGAGCTTCCCACGGGTATTTGTCCCCAACCGGGCTGGGGAGCGCGTCCCATTCCGCCGTTCCCAATTGCCAAGCTCGCCGATTCGCAGCGAAGTGCGATTCGAGCCGGACCCCCTCCAATGCTGCTCGCACTTCCTGAGGGTCAGGCCAGATATCGGCCAGTCGGATGGGCTGGCCATTGGGCGATGAGCCCAGCGGGACAGATGACAGATCGACGGCGAGATTGCCGGCCAACGCATAGGCGACCACGAGCGCCGGCGATGCCAGATAGGCGGACCGGACAGCCGGATGGATTCTTCCCTCGAAGTTGCGATTGCCGGAAAGAACGGCGGCAACCGACAGCTTCTCGTTCTTCACGTAGGCTTCCACGCCGGGAAGCAGAGGCCCAGAGTTTCCCATGCAGGTGGCACAGCCGTGACCGACAACGTGAAAACCCAGCGTGTCGAGAGGTTGCTGCAGTCCGGCAGCGCAGAGGAGTTCGGACGCGACGCGGGAGCCCGGGGCAAAGGAGGTCTTGACCCATCTGGGCACATGCATGCCCCGCGCGACCGCGTTCCTTGCCAAGAGTCCCGCCGTGACGAGGGCCTCGGGATTGGACGTATTCGTGCACGAGGTAATGGCCGCAAGCACAATGGCGCCATGCGTGAGCCCTTCCCCCATCCCCGCGTGCTCGATCGTGGCCGGCACCTCGGTCAGGGTGCGGCGCTGTTGAGGCAGAGAAGGGCCAGCGACCGTTGGTTCAACCGAGCTGAGATCGAAGTCGATGACCGCGGTGAAGCATGGCTCGGGATCTGAGGCCACTCGGTACGTGCCCTGAGCTCGAAGGAAGCTTTCCACTCGCGCCAAGTGTTCCTGAGGCCTGCCGGTCCAGCGAAGGTAGGCTAGGGTTTGCGCGTCAGGCGGGAAGTAGGCCATGGTCGCGCCATACTCGGGCGCCATGTTGGCGACGGTAGCTCGATCGGGCACAGACAGTGTGCCGAGCGCAGGCCCACAGAATTCCACCACCCGTTGCACAAGATCGTGTTCCCGCAGTGTGGAGGTTAGCGTGAGGGCCAAATCACTTGCTTGGACACCTGGCCTAAGGCTGCCGTACAGACGCACCCCAATGACATCTGGAATGCGCATGACGGTGGGCTCACCGAGCAAGGCTGCTGTCGCATCGATACCGCCAACGCCCCAGCCGAAGATCGAAAGGCCGTTGACCATGGTGGTGTGGCTGTCCGTGCCGAGTACCGAATCGAATCCTAAGAGTTCGGCGTCATCTGTCGTGTTCATGCTGACGAGGTCGGCAAGCACTTCGAGGTTGAGCTGATGACAGATGCCGATGCCAGGAGGCGCGATGCGAAGGTTGGTGAACCGCTGGGCGGCCCATTTGAGAAATTCATATCGTTTGCCGTGCCGCTCGAACTCAAGCTGAAGGTTCGTGGAAAGGGCGGAATGCGTGCCGGATGCATCCACCTCCACGGCGTGGTCGACGATCAGATCGGCTGGAAGCTTCAATGTGATGCCGGTGCCGCGCTGCGCTCGCAGTTCCTCATCGAGCGCAGCCAGGTCGGCGAGAACTGGAAGACCGGCCGCGTCCTGCATCAGGACACGGCCGGGCATGAAGCCCACGCTCTTGGTGCTCGACCCGGAGAGGGTCCACTCCCCGAGCGCCTCGATATCTTCCTTGCGCACAACATAGCCGTCTTCCTGGCGAAGCAGATGTTCGGCCAGCACCCGCAAGCTGTAAGGCAGCCTTGTAAGCGCGCCCGCGCCGTTCTTCTCCGCCTCCACGATGGACATGCAGAAGTAGCCCGGCATGCCCGGAAGCGCTGTCCGACATCTGAAGCTGTTGCGAGATAAGCGCATGAATTGTCTCGTTCTGTTGGTACGTCTGGCCGTGTGCAGGCCCGGCACCCGCTGATTGCGTATTTCGCGGGCAAGCGCGGGCCCGACACCAATGAAAACGCTGGCGTCCCGGTATGCCTACGTCTGGGTAGAAAAAGTTACGCGTGAACTCCGACGTCCAGCCCGAGGAAGCGCTCCAGTATGGTGGGATCGTCGTCCAACGCCGCCGTTGGCCCTTCGAACACCACGTGGCCCTCCTCCAAGATGTAGTGTCGCGACGCCAGCGCCCGGCAAACGGCGAAGGTTTGTTCCACCAGCACGATTGATACGCCGGAGCGACCAACACTTGCAATCAACTCGACCAGCTCGTCCACGATGACCGGCGCCAGCCCCTCGGTCGGCTCGTCCAGAAGCAAGACCTTCGGGCCCTGCATCAGCGCTCGCGCGATCGACAGCATCTGCTGCTCGCCGCCGGACAGCGCGCCGCCGAGGTTCTTCCGCCGCTCCTTGAGCCGAGGGAAGCTCGCATATGCGCTCTCCAAAGTCCATGGGGAGTGCTTGCGCCTGGCGATCTTCAGATTCTCCTCAACCGACAGCAACGTGAAGATGCCTCTGTCCGCCGGCACGAGCGAGACACCAAGGCGCGAGATTTCATCCGACTCAAGATCGCTGATGTCGACACCGTCGAGATGGACCGAGCCCGCGGTCTTCTGCAGCACGCCGACGATGGTATTCAGCGTGGAGGTCTTTCCCATGCCGTTTCGGCCCATAAGGCTGACAACCTCTCCGCGACCGACATGCAGTGAGACATCCTCCAACGCGATGCTTTTGCCATATGAGGCTTGAACGCCGCGGAGTGCGAGTAGTGGCTGAGTCATACCGAACTCCCGAGATAAACACGCTTCACGTTGGCGTCCTGTCGGATTTCATCAGGGGAGCCTTCCGCGATGACGTTTCCCTGGAACATGACCGTAATGCGGTCGCTGATGCCCATGACGACGTGCATGTTGTGCTCGACCAGGAGAATGGTGTAGCTAGCCTTCAACTGCAGCAGCAGCTCGGAGACACGGGGGACATCCGCAAGCCCGAGCCCTGCCATCGGCTCATCAAGAAGTAGGAGCTTAGGCTTGGCCACGAGGCACATTCCAATCTCCACCAGCCGCTGTGTGCCGTGTGAGAGGGCGCCCACCGGCATGGTGGCGTAGCGAGCGAGATTCAGCTCGACGAGCACCTTGTCGGCAATCTCGTGTTTGCTGGCTTCCTTGTTCCATGTGCTCCAGAAATGGAGAGACCGGCCAGCCTCGTATCCCATTGCGGCAAGGCGCAGATTGTCCAAAACCGTGCTTTCGGGGAACAGGCTCGTCACTTGGAAGCTACGCGCCATGCCAAGCTTCACCCGCCCATGGGCGGGAGAGTGCGTAATGTTCTTGCCCTCGAACTCGATTGTCCCGCGCGTGGCAGGCAATCGTCCGCTCACGATGTTGAAGAAAGATGTCTTTCCCGCGCCGTTTGGGCCGATCAATGAGTGGAGCGTATTTGCTTTCAGGTCAAGGTCGACCTTGCCCACGGCGGTGAAGCTGCCGTAGTCGAGGCCCAGGCCTCGCGTGGTCAGGATGGCGGCTGTCATCACGCAGTCTCCTTACTACTCAGGTGCGTTCCGCTGGCCTTCCGTTTCTCACGTGACGTTCGCCATTGGGAAAAGACTCCACCGATGCCGCTCGGTGCGAAGAGGACGGTCACGATGAGCACGAAGCCGACAATCATTTGCCACCGCGGCCACAATTGGGAAAGCTGCTCCGCCATCAAGGTCATCAGCAAGGCCCCAAAGACGGCACCCAGAAGCGATCGTTTGCCGCCGAGGATGGCCATGATCAGAATCGTTTCCGACATCATCAGGTCGATGTTCGATAGGGGCGCTGAGCGCAACTGGATTGCATACAGCGCGCCCGCCAGCGCGGTCACGGAACCGGATATGACGAAGGCGAGGAGCTTGAGCCGCCGAACGTCGTAGCCTGCCATCTGGGCGCGCGTTTCGTTCTCGCGCACTGCGTCAAGTACCCGGCCAAACGGCGATCGCACGACCCGGCGCAAGAACGCCAACGCGAGGAAGAACATCACGGACACGACAAGATACTGGCTTTGCGATTCCGAGAGGACGCCATCCAGATCTACACTCAAGCGAGGAATGTCAAGAAGACCATTTTCGCCGCCCGTCACATCCGGAAACGATAGCGCCGCGAAGAACGCCATCTGCGCCATCGCCAGTGTGATCATGACGAAGTAGATGCCTTTGCGCCGGATGCTCAGCATGCCGATGATCAGGGCGGCCACCGCACCAGCGACAGCGCAGAGCACAAGCACGCCCAGGCCCAAGCCGGGATGGCTCCTGAGCAGTAGGCCAGCCGCATAAGAGCCGACGCCAAAAAACGTTCCCTGTGCGAAGCTGAGCAGGCCGGCATAGCCGAGCATTAGGTTGCAGGCCGCAGCAGCGATCCCGAAGATCATCACGACGACCGCGGTGGTGGCGGACCCCGACATCAATGGCAATGCGAGGGGCAAGGCCAGCAGCGTCAGGTAGAACGTCCCGGCTGACTTTGAAATGGTATTAAGCACGGCCGAAGAGTCCTTTTGGCATCAGAAGAAGAACGACAACCATGAGAAGGAAGATGGCAAGGCGTGCTCCCTCCGGCCAGATCGCGCTCATCATGCTTTGTGTTACACCAATGATCAGCCCGCCGACCAGCGGTCCACTGAAGCTGCCCATGCCGCCAATGACGACCACCACGAAGGCAATGACGATGGCTTCGACGCCCATGGACGGATCAGCGCCGCGGAGGGGCACGGCCAGCCCACCAGCTAGGCCAGCCAAACCGGTTCCCAGTCCGAAAGCGATCGCATACACCCGCGACACTTTCGTGCCCAGCAGCTTGAGCATCTGCGGACGTTCGTTCCCTGCGCGGACCCTGGCCCCGAACAGCGTTCGCTCGAACAGCCACCAGAGCGCCGCTCCGATTACCGCGCAAACGATGACGATGAAGACCCGATAGCTGGGGATGGGGTACGGTCCGATCATCAGGACGCTGCTCAGTGCCTCTGGTGGAGCCACGCGCTGGGACTCAGGCCCAAAGAAATAGACTACGGTTTCGGTGAGCACGAACGTGAGGCCGACGGTCACGAGGATCTGCGCCTCGTGGGACATTTTGTACGTTCGCCTGAGCAACCAGCGCTCGGCGACCAAGCCGACACTCGCGACGCAAACGAACGAGGCGATGAGGCCCAGTGCAAAACTCCCGGTTGCCTGGCTAGTAAAGAAGGCGGCGTAGGCGCCAACCAGAAACAAGGCGCCGTGTGCAAAGTTGACGAAGCCAAGGAGACCGAAAATGATGCTCAGCCCGACCGAGAGCAGGAAATAGATCATTCCCAGGCCGAGCCCGTTCAGGGCTTGGAAGACATAGATGTTCATGTCGACGACTCCGGCTGTGGCCTCAGGCCATCTTGCAATCCGACGCGGATTTGGGGCTGGCAGTCTTCGACGACGACAGAATATCCACGAAGTCGTCCGCATCCTTCATGGCGGACTTCTTCTTCCCTCGGGCAAGGAAGTAGTTCTTGATGACTTGGTGGTCGAAAGGACGCACCTGCTCCTCGCCGGTCAGGCCGGCATAGGTGTAGCCCTCCAGCGCCTTGATGATGGCCGCGGGGTCTTCGCTGCCCCCTTTCCTGATGGCATCGAACATCAGCGTGGCGATCTGGTAGTCGGCAGCCGAATAGAACCGAGGGTTCTCCTTGAACTCGCGCCGATACACGTCGAGGAACGTCTTATTACCTGGCGTATCGAGTCCGTGCCAGTACTGCAGGCCGAAATATATGTCCTCGGTGACATCGGCGCCGAGCGCCTGGAAAGTGTCCAGGCCGGAGAACCAGACAACTGCCACGGCCATGCGCTTCTTGATTCCGAAGCTGGCGGCCTGCCGGAGCAGGTCGAGCGTGTTTGCGCCGAAGTTCAGGATTACGAGAACATCGGCTCCGGAGCCCATCGCGTTGCCGAGATAGCCCGAGAATTCCTTTTCGGCAAGCGAGTGGTAGCTGTTTCCGACAAGTTCTACTTTCGCGTCCTGCATCACTGCCTTCGAGTTGCGCAGCAGCGCCTCTCCGAACACATACTGGCCGGTGATCGTGTACGCCTTCTTCCATTTCGGATTCTGTTGGAACAAGGGCCGCAGGACCGTGTTGACCGCGCCAAAGGTTGGTGTAGACCACCGAAACGTGGAACGGTTGCAGTCCTTGCCCGTGACCTCATCCGCTCCTACGTAGGTGATGTAGACGCCGTTCGCTTTATTCACCTCCTTCATGACGGCCAGCGCCTCCGACGAAAGGGCGGCCCCGCCGAAATGGCGCGCGCCGTCCTGGCTGATGGCCTGCTGGACCTTGCGCACGGCAATGGCTGGGTTCCCTTCGGTATCGATGCGCTTGTATTCAATAGCGCGGCCAAGCCGGCTCCCGTAGGCGGCGATGGCTGCGCGTACGCCAAGGTCGCTGTACTTGCCGCTTGCTGCGAAGTTGCCAGAAAAGGCATTGATGCTGTAGTACACCAGCGGCTTCGGCTGGGCGACGGCAAGGCGCGGGAGTGCAATCGATCCCGCGGTAGCGCCTGCTAGCGACAGAAACGTGCGTCTGTCCATGGTGAGTCTCCTGGAGTTCTTATATGTCGGTATGCTTGATCGGTTGCTTCAGCGGTCATTGCTGAGCGCAATGTGCTGGGCAGCTCGGCGACCGAAGACGAGGCCCCGGAGCACGGACGTCGAGCCCGTATAGACTTGGTGATAGATGCCCATGGTTTCCCCAGCCGCGTAAAGGCCTGCCATGACGCGGCCGTCCTGATCCAGAACCTGCGCGCTCACATTGACCTTCAGGCCGCCAAACGTGAAGCAGTTCGTGGAGATGATCGGATAGGCGTAATAAGGCGCTTGGTCGATCGGACGGCACCAGTGACTCTTGTTGATCTCGAGGCCTTCGGTGCCGCGGTGGTCCACGGTGAATGGCTCGAAGGCATCCGAGCGCTGCGGGCATGCTGCGTTGAAGGTGGCGACGGTTTGCGCGAGTGCATCTTCGGGAAGGCCAAGTTTCGCGGCGAGAGCATCGAGCGTCTGCGCGGAGACGGGGGGCTGATCGCTGCGGATGCTGGTCTTCCAGCGCGGAATGTCTTCGACCTTGGAGTCGAAGATGACGTACGAGATGCCGTCCGGCTGATCCGCGATGGTGCGCGCGATGTTGTCGTAGTGCGCGTCGACGGTTCCCGGCGCCTCGTTGACAAAGCGCTTGGCGAGCTTGTTGACCAGCATGCCGTATGGGTAGATAAACACGACGGCCTCTGCCTGCCGCGAGCGGGGATCAACGGGCTCCGCGTGATAGGAACCGAATTCCCCGGCAGGAGCGGCGCCGGCGTTGAGCGCCATCTGGATGCCCTCGCCACGGTTGTAATAGCCGCCGATGGCAACTGGCCGAATGTGCTTTGCGCGCGGACCGACGTACTTCGTCATCATCTCCGGATTACCCTGGAACCCGCCGCTCGCTAGGACCACGTGTTTTGCAAGCAACTGCGACCGGACGCCGTCGGGGTTCGTGATGACGACGCCGCAGGCCGCGCCGTTGTCGTTGCGAACGAGGTCGGTCGCAGTGGTGCGGTATCGAATTTCACCGCCAAGTGCCAACGCCTTGGCACGCAATGCCTCGATGATGGCGAGGCCGCCGCCCTTGGCTGCGATGCGAGTAGTGTTCTGTGTCAGCAGGTAGATCGGTTGAGGTTCGAACTTCAGGCCCAGTCCCTTGAGCCAGGAGATCGTGGGTGGAACCGAGTTGGCGAAAGCGGAGATGACTTCGGGATCCGGCAGGCTGTGCGACTTCACGAAGGACGGCCAGTCGGCGTAGGAGTCGGTGAGAGCATCGAGCACATTGGGGTCGATGTTCCATCCGGCATTGTTCGCAAAGTGCTCCTCGAAATCGGCGGAGATTTCCGAGTCGTTCTTCATGCGCATGTACGCTTCGGTCCACCGCGAATTTCCGCCAAAGTGGCTCTCATCCGAGCGCTCCAGGTTGATGACCTTGAGGCCCGCTTCCAGCGCGGTAACGGCTGCGGAAAGCCCGGCAACACCACATCCCACGATGACGACGTCCGCGTCAAATTTATCGTTCACAGTAGCTCCTCCTGATTGTATTGGTTGGTGCGCCACTAGCCCAGAACGAAGGCGTTTGCCTTGGCCGGCTTGGTTGTGATCCAGACACTCTTGGTCTGGAGATATTCCTTGATGGCGTCCACGCCGCCCTCGCGGCCGATCCCGCTGCGCTTGTAGCCGCCGAACGGTGTGGTGAAGCTGGTCGCGCGGTAATTGTTCACCCACACAGTCCCTGCCTTCAGGCGGTCGGACATGTAGAACGCGCGATGCAGGTCGGAAGTCCATACCCCGGCTGCGAGACCAAACATGGTGTCGTTGGCGATGCGAAGGGCGTCGTCTTCCGTGTCGAACGGGATGACGGCAAGCACCGGCCCAAAGACTTCTTCCTGGGCGATACGCATGTCGTTCGTCACGCCCGTGAAGATCGTCGGGGCGATGAACTGGCCTTGTCCGTAGGCATCGCCGGTCAGTGCGTGGCCGCCGAGAACGCAGCGTGCTCCGCCGCGCTTCGCAATCTCGATGTAGGAAAGGATCTTCCGGAACTGGGCCTCAGTTGCGATCGGGCCAACTTGTGTTTCTTGTTTGGAGGGGTCGCCGATGACCGCCTCGCTGGCAACCTTGATCAGCATCTCGACGAACTGGTCGTGCACATTGCGCTGGACCAGCAACCGGGAACCAGCCATGCAGGTCTGCCCGGCGGCACCGAAAATGCCCGCCACGGCACCTTTTACGGCTTGGTCAAGATCGGCGTCGTCGAAGACAATGTTTGCCGACTTTCCACCCAGTTCGAGCGTAACCTTCTTGAAGTCGCTTGCCGCAATCTCGTTGATGCGCTGCCCGGCAATGTCGCCACCTGTGAATGCGATCTTGGCAATGTCCTTATGGCGCACCAGCGGTTCACCCACATCTGCGCCGAAGCCCGTGATGACATTGACCACACCGGGGGGGAAGCCGGCTTCCTTGGTCAATGCAGCAAGTTCCAGCAGGGATGCCGAGGTGTATTCGGACGGCTTGATGACCATCGTATTGCCGGCGGCTAATGCCGGCGCCATCTTCCAGACTGTCAGCGCGAGTGGAGAATTCCAGGGCGTGATCGCCGCGACCACCCCCAGTGGCTCGTGCTTGATGTAGTTGAAAACGCCCGGCTTGTTGATGGGAACCACGGCGCCCTGCACCTTGTCGGCCAGACCGGCGTAGTAGTGGAACCACTGGGCAACGTTCTGAACCTGTCCGGAGACTTCGGCGATCAGTTTGCCATTGTCCCGCTGCTCCGTCTCGGCCAGGCGCGCGACATTCGTGCTGACTAATTCAGCGAGACGACGCAGAAGAGCGCCGCGCTGCGTCGCCGTGAGATCGCGCCAAGCGGGATCATCAAACGCAGCCTTGGCCGCCTGCACGGCCTTCTCAACGTCCTGGGCATTGCCCTTCGGCACTTCCGCCCAGGCCTTGCCCGAATACGGCTCGATAGACTCGAACCACTGTCCCGAAGTGGAGTCGACCCACTCGTTATTGATGAACATCTGATAGCGCTTCACCACGTCTCCTTGTTCGGCTGTTGCAGCAACTTTAGGATCGTTCTAAACTACAGTCAAGCGTTCTGGCAGATAGAACGCATCGATTGCCGCATGAATGCGGCTTATGATGCACATTGGAGCAAATCAAATGGCTCGAAAAAACCTTGACCCAAAGCAGGAGCCTGCCGGCGAGGAAGAAGTAGGAGTTGCAGCGGTGAATCGAGCGCTGTCCCTTCTCGACAAGTTCTCGAAGGAGCACCTGTCCTTCACATTGGCGCAGATGGCCGAGCGGACCGGCCTCTACAAAAGCACGATCCTTCGGCTGGCCGAGTCGCTAGAGGCGTACGGCTATCTGAGAAGAGGGGAAGGCAGCGTATTTACTCTTGGTCCCACGCCGTTCCGGCTCGCCACGCTGTACCAGCGCAATCTGCATCCTGCGGAGTTGGTGATGCCCGTGTTGCGAAGCCTCGTTGAGCTGACTGAAGAGAGCGCGACGTTCTACGTCATATCGGGGGACAAGCGCTTGTGCGCGTATCGCGCGAACTCGCCTCTCGCGATCACTGACAACGTGCAGGCCGGAGAAATGCGACCCCTCGAGCGCGGCGCCGGAGGTAAAGTGCTACTCGCTTTCGTGGGCCGGCAGGGTTCTGAGTTCGATACGATCCGCGAGGAGATGTTCTCGCTAAGCCGAGGCGAGCTCTACGAGGGCATCGTGTCACTAGCCTCACCGGTTTTCGGTTCTGGGGATAAGCTCGAAGGCGCCATTTCCATCTCCGGTCCGGCAACGCGCTTGAGCAAGGAAGCGATCGCTCGGATAAAGCCACACTTGTTCCGGGCGTCCCAGCATTTAACCGAACTCTTTGGCGGGGATGGGTCGCGGTACGAAGTGTTGCTCTGATCGCCGCTGCTCAGATGGCGGCGCTAATCATATAAGCTCATCTACCCGGCCCGGTTCGCCCCGCCACGAGTAGCGCTGAGGTTAGAGTCAAGGTGGGACATGGCACTTTGACCTGACGTAGAACAAAGGAAAGTCGGGTCTTCCGCAATTTGTGTGACGAACGGCGAATTCGCGTGTAGGACCTTGCCGTCGTCTTTCCCGCCCCACTACCACCATTCCTCTTATTGACTAACGTGGGCGAGCCCGCCAGCGAGCGACATCGTATTGGGTGGACCGCGAAGACGTAAGGCGCACCCGCGTGGCAAGCCCCGAAGGGGACGCGGCTGCTAAAATCGCTCCACGCGATAACCACTAGAGACGATGGGCTTCGAACAACTGGCGGCACTTAAAGCACAACTGGCAGAGCAGGCAAAGGCCGAAAAGGCTGCCAAGGCTCCGAAGCGGGCCAGGCCGCCCCGCGCCCGGGAAGCCACGCCAGCCAATCCGGCAAAGCCGGTCGATCCGGTTGTCCACGCGATCGCCAGGCTGCAACGGCGTTTTCCGCTAGCCTTTCCGAAGCACCCGGCACCCAAGGTGCCGCTCAAGATCGGCATCTTCGAGGATCTCCTCCCGCATGCCCATAAGCTTGCCCTCACGGAGGCCGAATTGCGCGAGGCGATCAAGACCTGGTGCCGCGGCGCCCGCTACTGGGCCTGCCTCATCGAAGGCGCATCGCGGATGGATCTGGCCGGCCAGCAGGCGGGGCAGGTTCGCCCGGAGGATGCAAAACGGGCGCAGCAACTGCAAGCGAGGCGTTCGCCGGGGGCACCATCCCAATCGGCGAAGGCGTCGCACCCCATTGACGCGGCTCGATAGGTTGAAGTTATGGCATGGACAGCCGGCTCAGCGAAGGCACACAGCAATCCATCTCCGCGCCACGGCGCCTGGGAGCGCGCTTCTCGCACGCGGCATTTTGTCTGACCTCGGCTGAGTCAGACCCGGCTGGCTTCGCGCATCGGCGACTCCCAACTTTGACGCCGATGCTGACCACAAACGCCAGCATGGCAGCCCCGCTAAGGACTAATCCCACGCTGCCAGCTCGCCGGTCTTGGACGCATGGGCCGCAGCCTCCTCGAGCCAAGGTGCATGCGCCTTGGGCACGACCAGCATCGTCAAACCCAGTCCGTCCAGCACCCGCAGGGCATGCCCGAGATTGACGCCCTTGCCGTTTTCGAGCTTGGACAGCATGCCGACAGAGACACCGCAATGCCTCGCCGCCTGGTCTATGGGCATCCCTTCCCCTGCCCGGGTGGCGCGAATGCGGTCGCCCAGTTGGTGAGTGGTGCGAATCGTCGCGCGCGACGGTGGCGTCGGATCAGGTAGTGGTCGCGGCATAAAGGACCGTCCCGTGGAGAAGGCAAGCCAGCGTGGAGGCGGCGGGCCAGATTATTTCATGATCGTGAAATTATAATCCGAAACGGAACTGGCTGCCTTCTATGCAGCGGGGAACTCCTTCGTGCCAGCCGGCAATTGATGGTTGCCGGGGAAGCTTGGCGATTAATTGCACTTTAAGTTCGACGTAACGGCTTGGCCTGGTGTTGAAGAACGTCATTCGTGCGAGCCGCGCTCATTTGCGAACGTAGCCTTTTTCGCGCTCATCATTCATGCGACTTTAGCTTTTCAATGCGAAACAACGTTCCTGTGGGGCGTTGCGCACGCTCTGCGTGAAGAGAAGTAATCGTGTTCCGCTTATGAAGTAATACAGTTCCGTTTCAAGAATGTGGTGACTGGGCCGCTGGAAAGGCCTTCACTGCAGCAGTTCAGGCAGCAACGCGACAACTTGCCTTTCGGCCCTCATCGCAACAACGAGTTGGCGGCTATGTCGTTCGACCCGCCCTACCCTTTCCGCCAGCTTCGTGAGGATCTCTCGCGAATGCTCATGCTGTTCGACAACGTCAAAGCCGCTGAGCCTGGGCGGCGACAATCATTTTGTCCGGCCGTGTTACCTCACGAAGGAATGTTACCTGACGAATTGTTGTCGTTTCGCTTTCTTTCTTCTCTTCTTTCGTGGTTTGCCGGGCGCGGAGCGCCCGGCCCCCGGCGACTTTTAACTTTTCCGTAACTCACACTTCGGCTGACGCGTCAGCGGACTTTCGCAGGTCACCCAGAATTAGTTCTTTCACGCGCTCTGCTCGCCACGCCTTGACCCGGCGCTGCAGCGTTCGTAGTTGTGCCTTACTCGCGTACGCTTCTGGAAACATCGAGGCCAACCGATCCATCAATACGTTGGCCGGCACTGAGGGCTCTGCAATCAGCCATCCTTCGATTAGCGGCCACGCGTCGGCGAACGGATCCACCCGACTTCGCCACCAGTGCTTTGCCTTCGGATGCTTCCGGTGTGTTGGACGTGCCTCACCTTCCTTCCATGCCGAAGAAAGGCCGGCGAGGAAGACCGCAACGTCTGACTCACCGGCTGGCGCTGCTTCAGCACACACACCGTGAGCTGCGAACTCGCTCAATGTTTGCTGAGCCATTCGCATCTCCTGCAGCAGCCGCACAGGATCGAGGCCTTTGAACTGTGCCTTCAGCTTCTCCTTGATAGCGGGGGCGACGCTGTCGTGTGCCAGAAGCCGATCGCACGGCGTCGCCGGCGCTAAATAGACCTTGTGTACGCGCGCGCCGTCACGCGTCTTGGACTTCAGCTTGAACGAAGGCTGGAAGAAGTTAATGTATAGCCGCGATGAAGCGTACAGCTGCACCAGCGCGTTCGTGGCATCGACACCGCTCAGCCGGCCATAGCCGGCAAGCCTCCGCACGACGGCGCCGTTCTTCTGCTCCACCCAGGCCTGGTCGTTCTTCTTGTAGGCCCTCGAGCGCGTCTGCACAAGGCCACGGCCCTTGCAGTAGTCGAGGACGCTCTGGTTCATGAACGCACTGTCATTATCCGAGTCAACTCCAAGCATCGCGAATGGCAGATCGGCAGCCGCCTTCTCAAATCCTTCAATCACCAGCATCTGGTTACGTACTCGCATGGCCACACATTCTGTCCAGCCGCTGGCGATATCAGTCAGCGTGAGGGTGTGGACAAATTCACCGTCTATCTTCGATCCGCCGCAGTGTTCGACCATGTCGATCTCGAAGAAGCCAGGTGGTGGATCGCGCCAGTCGGCGAAGGTACGCACTGGAATGCTGCGCCGGATGCCCGAGCCCACTCCCGTACGCCGTTTGCGCTGCCCATCGATGTGCGCACGCGCATTGGCTAGCATGCGATCGATGGTCGCCGCGCTGATCTGCAGGAGTTTGGCCTTGACGACTGGATTCAGGTCGAGATGGCCGTGCCGCTCCATGGCATCAACCAGCTTCGGTATCAGCGCTTGTAGTCGCTTGCCGCAGACCCGGTCGGCAGCTTCCCACAACACTGTCAGTGCCTGGCGTACCGCTTCGTCATATAGCCGGTTGCGCTCGCTCGTCCCCTTTGCCGCGCCGGGCTTTTGCCGTAACAACCGGACGGCGTGTTTGCGGTGATACCCGGTCAAAGCCACGAACTCGTCGAGGATCCTGACCCGGTCACCGAACGTCGCGCTGCCATACCGCAATTGCAATGCTGCGACCAACTCCTTGCGTGTCGTCATGCTGATTTGCCTCGTCACCTCGTGCCGCTCCCGCCGGACAATCCGACGGGTAGCAAACTACGTGAGGCAACAGGTCAGCGCGAGTTGCAATTCTGATGAGTCAATGCGGCCGGCCAAAATGGTTGTCGCTGGACCGGCCGTCCTGCTTGACGCTATCTATGAGCCAACGCACCACTCCGGTAAGCGGATGCAGAGGCTTGCACCACAGAGCGCTGGGATGCCGACAGCCGTTCCAGTGCATCGCGGCGAGCAGCCACGCCGCCGCGTTGACCTGAGTGGCTGCCACCTTGATGGCGGGCCTGTTCGGATCGAAACATCGAACGGCGAGACGAAGCAGCCGCTGTTGGCGACGCGGCACCTTTGCCCACGCCCGGCGCAGCAATAATCTTGTCAAATGCTCGCTGTCGTGCAGCAACACACTCGAGTCGCCCCCGGCCATCGCCTCGCAGGTCCAGTCGCTCGAGGCGCGGGTCCGATAGCGCCCGCTGTTGGTCATAAACGCTCGGCTGCCCAGGATCTGGCGCCATTGACGGATGAGCTTATCGCGCTTGCTCGTTGGCGGTGGAACTGCCTCGCGTTCGCGCGGCATCTGCACGTACGCGGGGTTGGGCTCAGACTGCTCCAACACAAGGATCGGCAAGACCATGGTCTATACCTCCAGCCTTACTCTCTGTCACGCGGCGACGTACCCGGACTCTCGCACTGCTCTGGGCCTCCGCTTGCCATTGGGCGGCCCAGCGCCTTGAAATGGTAGGTCTGCTTGGCGGACTAACACTTGCCCCTGCGCATCGCTTCCGGATTTCGAGGCAGAGCTCGCGAAGCGGATGCGCGAGATGAGGCTGTCGTGGCAGCCAATCGGTAAGCACGTCACTCACGATTTTCTCGATCGTCGCTGCTAGACGCCGATCCCCTGCCTTGGGACCCGGGTCGTGACGTATCAACGCGCTCGCCACCGGATTCACGAGAAAGAGTCGGCGCAAGCGATAAATCGTCGACCTATGGACTCCCAGCAAGTCGCCAGCCTTCTTGGCTTGCTGACGCGAGAGCGGACCCGTCCCCAGCGGATGTAAGACCCTCACAATCGCCCGCTCGCGCTCCGTTGCAATCGTCTCTGGCATGTTCAGAACCGTAATCTTACGCACCTGAGACGATTTGCTGAGCGGAGGTTGGACTCTGCCACTGCTCGCCGCCCCCGCGTTCCGATGGGCGGCCCAGCGTCGCGAAATAGTAGATCTGCTTGGCGGACAAACACTTGCCCCCGCGCATCTCTTCCGGATCTCGACGCAGAGCCCAAGAAGCGGATGTGCGAGATGAGGCTGGCGTGGCAGCCAATCGGTAAGCACTTCATTCACGATATTCTCAATCGTCGCTGCTATACGCAGATCTCCCACCTTGGGACCCGAGCTATGAGGTATCAACGCGCTCGCTACAGGATCCGCGAGGAAGCGCCGCCGCAAGCGATATACAGAAGAACAATGGAGCCCAAGCATTTCCCCAGCCTTCGTAGCTCGCTCACGCGAGAGGGGACCAATCCCGGCGATTGTCAACGTAGTTGTCACGTCACCTCACGCAACCTGCTTTAGTTCTGCTGGCTCAATCCGTTCCGGATTGAGCCAGACTTCGTCTGCCAAACTCCAGTTCCGTGTCGGCCCGGACCAACGCTTGGGCGTTCTGGCCTTAGCCTCAGCATAGACTGCTTCACGGTGCGCCAGCACCGCCGCGGCTACGCCACCGTGGCGCTGCGCCGGTGTCACGAATTTCAGCCCACTATGCTTGTGCTCGTGGTTGTACCAACGCACAAATCGCTGCGTCCATGCACGCGCCTCGTCCACGCTGCCGAATGCTTGGCGCGGGTAGTCCGGCCGATACTTGCAGGTCCGGAACAGCGACTCGGCGTAGGGGTTGTCATTGCTCACGCGCGGCCGGCTGAACGAAGCGACCACCCCCAGGTTTTCCAGGGTGGCGAGCATCGTCGCGCCCTTCATTGGACTGCCGTTATCCGAGTGCAGAACCAGAGGACGTCCAGCCAGACCTTCGGCCAAACTGGCTCGCCGCATGAGCAACGCCGCCAACTCCGCCGACTCCGCCCGATGCACTTCATGACCGACGATCTTGCGGCTGAACACGTCCAGCATCATGTACCAGTAGTAATACTGGCCCTTGATTGCTGCCGGCATCCAGGTAATGTCCCAGCTCCACACCTGATTGGGTCCGGTGGCGCAATGGCTGGTCACCACCCGCGCCGAGGGCTTGCGCGCACGACCGCGGTGATGCTGCTGCGACGCGCTACGCAAGACACGATAGAAGCTCGACTCCGAGGCCACGTACTGGCCGCGGTCCGCCAGCGTCGGTACGATCTGGCTGGGCGGCAAACTGGCAAACTCCACGCTGTTGGCCACCGCAAGAATCTGCTGGCGTTCCGCCTTGCTTAGCTTGTTGGCTGGCGCTGGCCGCACAGTGGTGGTGCGAGCATCTGCGACCACCTCGTCGCCTTCTCGAACCCAGCGCTGGAAGGTGCGCAAGCTCAGACCCAACTCGTCGCAAGCCTGTGCCAGTCGGCAGCCAGAGCGTTCTGCCTCACGAATCAACGATATACACAATCGGCGATCTGGGACGTTGATCAGTCGTCCTCTTTTTCTCCCCAAATCGCCTGGGCTTTTTTTCTCAGGATGAGCAATGCGGCCGCCTCCGCCAGCGCCTTCTCCTTTCGCTGTAATTCCTTCTCAAGCTGCTGGATGCGCTTCTTGTCACCCTTGGACTGAAGTCGTTGTTCTCGCGCCTGTTCACCGGCGTTGGCATTGGCCGAGCGACAGGCCTCCCGCCAGGCAGCGATCTGCTCCGCGTAAAGACCCTTGCGGCGGCAATACTCCGCCAATTCCGCTTCATTGAGCGGCGCGGTTTCCAGTACCACCGCAAACTTGTCCTCCGAGGACCACGCCTCGGGGTTCTTTCCATCTCCCGGCACCGGGACTCCTTGCGCTTTCATCTGTCGACGCCAAGCATACAACGTCTGCTCCGCAACTCCCGTCTCCCTTGCCAACGCCGACACCAACGCGTTCTCGGGGGGCATCATGCGACGCAACAGCGCTTCCTTTCTCTCTGCTGAATAGGCTCTCATTCACTCTGACTCTACCGCCCCCAGACTGGGTCAATCGAAATCAGGTGACACGACAACAATTCTGACGCCGGGGGATCCCCAGCGGACGTAAGATCCTCACAATCGCCCGTTCTCGATCCGTGACAATTCTCACCGCCATGTTCAAGTCCGCTGGCTTCCGCGCCCGAGGCGATCTATTGAGCGGAGCAACCGGCTTGGCGGAATCAGTAGACGGGCGCGGTATCCACACTTTCGCTGGAGCGGGCTCCTCCGCGACCGCGAGCTTCCTCCATCCTATAAGCCATCCGAACACGCGCCGGGCCGACGGGCACGGCATCGTGCGCACGGATGCCTGGAAAAGAGGCTTCTTGCCCTGCGGAAAAAGGAGGCGAATCACGCAATTCCGAACGGCGGCGCGACTGCCCGTGTATCCTCGCTGCTTGACTTCCCGCCAGATCAGTTCAGGAAAGCGACAGCCCTGTGCGATTCGTTCCTCGATATCGCTGAGATAAGGATCTAAAGGCGTCGGACCCCGCGCCCTGGGTGCGCGCTCGGGGAATGCCCCCGCAGTGATGAAGTTGCGCACGGTTCGATGGTCGATTGAGAGCTCTTGCCCGATTCCTTTCATCGTGCCGCCCTGGGCGTGTAGCGCCATCACCCGCTCGTACAGCTCCAGCCACGAGGCGCGTCGCTGATCGGTCAGACGCTGCCATGACCACAGTGAGTTGCGGCTCAGCTCCCGCTGCCGGCCCAGGGTCACGCCACGGACCTCGACTTGCTGCGCGGCTTGGCGCAGTTGCGGTCCGAGTGGCACAGCAGTCTCTCGACGTTGTCGCACAAGTTGCACAGTAGATGCCAGCGATCCGAGACCTGCGTGGCTGCCGGCAGCGCAATGTCGACGGCCTCGGAGTAGGCCCCGGCCCGGTCCCTGGCGACGATCTCGATCGATGGGTGCGCACGCATCCACGCGGCCACCGCAGTTGCTTCCCTGCCGGCGAACACTGCGATCGGCTCACGTCGCTCCAGGTCGACGATGATCGTTCCATACTGGTGACCTCGCGCGATCGCCCAGTCATCGATGCCGACGACCCGCGGTCGTGGTCTGCGCTTGCGCTCAGGAGCTCTGCGCAACTCCCGCAGCACGGTGTCGGCACTGGTACGCAAGCCCAGGACGTTAGCTAGCCGGGCAGCCGCCTCACCACCGAGGGCATGGCCCAGCGCGTGCAACGCCCGAGCCTGCGATTGCGTACGACGTTGATGCCGACCGGCTAAGGCGTGGATGTTCTTGGCAAACGTACGACGCGGGCAGCCGGCATTTGCACACTTGAAGCGACGCACCTCAATGGCGAGAACGACCCGCTGGTCGAGCATCGGACGTTCTTCCAGCCTGCGCACATAGCTGCCGTGGCGTCGGTTACTCCAACGATGGCAGGCAGGACACGGTGCCGCGCGAACCGTACTGCAGGCTTCGACAGTAACGGTCTCCCCTCGCGCGTTACTGGAGACGACGCGCTTACCTACACGGGCGAGAATACGATCGATCCCACCGAGAACTTGGCTCATGGTAACGATCAACGTAGGCCAGATCGGCCAGAAATCAAGCCCCCAACGCGGCCGTCACACAAAGTGCGGGAGACCCAGAATTACTTTGTTCTACGACATTGCAAGCAAGGTCGGCAGGCGCGACGGCATGATGCCATCGGACAGCGCGATGCCAGTTGTCCGCGAAGCCATTAGCTGCCGCCTTCACGCTGTCGCGGGCTTGCTACAAGGCGGCGAACCCGCGCGCCGGCTGACCCGGCGAATCTCGTTTCGCAGCGAGGCGAGTCGTGTAAGCGCGGTGTCAGTCCGCTCGACATCATCATTCCCAATCACGTTCCACCTCTGGCGCTTGCCGATGCAACAGGGCGCGTGGCCTACGGCGCTCTTCAGGCGCTCTTTGAGGCAGCCGACGCCGAGCGGCCTGCCAGTTCGAGCGCCGTCTTCACGCTTTCCAGCGCGCCACCGCCATCACAAGGAATGAGCGAGCCAGAGATGTATCCCGCGTAGGGCGAGCCCAGGAAAAGCGCGAGGTTCGCAATGTCGTCCACAGCGCCGAACCGATGCATGGGCACATGCGCCTGTGCGGCTGCACGGTCCTGCTCTGTCGGTGCCATCAATCGGCGGAAGCCCTCTGTGTCCTCGATCGGCCCCGGCGAAATCGAGTTGATGCGGATGCCGTCACCGCCCCACTCCAGCGCGAGCACGCGCGTCAGTTGATCAACCCCCGCCTTGGCTGCGCTGGCGTGCGCCTGATAGCGCATGGGCACGAAGGACTGCGGCGCTGTGATGTTAATCACCGATGCACCGGGCTTGCGCAGGTGGTCATAGGCTTGTCGCAGCACGTGGAAGGTACCGACCAGGTCGATATCGACGACTACCCGAAAGCCATTCGACGACATGTCCTTCGCTTCGCACAGAAAGTTGCCAGCGGCACCGGAAACCAGCACATCGACTGGGCCGAAGCGTTCGACGGATTCGGCGAATGCCTGCCCCACCGCATCGAAGTCACGCACGTCGGCGCAGACGCCATGCACCGGGCCACCGAACTTGGCGAGCACTTCGCTGGCGGCCTCAACGTTCTCGCGCTTGCGGCTGGCTACCGTCACGCTGGCACCCTGCCGTGCGAAAGCCTGGGCAATGCCAAAGTTGATGCCCGTGGTGCCGCCAAACACGAAGGCGTGACGGCCCTTGAAATCGAGATTGATCTGCATGATCGCTCCTTGCTGAAATTCATCCGCCGCGACCGGTACCGGCTAGCGCGGCATGTGTAGTCATGAAAACCGCGGTACTCGCTTGGAAAGAAAGGCGGCGATCCCTTCGCGAGCCTCGGCGCTGGCCGCAGACTCGACCATCAGGCGATGCTCCAGGTCGAGTTGTGCTTCCAGCGACCGCTCGTGCGCCCCGTCCACCAGTTGCTTGATGCGCCCGAGCGCGCCTGTGGCGCCGCGCGCCAGTGCCTCGGCAAGCGCGGTCGTTCGCGCGGCGAGCTCGGCATCCGGCACCACCTCACTCACAATGCCCATGGCCAGGCATTGCTGGGCCGAGAGCGAGTCGTTGGTGAAGAAAATCTGCTTGGCCCGCATTGGCCCGACGCGACGGGTGAGGAACCATGAAGAGCATGCATCCGGTGTGAGTCCGATGGCTGAGTAGCCGCCGCGCAGCTTCATCGATTCAGCAGCAAGCGCGATGTCCGCGCACAGCGCCAAGCCGATGCCGCCGCCGACCACCGGCCCATTCACGGCGCTGATGACAGGCACCGGCAGCGTGGCCAGCTTGTGTAAAGCGGCGTGCAGCGGACCAAGCAACTCGTCGAGAACGGCTGGAAAATCAGCACCGCCTTTGGCAAAGAAATCGATGCTGCCGCCCGCGCAGAACATCCGCCCTGTGGCCCGCAACACAACAACGCGCGCGGATGGCTCGGCGGCCACCGCATCAATGCACTGGATCAACGCGCGTGTCGAATCGGGGTCAATGGCATTGGCGTGCTCAGGGCGGTTCAACACGATGGTTGCAACGTCACCGTGCTTCTCGAGCAGGGCAGGTTGGGGCATGGCAGTACTTCCCGGTAGTTAGAGTTCCAGTGGCAGGCTGCGACACGGTTTCCCGGTGATCCGGAACAGAGCATTGGCAACCGAGGGGGCGACCGGCGGCACCGCGACTTCGCCAATGCCGGTCGGAGGGTCAGCGCTTTCGACGATATGGGTCTCAACCGGCGGCATGTCGCTCATGCGCAGGAGCGGATAGTCGTTGAAGTTCGCTTTCCTCACCCGGCCGTGCTCAAAAGTGATCTTTCCGTACAGCGCCGCGCTGAGTCCGAAAGCGATGCCGCTGTCCACCTGCTGCCGCACGATCTGCGGATTGACTACCGTGCCGCAATCAACGGCGCACACAATCCGGTTCAGCTTCAAACGGCCGTTATTGAGCGACACATCCGTGATCAGCGCGGCAATCGAGCCGAACGACGCATGCAATGCCACGCCCAACGCACGCTTGCCATCCGTCGGCGGGATCCGGCCTGGCGCGCCAAGGCCGGCCGCGCGAGTCACCGTATCCAGCACGCACAGATTGCGCGGATGCCGGTACAACAGTGAGCGGCGCAGATCGATCGGGTCGCGCCCTGCTGCAACTGCAACCTCATCAAGAAAGCACTCGAGGAAGAAGGCGTTATACGAGTGACCAACGCTGCGCCAAAAGCCGACCGGCACAGGCAGGTCGACGTTGACGTGCGCGATATGCTGATGCGGGATGGCATAGGGCATGTCGAACAAGCCCTCGGTCGTATAGCGGTCAATCCCCACGCCAGGCGTGCCGAGGATGCGCCGAAGTTCCTGGTCAAGAATCGACTGCCCGACACTGCGGGAAGCGATCGCGTCCACATCGCGGCCCGTCACGCGAGCGCGCAGCCGCGCAGCCGCGGCGGGTCGGTAGAAATCGTGCCGGATATCGTCCTCGCGCGACCAGATCACCTGGACTGGACGCTCGCCGGTGTGCTTTGCGATGCGGACTGCCTGCGCCACGAAATCGGATTCCAGCCGCCGCCCGAAACCGCCACCGAGCAACGGTACATCGATATCGACTTGATCGCCATCGACGCCCGCTGCGCGCGCCGCTGCCATACGGGCAAGCGTTGCGGTTTGCGTCGGCGCCCACAGGTGAACGCGGCCTCCTCGCACCTGGGCCGTGCAGTTCACCGGCTCCATCGGTGCATGGGCGAGATATGGAACCCGGTACTCGACATCGAGCACGATGCCAGTGCCAGGCGACGGCAGCGCCGCGAGGCCGTCACCCTGCTTGCGATAGGTGAAGCCGTCACGCTCGCCGCGCAGTTCCGCCGAAAGCTTGTGATCGATGTCGGCGCTGCTCAAAGTCGAATACGGCCCATCGATCCACGTCACCTGGAGACGCTCCAGCGCCTCTCGTGCCTGCCAATAGTGCTCCGCGATCACGGCGACGCCGGCACAGCCGCCGCACTCGCCATCAAAAGGCACCACGCCAAGCACACCAGGCATGGCACGTGCCGGCGCATCGTTGATTGTGCCGACGCTGCCTCCAAGCACGGGACACAGCGCCACTGCCGCGTAGCACAAGCCGGCTGGACGCACGTCCAATGCAAAAGTGGCCGAGCCGTCTGCCTTAGCTTGCGCGTCGATCCGCGGAGCCGGACGGCCAATCAGCCGATAGGACGATGCCGGCTTTAGGCGCACTTCTGAAGGTGCTCCGATTGCGGCGGCATTGGCTGCCACGGCGCCAATCGGCACGCGTTCCTGGGCCGGTCCGATCACCATGCCCTCGTGGATCGAAACGCTTGCCGCCTGAGCCCGCCATTGCCTTGCCGCCGCCTCGATCAGCGCAGCGCGCGCGCTGGCTGCCGCCTCACGCAAGGGCAGCCATGCATCAGCAACACTGCTGCTGCCGCCAGTAACAATCAGCCCCAGCTCGCGCCCGGTCTTGGACAGCAGCCAGTGCACCGCACGTGCCCACGGCTTCTGCCAATCGTCCGGGTGGATCGGCAAGGAGCTGTCGGCGATCCCGGCAATGTTGCCGTAGATCCGCTCAGAGGTCACCGCTTGCACGCGCACATTGGCAAGCGGCACATCCAGTTCTTCGGCCACCAGCATTGCGAACGCGGTATGGATGCCCTGCCCCATCTCGACACGCGGCACCGCAATCACCACGGCCCCGTCCGGCGCGATCTTGATCCATCCGTTCAGCGCAATCTCACCGTCGACACCTGGGAACATCGACGCATGGCCGATGCGGCTACGCGGCGGCAGCACACCCCACCCAACGATCAATGCCCCCGTGACGCCAAGGGCCCCGAGCAGAAAGCGGCGGCGCTTATGGCTCGTCGTCTTGCCACGCTTCGCCCCGCTGCGCGCGTCTTCTGTGCTCATACCGGCAGTTCCTTCGCGCACTTGGCAGAGCATGCGCCAACGCGGCGGATCGCCTCTCGCACACGGCCGTACGTACCGCAACGGCACAGATTCGTGATCGCGGCATCAATGTCGGCATCATTGGGGGTTGGGTTGATTGCGAGCAAGGCCGCAGCAGCCATCAGCATGCCCGATTGGCAATACCCGCACTGCGACACCTGTAGTTCGATCCAGGCGTCTTGCAACGGGTGCGGATTGCCGGAAGCCAACCCCTCAATGGTTTGTACCTGCCTTCCGGTAGCCGCAATGGCAGGCAGTACACAGGAGCGCACTGCCGCACCATCGAGATGCACGGTGCACGCACCACACTGGCCTGCACCGCAGCCGAACTTGGTGCCCGTCAGGTTCAGGTGGTCGCGCAATACCCACAGCAAAGGCGTGCTGGCCTCACAGTCGATTGTGTGCGCGGTGCCGTTGACGTCGAGTCTGAGCATGCTGTGTCCTGTGGTCGCGTAGGCTGCTCCGCTGATTTGACATCGATACTCGCAACCGGCCCAGGTCATGTCGTTGTGACTGCCTGGGCCAACGCAAGCACGCGCGATCAGATGCGATGCGAATACTGAACCGTGCAGAAGTTGATAGAGGTATCGATGTTGGTTCCAGTCGAGTTCCCGGTGCCTTGAACCTTGTTGGGCAGGCTGTAGCCAATCGCAAAGCTGATGTCCTGCACTTTGTCGAGGTGGTAAGTGAAGCCCGCCGAGATCTCTCGGTTCTGTGTGACCGGACCCAGAACGTTGTTCAGCGTGTTCTGGGAGTTCGACCAGTTGCTCGCCACCTGGAAGCCGGTCCGCACGGTCCATTGCGAGTTCAGGTCGTACGCCACCCCAAAGCGCCCGGCATGGACGTTGCGGTAGCCGAATGTATTCGGATCACCGAACGCGCGCGCGTTCGCCCAATTGACACGCAGGTAATCGGCCGCCAGCGTGAGCTGGGGAATCGGTTTCCATTTGATGCCGACACCATATTCTTCCGGCAAGTCGATATGGCCATTGCTACCAGCCAAAACGTCTTGGTTGTACCCGGAGAATCGGCTCAACAAGACCTTGGACGAGTAGCTTGCGCCAACGGAAACCGTCGTCGGCAAGACATCCCACAGAACACCAACCTTGACGCCGACACCGAACGCCGAGCGCAGACCGTGGTTGGGTAGCGCAACGATGCCCGTGGAAAGATCCGGTGCGATCGGCTGTCCATTAGGTGCCACCAGGCCCTTCGTGTAAAGACCCGCCAACACCATGTCGAGCGACGCGCCGACTGCCAGCGTGTCGGTCAGCTTGCGCGTCACTGTCGGCGTAAAGTGCTCGGCCATGAACAGGGCCTTGGCATGGCTCAGGCCGTTGATCGGCAGTATCGGTTGGTCGTACAGCGCACCTGCGCCCTGCCCGTAGATCGAAATGCCGACGGTGGTGCGATCGTCAATCTGACGGTTGTACCCGCCTGCCAGATTGGGAAAGAACTTGAGACCGGACAGCTTGTTCTGCGACGACAGGAAGGTGTTCTTCTCATCCGAGATGATGAGCATCATGCCGATGTCATAGCGGTTTCCCACCTTCGACATACCCGCCGGGTTATCGGCAGCGGCAACCGTGTCCGCAGGATTCGCGATCGATGCGCCCGCCATCCCTGCGTTCTCCGGCGAGAACGAGTTGGCTTGGGCGCCCACCGCCGCCTGTGCCGGGCGAACGGCAACGAGTGCACAAGCCGCCAGGATCGCCGATGCCACAGCACTATTTGGTGTTTTCACGATGTCTCCTCCGCGTGTTCTTCCACGCTTTTCGGTTTGCTATTGATGCGGCACAGCCCGGTGCCAGGTCAACACCACGCTTACAACCCATGGCTTGTCAGGCCCTTCAAGGCAGTATTCAGGTGTATCTAGGCCGCCTCCAACTTGCCGCCGAGTGCGCGCGCGAGTGCCGTGGCGTTCTTGGCCGTCATGCCGTAGATGGAGACTGCGGATTGGCCCCGCTGCTGGTGGGGAACACCGATCCGTCCAGGACCGAGAGGTTGGCGAGTTCGTGATGCCGCCCATCGCTACGCACCACGGATTGCTTTGGGTCCTCGCCCATGGCGCAGCCGCCCATCAGATGGGCCGTGAACAGCGCAGCGCGAAATTTCTGCATGGGCAACGCTTCAATGCTGGCCTTTGCCTGTTCCCAGGACGCGTACCATTTGCCGTCCAGGTGTGCCGGCAGCACGCGGGTCGCACCGGCGGCAAACTGTGCCTCGGTGGTGCGCAGCAAGCCTTGGCGCACGCCGTGCCACAGGAGTCGGTCAGCGTGTAGTCCAGCAGCGGGGCGCCATCGTTAGCGACTCGACCCTCACCGCCTTGGCCCTCCGCATGGACTCCATCGCGCAGGATGACCCCCATGCACTGCATGTTCGGCAGCTGCGCGATGTCTTGCGCCAGCACCGAACCGTGCAGCCGAACCGCGGCCGAGAAGAGCGCCGGAAAGATCGGCGCCACTTCGATCTTGAAGCCAGGACTATCGGCCGGCGCTCTCCATACGCCGGTCGTCAGCCAGCGTGTCGGCCCAAAGCTGAGCAGATCAAACAGCTTGCGCAGTTCCCTCTGCGCTGGCGCGCCGGCACGCACCAGCAGCCCATCGAGCAGGTGCAAAACGGCAGTTCCGGTTTGCGCGTCCAGCGGCAAGCCGGCCAGCATCACTGGCATGACGACCGACAGCAACTCAAGGTCGGTATCGCACAGAAAGCGATAGCCATGAGCTGGCGTGTGCTCGCTTCGCCCACAGCCGCTGAGTGCCATACCTGCGCCGGCCGTACCGAGCAGCACGGAGCCTGCAACGCCCGCCTTCAGAAAGGAGCGGCGGGTGAAATTGAAATCAACTTCATCGATAGCCATGGCTCTCTACTCAAGCGAAATGTCGTTTTGGAATGAGATTCCCTGCGATAGGCACGACAGCTCCTGCGCGGCTTCCATCGGGAAAAAGAATGAGCGTGAAATGCGGCTTTTAGCTCATGTGCGCCGCTGCAAAATGGCGACCGACACCGCAGTGCCCAATCCGCCGTTGTGCTGCAATGCCAGCCGGGCGCCCTCGACCTGCCGCTGGCCTGCGGTGCCGCGCAGTTGCATCGTCAGCTCCGTGATCTGGGCCAGCCCCGTCGCACCGAGAGGGTGCCCTTTGGAAAGCAAACCGCCCGACGGACACACCACCACTTGGCCGCCGTAGGTGTTGCGGCCTTCAATAACAAACCGCTCAAGGTCTTCTTCGTCGCAAAAACCCACGCATGCATAGGTGAGCAGCTCGTTGCTGACAAAGCAGTCGTGCACTTCTGCCACGTCGATGTCCAGGGGTTCCACACCGGCCATGGCGTAGGCGCGGTCGGCCGTGCGCCGTGCGGCACCGCGGCTCAGCGCATCCGGCACGTTGGGCGGGTCGAGATCAGACGCAATATCACTGCCGATCTCATGCGCTAGGATCACCACGTCCAAGCGCAATCCATGCCGACGCGCGAACTTGTCACTGCATACGATCACGGCAGCAGCGCCGCAGCTCGGCGGGCAAGCGTAGAGCTTGCGCAGACGTCCCCAGACGGTGGGTGCCGAGAGGACTTCCTCAACCGTCAGCGGATCGCGGAAGATCGCATAGGGGTTGTGCTTGGCGTGTGCGCGGGCCTTGACGGCAATGCGTGCGAACACCTCGTCCGGAATCTGCAACTCACGCGCTGTCCATTCGAGTTGCGAGCCGAACATCATCAGTGCGGGCGGCAGCGCGCGTTCCGCTTGCCCAAAGCCCATTGCCGCTGCAACGCTCTCGCGGTGGCGCTCTAACGGGTCGGCATAGGCCGGGAAAACCCTGTCCAGCGCGCCCGGCTGCATCTCCTCGAAACCAACTGCGAGCGCACATTCGGCCGCGCCCGCCAGCACAGCCTGCCGCGCCAGGTACAGCGCCGAAGATCCGGAAGCACAGTTGTTGTTGACATTGGTAATCGGGATGCCGGTCATGCCAACGCGGTAGAGTGCGCGCTCGCCCGAGCAAGAGTCGCCATAGACGAAGCTCGCAAAAGCCTGCTCCACCAGGCCATATTCGATCCCGGCGTCGGCCAGCGCCGCGCGCACAGCCTGCTCCGCCATCAGGTCATACGATTCGCTCTGCCCGGGGCGCTTGAACGGCACCATCCCGACGCCGGCGATCACGACATTGCTGCTCATGGTTTCCTTATCTCCGGAATCAGATGCTGCGGTTCTGGGCAGCCCAATAGGGTGTGCGCAGATCTTTCTTCAGGACCTTCCCATTGGGGCTGCGCGGCAGGGATTCGACAAAGTCGATCGACTTTGGCGCCTTCACGCTGCCGAGCCTTTCCTTGCACAACGCGATCAGCTCGTCGCCGCTCACCTGCATCCCGGGGTTCAGTTCGACCACGGCCTTGACAGCCTCGCCCCAGGTCGCATCCGGCACGCCGATCACCGCGCAGTCCTGCACCGCAGGGTGGCCCCAGATCACCTGCTCGACTTCGCTGGGATAGACGTTGAAGCCGCCCGTGATCACCATGTCTTTCTTGCGATCGGTGATGCGCAGGTAGCCGTTGCCGTCGATATGACCGACATCCCCGGTGTGCAGCCAGCCGTCGATGATGGCTTCCGCCGTCTTCTCGGGCGCGCTGTAGTATCCCTTCATCACCAGATCGCCACGCACGCAGATCTCGCCGGTCTCACCCGTTGCGAGCGGCTCATTGCGCTCGTTCATGATCGCTACGTGCACCAGCGGGCTCGGCCGTCCGCACGAGAGCAGCCGCGCATCGTCGGCAATTTCGCCATCGATGAAATTCTCTTCGGGTCGCTTGATGGCGATTGAGCCAGGCGCTTCGGTTTGTCCATAGGCTTCCATCATCACGGGCCCGAATACCGCAATGGCGCGGCGCAGCTTCTCTGCCGACATGGGCGCCGCACCGCAGATGAAGTATTTCAGCGATGTGTAGTCGCGCTGTTCGATGCCAGGCGTGTCGAGCAGCCGGTAGATCACCGTGGGCGGCAGGAAGAACTCAGTGACGCGATGCTTCTCGATGACATCAACCAGAGCTGCGGGATCCGGCTTGGTCAGCACCACCACCGTGCCGCCGCGCGCGGTGCACGGCAGCGAAAGCACGCCCGCTGTATGCGTCATCGGCGCCGCAGCGAGGTTCACGATCTTCTCGTCTGCGCGGTAGCTGCAGGCGATCATGAACTGCGCACAGAAGGCCTGGAAGCTTCGATGGGTGTTCATCACCCCTTTGGGCAACCCCGTCGTGCCGCCGGTCGGCATTACGGCAATCGTGTCGTGCGGCTCGTATGTGATGTGCGGCTTGGTCGCCGGTTGGCCAGCAACCCAATCGGGCAGCCCGTGCGCACCCGGCACGGGCTCTTCGATGCAGACATAGAGCTTGACCTTAGCCAGCTTTGGCCGCATTGCCTCGACCGTGGGCGCGAACGCCTTCTGGAAGAACAGCACCTCGCAATCGAAGCCGTCCAGCAGTTGCTGGTTATCTTCCAGAGAGCCACGCGGGTTGACCGGCATCCATGCCATGCCTGCACGCCACAGGCCCAGCGTACAGGTCCATGCCGTGGGATGGTTCCCCGCCAGTACCGCGCCAATCTTGCCGCGTCCCATGCCTGCGGCCAGCAATGCGTTTGCGATGCGGCATGAAAGCTGACCCACCTGGTCGAAGGTGAAGACTTCGTCGTCCATGACGTACGCTGCTGCAGTCGGGTCGATCTGCCAGCCCCGGTCGAAAAAGTCGATGATCGCCATATGTTCTCTCCTGAGGCCCGATTACGTCTGTCGACGTATCAGGTCCTGTTATGCATTTCATTCTGTACTCGCCTCCCCACCACCGCACCACCCGAAAAGAGTGGACCCGGGGGGCGCCGGCAGACGTCACGGTGACGGGAATCCAGGCAAAGCGCGTCCGCAAGCCGAGCCGATCACGCAACACCCCTGTCGTGACCCACGCGAAAAGCCACCAGCCACCTATTTGCTAGCCGATTTCAGGCTCGGTGCGGCAACCACAACAATGGAGCCCGTCGGCGCGAACTTGGTCGACCCGATCAGCCGACGATGAGCTCATGCGCACGTAGATCGCGGGTGTGCTGCGCGTTGCGGAAGCTCCCACTGGTGTAGGCGGCTGCCTTCGTTGGGAATGAATGGCGGGCAATCTGCCATGTGGGCCGTGGCATCCGGATCGCTGGGCACGGATTTGTGCCCTGACCCTGGATGCCGGGCCGATGCGCGCTGGCGCGCCGGATCGCGTTCAGGCGCTATCGCCGACCGGTTTGAAATAGCGGATGTCCAAGATATTTCCCACGCGCTCTTCGGCCAACACTGCGCGCACGCGCATTCCGGGCTTCACGGCCGCGGGATCGATCTCGCCGAGGTAGTGCGCCAGCGCGGTGTCGGCCCCATCGAGGCGGATCAGCCCCAGGACATAGGGGCGGGCCACCGGTTGCAGCATCCCGGGCTCGCGCACAATGGTGTAGGACACCAGTGTTCCGGTGTCGCTGACGTCGACCCAGTCGTGCAGTTCGGCAAAGCACTCGGGGCAGGAAAGCCGCGGCGGCACGTAGGTGCGCGCACAGGCGGCGCAATGGGTCGCGGTGATCTTGCCGTGGTCGCGCAGTGCGGCGAAGAAGCGGCCGTTGGTCTCGCCGACGTCGTAGTTGATGTCGGCATACAGCACCGGCTGGCGCAGGATGGCCGGGTCCGCGTCTTCCAGGTAAGCGGGATACATGATCCTAGTCTCCTTGTGTTGTGGCCGGGTCCTGCACCGGCTCCCAGTAGAGGATGTCAGTCATCAACCCCTTGCGCTCGGCCTCGGGCCGGAACACGGCACGGACACGCATGCCGTTGTGCACCTTGCCCAGGTCGGTTTCGCCGATGTAGTGCCACAGGAAGCCGGCGGTGCGGCCGGGCGAATCGACCATCAGCACGCCGACGGGGTAGGCGCTCGACTGCACCGACAGGTCGTTGGTATCGATGAACGGCATGTTGAATGACATGAAGCCGGCCACGGTGGCCTCGAGCCCCATTTCCACCCATTGTGGGTCGTCGAAGTTCTCGCCATGGCACACGCTGCATACGGCCTGCGGCGGCAGCATGGTGAAGCCGCAATGGCGGCAGACCATGCCCATGAGGCGGCCGTGGTCGCGCATTTCGCGCGAGAACCTGCCGTTGAACAGGCCCAGCGGGTATTCCATGAAGCAGGGCGTGCGCAGGCGCGTCGGCGGCACGGGAAGGGTTTCGGGTTGCTCGGTGCTCATTGCCACTCCTCCTTACTTGTCCTTGGACAGCAGCATCAGCGGCGTCCAGCCGGTGCCGCCGAAGCCGGTCGCCAGGCCCAGCCTGACATCGCGCGGCACCTGGTGCTCACCGGCATCGCCGCGGATCTGCAGGGCCAGCTCGCCGTAACGCAGCAGGGTCGAGGGAACGCCGGGGTTGGTGCAGGTGACCCCACCGGAAGGGTTGATGGGCAGTTCGCCGTCGATATCGGTGGCGCCGGTGCCCATCAGCTTCCAGGCCTGGTTCGGTTCGCACAGGCCCATGGTTTCCATCCACACCAGTTCGGCCCAGGTGCAGGGCTCGTACATCTCGATCACGTCGAGCTCCTTGGCGGGATGGGTGATGCCATTGCGCTTGTAGAGCACCTCGCACGCCTTGGCCAGGCTCGGCAGCACGCAACGTTCCCTGGGCGCGATGAAGTCCTGCAGGGCAGCCCAGTGCTGGGCCGAGTGGATGGTGACCATGTCCTTCACCCACACCGGCTTTTTGGTGAGCATGTGCGCCACGTCCTCGCTGGCAAAGATCATCGCCGCCGAGCCTTCGGTGATCGGGCACATGTGGAGTTGGCGCATCGGTGCCGTCAGCATGGGTGACTTGAGCACGTCCTCCACGGTCAGGTGCTCGCGCAGATGCGCATAGGGGTTCTTCAAGGCGTTGTTGGCGGCCTTGACCCGGGCGATGGCAACGGCTTCTTCGGTGCAGCCGGAAAGCTTCACATAGGAGCTTGCCATCAGGGAGAAGGTACCCACGGCGCCCACGCTGCACCATTTCTCGGTGAGCGCGTGCAGGCCTGAGTTGATCGCCGCCTGCAGGAACGGCCCGCGCGGCAGCGTGCCCGGGGGCGGGCCCACGAACTTCGCCGTTGCCGAAACCAGCGCAACGTCACAGGCGCCGGCTGCGATGTGATGCACCGCCGACAGCGCCGCCGACCCGCCTACGGTGCCGCCGGTCTCGATCTTGACCACGGGCTTGCGGCAGTGCCCCACCCAGTCGGCCAGCTCCATCTCCGACTCCGCCGTGCCCGACACGTAGTCGATGTCGGCAAGCACGATCTCTTCGACCTGCTTCATCGTGATCTGCGCATCTTCCAGCGCCCGGCGCACCGCCTGGTTGGCCAGCTCCGCCTTGGTCAGCGGACTGCGCGCCATCATTTCCGTCTGGCCGAAGCCGACGATTGCCACTCTGCGATTCATACTGTTTCTCCGTTGCGGCGCCGCCTGGCGTCACCAGGCCAGCATCAAGGCGTGGTGCCCAGGACCATGACCTGCTGCAGTTGCCCGCACGGCCCCGAAGCCAGATGGGCAAGCCCGGTGCGGGCGCCGTCCACCTGGCGCGCGCCCGCCTCGCCGCGTAGCTGCAGCACAATCTCGGCAATGCGGCCCATGCCGATGGTGGTATGGGAGCAACCAGACAGCGCGCCGCCGGACAGGTTGACCGGCTGATGCCCGCCGCGGCTGCTCGTGCCCGACTCCAGCCAACGGCCGCCCTGCCCGGCTTCGCACAGGCCCAACCCCTCATAGGCCATCAGCTCCTGGTAGGAGAATTCATCTGTCACCTCGAGCAGATCGATCTCCTTGCGCGGATCGCTGATGCCGGCCATGCGATAGGCCTTGTTCGCCGCGATCTTCAGCACCTCCGAGTCCGCAAGGTCGCGGTCCCCCAGGTTGTAGCCGTCGCAGCAGTTGGCCTGGCCCTTGATCCACACCGGCTTGCTGGTCAGCTGCCGCGCCCTTTCCTCGCTGGCCAGCAGCATGACGATGGCGCTGTCGCCGAACGCACGCGTCTGCAGCGCCGTGATCGGATCTGACAGTGCCTTCGAGCCGAGCACGTCGGCGACGCTATAGTCCCCCGCGCGCAGCGCCCATGCGTTGTCCTTGGCATGGCGCAGGTTCTTCACCGACACCGCCGCGCATTGCCCGGGTGTGATGCCGTACTTCTCCATGTAGCGGTTGGCCTGCAGCCCGGCGGCCTGCACGTTGTCGAGGCCAAGCGGTCGGCAGAAGAACGGGTCGAAGACCTTGTTCTCGATCGCATTGGCCGCGCTGTTGCTGGTGGAGTCGTGGCACACGGCTACCACCAGCACCGTCTCAAACTCGCCGGAGGCAATCTGCCAGGCCGCTTCGAGCACGCCGACGGCGCCGTCCTGATCGATCTTTTCATCGGGACGCAGGTTGGCACCGGCAACGTCGACCACCAGCGATGCCGAGAACGGCCGCGCGATGCGCGAGTGCTCGTGACAGATCAGGCTGGCATCAATCCCGCCCTTCTCGTAGGCCGGCAGGAAGCGCAGCCCGGTCTCCTGCAGCACGGGACGGATGGCTTGGTAGGCCAGTTCCTCGGGCGAGTACGCGCGCTTCTCGCTGTAGTTGACTTGCGCCATGGAGACGATGGCGACACGGTTTGACATGCTCATCTTGGTGTCCTCGGGCGGTTGACTAGTGCACCTTGCGCTGCTGGTCCGTCCAGTATTTGTCGCGCACTTGCCTGCGCAACACCTTGCCGATCACCGTCATCGGGAGCTGGTCGACGATGGTCACTGTCTTCGGCGCCTTGTAGCCGATGCGCTCCTTGCAGAAGGCGATGAACTCGGCGGCATCGGCGCAGTGCCCTTCCTTGAGCACCACTTCGGCGTGCACGGACTCGCCCCATTCGGCATGGGGCACGCCCACCGCCGCCGACATCAGTACGGCGGGGTGCGCGTTGAGCGCCGCTTCCACCTCGATGGCGTAGACGTTGAAGCCGCCACTGATGATCATGTCCTTCTTGCGATCGACGATGTACACGTAGCGGTCTTCGTCGATGTAGCCCAGGTCGCCGGACTTCCAGAAGCCGTCCTGGAATTCGGCGGCGGTTGCCTCGGGATTCTTGTAGTAGCCCTTGATCACGCCCGGCCCGCGGATCCAGAGTTCGCCGGTCTCGCCGGCCGGCAGCTCGTGGCCTTCGTCGTCCATCACGACGATTTCGGTTTCCGGCAGCGCGATGCCGGTGGAACTCAGGGGGCGGTTGCTCTCGCCAGGGGCGCGCAGGTGCTCCGCCTTGCTCAGCACGGCCACCGGTGCCAGCGCTTCGCTGCTGCCGTAGGCCTGGATGAAGATATTGCCGAACTTCTCCTGCAGCAGCGCGAGCTTGGCCGGACTCATCGGCGCCGCGGCATAGAGGATCGTGCGCAGGCTCGACAGATCGAATTGCTCGTGCAGGCCGAATTCCAGGAAGCGGTAGAGGATGGTCGGCACGAGATGGCTGGACGTGATCCGCTCGTTCTGGATATTGGCGCAGAACTGCCTGAGGTCCGACGCATTCATGGTGACATGGCAGCCGCCCTTGAAGGCAAGGGTCGTCGCGTACGCCGCTGACCCGTGGCTCAGCGGCGTGATGCTCAGGTGGCGCGCGTCATAGCTGAACATGTCGTCCGGCATCGAGTAGAAGTAGCGGTGCAAGGCCAGCCAGTTGTTCAGGCTGTACATGCAGCACTTGCCCCTGCCAGTGGTGCCGCCGGTGAAGCGCAGGAGCAGCGGTTCGTCCGCGTCGATTTCGATATGCGGCTCCGTGTCCGACACGCCCTCCAGCAGTTCCCAGAAACAGGACACGCCATCGCGCGGCGTGGCGGGCGGATCCATGCACACGATGCGGATGCCGCGCTGGCGCAGCATGTCGTAGTACTTGTCCAGCAGCGCGGTTTCGAGGAATACCACCTTGGGCTCGACCCAGTCGATCTGCCAGAGGTGCTCGTCGAAGGTGTCCCGGAAGTTGCACCATGCCGCCTTCACGTCCGCCTTGGCCAGCGTGCAGAAGGTCAGCAGGCTCATGTTGTCGTTGTCGAGAATGGTCAGGTAGATGTCGCCCGACATAAGGTTGAGCCGCTCCTTGATCATGCGGGCTATCCGGTTGGTAAGCCGGTGCAGTTCTAGGTGCGTATAGCGGCGGTTGCGCTCGACATTGACCAGGGCTTCGCGCTGCCCGAACCGCGAGGCGGCATCGAGCGACCATCTCGAGAAATCGATCTTCATCCTTGTCTCCTTTATGTGCTGTGCTTGCCTGGGTCAGCCCAGGTCATCAGATGCCACGGAACGCCGGCGGGCGCTTTTCGCTGTAGGCAGCGAGACCCTCGCGAAAGTCATGGGAGCGCGTGTGCTGCTGGCAGGCCAACAGCTCGTCGCGCAGTGCTGCCTCCTGCGAGAGGTCGACCGACCGGCCTGCCACCTCCTTCATGCGGCGCAGCACAAGGCTGCTCTTGGCCGCCATCCGCTCGGCCATGGCCGCCACGGCCGGAAGCAGTTCCTCATCGGCGACCACCTCGTTGAGCAGCCCCCAGGCCTGCATCCGGGCGGCGTCGGCAAGGTCGCCGGTAAACAGCAGCTGCTTGGCGCGGCTGAGGCCGACTCGGCGCGGCAGCACCGCCGCGCCGCCGCCGCCAGGAAACACGCCGAAGTTGGCATGGCCGTCGCCGATCCTGGCGCCCGCCGCGCCGATCAGGATGTCGCAGCACATTGCCAGCTCCAGGCCGCCCGCGACGGTCAGCCCGTTGATCGCCGCGATGACCGGTTTGGGCATGTTGCGCAGCAGCGAAAGCGTGGCAAGGGTGCGGTCGGCGAAATTGGGCTCGCCCGGAGCCACTTCAAGGCCGGCGAGCAGCGCCTTGAGATCGGCGCCGGCGCAGAACGCCCGCCCGGCCCCGGTCAGCACCAGTACGGCCTGGCCGGCATCGGCCTGCACTGCGGTGAGCGCATCCTGAAGCTCTTCAAGCATGCGCAGGTTCACCGCATTGAGTTCGGCCGGGCGATTCAGCGTGATCCACGCGACCGGGCCTCGCCGTTCGTAGATAATGGTTTCGTAATGCACTGTACTGTCTCCTTGCAGGCTGGCAAGCTGGCGGCAATGCTGCGCGCCCGGGCGGCCCGGCCAGTGGCGGGCTCCGGCGCTCGCAGCCCGTCCGCTGGGCATGGCTCAATGATGGGTCGCGCGCCGGGTGGGCGCACCACACTTATCGGGTGCTGGCCGGGTGTTTTACCGGGTGGCAGGCATGGCGTCTGAGCCGCGCGCATGAGGCCCGCCCGGCGGCGGCCGCTTAGACGTGCCAGAGCACTTCCGATAAGATGCCGTTCGCATATCAGCAGGAGACCCTCGCTTGGCCCCTGATCGCCTTCTTATTCCCACCAAGTTCGCGCCACCGCGCATCAGCCCGCAGTCCACGCTGCGGACCAAACTGCTGGCGCGACTGCGGGATGCGCGCGACAGCGGGCTGACGCTGGTGTGCGGCAGCGCCGGCTTCGGCAAGACGACCTTGCTGGCCCAGTGGCGCCAGCAGCTGCTGAAGGACGGCGAACTGGTCTGCTGGCTGTCCCTGTCGCCGGACGAACGGCTGCTGCCCCAGTTCCGCGCCTACCTGACCGGCGCACTGCAGCAGGCAGGGCTGCCCGTCGATGATGGGACCGCTTTTGCCTCGGAGGTGCGGGCCGACCTGCCAGTTGCGGGACTGGTCGCCACCATCGTTGACGCGGTGTGCCAGCAGGGCCAGGACGTGTTCCTGTTCATCGACGACTACCATCACGTTGATGACAGCGACACGCACGCGCTGATCCAGGGCCTCGTGGACCACGGGCCCGAGACCCTGCACCTGATCCTGGCCTCGCGAACCCACCCGCCGCTTGCCGTCCACCGCCAGCGCCTGACCGGCGAGCTGGCGGAGATCGCCTTCCCCGACCTGCCCTTCGATTTCGCGGAGACACAGGACTTCCTGGCCAAGCACCTCGGCGAAGTGGTGCCTGACGATGCGCGCCTGATCCACGACATCACCGACGGCTGGCCGGTCTGCCTGCAGATGATCTGCATCCGGCTCAAGCGCAGCCCGGCCAACCGGGCCGTGCTGTCCCAGTTGCTGCATCGCCGCACCGATCTGCAGCGCTATCTCTCGGAAGACGTGGTGCGCCATCTGGCGCCCGACGTGGCCGATTTCATCGAGAAGCTCTCGTTCTGCCGCCGCTTCAATGCCGAACTGGCGCGGCGCGTCACGGGCAATGCACAGGCTCCGGTGCTGCTTGAGCAGATCGAGCGCGACAACCTCTTCCTGCTGCCGGTCGAGTTGGACAGCCCCCAGCCGTGGTACCGCCTGCATCCCCTGTTCGCCAGCTTCCTCCAGGACCGGCTGCAGCAGCGCGATCCGGCATTGGTACAAGAGATCCATGCAAGGGCCAGCCAGTGGTTCGAGCAACAGGGCCTGCTGATTGAAGCGCTGCGGCACGCCTATCACGCGAACGACACCGAGGCGGCCGTGCACCTGGTCGAGCGGGCTGACCTGCCGATCCGCAGCATGAGTTTCATCAGCACGCTGCAACACTGGACGGATGAACTTCCGGCCGAGGTGCTGCTGGGCCATCCCCGGCTGCTGCTCCTCGGTTGCTGGGCGCTGGTGGCCGCGGGCCGCTGGCGCGACGCGCAGGGCTGGCTCGAGCGGCTGGAGCGGCCGCACGGCACACTGGCGCCTGAGCACGCCTTGCACGCGCTCTACCTGCGAGCCAGCATCGCGCTGCAGCGCGACGACACCGAGGCCGCATTGGCCCTGGTAGCGCCATCAGACTTCGAGAGCCTAAGCGACCGCTTCCTGCGCCAGGCACATCTGGCAGTGCTCAGTTTTTCCTATTGCGCGGCCGGGCGCTACGAGGACGCGCGGGCGCTCCATGGGCACATCGCGCGGCTGCCACGCTCCGAGCTTCAGGACGAGATGGCCCTGGTGGCCGAATCCACCCTGCTGCTCAGCCACCTGCTGGCGGGCAACAATCGCGAGGCCATCCGCACCGGCAGCGCCCTGGTGGCGCGCGCGGAGGCGGCGCATGGCCGGCGTTCGGTGTCTGCCGTCAATAGCGCGGCATTCCTCGCCAACGCCTATTACGAGGCCGACTTGCTGGCCGAGGCCAACGAGGTGCTGGCCAACCGCCTGGATTTGCTGCGCCTCTCCTCGCCTGAGCCGATGACACTGGCCATCATCGTGCGCAGCCGCCTGATGGCGGCACAGGCCTCCCCAGAAGAAGGACTGCGCGCGCTGGACGAGGAGGAAGCCCGCTGCCGCGAACTGGGGCTGGACCGGCCATTGGCCTACGTCCTTGCCGGCAAAGCCCGCTTGCAGCTCCAGCTGAACCGCCAGGACGAAGCCCGGCAGCTGCAGGCCGCACTCGACCAGCTGGCCGTGCGTCACCGGAATGCCGCCGGTTTTCTCGCCGAGATCGAGGCGATCGCAGCCCTGGCCGGCGCCCGGCTGGCGCTGGCGAGCATGGACTGGACGAATGCCATGGCGCGGGCCGAAACGCTGCGCGGCTATGGCGTTACGTTCGGGCGCCAGAAATGCGTGGTGCAGGCCGACCTCCTGTCGGGCACCGCTCTCGCCGAAATGGGCGAAACCACCGAAGCCATGCATCGCCTGAACGCTGCGGTCGAGTCAGCGCAGAGGCTGGGGCTGGTTCGCACGCTGCTCGACGAAGGCGAGCGTGTGCGGCAGGCCCTGCTGCAACTGCAGCTCACGCTTGGCCCGGGCTGCGCCGGCGACTATCTGGCCGAGGTCCTGCGCCGCAGCATCGGGGCGCATGTGCCGCTTCAGCAGTCCGACGATGCGGGTGCGCAGGCCAACGGCCCGGCGCTCAAGCCACGTGAGGTCGAAATCCTGCGGCTGGCCGCGCAGTCGATGTCGAACAAGCGCATCGCCCTGACCCTCAACCTCACGCTGGACACGGTGAAGTGGAACATGAAGAACGTGTTCGAGAAACTGGGGGTGCCAAGCCGTTATGACGCGGTAATCGCCGCGCGCAAGCGCGGCCTGATCGACTGACGGCGCGATCGCTCCGGCGCCCGCCGAACACCCGGAAAGTGTGGTGACATCACGGTAGGGGGCGTCCCAGAATCGCCTGCCATTCACGGGCGCATCACGGACGATGCAGCACAGGAGACATCATGGCCCAGGAACAAACGGAATTCCCCCCTTCGGCAAGGCTGCCTGGCGACGAGGAGCGGCTGATGCTCCAGGAGAGCCTGCGCCGCCTGCTGGCGCGGCACTGGCCTGCCGAGCGGGCCGTGGAGCATGCGGCGGACCAGCAGGCACTGGCCTCGATCTGGCGAGTGCTGGCCGAGCAAGGCCTGACCAGTCTGGGCAGCAACCCGCAAGAAGGCGGCTTGCGCGAGATCGCTGTGGCGCTGGAAGAACTCGGCCGCGTCGCCTGCCCGGCACCGCTGATCGGCGCCGCACTCGCCAATCTCGCCCTGTCGACGCATCTGCCCGAGGAACCTGCACCAGGCGAGGCAGCAGCGCTGCTGGGCGCACTGCATCGCGGCGATGCCAGCGTGAGCTTCGCCTTCGGCAGCTTTGACGGTGACGCGCAAGCAGGCTGTGTGCGGTTCGCCAAGGGCACGCTGCACGGGCGAACTGCCTTTGTCGAGGCAGCGAGCCATGCCACCCACCTGCTCGTGCTGGCAGAGCCGGGGCCGGTACTGGCCATCGTGCCGTGCGGTGCGGCCGGCCTGACCGTGACGGAAACCTCGGGACTGGCGGTGCCGCCCTTGGCGACGGTGAGTTTCGATCGCGTGGCCGCGGCGGCGTTGCAGCTCCCGCCCGGGCTGGCCGAGGACCTGCGCCGGATCGGCGGGCTTGCGCTGCTGGCGCGCGCGCTCGGCGCCGCCCGGCAAGGGTTCGACATGGCTGTGGCTTACGCCAAGGAACGTCAGCAGTTCGGGCAGCCAATCGGTCGCTTCCAGGCGATACAGCACAAGCTGGCCAACTGCCTGATGGCGCTGGAGGCCGCACGGCTGATGCTCCAGAACGCAGCCAGCACGCATGACCTCGGCTCGGAGAACTGGCGGATCCTCGGCGCGGCTGCGCGCGCCTTCGCCGGGCCCGCGGTGCGTCAGGTATCGCTCGAAACGCATCACACTCTCGGCGCCATCGGTTACTCAGAGGAACATGAGGCACCGCGGCACTTCCGGCGCACGCATGCGGATCTGGCGCGCCACGGCGGCGTACGGCAGGCGCGCGAGGAGCTCGCCCGGGCGCTGCTCGACCAGGGCGCGACCCTTCCCGAGTACGATCTCGGCCCGGCCGGCAATGCATTCCGCGATGAGGTACGGGCCTGGCTAAAGGAGAACTGGTCCAGCGCTTCTCGCAAGCGAGAACATGACCATGCCTATGAGGAATGGGGCTACGACACGCAGTTCACCAGGCTGTTGGGCCGCAAGGGCTGGAACACCATGAGCTGGCCCAGGGAGTATGGTGGCCAGGGACGCACGCCCTACGAGCAGCTTGCCTTCATGGAAGAGATCCAGCAAGCCGGCGCGCCCATGGGCGGCCGCGGCGACATCCAGGCGCATGCGCTGATGGCTTTCGGCACGGATGAGCAAAAGGCCGAGTTCCTGCCCAGGCTCGCGCGCGGTGAGATCACCTTCTGCCTCGGCTACAGCGAACCTGGGTCGGGCTCTGACCTCGCATCCATGCAGACTACCGCCATGCGCGACGGGGACGAGTGGGTCATCAACGGCCAGAAGATCTGGACCACAGCCGCCGAAAAGGCGGACTACATGTGGCTGGCCGCGCGCACCGACCGGAACGCGGCACGGCCGCACGCCGGCATCAGCATCTTCATCGTCCCGATGAACAGCCCTGGCCTCACGGTCATACCGTCGATGGCGATGTACGGACACACGTTCTGCCAGGAGTTCCTGGACAATGTCCGCGTGCCTGCCAGCGCGCTGGTCGGAAAGGTCAATGACGGCTGGACGATCGTGACATCGGCGCTTGCAACCGAGCGCATGATGATGGGAAGCTTCATCGCCAATGCCCGCTCGGAATTCGAACGACTGGTTCGCTGCGTCTGTAGCAAGACGGTGTTCGACGGCGCGCTGGCCGATGACGGTGCGGTCCGCGATCGCATCGGCGCGCTGGCGGCGGAGGTGGAAGCCGGACGGCAGTTGTTTATGAACAGCATCGCCCTGGCCGAGCAAGGCAGGGTCCCCGTTCATGAAGCGGCCATGAGCAAAGCCTACATGGGCGAGTTGATGGAGCGTCTGGGCCAGACGGCCCTCGACATCCTCGGCACCGGGGCAACCTTGTCCGAGGACGCCGAAGGCGCGGTCGCCCGGGGCAAGTTCGAACAGTTGCTGCGTTATGCGATTTTGACCGTCATCGGTGGTGGCACGGCCGAGATCCAGCGCAACCTGATTGCCCAGCGTGGGCTGGGATTGCCTCGTTGAGGAATGCCATGGTTGCCACCCTGAAGCGCCAAGAAGATCACAAGAGGCGCCCGCCTCATGCCGCGCACATCACAAGGCAGACCACCGCAACGGCGGTGCCGGCGCAGCGTCCACCCCGCCAGCTGCGCAGTGAAGAGACACTTGCCAAGATGATCCTGGCCGGACGCGACCTGATCGAGCAGCACGGAAATTTTGATCTCGTCCTGATCAGCGATGTCATCCGCATTGCAGGGACCTCTATCGGCGCGTTCTACGGCCGCTTCAAGGACAAGGACGCCTTCATTGCATCTGTATTGGACGCCGCCTTTGCGGAAATGCGGGCCGGGGCGAACATAGGTCTCCCGAACGACGCGGCCTCCGTGGAGCAAGGTACGGCATCGGAATTCGCCGCTCGCATCGTCCGGTACTACGTCGACATGTGTCGCCGGAACCATGGCATGTTCAAAGCCGTGCTGCGCCACTTTGCCGCGCGCAACCCGGACTTAAACCCGATGCGCTGTCTGGACCGCCACATCCAGAGCTTGGTCGCGCCAGCCCTCGCGAAGAAGATGCAGGCCCAAGCCAAGGCCGGTTCTGAGTCAGAAGTCCGCATCGGCATGCAGATGGTCGTGGGCACGCTCTATCTCAGCCTGCTGATCGACCCGGGGCCGTTGCGCGTTGACGGGGATCTGATTGAAACCAAGCTGACGGCGATGATGCATAGGTTCTTGCTCTTGACCTAATTTGCACTTGGCCAGTTTCGTTGAGCTTCCCTCTTTTTTTCGCCTTCCAGCCGCAGGTTATCCGGCCCTTGAGCCAGAAAGCGCAGTGCGTCGAGGTTGGGGTCATCGTACTTTTTCAGTAAAATCTGGCGGTCCAGCCCTGAAAACGCTTTCGAATCAGGCACTTGAAAAATCAGCGATCACGCGGGGCTGGATAACCCGTGAGGCGTTGCTGCAAGCGGCATTCCGGCTCGTTGGCGCCAGATTTCGCAAAAAGTACGATGACCCCAAGAAACAGAGACCGCGCCAAACCGGGGGCTGACTAAGCGGCAAGGCGGTGGTCTTCTTCTCCGGCGATGGAGGGATACCAGCGTTCAACGTAAGACCGGAGCTGGTTATTGAGCACGGCGGTCCGGATTTGCAGCAGGTTGTGCGCGTGCCGAGGCCGCCAGGCCATCTGCTGCCGTTTGACGAATCGCTTGCTGACCACCTGGTTGACGGCCGACTCGACAAAACCTGATGCAATGGGCTCCCCATGCCGATAGCGGTCACCGTAGTTCACGATGAAGTGCCGGTTGTTGTCGAGGTAGACAATGAACTCCTCGAGCTTACCGAGGAGTTTGGCCTCTTCGGGGCTGCCCTCAGCGTCCAGATCCCAGCCGAGGCTTTCCAGTCGGCGCAACGCCGGATGGGGGCAGCCGTGCCACAGGTGCCACTTGGCGCCATGCAGCGCCTTGATCAAGGCTGCGTTGCTGGGACCGTCACAGTGTGCCGGCCGACCCTTGATCATCTGCTCGAGGTTCTGTACCCGCATGGCGATGTGGAACCAATCGAGAACGTACTCACCGCGGTCACCAAAGCCGAGTTGGGCAAACCGTACGGTATCCCCGCCGTCCGACAGGAAGGTAACCGGCTTACTAGGTTGCACACCTTCTCGTAGCAGGAAGTTCCACATACGATCGGCCGGTCGGCGCTCCAACTTGTGCACGTAGGCAAAACTATGCCCGCCATCCTGATCCCGCAGGGACTTCCCGACGATCACTTCAAACCAGCCGTCCTGCCGGCGCCGGTGGCCGGCCAGCCGAAGGTAGCCGCCGTCAATGCCGACGGCGCGGACCGGACTGGGCTCCGGGATCTCGGGCGAGCGGCCGCTCGCCGCCACCTCCGCCTGCTGCCGGGCGTCGGTGGCCTGTTCCGCTTCCAGCCTGCGACCGAGCGTGGTGACCTGGCGCCGGATCGAGCTGGCTGCCAGCACATGATCGAGCGGCAACACCTCTTGCAGGACGTTGACGGTCAGACCATACGACATCAACGCTGCAAACTTGACCTCGAGATACTGCAGCGTTTTGGCGCATATTGAATCGTGACTGGCACCGTTTGCAGGTCAAGGGTACTCTGCCCTTCCCTATACTGGACGCCCGGATTCAGCAGAGAATGGCCCGGACTGGGCGCGTTGATGAGTAGCCAATGACACGCAACCAAACCTTTTCCTTGAGCATCGGCTGGCAGACCCTACTGAAGGACTTTGGCGTTCAAGCCAGTCATGTGCTGCGTAGGGCTGGGCTGCCAGAAGACCTGCTTTCCCGTGAAGGGCATGGGCTCACCACTGACGAGTATTTCCGTTTCTGGCGTGCGCTGGAAATGGAGGCCGGCGACGTGATGTTCCCCTTGCGCATCGCCGAGACCGTCTCGGCTGAGTCCTTCGATCCGCCCCTGTTCGCTGCCCTGTGCAGTGCTACCCTGATGCAGGCGGTCCAGCGCCTGGCCAAGTACAAGCAACTCGTGGCGCCCATGAGCCTGGAGGTCGAGGTAGGCAAACTGGGCGAACTGACAGTGTCGCCGCGCTGGCTGTCCGTGCAGACCGACGTCCCTTACTCATTGCAAGTAGCCGAACTCGCGTTCTTCTTGCGACTCGCCCGGCTTGCGACCCGCGAGACCGTCAAGGCGCTTCGCGTGGTACTCCCCGAACTCCCGCCCAGCGCCTACGCTCGCCGTTACGAGGCCTTCTTTGGCACGCCCGTCCAACATGGGGCGAGTCCAAGCATCACCTTTGCCGCTGCAGACGCCTTGCGACCGTTCCTTACAGTCAACAAAGGCATGTGGCGCGTGTTCGAGCCCGCCCTGCGCCAGAGGCTCAGCGAACTGGATGCCATGGCGGCGACGGCGGAACGCGTGCGCGCGGTTTTGCTGGAGCTGCTGCCCAGCAATTCGGCCACCATTGAACGGGCCGCCGAGCGCTTGGGCATGAGCAAACGCACGCTGCAGCGTCGCCTCGAAGATGAGGGGGAAAATTTTCGCGCGTTGGTCAGCAGTACGCGGGAGAGTCTGGCGCGTCACTATCTGCAGAACACATCCATGTCCGGCGGCGAGATCGCCTTCCTGCTCGGCTTCGAAGAACCCAATTCCTTCTATCGCGCATTCCACGATTGGACAGGTCAGACACCTGACAGTATCCGTCATGCCATGCGTCTGAACTGATGGATACTGTCATCTCCATGCTTGCTGATCAACGAAGGGTGCTGCTCTCGGGTGCGACCGGGCTTGTCGGTGGCCTCATGCTTGAGGTCTTGCTTGCCGATAGCACGGTTTCAGAGGTGCATGCGCTGAGCCGCCGGGCCTTGAACATCAGACACCCTAAGCTCCAGGTCCACATCGTCGACTTCCGCCGATTGCCCGCGCTGCCCCCGGCCGACGAGGTCTATTTGGCGCTCGGCACGACCATCAAGGTGGCAGGCAGCCAGGCGGCGTTTCGCGCCGTCGATCTGGACGCCAATCTGGCGCTGGCCAGGGGCGCAGTCGCTGCGGGAGTCCAACGCGTGGGTCTGGTCAGCGCGGTGGGCGCCAACGCGCAATCCTCCATGTTCTACAACCGCGTCAAAGGAGAGCTGGAGGATGCGCTGAAGGCGATGCGTCTCAACGCGCTGGTGATGGCCCAGCCCTCTTTGCTGCTGGACAACCGGGATGGCTTGCAGCAGCCTCCGCGGATCGGCGAGAAGCTCGCGATTCCGATAGCGAAATTGCTCGCACCCATCCTTCCCGGGGTCTACCGGCCGGTGCGCGCACGTGCGGTGGCGCAGGCGCTGGTGAACACCGTGCCAACGGCCAAGGGGGTAGTCGTGCTGGCTTCCGATATGCTCGACAGAATCGGAGGCAAGCTGGTGACCGAGACGTCCTACCGATGAAGCGCATGCGGCGTCGCTTGTTTCCCCTACTATTTTCAGCCAGCCTTCTGGCAGCATGCGCGGGCACGCCCGACCGATCCGTGGGCTTCGGCGGCGCGTGGCTGGTGGATGGCGCGTTGCAGACGCAGGCGGCGACCCCTGTCTCCGACAGGAGCGCAATGCCGCCCCGGATTGCTATCGCGCTGGGGGGCGGAGGCCTGCGCGGCTATGCGCACATCGGGGTGCTGCAGGCGCTGAAGGACGCCGGCATTCATCCCGATCTGGTCGTCGGAACTTCGATCGGGTCGATCATCGGCGCCGCATACGCCTCGGGTGCGTCCCCAGACCAGCTCTGGCAACAGGCCAGCTCCATGCGTGTGAGATCCTTGGTCGATGTCACGCTCAGTGGACCGGGATTCGTGAAAGGCGAGGCCCTGGCGCACTGGGGGAATATCCTGGTCGGGCAACAGACGATCGAACATTTTCCAGTGCAGTTCGCCGCGGTGTCGACGGACATCGAACGCTCACTGCCCTACGTAATCACCCGCGGGGATGCCGGCGAGGCGCTGCGGGCGTCGGCGGCGATCCCGGGCGTATTTTTGCCGGTGCAGTCCACCGGCCACGTTTTCGTCGACGGCGGCGTCACCTCGTTGGTGCCCGTCTACGCAGCCCGCGCACTGGGCGCCGATGTGGTCATCGCCGTGGACATCTACTGTCATGGTCCTCGATACCCGTCGAATTCTGCGGTGTCGATGTTGCTGCGAGTGTCCCAGATGCAGAGCTGTCAGCTGTCCCTACCGGAAGCGGCATCGGCCGATGTGTTGATCGCGCCGGCGATTACGCCTGCCGGTATCGATGACGCCGAGGGCCGGGAGACGGCCAGGCGGCTCGGATACGAGGCCGTGGCCGCTGCGCTGCCGGCGCTGCGGGCTACCATGCGGCGCCATGGCGCCGCGGACTAGGCCGCCAGGCAGACTCCTTTTCGGTGCGCCTCGATGTTCAAACCTGCTGGTGCGATTTCGTACCATCGCATGGCTGAAGACACGACGGCGAGGCGCCTCCCGAGAAGCGCGGATCAGGCGAACTCGATGTGCTTGCGCAGCGGCAACTCCCGAATGCGCTGGCCCGTAGCCGCAAAGATGGCGTTGGCGAGTGCCGGCGCGGCGGGCGGGACCGTCGGCTCGCCTATGCCATGGATTTTCGACCCGTTAGTCAACGCGCGGACCTCGATCTTCGGTACCTGGTAGAGCTTCAGGCTCTCGTAGGCTGTGAAGTTCGACTGCCTTGGCCGGTGACCCTGGTAGGTCAACTCGCCATGGATGGCGTGGCCAAGACCCCAGATGATGCCGCCTGTGGCTTGGGCTTCGAAGTTGCGGGGATCCAGCACTTTGCCGACTTCCATCGCCACAAACACCTTGTCAATTCTGATGCCTTTGCTTGTCTTCGTGACCTCGATGACCTGCGCCACCGGCACCCCGAATGCCATGCAAAAGGCGACGCCGCGGCCCCTGTTCGCTTCGGTTTTCGGCCCGTTCCATCCCGACATCTGCCCCACCGCTTCGAGCACTTTGCGTGACAGGTCGTGGTGACAAAGCCGAATGCGCTCTTCGAGGGGATCGGCGCCCGCAGCGTGGATTAGCTCATCTAGAAATCCATCATGAAAGAAGGCGCTGCCAGAGGCGCCCACGGACCGCCATGAACTCACGGGGACCGTTTCCGGCGCGCGGTAGCCTGACACACGGTAATGCGGGATTGCAAACGGCTGGTCCCAGGCGCCAGCGATTATGCTCTGGTCGGGCCCGGGTGGCGCCCCCATGAGGCGCCCCAGCCACGACGCAGCGACCGAGGATGACGCGATCGACAGATCGTAGACCTCAACGTGACCGTCCTTGATGGCACCGAGCCCCCGAGCAATCCCCGCCGGCCGCGGGTAGTCGTGCGACATGTCCTCTTCACGTGACCAAGTCAGCTTGACCGGTGTGCCCTTCACGGCCATGGCCAGTTCGACCGCCTGCAAGACGTGTGTGTCCTCCAGCCGATGGCCAAAGCTGCCGCCCATCGGCAACCCATGGACGAGCACCTTCTCCTTGGCCAGGCCGGTCAGCTTCGCGGCGTGCTCCTGCACGAAGCCGGGAATCTGCGTGCCGGTCCAGATTTCGCAGCGATCGTCCATGACGCGCACGACGGCATTCATGGGCTCCATCGGCGCATGCGCGAGATAGGGCACCCGGTACTCGGCCTCGATAACGTGGCCAGTGCGCAAGGCTTTGTCAACGTCTCCATCATTGCGCGGGCGCGAGTCGCGTCGCTTATCGGTAAAGCTGTCCGCCAGGCTTTTCCAGAGTTCAGCCTGGTCGCCGGGATAGTTGGCAGCTGCCCACTCGATGTCTATCGCATTGACGGCCTGGAACGCGCGCCAGGTGTTGTCAGCGATGACGCCAACGCCGGAGCGGATCGGCACGATCTTCTTGATGCCACGCATCTTCTCTGCCTTGGTGGCGTCGAAGCGCTTGACCGGCGCGCCGATGCCGGGGTTTGCGCGTACGCTCGCGTAGACCATGCCTTCAACAGCGAAGTCGATTCCGTACACCTCTGTGCCCGTGCACTTGCGCATCATGTCGACCCGAGGCACGGCTTTGCCCAGATAGCGCCACTGCGACTCGGACCGAAGCGGGATTCCGCGCACGGGCTCGAGCGTGGCCGCAGCCGCGGCCAGCTGCGTGTAGGCGATGCGCTTGCCATCAGGCAGGATCACGTGCCCATCTTCGGTCTTGAGCTGGTCGCGAGGCACGCCACTTTGGCGTGCCGCCGCTTCCTTCAGCGTTTCGCGCGCCACGGCGCCGGCCGTACGGAGCTTGACGAAGGCATCTCTCACGGTTGACGAACCGCCCGTCACCTGCATCCCCAGCAACTTGGCCGGTGCCTCCATGGAGGCGCGCATGCGCTCAGCCAGCCAGCTATCGTCGTACGATGGCTTCGGCGCGGCTTCTTCCAACACTGCGCCGTTGTAGTAGGCCGCATCTGGGAGGCCCGGGCTCAGGCGTACCTTCAAGGGGTCGACGTCGAGCTCTTCAGCCAGCAGATAGGCCTGCACAGAGTAGGCGCCTTGTCCTTTGTCACCGCGCGGCGTGATCAGCGTGATGCCATTGGCGTCAATTTTCACATAAGGTGTAATGGCGGCCTCGCCGCTGGACAGTTCATGGAGCAGCGGATTGGGCAGCTCGCGCTTGAACTTGTAGATGCCGAATGCCACGCCGCCGGCAAGTGCTGCCGAGCCAATCAAGAACGTGCGACGTGTAATGGTGGCTACGCGTCCCATGATCACACTCCCTTCAGCAACTTGGCGGCGGTCTTGGTCGCCTCGCGGATACGTGGGTAGGTGCCGCAGCGGCACAGATTGGCCGACATGGCGTCATCAATCTGTTTGTCCGTGGGCGCAGGCGTTGCGGCGAGGAACGCCGCCGCCGTCATCATCTGGCCTGCCTGGCAATAGCCGCACTGTGCGACTTGATGCTCAATCCAGGCCCGCTGCACCGCATGAAGCGCATCTGGCTGGCCCAGGCCCTCGATCGTCACAACCGGTCCCGACACCGCCCCGACAGGCATCGAGCACGATCGGACTGGCGTGCCATTCATGTGTACCGTGCAGGCGCCGCAGTAGCCGACTCCGCAACCGTACTTGGGCCCGGTAATGCGCAATTCGTCCCGCAATGCCCAAAGGAGGGGCATCTCGGGTTCCACGTCGAACGCGTAGTCGCGGCCATTGACGTTCAGGTTCATCTTTGCATCCTTAGAGTTTGGAGGGCGATGTTTCTCGATCGGGTCGGGAGAGGCCGTGTGGCCGCAGCCCAGGAGAAGGAACTGTGCAGTCGCAAAGAACATTCCTTGGCGACGCCTCCCGCTGGCGCTGTGGGGCTTTGACATCATCGTCAAACACATTTAAAGCTCAGCCGCAATGAACTGGAGTCTCCGACCCGAAGCCGACTTGAGCAGTCGACGGTAAATACTTCCGGGCAATATCAGTGACAAGCGAATTTCCCAGCCGCAGATTTTCTGCGCCAGATCGCATAGGGTCCCGGCCGGAACGCGTTCGACTGTGGATACCAATCTTGAGCCAGGGGAAGCGCCAAGTGTCTAGCGGACCGCGCCAAAATAACAGCGAATTACGCCAAATAGGAGGAGACCTGGCTGTTGCCACCGACGAGTTGATTGCCGAACTGGCGCGTTACCGCCGCGCCCTCTACCGTTACCGAATGCAACCGCGCCGCGGACTACTGCCCAGAGGCGGATCGCTGCGGCCGGCGTTTCTTACTCGGCCCCCCAAGCCCAGCCCCTCCATCGACAAAACGGAGCCCATCACCATGAATGACGTCATCATCATCGGAGGCAGCTTTGCCGGCCTCGCCGCCGCACTGCAGCTCGGCCGTGCCCGCCGCAAGGTCACCGTTCTCGATACCGGCCTGCCGCGCAATCGCTTCGCCGGCCACTCGCATGGCGTGCTCGGCCACGACCACAGCCCGCCGCTGGGCATCCTGGCCGAGGCGCGGCAGCAGCTGGCGCGCTATCCCACAATCAAACTGGTCAGTGCCCGAGCCGAGAGCGTCTCCGGCGCCATCGACGATTTCTCCGTCCTCACTGGCGATGGTGAAAGCCTCAGGGCGCGCCGCCTGATCCTGAGCTATGGCGTTGTCGACCAGATGCCCGCTGTTCCGGGGTATGTCGAAAGCTGGGGCACATACATTGTGCCTTGCCCCTATTGCGATGGCTTTGAAGTCGCTGGCCAGCATTGGGGTCTCGTCTGGTCCGGCCCGCAGTCGATTAATCAGGTCAGGCTGTTCCACGATTGGACCGACAGGTTGACGGTCTTCGCCGATGGTCACGACATTGCACCCGATACCCGGGCCGATCTGGCGCGCCGCAACGCACCTGTCGTTGATGGCCGGATTACCGAAATCGTCCGTCACGGAGGTCGTAATGCCACGGTAAAACTCGATAGCGCCCCCGATGTCGCGGTCGACATTCTGTTCGCGCATCCGCGTACCAAGCCGTCCGCAAGCCTGCATGAATCACTCGGCCTCGCCACGGACAATACGCCAACCGGCATCGCCCTCAAGGTGGACGAGCGCCGCGAAACCAGTATGCCCGGCATCTACGCCGCCGGCGACCTCGCCAACCCCGGATTGCCCTCGGTCACCACGGCATCATGGCAGGGCGCAACGGCCGGCATCTCCGCCCAGCAGTCCATGCTGGCTTGAGTGCAAGCAGCATCGATCACGCCATTTTCAATTTCACAGTAGACGGGAGCGCCACCATGGCTGACCTAAAGCCGCAAGACCGTAAATTCAAACCGCTAGACGATAGATTCCCGCTTGAACGCCAACTCGGCATCGCGGCGGCGCCAGTCGTGCTCATCAACCTCTTCACGCTCGATTACGCCGACGAAGCGGGCTTCCTGGACGTTTTCAAGGCGGCTGCCGAGATCATAACGAAGCAACCGGGCTTCATTTCCATGCAACTGCATCGAGCGATCGGCGATAGCCCGACTTACCTGAACTATGTGGTGTGGGAATCCACCGAGACGGTCCGCGCCGGCCTCACCCATCCCGAGTTCGTCGCGAAGCTTTCGGCCTATCCGTCATCCGTCGTAGGCAGCCCGCACCTGTTCCAGAAGGTCGCCGTCCCCGGCTTCTGCACAGCCTGACTCCGAAATGGCGACTTGGATATGAAGGGCATTTCGGTCTGGGGCCGCCCACAAGTGTCCAACACCAATCGTGGGCATTTGCTGCTTCCACAACAAATCATCATCGTTCTGCTCGACGTCCGTTCCTGCTGCAAGAGGGTGGAATTTCTGTTCTGAGGAATCCCGGCCACCACGGCTGTTTGGCATGTGCCGCATGTTCCTTCGCGGCATGAATACGGAGCATCTATTCCAGCTTCTTTCCAGCGATGTGGAAATCCCCTCTGTAAACAGACCTTAGGGCAGGGGGATTGCAGGCATCGGGCACCGGCTTCTTAAGGCTGTGTCGATCGCGTGTTGCAGGTAAGGGGTCGCCCATGCCTCCGCGGTTCGTGCCGCGTGCGCTGGCGTCCCAGGCAGCGGTCGGTGATGATCGGGGGCGCGGCGTAGATCACAATGACGCGTAACTCGGCAGTTTGACCGGGCGAAGCGTTTGCGGCACAGAACTCAGGGGATATCAGTGGATCGCGCATAGCGCAATGGGGTCATTCCAACATGGCGCGTGAAAGCGGTGGTGAACGTGCTTGCAGAGCTATACCCAACCTGTGTAGCAATACGCTCAGTTGCAAGATCGTGTGCGCGCAGCAGGCGCTTCGCGAGAGCCATGCGCCAAGCGAGAACATATTCCATCGGAGCCAGCCCCACGATGCGACCAAACCGTGCGAAGAAGGCCGAGCGAGACATGCCAGCTTCAATTGCGAGTTTGGTCACAGTCCAATCGCTATCCGGTCGTGCATGTACCGCCCGCAGAGCCGGAGCCAAGCGAACATCCGACAGGCCGCGAGCCAAGCTTGGCACCGAGGCCATCTCGGTCCCGCAGCGTAGAGCTTCGATCATGAGAACCTCAAGAAGACGCTCCAACACCAGATCGCGTCCAGGTCGAAACTGACGCGTTTCATCACTGACAAGCTGCAGTAACTGCTCAAGTCGTGGCTCGCCGCGTGCGACTACTAGTGATGGCAGCAGAGAGACGAGCAGTGCGGCATCGGGCGAGGCAAATCGGCATAGCCCATATTGCATCCTGAGATTGACCGGCTCCGTCGGAGGCCCAACTCTAAACCGGCCCTCCCCAATCTCTACAGGCAGCACGTAGGCACCTTCCGGTGGTGCATCGATGCTTTCGATCGTCTGTTCATTGGCCGAGGGGGATAGGACGAAGTCGCCGGCACGAAGAAGGATAGGCGATCGGCCAGGCCCCACTACACGACAACCGCCCTCTAGAACGGCGAAGTAGACGGGCTTGCTTTCCGGATCGCGGCGGATGCGCCAGCTTCCTGTGTACTCGACTTGTTTGGAAAGGCCGGCGGACGGCTGCAGGAGCGTCACGATCTCTGAGAGTGGGTCTACAGTCATATCAGGACTATCGAAGATGATTTGTGGACCTTTGACTATAGATGGTCTGGTTATTGAAATCTACAATCAAATCAGTCATCCATCACGGAGTCATTTATGCCCACTGTCCTCATCACAGGCTGTTCATCCGGCTTTGGCCTCTTAACCGCCAAAGTATTCCTTCAGCGCGGTTGGAGCGTTATCGCCACCATGCGCAACGTAAGACCAGACATCCTGCCAGCGTCGGATAACCTCATGGTTCTCCCGCTCGATGTCACCGATCCCGAGAGCATCCGGAGCGCCGTTCAAAAGGCTGGCGAAATTGATGTGCTCGTCAACAACGCCGGATTTGGCGCAGGTGTCCCAGTTGAGCTGATCGAGCTTGATACAGCGCGTCAGCTTTTTGAGACCAATACGCTGGGCACGCTCTCCATGATGCAGGCGGTCCTCCCCCAGTTCCGCGAGCGCCGCAGCGGAACGATCATCAACATCACTTCTTCGGTGACGATCAAAGCGCTGCCGCTGGTCGGCACTTATGCCGCGAGCAAGACGGCAGTGAACGCGCTGACGGAATCACTCGCGCTTGAGGTGAGCCCGTTTGGCGTACGCGTGCATCTCGTCCTTCCTGGCCGTTCTCCGGAAACAAGTTTCAGCGGCGTTGCAAGGGCGCATTTGCGGGGGCTGGATAGTGCCGACTACAAGCCATTGATCGATGGAATGATCGCGGATTTTCGCGAGAACAATGGGCCGGTTACCTTTGCGAGCGACGTCGCCGAAGCGGTATGGCACGCGGCAACTGAGCCTAATGCACCATTCAAGATCCCTGCTGGCGAAGACGCCAGATCCTGGATGGCCCAAGCCAACTATGTAGCGCAGAGTCAGCAGAAACAATCGATAGATATGAAGGATCTTCTATGCCCGCATCAGAGTTGAAAATTGAAACCCGCTCCGGCACGAAACGTAAGCCGCGCCGTATATTGTCTATTGTTTCCAATACGGCAAAACTGAAAGGCGTTCCAGTCGGATTCTTTGCAGAGGAAATGACGCGAGCCTTCTTGATGTTCACCGAAGCCGGTCATCAGGTGGACTTGGCCTCGCCATTGGGCGGGGAGGTAATGTACGACACCCATAGCGATCCGCGCGCGCCGAATGGAGCGTATGCCAACGATCTTGTAAGCCTCGGCTTCGTTCACCATGCTAAGTTCGGCGCGCTTTTGAAGAACACGCTCCCGATAAGCAAGGTCAATGTGGACGACTATGATGCCGTATGGGTCGCGGGCGGGGGCGGTCCGCTCGTGACGTTCAGAGATGACACGGCCCTTCACTCGCTTATTGCGTCGTTCTACGAGAAAGAGAAAGTCGTCTCGTTGATCTGCCATGGCTCTTGCCTCCTGCTTTGGACCCGGCTTTCCAACGGAAAGATGCTGGCGGAGGGGAAGAAGTGGACAGGCTTCTCCGACGCGGAGGAAGAGGTGGTGAACGCCCGCTACGGCATGAAGATTCACGCCCAAACTATTCAAGGCGAGGCCGCCAATATTGCCGGAACGACCTTTATCTGCCAGGGAGTCGACGAGCCCTTCGCCGTTCGCGATGGCCGCCTCATTACTGGGCAGCAGCAATACAGTAGTGGCATGACGGCGGCGCTCGTGTTGGATGCACTCGATGAATATTGATGGCCGTGTGCAAGGTTATTTAGTGGAAGGGCTTGTTCACCTGAATTTATTGTCGAGCTGCGACGTTAGAAGGAAACAAAAATGCTGACAGAAATGCTGCGGAATCGAGTCTCTACAACTGCGGCGGTACTGGCCGCTTTCGATGAACTTGATCCATTATCGAGCGATTCGCTAGTTGGCTGCTGGAGTGGTTTTGTGATCGCTACCGGGCACCCCATGGACGGTCTTCTGAGCGCTGTCGGCTGGTACGGGAAAATGTTCCAAAGCGTGGATGAGGCATATCCGCTGATCATCCGGTCCCCGGACGCCAGTACGCTTTTTTCGATCGATCCCAGCCCTTTGCCACTTATAGGCTGCGCGAAGTTATCTCCCACGGATATGGTGTCGCGTTTTTCAACACTTTCCCCGTTGGCCCTGAGCACAACCGTCTCTCACGGTCGGCTGCGTATGGTCGAGTATCGCGGAAAGGTCACAGGAACTCTGATCTACGACCAGCAGCCGATACTCGATCATTTCGTGATGATTGATTCGCAAACGGTACTTGGAATTATGGATTTTAAAGAGTTCCCGCAGCCAGGCGCGTTTGTGCTGCAGCGCGATGACGACAGTGCCGTCAGCGTTGATCGCGGCGACTGGTCCCAACTGGCGGCGCAACGGCTCGGGTGAGCCAATACGTCCCGGCCTTCGTAGCGGGGTGCTCTCCAACCTGGCAGCGGTCCTACTGCTCCGTCCGCTGCCGCTCAGGCTGGCAACAATACGGCGGACGACGGGTTGATAGACACCGAGCGAGGAACGGACATGGAGCTTCGCAATCTACGCTGTTTCCTTGCCGTGGCCGAAGAACTCCACTTCGCTCGGGCGGCGATGAAGTTGCACATGGAGCAGTCGCCGCTGCACGCACAATCAAAGAACTGGAGGAAGACCTGGGTGAGCAGCTGTTCGTCCGCACCAGCCGCAGCACGCGGCTGACGCGGGCGGGCAGGCTGTTCCTTGAGCATGTGCCGCGCGTCTTCGCGGCCTTGAAGCAGGCGCGCGACAGCGTGAAGGCGGCGGCCAATGGTTTCCAAGGCCAGTTGCGCGTGGCGCTGTCCGATGGCATCACGCCTTCGCGCCTGCCTGCCCTGTTGGCGCAATGTCGGGAGGAAGAGCCCGATGTGGCCATCCGCTTCTTTGAGGTACCGCTGTCGCAGCAAATCAAGGGGTTGGGCGACGACCTTTATGACGTCGGCTTTGCCCAGACCGAGGACGTTGGTGAAGGCCTCGTGGCACAGGCGGTGTGGACAGATGCCTTGGTTGTGGCAGTGCCGGCCCGGCACGACCTGCTCCGGCACAAGCGGATCCCCCTGGAAGAAGTGCTGCGCTTTCCGCTTGTGTTGTGTGATCCGCATGCATGCGAGGGCCACGCGCGGCAGATAGAGCGCGTGCTGCGCAAGGTAGACATGGAACCACTAATTGCCGAGCGTGTCGCTTCGTGCGATCTGATGATGGCTTTGGTGGCAGCCGGCATTGCGTTAGGGTTGACCAGCGCAGCGCACATCCCCCGGCGTCAGAATTGTTGTCGTGTCACCTGATTTCGATTGACCCAGTCTGGGGGCGGTAGAGTCAGAGTGAATGAGAGCCTATTCAGCAGAGAGAAAGGAAGCGCTGTTGCGTCGCATGATGCCCCCCGAGAACGCGTTGGTGTCGGCGTTGGCAAGGGAGACGGGAGTTGCGGAGCAGACGTTGTATGCTTGGCGTCGACAGATGAAAGCGCAAGGAGTCCCGGTGCCGGGAGATGGAAAGAACCCCGAGGCGTGGTCCTCGGAGGACAAGTTTGCGGTGGTACTGGAAACCGCGCCGCTCAATGAAGCGGAATTGGCGGAGTATTGCCGCCGCAAGGGTCTTTACGCGGAGCAGATCGCTGCCTGGCGGGAGGCCTGTCGCTCGGCCAATGCCAACGCCGGTGAACAGGCGCGAGAACAACGACTTCAGTCCAAGGGTGACAAGAAGCGCATCCAGCAGCTTGAGAAGGAATTACAGCGAAAGGAGAAGGCGCTGGCGGAGGCGGCCGCATTGCTCATCCTGAGAAAAAAAGCCCAGGCGATTTGGGGAGAAAAAGAGGACGACTGATCAACGTCCCAGATCGCCGATTGTGTATATCGTTGATTCGTGAGGCAGAACGCTCTGGCTGCCGACTGGCACAGGCTTGCGACGAGTTGGGTCTGAGCTTGCGCACCTTCCAGCGCTGGGTTCGAGAAGGCGACGAGGTGGTCGCAGATGCTCGCACCACCACTGTGCGGCCAGCGCCAGCCAACAAGCTAAGCAAGGCGGAACGCCAGCAGATTCTTGCGGTGGCCAACAGCGTGGAGTTTGCCAGTTTGCCGCCCAGCCAGATCGTACCGACGCTGGCGGACCGCGGCCAGTACGTGGCCTCGGAGTCGAGCTTCTATCGTGTCTTGCGTAGCGCGTCGCAGCAGCATCACCGCGGTCGTGCGCGCAAGCCCTCGGCGCGGGTGGTGACCAGCCATTGCGCCACCGGACCCAATCAGGTGTGGAGCTGGGACATTACCTGGATGCCGGCAGCAATCAAGGGCCAGTATTACTACTGGTACATGATGCTGGACGTGTTCAGCCGCAAGATCGTCGGTCATGAAGTGCATCGGGCGGAGTCGGCGGAGTTGGCGGCGTTGCTCATGCGGCGAGCCAGTTTGGCCGAAGGTCTGGCTGGACGTCCTCTGGTTCTGCACTCGGATAACGGCAGTCCAATGAAGGGCGCGACGATGCTCGCCACCCTGGAAAACCTGGGGGTGGTCGCTTCGTTCAGCCGGCCGCGCGTGAGCAATGACAACCCCTACGCCGAGTCGCTGTTCCGGACCTGCAAGTATCGGCCGGACTACCCGCGCCAAGCATTCGGCAGCGTGGACGAGGCGCGTGCATGGACGCAGCGATTTGTGCGTTGGTACAACCACGTGCACAAGCATAGTGGGCTGAAATTCGTGACACCGGCGCAGCGCCACGGTGGCGTAGCCGCGGCGGTGCTGGCGCACCGTGAAGCAGTCTATGCTGAGGCTAAGGCCAGAACGCCCAAGCGTTGGTCCGGGCCGACACGGAACTGGAGTTTGGCAGACGAAGTCTGGCTCAATCCGGAACGGATTGAGCCAGCAGAACTAAAGCAGGTTGCGTGAGGTGACGTGACAACTACGTTGACAATCGCCGACATCGTGGCGAGTCGAGAGACCGGCGTAGTGGCCCGGCCGTTGGCGGGCCACTCGCCGGTACTGACACCTACCTGCTGTGCCCTTCGGGTGAGCCTAGGGAAGCGCTCGCACGCTTCATTGAAAGGGTACGAACCATCGGTCTGCCGGGAGGCACAGGGCCCGCGCTACCACCTGAATTTGATGCTCAGGAGGCAGTCGTGTGAAGCGAATGCCATCTTTGCTGCTGATCGGGGTGCTCACGGCCTGCGGCCCGTCGGAGACGCCGAAGCAGCCCAACCTGCCAACCGTGGAAGAACTCGCCGCCGATCCGGACCGCTTGAAGGAACTGCGCCAGCGATGCAAGACCGACCGCGCAACGCTTGGCGACGTGTTGTGCAACCGGGTGGCCGAAGCCACGCGCAAGCGGTTCTATGGCGACGGAAAGACACCCTATACGCCGCCCGAAACACCGCCTAAGTTCTGATCGCCAGCCTTTCGCAAGAAATTTTGCCCTTCGTAGTCAACACTCCGCAGCGCGCCCACACCTGCGGCGTTCTTACTGGTTTCTTTGCAGCCTGAAACGATGCTTTTTGCATCATCTTGCTTCCGATAACGGTCTTTGACCGGCACTGACCCGGCACCGATTCTCACGCTATGCGGCACGTCCTTTGTGCCGCGCTTGAACGGGGAATAGCGCAAGAATCGGAGGCCAGTCATGCAGGCTCAGGGCGTGCTGTTCGGGCAGATCGCCGCCGTTATCGGCATCGTGATCGCCGGTGTATGGAGTGCAACGCAATGGACAGCCGCCGCCCTGGGCTATCAACTACGCCTTGGCTCGCCCTGGTTCGATTTCTTCGGAACGCCGGTCTATTACCCCTGGCGGTTGTTCGAGTGGTGGTTCTTCTTCGATGCCTACGCGCCTCATGTTTTCGACATAGGCGGGGCAATCGCGGGCGGCAGCGGCCTGGTAGCCGTGGTGGTCGCCGTCGCCATGTCGGTGTGGCGTTCGCGGCAATCGCGCCTTGTCACTACCTACGGCTCGGCGCGCTGGGCCGAAGCGGATGACATTCGCAAGGCCGGACTGACACGGCCGGCCGGCGTGTTCCTCGGCAAATATCGCAACGAGTACCTACGTCACGAAGGCCTCGAGCACATCCTGACCTTTGCGCCCACGCGCTCGGGCAAGGGTGTCGGTCTGGTGGTGCCGACGCTGCTGTCGTGGCCGGCATCCGCCGTCATTCACGACATCAAAGGCGAGAACTGGCAGATCACCGCCGGCTGGCGCTCGCGCTTCTCGCATTGCCTGCTGTTCAACCCGACCGATGCGAAGTCGGCGGCCTATAACCCGCTGCTGGAAGTACGGCGCGGCGCGCATGAAGTGCGCGACGTGCAGAACATCGCGGACATTCTCGTTGACCCCGAAGGCGCGCTGGAGAAACGCAACCATTGGGAGAAGACCAGCCATGCGCTGCTGGTCGGAGCCATCCTGCATGTGCTCTATGCGGGCGAGGACAAGACCCTGCGCGGCGTTGCCAATTTTCTGTCCGATCCGGCCAGCCCGTTCGAGCTGACGCTGCACCGAATGATGACGACAAAGCACCTGGACGAGGTGCCGCATCCGGTTGTCGCGTCCGCTGCCCGCGAAGTGCTCAACAAGTCGGACAACGAACGCTCGGGCGTGTTGAGTACCGCCATGTCGTTCCTCGGTCTGTACCGAGACCCCACGGTGGCCGAAGTCACCTCGCGCTGCGACTGGCGTATCGCCGACCTGATCGCATCCGAGTATCCCGTCTCGCTGTATCTGGTGGTGCCGCCTTCGGACATTTCTCGGACGAAGCCGCTTATCCGCCTGATCCTCAACCAGATCGGCCGGCGGCTCACTGAATCCCTCGACGGCAGCGACGGCATCGAGCGCCGCCACAAGCTGCTGCTGATGCTCGATGAGTTCCCGGCCCTTGGCCGCCTCGACTTCTTCGAGACGGCGCTCGCCTTCATGGCGGGCTACGGCATCCGCAGCTTCCTCATCGCGCAGTCGCTCAACCAGATCGACAAGGCGTATGGGCAGAACGCAGAACCATTCCATCCTCGACAACTGCCACGTCCGCGTGACGTTTGCGACCAACGACGAACGCACGGCGAAACGGATCGCCGAAACGCTCGGCACCGCCACCGAACTGCGCGCGCAGCGCAACTATGCCGGCCACCGGCTCGCGCCGTGGCTCGGGCACTTGATGGTGTCGCGCCAGGAGACGGCCCGCCCGCTGTTGACACCGGGCGAAGTCATGCAGCTTCCAACCGATGAAGCCGTGGTGATGGTGTCCAGCGTGGCACCGATTAAGGCGAAGAATTTGCGCTACTACGCCGACGCGAATTTCAAGAGCCGTGTGCTGCCGCCGCCCGGGCTGGCGGCAGGGCGCTACGCAGATGCGCCGCCGACCCGGCCCGACGACTGGAGCGACCTGGCAATCCCCGCTATGCCGGCAGCCCCGGCGGGCCTGTCCAGCGATAGCGCTGGAACCGCCGATGACGGCGGCCCGCGTCGCCAGCCCGAGCTATCCGAAGTCGCGGAATACACCCCCGAACCGCAGCCCGCCGGCAACGACCTGGCGCTGCTCGATGACGACGACGACCTGCCGCTGCCGCTTCCCGGCCAGCTTGACCCGGCCATGCAGCGCACGGCCCGGCTGGCTTCCCTCGACTCCAACGACGGAATCGACCTATGAGCCAATACCGCCTCAACCTGTTCATCCAGCCCGAGCATGCCAAGCGCCTTGAAGAACTGGCCGCCAAGAAAGGCGTGTCCAAGTCATCCATCGTCGCAGCGGCGCTTGCATCGTGGCTGTCGCCCGATGCCGGCGACCAGCGCGAGGCGGCCATCGCCAAGCGGCTGGATCGCCTGTCGCGGCAGACCGAGCGCATGGAGCGCGACCAGAACATCCAAATCGAAACGCTGGCGCTGTTCATCCGCTACTTCCTGACCGTCAGCACGCCGGTTCCCGAAGCCCATCAGGACGCGGCCCGAGCGCAGGGCAAGGCGCGTTTCGAGCAATTCGTGGAGCAGCTTGGCCGCCACTTGTTGCGTGGTCGGAGCCTGGTGCGCGACGTGGTGGAAGAACTGCATCCCGATCCCGGTGCGGATGGACGACGCGGCGGCGCTGGCCGAAGCCCACGAACGAACTGCGGAGCGTGCCTCATGAGCGCCGTTCCGCAGACCCCGCCCGAGCGCTCATCCACCGCGGCTTCGCTGGATCGCCGCATCCAGATGCTGCGCACGGCAATGGGGCCGGTGATCGCCGCCGCGCTGGCCGACTCGGACGTGGTGGAAGTCATGCTCAACCCCGACCGCACCCTATGGGGGGATCGGCTGTCGTCGGGCCGCACGCCCCTGGGCGTGGAGCTTTCCGAAGACGATGGCGAGCGCATCATCCGCTTGGTGGCCGCGCACGTCGGTGCGGAAGTGCATCGCGGGCGGCCGCTGCTGACCGCCGAGCTGCCCGAAACCGGCGAGCGGTTCGAGGGCATCCTGCCACCGGCCGCGCCCGGCCTTCGCACTGCGCAAGCGCGCCGTGAGCATCATCGGCCTGGATCGCTATGTGGCCGACGGCATTCTGACCACAGGCCAAGCGGACTTCCTGCGCAGTGCCGTGCGCGAGCGCCAGAACATCCTGATCGCCGGCGCGACAAGCAGCGGCAAGACCACGCTCGCCAATGCCTTGCTTGCGGAAATCGCCGCCACCGGCGACCGCGTGCTGGTGCTCGAAGACACGATCGAACTGCAATGCGCCGCCCGTGACCATGTGCCGCTGCGCACCCGCGCCGGTGTCGTGTCGATGACCGAACTGGTGCGCGCCACGATGCGCCTGCGCCCTGATCGCGTGATCGTCGGCGAAGTGCGCGGCGGCGAAGCCCTGGACTTGGTGAAGGTGTGGGGCACCGGCCATCCCGGCGGCACTGCCACCATCCACGCCGGTTCCGCGCTGGGCGCATTGCTGCGCCTCGAACAGTTGATTCTCGAAGTGGCGGTGAACCCGCCGCGTGCGCTGATCGCCGAGGCGGTGAACGTCGTCATCCACATCGCCTGACGTGGCCGCAAGCGCCGCGTCGAAAGCATCGCCCGTGTCGTCGGCTTCGACGGCACTGGCTATCGCCTGGCGGACGCGCTGGAAACGCCGTTTCCCGAGCTGATGCCGGTTCCTCTCGCAGCCGATGCCGCTGCGCCTTCCCTTGACCAACCTGGAGAACTGCCATGATGCAGATGTACGCTCACGCTTTCCGTATTTCTGTAAAACCGGTTTCGACCATCGCACGCCTGCGGCGGCTGGCCGGCCCCGCACACCACGGCCTGCTGCTGGCCGCGCTGCTGCTGTTCCTGACCGGCACCGCGCAGGCGGCCGGTTCCTCGATGCCGTGGGAAGGCCCGCTGCAATCCATTCTGGAGTCGATCCAGGGGCCGGTGGCGCGCATCGTCGCGGTCATCATCATCATCGCCATGGGCCTCGCGCTGGCCTTCGGCGACACGTCGGGCGGCTTCCGCAAACTCATCCAGATCGTCTTCGGGCTGAGCATCGCGTTCGCGGCTTCAAGCTTCTTCCTGTCGTTCTTCAGCTTTTCCGGCGGGGCCGTTGTATGAGCGGCGTGGACAGCTTCGCGGCTGGCTTCGAGGTGCCGCTGCATCGCTCGCTGACCGAGCCGATCCTCATGGGCGGTGCGCCGCGCACCGTGGCGATTGCCAACGGCACGCTGGCCGCCGCCGTCGGGCTGGGCCTGCAACTCTGGATTCCCGGTGTCGCGCTCTGGATCGTTGGTCACTCGCTGGCCGTATGGGGGGCGCGTGTTGATCCGCAGTTCATGCAGGTCTTCGCCCGGCACATCAAGCACAAGCCGCTGCTGGACGTGTAGGGAGACGCCGCCATGCTGAACCTTGCCGAATACCGCCAGCGGCCCGCCTTGCTGGCCGACTGGCTGCCCTGGGCGCTCCTGGCCGATTCCGCGCTGGTCGGCGGCCTCGCGCCCATGCTGGGCGACCAGCACCTGCGCGTGGTGTCGGTGCGGGGCTTCCCGACCTCGACCTGGCCGGGCCTGCTGGACGACCTCAACCGTCTGGGCTTTGCCTATCGCTGGAGTACGCGGTTCCTCTGCCTCGACAAAGCCGAGGCGGAAAAGGAACTGGGCCGCCTGCGCCGCCAATGGTTCGCCAAGCGCAAGAACGTCATCGCGCTGCTGCGCGAAACGATCTTCCAGCAGGAAAGCCCGCTGGTCGATACCGATGCCAGCAACAAGGCGGCCGACGCAGAGGCGGCCTTGCAAGAGCTGGGCAGCGATCAAGTCGCCTTCGGCTACCTCACCGCCACGGTGACGGTGCTCGACGCCGACCCGGCCGTGGCCGACGAGAAGCTGCGCATGGTGGAGCGTGTGATTCAGGGCCGGGGCTTCGTCACCATCCCTGAAACGCTCAATGCGGTGGATGCGTGGCTGTCGTCCATACCGGGTAACGCCTACGCCAACGTGCGCCAGCCCATCGTCTCGACGCTGAACCTGGCGCACATGATGCCGGTGTCCGCCGTGTGGGCCGGGCCGGAGAAGAACGTCCACCTCGACGGCCCGCCGCTGATCGTCACCCGCACCGATGGCGCAACGCCGTTCCGCTTGGTCACGCACATCGGCGACGTGGGGCACACGCTAGTCGCAGGGCCGACGGGTATGGGTAAATCCGTCCTGCTGGCGATGCTGGCCTTGCAGTTCCGCCGCTATGGCGGCTCGCGCATCTTCGCCTTCGACATGGGGCGATCCATGCGGGCGACGGTGCTGGGCCTGGGTGGCGAACACTACGACCTCGGCGCGGACGGCGGCATTGCCTTTCAGCCCTTGGCCCGTATCGACAGCGAAGGCTATCGCACCTGGGCCGCCGAATGGATCGAAGGCCGGTTTCTGCATGAAGGCGTGACCGTCGGCCCCGACGAGAAAGCCGCCATCTGGTCGGCGCTCGGCAGTCTTGCCGGTGCGCCCGTTGAGCAGCGCACGATGACCGGCCTTTCGGTGCTGCTGCAATCGAACGCGCTGCGGCAAGCCCTGTCGCCCTATGTGCTCGGCGGCGCGCACGGCAAGCTGCTGGATGCCGACCGCGACCGGCTCGGCAGCGGCGACGTGCAGGGCTTCGAGATGGAAGAACTGATGCACAGCCCCGCCGCCGTGCAAGCGGTGCTGCGCTATCTGTTCGCCCGCTTCGATGCGCGTTTCGACGGTGCGCCCACGCTGCTGATCCTCGATGAAGCGTGGCTGTTCCTCGATGAACCGTCCTTCGCGGCGCGCATCCGGCAATGGCTCAAGACGCTCAGGAAAAAGAACGTCAGCGTCATCTTCGCCACGCAGTCGCTGGCCGACATCAAGGATTCGACCATCGCGCCCGCGGTCATCGAGAGCTGCGCGAGCCGGATTTTTCTCCCTAACCCGCAGGCTACCGAGCCGCAGATTCGCACGATCTACGAAGGCTTCGGGCTGAACTCGCGGCAAATCGAAATCGTCGCCACCGCGCAGCCCAAGCGCGATTACTACTACCAATCGCGCCTGGGCAATCGCCTGTTCGACCTCGACCTGGGGCCGGCCGCCCTCGCCTTCGCGGGCGCATCCACACCGCAAGACCAACGCGACATCGACCGCGTGCTGACACAGGCCGGCGCTCCCGGCTTCGCCGGTACGTGGCTGCGCCATCTCGGCCTCGATTGGGCCGCTGACCTGCTGCCGTCTTCGCCGGCGGCGGCTTCTTTCCTCGCTTCTCAACCGCTGGAGGTTTCGCCATGAAAGCCCGTGTCCTTTCCGTTTCGCTCGCCGCCGCGCTGTCGGTGTCCCTGCTGGCCGTGCAGCCTGCATCGGCGCTGACGGTGTTCGACCCATCCAACTTCGTGCAGAACACGCTCACCGCCGTTCGCACGCTGGAGCAGATCAACAACCAGATCAACCAGCTCCAAAACGAAGCACAGATGCTGCTGAACCAGGCGCGCAACCTGACGAAGCTGGATTTCAACATCACCAACCGCCTGCGCTCGACGCTTGCCACCACCGAACGCCTGATCGCCGAAGCGCAGGGGTTGGCCTACGACGTGCAGAGTATGGATGCCACGTTCTCGCGCCTGTACCCGGAGCAGTACGCCGCCACCATCAGCGGCGACCGCATGGCACAGGACGCACGCGAACGCTGGAAGAACACGCTCGACGGCCTGCACACCGCGATGCGGATGCAGGCGCAGGTGTCGCAGAACCTGGCGCAAGACGAAAGCGCGCTAGCCGACCTCGTGAGCCAGAGCCAGTCGGCCACCGGCGCGCTGCAAGCGATGCAGGCAACGAACCAGCTTCTCGCCTTGCAGGCCAAGCAGTCCATTCAGACCCAGCAGCTCCAGATCACGCAAGACCGGGCGGCCTCGCTGGAACTGGCTCGGCAGGCGGCGGCCACCGAGCGCGCCCGCGAAGTGCGGCGGCGCTTCCTGGGCACCGGCACGTCGTACACGCCGCAGTCCGTCAACTTCTACAACAACCGACGGGAGGCGGCCATGCGAGGCGTTCCCGTTCTGTCCGTTTCGCTGCTGGCCGTGCTGCTGACCGCGTGCGGCCAGCAGCCGGCCGAAGACCTGGCCGCCACCTTGGCCGCCGATCCCGTGCGGCTCAAGGTGCTGCGCGCCCGATGCGTAGCCGACCGGCAAGCCGCAGGCAAAGACACCTGCCGGGCCGCCGCCGAAGCCTTCCGGCGGCGGTTCTTCGCCGGCCAGGCCGGGCCGGACGAATACCGGACGCTGGCCGAACTGCCGCCGATTCCAGCGAGCTTCGACACGCCCGACGACCACGCGCCGGAAGGCGATGCGCCGCTCGCCGCTGCGGAGGACACGCCATGAACGACGTGACCATCATCGACAGATTTCTCGATACCTTCTCGCGCTACATCGACTCGGGCTTCGGGCTCCTGCAAGGCGAAGTGGCGTTCCTGACCGCCACACTGATCGTCATCGACATGACCATCGCCGGCCTGTATTGGGCCATGAGCCATGCCACCGGCCAAGGCGAGGACGTGATTGCCAAGCTGCTGCGCAAGGTGCTCTACGTCGGTGCCTTCGCCTACATCATCGGCAACTTCAACTGGTTGTCGTGCGTCGTGTTCCGGTCATTTGCGGGGCTAGGTATCACCGCCACCGGCTCGGCCATCACGATGGAGAACTTCTTGCAGCCGGGCCGGCTGGCGAAGACGGGCATCGACGCGGCTGCGCCGATCCTTGACCAGATCGGCGACATGGCCGGCTTCCCCGAAGTGTTCGTGATCCTCGATCCCATCGTGGTGCTGTTCATCGCCTGGCTGGTGGTGATCCTCTGCTTCTTCGTGCTGGCGGTACAGCTTTTCATCACGCTGATCGAGTTCAAGCTGACCACGCTCGCCGGCTTCGTCTTGATTCCGTTTGCGCTCTGGAACAAGACGAGCTTCCTTGCGGAAAAGGTGCTCGGCAACGTGGTTTCGTCGGGCATCAAGGTCTTGGTGCTGGCCGTCATCGTCGGCATCGGCTCGGGCCTGTTCGCGGAGTTTCAGGTTCATCCTGACGAGCCTTCCATCGACCATGCGCTTGTCGTGATGCTGGCCTCGATCGCGCTGCTGGCGCTCGGCATCTTCGGCCCCGGCATCGCCACGGGCCTTGTGTCCGGTGCGCCGCAGCTTGGCGCGGGCGCGATGGCCGGCGCTGCCGTCGGCGCGGTCGGCACTGGCGTTGCCATTGGTGCCACCGCGACCGGCGTGGGCGGTGCCGTCATGGCGGGCGCGCGCATGGCCCCCGCCGCCGCCAAGCTGGCCGGCAGCGGCGCACGCGCCGCCACGTCGGCGGCCAGCAGCGCCAAGTCCGCATTCCAGGCCGGTTCCGCCGCAGCGCGCGGCGGAGCCAAGGGCGCTGCGGCGGGCCTCGGCAATGTCGCCAAGACCGGCGCGCAAGCCGCAGGCCGCCGCGCCGCGTCCGGCGCTTCCGCTGCCGGTCAGAAGGTGGCCGATTCCTTCCGTGCCGGATGGAACGGCGCGAATGCCGGCGCTGCCGGTTCCGGCCAGGCCGCCGCAGGCGAAGGCGCAGACAGCGCAGCCAGCGCGCCGAAGCAAGAGCAACCCGCCTGGGCCAAGCGGATGCACCGCCGCCAGCAGATCACCCATGCCGCGACCACCGCCGCCCACACGCTGCGCGGGGGCGACGGCGGCGGCTCGGGGCAAGGCCCCAGCCTGCGCCCCGATGAGTGACCCGATACCTGACCCTCAAGGAGAACACCCATGCGATTCAAACGCCCGCAGGTGCGCTATGCCGATACGCCGCAGCCTGCCACCCCGTACCAATCCGCCGCGCAGGTGTGGGACGACCGTATCGGCTCGGCCCGCGTCCAGGCCAAGAACTGGCGATTCATGGCCTTCGGCTGTCTCACGCTGGCGCTGCTGATGGCCGGCGGCCTGGTGTGGCGCTCGGCACAGTCCATCGTCACGCCTTACGTCATCGAGGTCGATCAGTCCGGGCAGGTGCGCGCCGTCGGCGAGGCGGCCACGCCGTATCGGCCCGCCGATGCGCAGATCGCGCACCACCTGGCGCGCTTCGTGACGCTGGTGCGCTCGCTATCCATCGACCCGATCGTGGTGCGGCAGAACTGGCTGGATGCCTACGACTACACCACCGACAAGGGCGCGGCGGTGCTCAACGACTACGCCAGCAAGAACGATCCCTTCGCCCGCATCGGCAAGGAATCGGTGACGGTGCAGATCACCAGCGTTGTCCGCGCCAGCGACACGTCTTTCAACGTGCGCTGGACGGAACAACGGTTCATCAACGGTGCCCCCGCTGGCACCGAGCGGTGGAATGCGGTGCTTTCCACTGTCCTGCAAACCCCGCGCACCGAGCAGCGCCTGCGCAAGAACCCACTGGGTATCTACGTCAATGGCCTGTCATGGAGCCGCGAACTGGATTCTTCCGAAGGAGCCAAACCATGAACCAGTCTTTCCGCTTTTACGCTTTCGTGCTGACCGTGGCGGCCCTGTCGGGTTGCGCCTCGCAGGGCAAGCCGCCTCCGTCCATCTCGCTCGATAAGCCGGCGCAGGCGCAGGCGCTGCCGGAGCCACCTGCGCCGGTGGAAGTTGTCACTGTGCCCGAGCCGCTGGCGCTGCCGGCACAGTTGAAGCCGCTACCCGAAGCGGACACGGCCCCGGCGGCGCCGGAGCCTGCTGACGAGAAGGTGCGAGTCTCGCGCGCCAACGCCGAGGCTCGCATCGCGCCCACCCGCGAGGGCTACGTCAATGCGATTCAGGTGTGGCCTTTCACGGACGGCGCGGTCTATCAGGTCTATGCCGCGCCGCGGCACGTGACCGTGGTTTCCTTGCAGCCGGGCGAGGAACTGGTGACTGTTGCCGCAGGCGATACCGTGCGCTGGATCGTCGGTGACACATCCAGCGGCAGCGGCGACGCGCTGCGCATCAATGTGCTGGTGAAGCCCATCCGTTCGAGCCTCAAGACGAACTTGGTCATCACCACCAGCCGCAGGACGTACCTGCTGGAGCTGACCTCGACGGAAAAGGCATGGATGGCGTCGGTGTCCTGGGACTACCCGAAAGACCGGATGCTGGCCCTGCAGCGCCAGTCGCAGGCCGCACAGACAGCCGCGCCGGTCGATACCGGCCTGGCACTGGAGAAGATCCGTTTCCGCTACGCGGTCAGCGGCAGCAATCCGCCGTGGAAGCCGCTGCGCGCCTTCGATGACGGCGAGAAGGTCTATATCCAGTTCCCGCCAGGCATCGCGCAAGGCGAGCTGCCGCCGCTGTTCGTGATCGGCGGGCAGGGTGACGGGCAACTGGTGAACTACCGTTTCCGTCCACCGTACTACATCGTGGATCGGCTGTTCGGTGCGGCCGAACTGCGCCTGGGCGGTGATGGCGGCGACGTGGTGCGGATCGAACGCACGGATGGCGTGGCGCGGAGGAACTGACCATGAGCCAGGACGACACTCCCGACCTCGCCACGCCGCAGGCGGGCAAGGTAGCACCCGAGGCGGTGGCGCTGCGCGCCCAGCCGCGCCCAGTCACGCGCTTGAACCGGCGCACGCTGGCCATCCTCGCCGGCACCCTGTCGGTCGCCGTGCTCGGCGCGCTCATGTGGTCGCTGCAACCGCAGCGGCGCGGCGCTGGCGAGCAGACCGAGCTTTACAACGTCGATCGCGTCTCCAAGTCGGAAGGGCTGGATGCGCTGCCGGCCGACTACTCGAAGCTGCCGCCCCCTTTGCCGGCATCCGTGCCGGAACTGGGGCCGCCGCTGCCGGGCGATCTTGGCCCGGCCATCGTGAAGTCGCAGCAGCCGGTGACGGCCGCCTACACGGCCCCCGGCCACGACCCGAACGATGCGCTACGCAAGGAAGCCGAAGCAGCGGCGGCATCGTTGGTGTTCTTCCGCTCGGGTTCGCAGCAGGCCGCGCAGGTGGCGCAGACGCAGGTGGCCGCCGCGCCGGGCTTCGCCGCCAATGCGGCCTTCGACCCGCTGGCGGCCGGGCCGGCCTCGACGGCGGCTCAGCCTGCCGATCCCACCGCTGTGCAGAACAGGCAAGACCAGAAAGAGGCGTTCCTGACTGGAGGCTCTACGGAAACCCGTAATTCCGGCAATCTGACCCTACCGGCTTCGCCGTATCAGGTCATGGCCGGAACGGTGGTTGCCGGGGCGCTGGTGACGGGTATCAAATCAGACTTGCCGGGCGACGTGATCGCCACGGTGACGGAGCCGGTCTATGACACCGCCACGGGCAAGTTCCTGCTGATCCCGCAGGGTTCGCGCATCCTGGGCAAATACAACAGCCAGGTCAGCTACGGGCAGAGCCGCGTTCAAGTCGTCTGGAATAGGATCATCCTGCCCGATACGTCTTCGCTCACGCTCGACAATCTAGCCGGCACCGACCCGGCCGGCTATGCCGGCCTGGAAGATGGCGTTGATTGGCACTGGGATCGCATCTTTGCCAGCGCTGCACTGACGACGCTGCTGGGCGTCGGCGCAGAGCTAGCCGCGCCGGAGAACCGCCAAGACGGCGATCGGGTCATCATCGCCGGGCGCGACAGCGCGCAGGACAGCATCAATCAGGTCGGTCAAGAGATGACCCGGCGCAACATGAACATTCAGCCGACGCTGACCGAACGTCCGGGCTTGCCGGTTCGCATCATCGTCAACCGCGATCTGGTGCTGCGGCCGTACCAGCCGCTTTTCTTCAATAAGGGGACTTCATGATGACGACGCGCAAGCTGCGGCTGGGGCCGCTGCCGAAATCGGAATCCACGAAGCTGACCTTTGCCTGCCCGGCCAGCCTGAAAGCCGACCTCGACCGCTACGCCGCACTGCACGCGCAGACCTATGGCGAAGCGGTCGATGCGGCGACGTTGATCCCGCACATGCTGGAGACGATCATGGCGGGCGATCGGGGATTCAGAAAATCTATGGTCACCCCCATTTTTGCAACCCTGAGTCTTGATGCCGATGTTGGCTTGCGTAAATCTATTCGGCGTCGTCGTGGGGAATGGCTCCCCGCGCCACGATGAGATCCGCGCCTGACGATCCTAAAAACGGAAGCAGTCTCGAAGACTTGTTTTCTGACCAGGTTCGCCGCCAGGCCGCTGTGCCGTTCACGTCATAAATTTTCAGTCGTCGAAAAACCAGTTGGGTAATTCGTCAGCCAGGGGAGTGCCGCTTCCTAAGCTGGCGCGCCCGTACACCCCGCATCGAACACCGCTCTGCGGGTTGTGATTGCCCATGCTGTTCTGGCAAGCTTGTTCGCCAGCGCGCAAGCCACGACGTTGGAATGGCGGCGCAACAACATTGCGCGTACCCAGTCCGCCAGTCGCCCGGTTCGTCTATCAAGTTGACGCATATAAGCTCTCGCGCACAGAACCAGCAAACGCCTGATGTTCTTGTCCCCGCGTCTACTGATGCCGAGTAAGTTGGCTTTCCCACCGGTACTGTGCTGCCGCGGCACTAGCCCGATCGATGCCGCGAAGTCTCGGCTGCTGCCGTATTGTTTGCCGTCGCCCATCTCGGCGGCCAGTACGCTCGCGGTGATCGGGCCGATTCCTGGAATGGATAGCAGGCGCTGTCCGGTGTCATCATCAGCGAGCTGGAGGGTCATCTCCTTGTCGATCTCGCCAATCTGTTCGGCGAGGTACTTGAAGTGGCTGTGCAGGCGTTCGAGGATCGCGACCAGTTGCGGTGGCAGCGGATGCTCAGCCAGCACCGCCGGCAGGCGCTTGATGACCGCTTGGCCGACCGGCAGGCTAACGCCGAACTCCAGCAGGAAGCCGTGCATCTGGTTGACGGTCTTGGTGCGATCGCGGATCAGCGATTCGCGCGCCCGATGCAGGGCAGACAGCGTTTGCTGGGACTCCGTCTTCGGTGTCACGAACCGCATGGATGGGCGCGAAGCCGCCTCGCAAATCGCCTCAGCATCCACGAAGTCGTTCTTGTTACTCTTGACGAAGGGCCGCACGAACTGCGGTGAGATGAGCTTAACCTGATGACCCAAGGCAGCCAGCTTGCGGGCCATGTGGTGCGAGCCAGCACAGGCTTCCATGACGATGGTGCAGGCGTGGAACGTTGCGAAAAACTCGACCAACTGCTTGCGGCTCAGCTTCTTGCGAAACACGCCTTTACCTCTGCGGTCCTGGCCGTGTAGGTGAAAGGAATGCTTGCCAAGGTCGATACCAACCAGGGTCACGCTTGCAGCATGATGGTCTCCAATCAATTGGTGCCGCAAGCGTAGCGCACTCGCGGAGGCGGGGGTGACCATCAGTCCTAGTGGACTGCGAGCGCCAACCCAACCTGTGTCCTGTCGCAGCGACTCTAGCCTCTCCAAGCACCGCTTCGACTCACCGTGCTACAACAGCCATTTCGCTTTGAGCACGCGTTCACGCAGTCGACTCTTCGAGTATGCGCATCAGTGCCACGCAGACCTCGGAGTGCCATGAGGAGGTTCTCGAACCGCATGCCAATGTGATACCAGTCCAGCACGCGGGCCGTTGCCGGTGGCAACTTGCACGCAAAACTAATATCATCGCCACCATCACTGATACCGGTGATCCGGATGAACTGGTCCACCTACTCGGTCAAGACCACAGTCTGAAGCCGTCGCAGGATCTCTTGCGACTCGCGAATGAACAGGCCCAGCCCCGAGGCCGGAGCCACATCGGCGTTGCGCTCAATCACCGCACTTTGATCACCTTAGAGGGCTGTTCGCCCGCCCGCTCAATACAGGCTTGGATCGAGATGCGCATGGCGGTCTCCGGTAGTCTCAGTGCGCGGCCTCGCCCTACGATATCGAAGGGATTGCCGAGCTGAGCGCCCGGTCTATCGATGCGGACGACTTCGGCCCCATGTCGGACAACAGCATGCAAGAAAAGCGGCCGGGACCCAGGCCTGGCCTGCAAATTCAATGACACGCAGACCCCGCAGTGGTCCGGATTTCGTGGATGTTGTCAAATCCATAAGTACCTCATTCTCAGCGTTCTTGCAGCAGCCAAGTAGCCTAACCGAGCACAAGCGCAGCGCCGCCCATGCTCACAAGTACAAACGCCAGGTTCGCCCGCAGGCTGATGACCAGGATAGGAATACCGCTGAAGCGAGCTGCCATGAGGCTGACCACCGAGAACGGCGTGACGATGATGGCAAGCCCCCAGCCTACCAAAACGGCACACACGTGCACTAATGACGGCAGATTAAGAAGCATCGGAGAAAGACTGGAGCCGACCAGGATGGCGCTAAGCATCGGGTGAATTGCGGTGCCGGAAAGCAGCACTATGGCAACTATTACCAACAGGCAGCTTAGGTAAGACGAGCCGCCTGTCATCTGCGCAATGGCTGCACTCCAACTGACGGGGAGGGCCTGAGAGAAGACCGTGCCGGCGCATCCCGATGCCAAGAACAGCATTACTTCCCCCGCCATGGCGCTTTGCCCGAGGAGATCCTGCCCCAGTTGTCGGCTGCCTGCTGCCCAGCGGCGCGTTCGATCCGAGGTGTGCAGCACATTCAGCAGCCATGCAACTGCAGGCGCGCCGAAGATAATCACGGCGGATATTGACAGATTCAAGCGGTTGCTCGTAAGCACCATGAGTGCAACGAAACACAATATCACCGCCATGATCGGCAGCCCTTCTCGCAGCAGCGGGACGACTGAGGTCGCCTGCGCCTCACTTGGCATCGCGCCTCGCCGCTTAGCCTTCTCAAGCAGCGCTCCCAGGCCGATGAACAGGGCCGATATCACAAAGGCATACGGCAGCACCTCAGTCCATCCGATGCCTCCGTACAGCGCCAGCACGATGCTCATGTTGCTGTACATGGGGCTCCACAGGCTGAGTGCGGCATACCCCCGCGAAATAGCGCTGAAGTCTGCGATCTGGTCTGTCTTCACAACACCGTCGCGCTGGGCCGCCACGTCCATCATCATGGTCAGGCCGGCCAGACCAAGGAACCCGCCCAGGAATTGCGCGGCAATCCCCAAAGCAAGCGGCCTTTGGCTGCGCTGCAGCGCAAAGAGATCCGCAACCACCTTGCGCATGCGAGGCACGCGCATTGACGCGCGCGACAACAAGCTGACCGAGATCAGCAGCGAAGAGATCATGCCGCCGATTCGCACGCCACTCTCCAACGCTTTCATGGGCATGTCAATCACAGGCAACAGCAACACCGTCAGTGACGTCAGTGCGATAGAGGTGCGTCGGACTCCAGTCGCGGCCTGCCGATGCTGCAGCAGCAAGAAGATCAGGTAACCCACGGCAAGCAAGGCAACGCTGAACCGATGGCGCAGCAGCATATCGGCCAGCATCAGTATTGGCATTGCGGCTGTCGCTGTCCCTTGCTTCCAAGGAAAGGCCATGGCCCGGCGGCCGGTTAGCACCGGGCCTCCGGGCGAACCTTCGACGACTTGGAAACAGGCGGGCTTCTTATGTGGATCAGGGCTTCTACTCATCAGGCGCTTACTCAGACCGAGTGACAGTATGGTTGGCGCAGATCACCGGCATCAAGGTGGACCACATCCCCGACAAGGGTGAAGCCGCGACGCCATGGCAGTGCGTGCCGGCGAGTCGCGTTGCAGCATGACGCGGGCGCTGCGCCAGCCCGAACACTATTGCCTGGTATCACGGCGGTACGGCATTCGGCAGAAAACCGCGGCAACTGTGGCCCTCCTGATGGAGCCTTTCCAGGAGCTGGAATTCGTCCTGGCGCAATGACCTCGGCGTCGCGTGTCGGATACATGGCCGTCTCTCCGCAGTGGCCGGCGCCGGATGGACCGGCCGTGCCGGCACCCTCCCCGCCTCAAATAATCAATTAGAACTTGTGGCGCACGCCAACATTGGCCGCGAACTGATTCATGCCCGGATCCGTATTGCCCCATCCTGCGGCACCTTGTCCGGCACCGAGCGCTGAACCGTTCTTGTTCTTCGTGTAGGCAGCGGACAGGTAGACATCTGTGCGCTTGGAGAATGAATAGTTCGCGAACCCGACGAATAACCAAGGATCGGCACTGGAATGGCGGAAGTCCTGATAGTAGGCTGCCCCTGCCAGCGTGACCGCCGGCGTCACCTGCCAACGTGCCCCGGCCCACCACAGGTTCGCTCCCTGCGTCGCCGCAGCGGAAGTCGTGCCCGGCAGCCGCGCCCCGCCCGAGGCATTGGCCCACCGGTATCCCGCGTAAGCAGTCACCTTGTCGAACGCATAGGTGCCGGCGAACGTCGCCCTGCGCGTTGTGGCATCCGGGTTGGTTGTCAGGGTACCGGTATTGGTCTCGTCATACGCCCCGCCAAAACTCGCGCGCCCAATGGAATAGTCAAGTTTTGCGCCGTACTCGCGGCCGAGCTTGGCATGACCAGGAACTTCACTACCATTCACCGTCCCGCTCTCCGCGCCAAAGCTATACATTGCCGCCGCGTTCAGCCCGCCAAAGGTCCCGACGTACTTGACCGTGTTGTCGGAACGCCCCACGAATCCCAGATCCTGGGTAAAGATCGAGTACCGCGGCGCCAGTCCCATGGGGTCAAAGCTCGCGACGAAGTCAAAGAGCAGATTCTGCTGCCGCCCCAGCAGCAAGCTGCCGACACCTGCCTGGCTCAGCCCGACATAGGCAGACCGCCCGAACAGCCGGTTTCCCTGTCCTGACTTGCCGGTATCCGGATCAAAGCCGCTTTCGAGAAGAAACAGTCCCTTCAGACCCGCGCCGAGGTCCTCTGTGCCACGCAAGCCCCATCGCGACCCGGAGATATTGCCTGCGGTTTCCCTGACGAGATCCTTGCCGCCACCCGCCTGATGATTGGCGTATTCAATCCCTACGTCGACCACGCCGTAGAGCGTGACATTGGACTGTGCCGACGCCCCCGATGCCATTGCAGCGAATGCCATCGTGGCACCGATTTGAAAGCGGTACTTCATCTTATCTCCTTCCTCCTTATTGTGATTACCGCGCTGAACATACCGCTGATATCGCGCGGGACGACCGCCGTGCCGCTCCCTGCGGCACGGTACGGATCAGTTGGCCAGGCGCCTCACTCGACCGGATCGTATGGCAGCCCGACATAGTTCTCGGCAATATTCCTGAGCCCTGCCTCCGAGCTGGTGTAGTAGTCGTAGTCCGTTCGCTGCATGCGCTGGTCGAACGGTTCCTTGTCCGGGAATTCGTGCAGGAGGTTGGTCATGAACCATGAGAAGCGCTCGGCCTTCCAGACGCGCCGCAAGGCAATATCCGAGTATTTGTCCAGCAGGTCGGTCCTGCCCTTCTGGTAAAACAGTCGCAGGATCCGGTAGAGCGTATTGACATCGCTCGCGGCAAGGTTCAGGCCTTTTGCGCCGGTCGGGGGCACAATGTGCGCGGCATCGCCGACGAGGAACAGCTTGCCGTACTGCATAGGCTCGACGACATAACTGCGCAACGGCGCGATGCTCTTCTCAAGCGAGGGGCCAGTTACGAGCTTGTCGGCTACCTCAGCGGGCAGACGGCGCTTTAACTCTTCCCAGAAACGATCGTCGGACCAGTCTTCGACGCGCTCGGTCAACGGGACCTGCAGGTAATAGCGGCTGCGCGTTTGGGAGCGTTGGCTGCAAAGCACGAAGCCGCGGCTGTGATGCGCATAAATCAGCTCATGGCTGACCGGCGGGGTATCGGACAGAAGACCCAACCAGCCGAAGGGGTAGACACGCTCGTAATGCTTCTGGATCTCAGCCGGAATGGCCTGCCGCGAGATACCGTGAAAGCCGTCGCAGCCTGCGATGTAGTCGCAGTCCAGGCGTATCGTTTCCCCATCCCGTTCGAACGTGACATAAGGCTGCGCGCCCTTCACGTCATGGAGCCGCACATTGGCAGCCTGATAGATCGTGGGGGCACCGGCCGCCAGGCGGGCATCCATCAGGTCGCGGGTCACTTCAGTCTGACCATAGACCAGCACCGTACTGCCACCCGTCAGTGCCTTGAGGTCCAGGCGGTCGCGTTCCCCCCCATACACCAATTCAATACCCTCATGCACGAGCCCTTCCGCGTCCATGCGCTCGCTCACGCCCGCCTCGCGCATCAGGTCTACCGTGCCTTGCTCGAGCACCCCAGCGCGGATGCGCCCAAGCACGTACTCGGGCGTCTGGCGTTCCAGGATAATGTTGTCGATACCCGCGCGCGTCAGCAATTGCCCCAGCAGCAGACCTGATGGCCCGGCGCCAATGATTGCGACTTGTGTCTTCATCTTGATTCCTTCCAAATACGTAGGGCCGGACCGCAGGCGGCCAGGCCCGACACGTCTTGCCTTACAGGTCCATAAGCTTGGCCAGCACATTGCGCTGGATCTCGTTGCTGCCGCCGCCGATCGGGCCCACGCGCGAGTCCCGGAAGAACATCTGCATGTCGTATTCCATCGAATAACCCGCGCCGCCCAGCACCTGCAGGCCGATATCCGCGCACTTGAAGTTGTTGTCGGTCGCGACGATCTTGGCAATGGATGTTTCCTGCAGGGCGGGATGGCCGCCGTCGAGCAGTTCCGCGACACGATAGGTGGCCTGTCGTGCCGATTCCGACATGATCAGCATGTCGGCAAGCTTGTGCTGGATGACCTGGAACTTCGAGATCGGCTGACCAAACTGGATGCGGTCCTTGGCGTAGTCGCGCGCGTATTCGGTGATCTTGAAGCAATGCCCCGACGAGATTGCCGCCAGCGCCATGCGCTCGAGCCCCAGGCACTTCATGATGTTCTTCCAGGCCATGCCTTCACCGCCGATCAGGTTGGTGGCAGGCACGCGCACGTTGTCGAAGAACACCTCATTGGCGTGCGAGGTCCGCCGGCCGAGCATTGCCAGGGGCTTGATGGTGACACCCGGGGCTTTGGCGTCTACCAGCAGCGTGCTGATGCCCTGATGGCGGGCCGCCCCGGTATCGGTCTTGGTGATCACCACGAGATAGTCCGCAACGTGCGCACAGGTGATCCAGACTTTGTTGCCGTTCAGCACGAATTCGTCGCCATCGCGGCGGGCATTGGTCTTGATGCCGGCCACGTCGGAGCCAGTGCCCGGCTCGGACATCGCCAGCGCGAGCTTGGTCTTGCCTGCGATGATGCCCGGTACAATTGCCTGCTGCAGCTCGGGCGAGCCGAATTTTGCGATATGCATGCCGGCGTAGATCGCCGTGGTGGTCACGGCCTGGGCGATACCGGTGTAGTAATAGCCGAGCGTCTCCAGGAAAACCGCAATGTCCTTGAAGCTGCCGCCCATGCCGCCGAGCGATTCGGGATAGAAGATGCCCAGATAACCCGCTTCGGCCAGCGCGTTAAAGGCTTCATGCGGAAACTCGCGCGCCTCGTCCATCTTGCGGACCTTGTCCCACGGCAGATGGCGCGAAAGCAGGTCGAGCACGCCTTCGCGCATCATGCGCTGTTCTTCCGACAGTCCGGCGATATTCATCAAGGTCATGGGGTACTCCTGAAAACGGATGTTGAGTCAAAAGGGGGGCCGGGCGCCCTGGCGCCGGCGCGTGTGAGCGCCGTGGTTTCAGGCCACGGCTGTACGTCCAGTGGGGATCCTGTTCCGGCAGACGGGCTTAATCTGCGGTGATGTTGTGCTTGCGGATGATCTCCGCGTACTGCGCGTGCTCGGTGCGGAGCAGCTTCTCAAACGTCTGTGGGGAGGACGGCTGGGCCACCGCCGAGTTCGCCAGCAGCTTGGCTCGAATGGCGGGATCTTTCAGCACCTGTTGCACAGCCTGGTTGAGCTTGTCGATGATCGGTTGCGGCGTCTTTGCAGGCGCCATCAGGCCAAACCAGATCTCCGATTTGAACCCGGGCAGGACCTCGGCGATCGGCTGCGCGTTCGGCGCGACCTCCGAGCGCCCGGCGCTCCCCACGCCCAGCAGCTTCAGGTTGCCCGCGTTGACCTGGCCCATCATCGTCGCCGACGGGCTGGTAAATAGCACCTGCGATTCGCCTGAACGTACCGACATTGTGGTATTCGCTTCACCGCGATACGGTACTTGTGTCATGCGCAGGCTGGCCGCCTGCGAAAGCAAGTGCGTGGCCAGGTTGCCGTAGGATCCCGGGCCGGCGGTCGCGTAGTTCAGCGTGTTCGGGCGGCCCTTGGCATAGGCGAAGAACTCGCGCAGGTTGTTGACCGGCAAGTCCTTGTTGACGACCAGCACCATCGGCATGGCGGTCACCGTCGAGATGGGCGCGAGATCCTTGAGCGGGTCGTATCCGGCCGCCTTGTTGAGCAACGCGGCGATCAGCAGACCGTTGTTCGGATACAGCAGGGTATAGCCGTCGGGTGCGGCACGTGCGACAAATGCAGCGCCGATCGCGCCGGATGCCCCCGCGCGATTGTCGACGATGATGGGTTGCCCCAGGATCTTCGACAACTGCTGGGAAATGGCGCGTACCTGGATATCGCTGGCGCCTCCTGCTGAGTATGGCACCACCACCGTGATCGGCTTGGATGGATAAGCGTCCGCTGCGGCAACGGGTGCCAGGGCGGCCATGGATAGCAGCACGCCAGAAAACGCGGCGGCAAGTCCGCGCGAGGTTCGCGCGATGCGAGGCAGGAACTTCATCTTTGTCTCCAATTTCTTGTCAGGTTGGCGGGTTTCTCACCGCTATCGGTGACTCGTCGGAATCGTCACCCCAGGCATGGCAACCGCGCGGATCAGCCGCGTCTCCTGGGCGACGATGAGATGTTCTGACGCCGCCAGATAGTCGGAGAACCGCGGGTGGGCATCGCGCGCACGGGAGCGACGCTCGTAGTCGGCGAGATCCACATATCCCCACAAGTGCACGAACTGGTTCTGCGGTCCGACCTGGCTGACGTAAGCGCCAAGCGGGTTGCCCAGTGTTTCGAGCAGAATGGGCATTGCCATCTTGCCGAACACGTCGAGGAACTCGTTCATCTTGCGCAGCCGGATCGTGTAAATACGGTGGTCGACAAGGGTTAGCGCGTTATCGGGCTGCATGGACCTTCTCCTGTCGTGTACCTTGCAATGCCCGGCTGCCGGCTGGCACATTGGCGCGCCTGGCGATATGCCGGCCGGTGATATAGCCGAATGTCATAATGGGACCAAGCGTGATGCCTGCACCCGGATAATTGCCGCCCATAATGCTTGCGCGGTCGTTGCCTACAGCGTAGAGCCCTTCAATAGGGACGCCATCCTCGCGTAGCACGGCCCCTTCCACATTAGTCGCAATGCCGTCGAAGGTGCCGAGATCGCCCATCACAACCTTCAGCGCATAGAAGGGGCCTTGTGCGACCGGCGCCACGCAGGGGTTCGGTTTGTGCTCCGGGTCGCCGAGGTACCGGTTGAACGAGGTGGTGCCGCGGCCGAACTGGCGGTCGTCGCCGTGCTGTGCCCCCGCGTTGAAGTCCCGCACCGTCTGCTCCAGCGCGTTCGCGTCGATGCCGCACTTCTGCGCCAGCTCGGCGAGCGATCTTCCGCGCATGAGGTAGCCTTTGCGCAGTAGTCCCCCCAGGGGAAGCGGCGCCGGCTTGGCGTAGCCCAAGCCATACTTGGAAATGGTGCCCTGGTCGCAGATCAGCCACATCGCCGTTTCCGGCTGGCCTTCGCAAGCGCGAATGAGGTCCGCCCCCACATCGTGGTACGAATTGGATTCGTTGGTGAACCGCTGGCCGTTGCGCAGCACGCCGATCACGCCTGGCTTATAGCGGTCCAGCAGGTGGGGGAACGCCACGAAACGGCCGCCGCGCATCGGCACCTTCGACACCGGCATCCAGGCCGCCGCGTCGCGATAGCGCAGCGGCACTGTCCCGCCGGCCTGTTCGGCCAGGCGCGCACCATCACCGGTGTTAGTGACAGGCACGGGCGAGAAGTGTTCTCCGCCACGGGCAATGTGTGGGTATGCCTTGCGCAGCCGCTCTATGTCATGGGAGAAGCCGCCACTAGCCAGCACCACCCCTTGCCTGGCGCGGATCTCGACCTCGCGGCCGTCGCGGCTGACGACCGCGCCCACGACGGCGCCGTCTCGCGTGACAAGGCGAAGTGCGGGAGAAGCGGTCCAGATGGGAATGCCGAGCTCCAGAGCCGATTTCGCCAGGCGCGCGGCCAGTGCATTGCCGCTGGTCACATTGACGCCGCGTCGATAGCGCACCAGTTCCTTGAGGTGGCTTGCCAGCCGCCTGGCAACGTAGAAGAACGAGCGGACCGACTTCGTGACATTGAAGAAGTGCTTCAGGTCGGCATTAGACGAATTGAACATCATGCCGATGAACGTGATCGTCGCCAGCGGCGGGCGCAGGCGCGGCATGTCCTTCCCGAGTTCGCGGATGTCGAAGGGCGCCGCCAGGATCGAGCGGCCGACATCCACGCCGCCGATCTGCGTAGGGTGGTAGTCGGGGTACAGCGTCGGCACGAACCTCACGCTGGTTTCGCGCTCAAACCACTCGACCATCTTTGGACCGTTCTCCAGGAACGCGTCGACGGCAGCAGCGTCGAAGGCGGCGCCCGCTTCAGCAGCGAGATACGAGCGCGCGGCATCGCGGCTGTCTTTCTGGTTGGCGCGGCGGGAGACCGGGTTGCCGGGAATCCATAGCACACCGCCCGAAAAGGCGGTGGTACCGCCAAACATGCTGTCCTTCTCCACGACCAATACGTTGAGGCCGTGCTTGCGGGCCGTGACTGCAGTGGAGAGGCCGCCCGCGCCGGAGCCGATCACCAGCAGATCGCAGTCGACGGTGTCTGTGGACGGAGGGGTGTCGCGCATGGCGTAACTCCTGAAACAATATGGAAAATGGTCGTGATCGCAGCGGCGGCCGTACCGTGGCCGCCGCGCGAGGACAATTGCTCAGCGCTGCAGAGCCCGGGCGGCGAACAGGTCTCCGTCCTCGTAGCGCAGCCGGACCATCTCGACGGGCATGCCAACGCTTGGGGCAACGGCTTCTGTCTCTAGCAGCTTGCATGCGATGCGCACGCCGCAGTCCAGGTCGACAATACAGACGCAGTACGGGGCCTCTGCCGCGAAGATGGTCGGCGCAGCGTGCACGCGCGTCCAGGAATAGATAACGCCGCGCTGACTGAGCTCGGTCCATTCGAGTGAATCGGACCAGCAATGCGGGCAAATGATCTGTGGCGGAAAACTCTGCTTGCCGCAGTCGCAGCAGCCGGTAGTGATCCAGCGGCCTTGCGCAAGTGCGCTCCAGAAGGGCTCGGTCGCTTTCGATACACGGGGCGGATAGGCGCGTGCGGCGGCCATATCGACGGTCTTGAGCATCATTGAACTCCCTCGAACACGTGAACCAGCGCAGCGTTGTAGTTGCCCAGTTCACCGGTGGCAACCCCCCATCTGGCGTCCTTCACCTGGCGGTCTCCCGCGCGGCCCCGTAGTTGCTCGGCGATCTCCACGTAGTTGTAGAGCGACGTGACATAGGACGGATGGCCACGCGAGATCAGACCACCCGAGGTCGATATCGGAATCCTGCCGCCCAGGGTTGTTTCTCCTTCGAGCGCAGCGATCGATCCGCGGCCGCGCGGCACCAGTCCGAGGGCCTCGCTGACCAAGATCTCGACAATCGTGCAAGGCGCATAGGGTTCCGCCATGTCCAGGTCGGCAGGCGTGATGCCGGCCTCTGCGTACGCATATGCCGAAGCCACACGCGCTGCCTCGAAACCGATCATGTCGTTGGGCACGTCACTGATCTGGTGGGAGCCGTCATGGTGGAAGCCGCGGCCTTGGATCAGCACATACGGGCGGCCGGTAGCCAGTGCAACATCCTCGCTTGCAAGTACCAGGCAGGCCGCCCCGTCCCCGCGGGGGGGCACGTCGTACAGCCCCAATGGCTCAACGATCGGCCGCTGTTCCAATACGTCCTGCATCGTGACCGGCTTCCGGTATTGGGCCAGCGGGTTCATGGACGCATGGAAGCGGTTCTTCACGGCCACGGCAGCCAGCTGCTCGCGCGTGGCGCCATACTCGTGCATATAACGGGTGGCATCCATGGCGTACCACGAGATTGGCGTGAAGCCTGCCGGCACATGGAAGTCGACGTCACCGGTCGCGCGCATGCTGCTCATGGCGTGCTCGGCAGAAGAAACCGCCGTTTCCATATTGACGCCGAGTGCCAGTGCGACTTTGGCCCTACCCAGCAGGATCTCATTGCATGCCTGGTCCAGCGCCAGCGCCGCGGTCATGCCATTGCCCATCACCTCGAGCACGGTACCCCGGCATGGCAGCTTGAGTTTGCCAACCATGAAGGTGTGCAAATACTTCTGGCGCGTATAGGGACGCGGCAACGTGAAGACCAGGCTCTCGATATCGCGCTTCTCCACGCCGGCATCGCGCGTCGCCTCAAGCACCAGGCGAAGCAGAATCTCGTGCTCCAGCGTGTGGATGTCCTCCGTGTCCGCCGTCTGGTGCCGCCCCACCGGAATGGCACTCGCGCCGATGATCGCGATGCGCTTTTTCTTGCTCATTGCCTTGTCTCCATCACTCGTGCATGCAGCGGAACGCTCGTTCCCGCCAATGCACACGTTCGATTTTATCCAATGGTAGAACCAATGAAGTCATGATGTCAAATCAGGGATTTCACTCAGAGGCCCCCTTCCCAACTCGAGTCGCAATCGTTGACTACGCTGCGGCGATCCATTACATTGGTTGAGCCATTGACAAACGTTGGAGAAGGAGACCATGTTTAACCAGGGCTATATCGAAGAGCTACCAGTGCGTGAGACGCCATCTCAGCCAAGAGAAAGCGCCGTGAGCGGACTAAAAGTGGTGGACTTTTCGCATTTCATCGCTGGGCCATTCGCGACAATGATCCTGGGGGACTTTGGCGCTGATGTAATCAAGATTGAGCGACCTGGGCGCGGGGAGGATTTTCGCTATTACCCCCCACTGGATCCCGAGCTACCTGCGCAAGGCGGCCCGTACCTTTGGAGCAATCGAAACAAGCGCAGTCTCGCGCTAGATATCAAGACCGAGGAAGGTGCGAAGGTAGCGCTCGATCTGATCGCCACTGCCGACGTCGTGTTCGAGAACTTTTCGAGCGGCGTCATGGAGCGTCTTGGACTTGGCTACGAGCGCTGCGCGCAACTCAATCCACGCCTCATTTACTGTTCCGTGTCCGCGTATGGGCGTACGGGGCCATATGCGGATCGACTGGGTTTCGACCCTGTCGTGCAGGCTGAGAGCGGTTACATGTCCATGAATGGCTACCCTGACCGCCCCGGCGTCCGCAGCGGGCCGGTGGTAATGGATATGGGGACGGCCCTGATGGCGAGCAATGCACTGCTGCTTGCCTTATTGGCACGCGAGCGCACCGGGAAGGGACAGTTTGTGGAGGTATCGCTATTTGATACCGCTGTGATGATGACCGGATTCGCCGGCATGCAGAACTTGCTGACCGGAAAGGATCCCCAGCGCCACGGCAACTCAACCCCGGATACCTGCCCGTCGGGGGTGTTTCGCGCGGCGGACCGCCCCTTTTACCTGCATTGTGGGAACGACAAGATCTTTGCGCGCCTGTTCGGCGATGTCTTGGGACGCCCGGATATTGCGGCTCGTCCCGATCTGGTGAGAAGCTTCGATCGGCTTAATCATCGTGACGAACTGTTTGGGATTCTCAACGAGGCTTTTTCGGCGCAGCCATGGAGCCACTGGCAAGCTAAGTTGCGCGCAGCCTCCATACCACACGGCGAAGTCCGTACACTTGGCGAGGCGTTGCGCTCTGGCGAGGCCCAGTCACGCGGTCTGACAAACCGTATTCCCCATCCCGTAAAAGGCTGGATTCCCCACATTGAATCGCCGATGAGGCTATCCGAAACGCCTGCCGTGGCGCCGCGGCCGGCGCCCGCGGTGGGTCAGCACACCCTCGAAGTGCTGCGCGAAGTCCTTCACTACGACGACGCGCGGATCGCGGCTCTCGAGCGCGCCGGCGCCCTGGGTGCTGCGCCGGTACCACAAGCATAATCCCGGTTATGGCTGGCAACGGAAACATGATCTTGCGTGAATCCAACGCTGTCGTGCAGAAGAAAGGGCCTTTGGCTGGCGTACGCATCGCGGAGTTTGCGGGGTTGGGGCCTGGTCCGTTTGCCTGCATGCTGCTGGCGGACATGGGCGCGGATATTGTGCGCATCGACCGCCCGGGCGCGAGACAGGTTCACCCCCATGACCTGATCGGACGCGGTAGGCGCACCGTGCTGCTGGACCTCAAGCACCCGGGCGACCGCGATCAGGCGCTCGCGTTGCTGGCCCACACCGACGCGCTCGTGGAGGGATTCCGCCCGGGGGTGATGGAACGCCTCGGCCTGGGGCCGGAGGCGGTGGCGGCAGTCAATCCGAGACTGGTCTACGGCCGCATGACGGGCTGGGGACAGGAAGGGCCACTGTCACAAACCGCTGGCCACGATATCAACTACATCGCGCTGTCGGGAGCACTGGCTGCGATCGGCGAGCGCGATGGCGCACCGGTACCGCCGCTGAACCTGCTCGGAGACTATGGCGGGGGTAGCCTGTACCTCGTGACAGGCATCCTTGCCGCTCTGATCGAAGCGCGCACCTCGGGTCGTGGACAGGTGGTGGACGCCGCGATCTGTGACGGCGCGCTCTCGTTGATGAGCCTGTCTCAGAGCCAAAGTCTGCGGGGCCTTTACACCGAGCACCGCGGCGACAACATGCTGGATGGGGGCGCTCCTTACTACGCGGTGTACCGCGCCGCCGATGGCGAATACATCTGCATCGGCGCGATCGAACCGCAGTTCTTCGCGCTGTTGTGCGAGCGCATCGGCTTGAATCCGGCGCTGCGGGATGCACAACACGACCGGAGCCGATGGCCGGCACTGAGAGCGGAACTGACGCGGATCTTTGCAGCAGACCCTGTCTGCCTGGACTGCAACGAAGACAGACCACTCAGCCATTATTCCCGACCTGCGACAGATAGTAGCGATGCACGCGCCGAAGATGCGCGGTCATCTCGCTGGCAGCCTCGTCCGCATTTCGTTCGACAAGGAACTTGACAAGCCTGCGCCGCGATGGGAGTACGAAACGGTTCTCGTTATAGCCAATCTCCGCAATGTAATCGACCATCACTTTCAAGATGGCCTCCATCGTGAGGATCAGGATGGGATTACCGGAAATCCTGACGAGAAGACGATGGAACTCGAGGTTAATGCGCGCACGCTCCTCAATATTTCCCGTCTTTTGCGCCGCCTCGGCCGCGGCGACGTTCGCCTGTAGTGCCTCGAGGTCCGCTTCAGTTGCCTTCAGGCAAACGTCGCGGACCACAAGGTCAGCAAGCATGACCCGCGCTTCGGTCAGTTGCTCCGGCGTGATCGACCCGAGATAGTAGAGGTCCGTCAATCCGGTAATGACAACGTCCTTGTCGCCCTTCTTGATGAACGCACCACCTGTAGCGCCCTTCTTGAGCTCGACGAGGCCGGAAATCTCAAGCGCACGCAAGGCTTCGCGCAAAGTGTTGCGGCTCACGCCGAAACGCACGCAAAGGTCGCGTTCAGGAGGAAGCTTTTGACCCGGCTTAAGCCTGCCTGCCATCACCTCCTGCCGGATCTGCCTAGCGATTTCGTCGACCGCCCGGCTGACCGAGATCGGTTCGAAAGCGGCTTCCTCAGAAACGGCAGCCTGCCCGGTTTGGTCCATGTGCATTTCCACTGCTTTACCCTTTTCTGACTGCTTTTGGTGCGCTTTCACGACGCTCGACGCGCCACAGGTCCGCGTACATCGTAGCACACCGCGGCCGACGGTTCCATTGATAGGACCAATGAACTTCCGGCCGTCACGTCAGGGAAATCACTAGGTTCGGCTTCATTGACGCGTAATTCGCGATCAAAGTACCATTGGCTCAACCAATGACTTTTCTTATCCGTGCACGCAGGCGCGCGGAACCCTGAACTGCTGCAACTGAGTTACAGCGGAGCGTTCGTTCGCCGCGCCTGGCAGGTATGGTCAATTGTTGAATAGCTGAGTAGATACGATGAAAGTACTCGTCGCAGTCAAGCGGGTGGTGGATTACAACGTCAAGGTCCGCGTCAAGGCGGACGACAGTGGCGTCGATCTGGCCAATGTGAAGATGAGCATGAACCCCTTCGACGAAATCGCCGTGGAAGAGGCTGTGCGCCTGAAGGAAGTCGGCGCTGCCACCGAAGTGATCGCCGTCTCGTGCGGTGTCACGCAGTGCCAGGAAACCCTGCGCACCGCGATGGCTATCGGTGCCGACCGCGGCATCCTGGTGGAATCGAATGAAGACCTGCAACCGCTGGCCGTGGCCAAGCTGCTGAAGGCGCTGATCGACAAGGAACAGCCGCAACTGGTGATCCTGGGCAAGCAGGCCATCGACGACGACTCCAACCAGACCGGTCAGATGGTGGCCGCGCTGGCTGGCCTGCCGCAAGCCACGTTTGCCTCGAAGGTGGTGGTTGCCGACGAGGGTGGGCAAAAGCGGGCCTCGGTCACGCGTGAAGTCGATGGCGGCCTGGAAACGCTGTCGCTCAAGCTGCCGGCCGTGGTCACGACCGACCTGCGCCTGAACGAGCCGCGCTACGTCACGCTGCCGAACATCATGAAGGCCAAGAAGAAACCGCTCGATACCGTCAAGCCGGAAGACCTCGGCGTCGACGTCAAGCCGCGCCTGGCGACCCTGAAGGTGGTCGAGCCTGCCAAGCGCAGCGCGGGTGTGATGGTGCCGGACGTCGCGACGCTGGTGCAGAAGCTGAAGAACGAAGCCAAGGTTATCTGAGCGCGGGGGAGAAATAACATGACTGCACTCGTCATTGCTGAACACGACAATCAATCCATCAAGGCCGCCACGCTGAACACCGTGACCGCCGCTGCCCAGTGCGGCGGCCACGTGCACGTGCTGGTGGCTGGTTCCAACGCCAAGGCCGCGGCTGACGCCGCCGCCAAGATCGCCGGCGTGACCAAGGTCCTGCTGGCCGACGCACCGTACTTCGGTGACGGCCTGGCCGAGAACGTGGCCGAGCAGGCGCTGACCATCGCCAACGACTACTCGCACATCCTGGCTCCGGCCACCCCGTACGGCAAGAACATCCTGCCGCGCGTGGCTGCCAAGCTGGACGTGGCCCAGATCTCGGAAATCTCCAAGGTCGACGCCCCGGACACGTTCGAGCGCCCGATCTACGCCGGCAACGCCATTGCCACGGTCAAGTCGGAAGACAAGATCAAGGTCATCACCGTGCGCGGCACCGCCTTTGACGCCGCTGCCGCCGAAGGTGGCTCGGCCGCCGAAGGTGGCTCGGCCGCCGTTGAAACCCTGCCGGCCATGGCCGACGCAGGCGTTTCGCAGTTTGTTTCGCGCGAAGTGGCCAAGAGCGACCGTCCGGAACTGACCGCCGCCAAGATCATCGTCTCGGGTGGCCGTGGCGTAGGTTCGGGTGAGAACTACACCAAGGTGCTGACGCCGCTGGCCGACAAGCTGGGCGCCGCGCTGGGTGCCTCGCGCGCTGCCGTGGACGCCGGCTTCGTGCCGAACGACTACCAGGTCGGCCAGACCGGCAAGATCGTCGCGCCGCAGCTGTATATCGCCGCCGGTATCTCCGGCGCGATCCAGCACCTGGCCGGCATGAAGGACTCCAAGGTGATCGTCGCGATCAACAGGGACGCCGAAGCCCCGATCTTCTCGGTGGCCGACTACGGCCTGGTGGGCGATCTGAACACCGTGGTTCCGGAGCTGGTGGCCGCGCTGGGCTGATGCCGTCAGCTTGCCGGCCGTGACGCGGCCGGCAATGTTTGCGGCTGTACTCCCTCTCCTTTTGAAGGCCTTGAGTCTCCATCATGACTTCGCCCCCTACTGCTGCCACGTTCCTCGACCACCTCCATACGCGCGCCGCGCATTGTCGCTTCGACCGCCTGCCCGATGCCGTCGTTACCCAGGCCAAGCTTTGCATTCTCGACACCATCGGCTGCATTGTCGCCGGCATGCAGGCCGAGGAATCCAGACTCGTCGCCGGACCGTCAGCCACATCTACCCAGGCCGGTGATCAGGCTTCCGTATTTGTCCACGGCAGCAAGATGCCGATCGCAGCGGCAGTTATTGCGAACGGCTACGCGGGGGACATTCTGGAATTGAACGACCTGATTGGTGGCCACGCGAGCATCGGTTGCGTGACTGCGGCTGTCGCCACGGCCGAGGCGGTTGGCGCGAGTGGTCGCCAGCTGATCGAAGCCGTGGTGCGCGCCATCGAACTGACCAGCGCCGTCTACACAGCCGTCTATCCGTCATTGAAGCCATATGGTGAAGTGGGTCTAACCCCCGTCGGGCTGCCATCTTCTGTCGGCGCCGCGTCAGGCGTGGCACACTTGCGCGGACTGGATGACAAGCAAACCCGCCATGCGCTGGCGATTTCGGGGGCGCTGGCCGGCTGGTGCCCTGCGGAGGTCATCTTCCGCCAGGGCGGCACTGTCAAGCCCATGCTATTCGGGGCGCAGCCGGCGGCTACCGCCGTCACTGCGGTGCAGTATGCCAGCCACGGCATGACAGGCCCACTTCAACTGCTTGACGGTGACCTTGGGTACTTCTCGACGGTATCCAAGAGCGGCCGTCAGAACACGGGGGTGTCGTTGGAGAACTGGGCGTTGCTCGCCCCACGTCGCAAGCTTCACGCTTGCTGCGGGTATATCCATTCCGCAGTCGATGCACTCGCCGCCTTGCGGCGTGGCTGGCAGGGCGACCTTGCCGAGTGCGACATTGAAGTCAGGCTGCCAGCGTATGTGCACGAAGCGGTGGCCAAGACCGAGCCGCCTCGCACGGCGAACGAGGCGCGCTTCGATATCCGCTACTGCCTCGCGCTTGCGGCTTGCGGGTTCGATGTCATTCTGCCCGGACACGGCCTCGAGCTTCACCAGTATCTCGACCGCCCCGATGTGCGCGCAGTCATATCGAACATCGTTGCCGTTTCAGATCCGTCGCTGAATCACTATGAGCGCAGCCAGGTCTCCATCCGGCATCGGCACTCGGACCGATCGCAGTCTCTGTATCAGGATGCACCGCGCGGGGCTCCCTCGAACCCCCTCAGCGCGAGCGACATCGTGGAGAAATTCGTCGCACTGGTCTCCTGGCACATCTCCCCAGACAAGGCGCATGCGTATGCGAAACGCGTACTGGCACTCGAAGAATATACCGATTGCGAGTGGCTGGTCGACTCATTGCAGACGGATCCGCGCGTGGCTTGCGCCTGACGCAGGCAGCCTGATCCCTATCACATCCCCAGGCCAGAACGAGAGAGGAAAACGATTATGAGAGGCGCTTCATTTGCGGGTCTTGCATTAGCGATGAGCATGGCATGCGCTGGCGCGTCTGCCGAGCCCGGCTACCCGACCCGGCCCATCCGGATCATCGTGCCGTTCACGGCAGGATCGACCTCAGACATCACTGCGCGTGCTGTGGCGACCCGGATTGCGGCGCCGCTTGGGCAGCCGGTCATTGTCGAGAATCGTCCTGGCGCCAATGGGGTGCTTGGCATGCAGGCCGCCATGCGCACCAACCCGGACGGGTATACACTCGTGCTGTCGAGCGCGTCCTCGACCATGGTGCCCCCCGCATTACTCAGGTCCCCGCCCTTCGATCCACGCAAGCACTTCACGCCCATTTCGCTGGTCGCTGCCACGCCATTGCTACTTGTGACACGCAAGGACGCCTCGATCAACTCCGTTTCAGATCTCATCGCACAAGCGAAACGCGCGCCCGGGACGGTGACCTACGGCAGTTCGGCGGGCCTCTACCAGCTCGCCATGGAATCACTCAATCAGCGGGTGGGAACGGACATAACCCCCATCCCTTACAAGGGCCCTGCTGAAGCTCAGTCCGATCTGATCGGGGGCAGGCTAACGGTCATCTCGGATTCTCTCGGCCCTATCATGCCTCATATACGAAGTGGCCGCGTCAAGCCTCTTGCGATGCTGAGCGCAAAGCGATCCGATTTGCTGCCCGACACTCCCACCATGCAGGAACTCGGCTACAAGGACTTCGAGTTCACCGGCTGGCTCGGGCTGCTTGCGCCGGCGGGAACGCCGCGCGAGATTGTCAGCCGGCTGAACGCCGAAATTGTGAAGGCTGTGGAATCGGGTGAAGTACGGCGGCAGTTTGCCTTGCTCGGAATTGAAGCCAAATCGTCGACGCCCGAGGCGTATGCGTCTTTGATTGGTCGAGACACGGCTCGCTATGTGCGTATTGCGGAGCTTGCCGGCATCGAAAAACAGTAGGCATGCCGCCTGACGGATGAAGCCTTTTCTAACTGGCACGAACGTCGCCCGAATCGCTCTTTTAGCCTACCACCTTTCCTGGATTGCCCAATGACTGATGACGCAGCTCGCTATCAACCGCGTGGCCTCTATTTCGAGGATTTCGAAATTGGCAAGACTATCGTAACGTCGCGACGCACTGTCACGCTGACCGATATTGTCAATTTCGCTTGCCTGTCGGGCGACCACAATGCCCCCCATATCGATCACGAGTTCTGCAAGACGCAACCCTATGGAGAACCCATTGCCCACGGCCCGCTCGTGCTGGCGATCGCCGGCGGGCTCCAGTGCCTAAGCGGCATTAACGACGGCACCATCGTCGCGATGCTCGGTCTGGACAAGTGGCGGATGCACCTTCCGGTCAAGGCAGGCGACACCGTCCAGGTATTCATCACGCCCACCGAGAAGAAGTTGACCAGCAGCGGCAAGCAGGGCATCGTCATCTGCGACCGCATTGTCAAGAATCAACGCGGCGAGACAGTGCACTCAATGGTGATCTCGCTCATGTACAAGTGTCGGTCGACTGAAGAGCCGCCCCAATAAGCGTTGCCAAGGAGCCTAGCGCAGTGCCACGTCGAAGGTGGCGATGCCCCGGCATTCCAGCGGGAACAGCTGCGACAGCTCGGGCGCACACAAGGGGCCACTGTAGCATGTCGGTCGGGGCATGCACGTGGTGAACGAACCGGCGGAATTGCGCGAGGCGATCCGTTGGCCAACCGGACAAATCCAGCTGTACATCGCGCGCAGGCCGCAGCCCAGCATTACACCTGCGCTGATCATGGCGCCACGCGACTCCTCCAGCCACACAGCATCCTCGCCGATCTTGGCCGCATGGGCCGCTGCCTGTTCGAGCCAAGGCGCATGTGCCTTGGGGACGACCAGCATCGTCAAACCCAGTCCGTCCATCGCATGCAGAGCGTGCTCGAGATTAACGCCCTTACCGTTCTCTAGTTTGGAAAGCATGCCGATGGCGACACCGCAGTGCCCCGCCGCCTGGTCAATGAGCATCCCGTCCCCTGCGCGGGTTGCTCGAATGCGGTCGCCCAGTTGGTGCATGGTGCGAATGGTCGCGCGAGAAGGTGGCGTTGGATCAGGTAGCGATCGTACCGGACTTCCAGCAATGGGTGTACGACCGCCTCCAGGATGGCAAGACGGCCGAACTGCTGGACTACAGACGCCTCGCGGCATCGGGGGTGCGCGCCCATCCGACCGAAGAACACCTGATGCCTTTGTTTGTCGCGCTGGGCGCAGCCGCTGGGAACGGCGCGGCGCCGGCAATGCAGCGCGAGTTTGCCGAGGTGGATCACGGGATCCTGGCGATGGATGTCTACAGATTTGCGCGCCAGGGCTCTGACTGAAGGACGGATTTCAGACTACCGGCCAGTCCTCAGGTACCCATGCTGTTACGGCTGGCGAGTCCGTATGCTCTCGCGCTTAACATCGCTGCAATAGGCGAAATAGCCACGCCCCGCGAGGTTCAGCAGTAGGCAGTCGCCGGCCCACCAGGGCGCGATGGAACGAAAGCTGCCTGAAGCGGTACGTGGTCTCGCGGAAGATCATCGCATCGCTGCAGGGTGTGACCAGGTCGGAACGCCAAACCTGTCTTCCTCTATCATCAGCCCTGCCGATGGCCGGTGATGACCGCGCATAGGCCGGACCTGCCATCGGTTCGCGAGCACTTCACGGAGTCCCCCGCCCTTGACTGCCATACACAAGCTGTTACATGAGCGGATTGGCGATTAATTGCGCTTTTTTTGACGCTCTCGCCGGGCAGGCCATTTTTTTATTCGCCGGCGCCGACAGTGGCGGCGAGCGTGCTGTTGCAGATCGCTTCTATGGGGAATAGTTTGTCAAGTGGCGACAAGCTTTCTACAAAGATTCAGATCATAAAGAGTCCTCGAGGTCGGGCTGCGTGGGCTCGACTAACGTAAGGGGGAGACGGCTGGTGCGCACGTGAGACATCGACGTCTCACCAACTTCTATCCGCCGGTAGTACCGGCCTCATCCTTTATGCGCGTGGCGCCGGATAGTGCAATCCGGGAGATGTGCCCCATCTAATTATCGGCCGCGCTCAGCAGGCCAGCGATCTGCGCGGGCACAACTCATCTCACCCTCGATTGTTTTGCGACATCGCAACTGATGTCATGCCAGTTTGAACTGGGCCCCGTCGGGAATGATGCCTTCCGTTAGGTAACGCCATAGTGCAATCACGAGGCGCCTGGCGAGCGCGACGATGGCAATGCGGCGGGCACGGCGGTTGGGCCCGGTACCTTGGGTGCGTTCGTTGAACCATCGTGTAAGCGCACTGCCAGGCTGGTATCGGAGCCAGCCCCAAGCCATCTCGATAAGCTGAACCCGTACCCGTCGATTGCCTTGCTTGCTAATACCCTGATCGACCCGGCTCTGGCCGCTGTCGTAGGGCTGGGGCACGAGTCCTACGCACGCGCCGAGCTGTCGGCGGTTGCGGAACTGCCGCCAGAACAGTTCGAGCATAAGACGCGATGCACCAATGTCACCCACTCCCCTCAAGCGCTTGAGCCAGGTGATTCGCTCACGTACCGGCTCGGGTAGGCGGTCATGAAGAGTACGCTGGAGATCCTTGAGTTGCTGCTCGGCGAGTTCCAGGCGATGCGATTCACGCAGCAACCGTTCGCGCAGTTCGTCTGGCAACGGCGAGCCGTCGTGGCAGGTCAGTTCGCCGCGAGCGAGCCGCTTGGCGAATGCACGGTGGTCAACCTCGTCCCAACAGCCAACGGTAACAAGCAGTTTGCGCATGCGGTCGCGGTGCTGCATGACTTCCTTCTGCAGTTGTCCGCGATCGCGAATCAGATGACGCGACGCTTCATCCTGCAGAGAGGGCGCACGCACCACCCGCATACGGTCTCGCTCGCCATGTAGCCATGCACGTAGATTGGTGACGAGCTTGATTGCATCGAGGCGGTCCGTCTTCGCACGCCGCTTGTGGCGCTCCACCGGGATGCTCGCGGCATCGACCATATAACAGTCGATGCCGCGCGAGCGCAGCGACCGAAGGATCCAGAATCCGTCCTGTCCAGCTTCGTAGCTCACGACCACACGCACATGCGAAGGCAGCGACCACTTGCGCTTTTGCTGCTCGATCAGATCAAGCACGGCCTGCAGTCGAGAAGCGGCTTGTAGAGCACCGACCGAGTGAACCGCGGGTTGCTCCCTGAATCCGTCGTGAAGTGCAACCTTCCATTGTGCGGCCGACAGTTCGAGAGATACCGCCAGGATGGCGTCTTCAGCATGTAGTTCGGTAGCGTGATCGGCGTTCATGATGCCCTCCATTGAGCGAGCTCGTGCCCCATCAATCCTACTGCTAGCCGTCTTGGCGATTCTTCCCCTACATAGGATCTATTTCGGCTAATGGCGACCGCTAATTCCGCCAATGTGGGTGCCAGCCAGGATAGATTAAGGAAAAACGCTCTTCTCCTACCGATGCTCGCGAGTGCTTTCAATGGTGATCTCCCCAGCGCGAAGATCGTCGCGTAAACGCGGATCGCCAGAATGCCCCTATTTCTTTCGATCTTTCGCGCGGTCATACGCATGGCTCTACCGAACTATCACCCTCCCCGTCCGCCCTGCCCGGCCAGCAACAGAATTTCGCCGACACCGGCTCGGCGTAGCCCGCGCTAGCTGTATTAATGATCCGCCGCGCCGCATTAGCGGAATTCTTGGACATGGACGGAAAGTGGCGTTGCTCTCTCACAACGACAAAAAATTGCCACTGAACGGCCGTTTTGCCATATAGATCAAATGTTTACAGCCATGTGATCGCTAGCGGATATAGCGGTCACCGCTAGCGGAATTAATGATCCTCAACAGCAAGCATAAGGCGCGTCCGCTATGGCATTTCCGCACCGATCGAGGACCGCATCCGAAAATGACGCTTGGCGACTGCGCATCGAGCCGGCGGGGCACTCCAAGCAGTCGGAGTCGGACGCCACACCAAGCGCCACTCGATATCGCTTACTAATCAAAAAAATATGCACATTTCGCCATTCAACATCATCCCTGTTGCAGAATGTTGCTACGTCGCACACCGGTTTTGCGGCTGCCTATACTCCAAGCGGACAAATGGGGTGCCACCCGGTCCCGGGGACGTTGCCGCCCCGCCTCGTCGGCAATGCTGACAAAAAGGGGGACACAATGGCAAAGGTAAGTCCCGCAGGTGCTATCAGGCGATGGATCGCCGTCGTGGTCTATGCACTCGCGTTGCCGATCTTCGCCCCTGCCATGAGCCATGCACAATCGCCAGAGAACGTAAAGCAGGCCATGGAGTCACTGAAGGCAAAGACGGTCAAATTGGGCGTACCGGGGATCAAAGGAGAAGATGCTGTTGCTGGAAAACCCGCGCCAGCCTTGTACTTTGGCGCGACCAAGATGAACAACAACTTCGCCGTGGTTGATGAAGTCAAGAAGGAGCATAGCGGCACGGCAACATTGTTCGTCAAGAACGGCGATGACTTCGTCCGTGTGGCGACGAATGTGCAGAAGGACGACGGATCGAGAGCGATTGGGACTGTTCTCGACCCAAAGGGCAAGGCTATCGCCGCAATACGTAGTGGCGGTGCCTACTATGGTGACGCAGACATCCTTGGCAAGCCCTATATTACCGGGTATGAACCCATTCGGGATGCCAGCGGCAACGTCATCGGTATCTACTACGTGGGATACCCAAAGACAAAGTAATCCCAAGACGTCGCGTCACCTAACAGTGACGCGTCTTTTTGGTCAAAGGGCGAACGCGCCGGACTGGTTAACCTCCGTTGGCACGACCTTCGCCATCCGGCGATCACCCGGCTGGCGGCGAAACTACCGAACCCGATCGAACTGGCGGCAGTGTCCGGGCATCGCAGACTGACGATGCTCAAAAGGTACTACCACCCGTCCGCCGCCGACTTGGCGAAGAAGATTGGTTGACCGAACAGGGCAGCCACGACTGAAGTACATCTGAACGCCGATGCCCTTCCTGATCGATCTAATCGGAAGCGCAAACAAGAAACCCGCCGAAGCGGGTTGGGGGGCGGGCGTCGGAACGAAGCAGAAGTGGGGTTGCGGCCCGGGATGGGTGGCCGCCTTTGGGTGCGTTCGTTCCGATGTAGGGCCAGTCTACGAGCACCAGCACATCGTAAAGGCCACGGCACCGGTTCTGGCCGAACACGGCTACGACATCATGCGCACCGGAAGCGGTTCGATGACGCAATATCGGAAAATCATTCCCAGAAGGTTTGCCGCCGCATTGCGCCTTCTCCATAATGCTCCCTGCTCCTGCCCTCCCCGCTCAGTAGTCCACGCCCCCGCCCGCATCCCCGCAAGCCGCTCAAAGGCCAGCACTAATGTGGTATGGCAGCGCCGCAGCTTTTTCCTTCGCATCATCACGCGCGACGAGCATGCTGACGATGGCTTGCTTGGGCTTACCGTTCGCATCCACCGTCGCGCCGAGCAAATCTGCGGCGATGATCTCCCTCACCCTATTCTTTGCCCGTTCGAGGCGGATCTGCATTTGTACTTGGTTCATGACGGCTCCTTGATGAGACCTGACACACATCTGCTTGTCACAATCGAAGATTAGTAGCGGGAATCCTTCCTGTCGGTACGACGACGGACAATCCGATAGATGGCCTTCGTCGCGCGTGCCAGCTGGCACCTGCGCCCGGGCGCGGCGAGACGGTGATCCGAGAAAAAATCCCGCGGACTGTACGCCTGCGGACGGCACAGTTTGCCGGGACAAGTTATACAACGAAACACGAACGTCCTTCGGGCAAATTGCGGCAATACAAGGCGCACGGTGAGCCTCTAAGGCATGCCGCCTCGTTCCCCCAAAGCCCGGATTGGAGTAGTGCTGGCCGTGACAAATGCCAGAGTCGCCAGGTCGATCGCGCAGGTTGAAATGCTGCAGGGGTTGCAGCGGGATTCGTTTGCCTATTTCGTGAACGAGGCGAACCCGGCAAACGGCCTGGTGTTCGACAAGACACGCCTAGAGTGGCCCGCCAGCATAGCGGCCATCGGCATGGCGCTCACGGTCTACCCGGTGGGCGTCGACCACCATTTCATGTCGCGCAACCACGCCGCACAGCGCACGCTGGCAACGCTGCGCTTCCTGGCATGCTGCGAGCAGAGCACCGCGCCCGATGCCAGCGGCTACAAAGGCTTTTACTACCATTTTCTGAGCATGACGTCCGGCCGCCGGGCGTGGCTCTGCGAGTTGTCAAGTGTGGACACCGCAATCCTGATGGCGGGCATCCTGACAGCGGCAGCGTTCTTCCAGGAGGAAACCGCCAGCGAGGCCGAGATAAGGCGGCTGGCCGACATGCTTTATAGACGGGTGGACTGGCACTGGATGCTCGGGGCCAATCCACTCTTGTGCCACGGCTGGACGCCCGAGCACGGATTCCTGAAGTGGCACTGGGAAGGCTATGACGAGGCACTGATCCTGTACATCCTCGCGCTTGGCTCCCCGACGTTTCCCATCCCTGCGCACAGCTATCCGGCGTGGGTCGCGAGCTATTGCTGGAAGACGGTCTACGGCATCGAATATCTGTATGCCGGCCCCCTCTTCACCCATCAGCTCTCCCATGCAAGGGTAGACTTTCGCGGCATCCGCGATCCGTTCATGCAGCAGCATCAATGCGACTACTTCGAGAACAGCCGCCGTGCGACCCTGGTGCAGCAGCAGTACGCGATCCGCAATCCCATGGATTTCGAACAATATGGAGAGTTCTGCTGGGGCACGACCGCCAGCGACGGCCCTGGCACAGTTACCCGTACGGTCAATGGCGTGCAGCGCACGTTCTTCGACTACATCGCGCGCGGCGTTCCCTACGGGCCGGACGACGGCACCCTCGCGCCGTGGGCCGTCGTGGCCTCCCTCCCGTTTGCCCCCGACATTGTGTTGCCGACAATCGCGCACTTCAACCGGCTCCGGCTCTGTGAAGCCAATCCCTATGGCTTCAAGGCGTCATTCAATCCAACTTTTCCCTGCGAGCCCGCCCGCGCGGCGGGATGGGTGTCGGAATATCACTTCGGCATCAATGAGGGCCCGACGATCATCATGATCGAAAACTACCAGAGCGGCCGGATTTGGGCCCTCATGCGGCAATGCCCCTATATCAAGGCCGGATTGCGTCGCGCGGCCTTCAGCGGAGGATGGCTAGACTGATGCGAAACAGCAGTGCGATCGACGCTTCGCCGGTCAGTTTCGCCGCCTCCTGCCTGTATTCCTCTACCCGCGTCACATCGACATGGGAAATGAAGAAGTCAGGGTCGGCGCTCCTGAACACGAGAACCTGTACAGTTTCCTTGTCGGCGCCGCTGATGACCAGCGCCACTTCGATCGCTTTCATGACGCCCTGGCTCAGGTAATCGCCCCAGGTAACGTGGCCACACGTGGCATCGGGGTTGCGCCACGACATCAGAAAGAGCGTGTGGCCTTGTTCGACGGCGAACCGCACAAACGAGTTCTCTGGCTGCAAGTCCAGGATGTAGATTGTTGATGGACGGCGGCACGATCAGCAGCGGGCGCGTTGCCACCCGTTCGGTTAGCGGCGGCGACTGGATCAGCTGAAAACGTCCTCGAACACAACCGCGCCTTCGGACATTGCCACGTTCTTGCCGATCTCGAACGCCGGTCTCGTCGGTGATCGACAGCCCGCCTTTGCGCATGTCCGCGAGCAGGTTCCTGAGGCCGGCCTGCAGGCTCTCGCCCTCGAACGCGAGTTGCAGCACCTCCGGATTGGTCGCGGCGAAGTTGGCAGGGCTCATCGCATCGATGAACTGGCGCGTGTAGAAGCGCAGCCGTTGCTTGGCGGGCTAGTGTCCTGAGTCAGAAATTCGTAGACAAAATCGCTTGATGCTGGCGAGGATGTCATCGGCGGACTTTGTCCACACGAAAGGCGTGGGGTTGGCGTTGTTCAGGTCAAGGTATTGGCGGATAGCTTGCTCAAGTTGTCGGGTTGAGCGATGCGTGCCGCGGCGGATGTATTGTTCGGTGATGGTTGCAAACCAGCGCTCCACCTGATTGATCCACGAGGCGGAGGTCGGTGTGAAATGAACATGGAAGCGTGGATGGCGAGCGAACCAAGCCTTGATCGACGCCGTCTTGTGCGTGCCGTAGTTGTCCATGACGAGATGCACATCGAGCTTGGGTGGCACATTGGCTTCGATCGTGCGTAGAAACTGCAGGAACTCACTGCTGCGATGTCTGCGATGCAATTCACCGATAACTTTTCCTGTGGCGATGTCCAGCGCGGCGAACAACGTTGTCGTGCCATGGCGCATGTAGTCATGCGTGCGTCGCTCGGGGATGCCTGGCGCCATCGGCAAAATAGGCTGCGTGCGGTCCAGCGCCTGAATCTGGCTCTTCTCGTCAACGCACAACACCATGGCCTTGAGCGGTGGGTCGAGGTACAACCCCACGATATCTCGCACCTTCTCCACGAACAATGGGTCGCTGGACAGCTTGAAGGTCTCCTGTCGATGCGGCTGCAGCCCAAAGGCGCGCCAGATACGCGTCACGGTCGACTGCGACAGATCTGCCGCGCGAGCCATGCTGCGCGTGCTCCAGTGAGTAGCCCCGGCTGGCACGGATTCGAGCGTCTTGGCAATAATCGCATCGACCTGTGCGTCAGCGATGGTCCTCGGCGCCCCTGGGCGCGGAGCATCCAGCAGCCCATCCAGGCGATCCGCGACGAATCGCGAGCGCCACTTGGAAACCGTATGCACGTCGACACGCTGCTTTGCGGCAACGGTCTTGTTGTCCAGGCCTTCAGCACTGGCCAGCACAATGCGCGCGCGCAAAGCCAACGCCTGTGCCGTCTTGCGCCGCATCGTCAGCGCCTTGAGCTGCTCGCGTTCAGCCTCACTCAAGATTAGTTCCGCCTTTGGTCTTCCCCTCATCGCTACCTCGCCCTGTGCGTGCCTTCAATGCAGAGTACAACGCGAGCCAAATAATGCAATGAATTTCAGACTCATGACACTGATATGTATTGACCTTGTCAAGTTGGTTGGTTTCCTATTTTTGGCTGGTTGAACTCCAGTGTATTTGGGCCAGGGCCGGCGGTTCTTCGACGGTTGATCATTCTGATATGCGCGGGTTGGGTACCGCATGACAAATGATTCGTCGAGGAGCTGCCTCCGTCTAGTTTCGAGGGTTGTGCTGTTTCCAGTTGCCTCCTAGTGTGGGCGAGGATTCTCCACCGCTGCCGGACCTGGCCCAAATACACTGGTGTCTATCGGTTCGATTAGGGCCGTCTGACCTCTGCCTGCTGGCCGACCGCCCAAATAAAGCCCGTTAGTTCACGTGCAATCGCTGTACAGACCTGCACTGGCAGTTTGCCGCGCGCGCTCAGGTGACGATAGCGATGACACAGCCGTTTCTGCGCTTCCCAGGCAATCCCCTGGATCTCTGTCGTGGTGCGTTCGGCACGACGCTGGAGGGTGGCGGTCTTTCGCGCTGGATGCCGATAGGTCCAGGCCGCCTCGACCAGCACTCGCCGCACATGGCTGTTGCCGGCCTTGGTAATACTGCCTCGTCGTTCGCGCTTGCCGCTGGAATGCTCGCTTGGCACCAGTCCGAGATAGGCCATCAACTGCGGCGCGTCGGTGAAGCGGCGCAGATCGCCAAGCTCGGCCACCACCGTCACGGCAGTGATCAGGCTCACGCCGCGCAGAGCCATTAGGGCCTCGATCACCGGCCAAACCGGGCTGTCTTGCACCGCGCGCGCGATCTCCTGCTCCAGGCGTGCCACACGCTGGCTGCAAGCCTTGACCGTATCGATGTATTCCTGCAGCACGATCTGCTGCACCGGGTAGGCAAACTTGATCCCCTCGAGCCAGCGCCAGTGCGCTTGGGTCCAGCGGGATTTACCGCTATAGCGGTGGCCATGGCGTGACAGAAACGACAACAATCTTTGCTTGGCCTGCCGCTGCAGATGCTTCATGTCCTCGCGTGCACGGGTGAGGTCGCGTAAGGCCTCCTGGGCTTCGCCGGGGACCCAGACCGCGGTCAGTTCGCCGGCCCGGTGCAGCCGGGCCAGGCTCAGGCTGTCGCGGCGGTCGGTCTTGACGCGTTCGCCAGGCTTGCGCGGAATCAGCGAAGGGGCGACCACCTGACAGTCCTGCTTCAGATCACGCAGTTGCCGATACAGCACGTAGCCACCCGGCCCCGCTTCGTAGCAAAACGAAAGTCGGGCTCCGTCACGTTTGAGTTGCGTAACCAGCTTCCTGATCACCTCCGGCGTATTCCCGATCTCGCCGACATACCTGACGTCGCCAGCTGTGTCCGCCACCGCCACGGCAATGGTTTCTTGGTGGACATCCAGGCCCACGTACTTGCTAAACTTGTCCATGACCTGCCCCCTCAATTGTGGCTCTGGGCCGTTGGTTTAACCCACCTCAAGCCTAATCCACGTCGCTTGAGGTGCGGCAGGTCAATACATTCTGTCTAGTCAAACGCCGCGGCCTCGACCATGTCTTCGGCTAATCTGGCGTTGAGCAGGTAGCTTTGCTTGAGCAAGCTGTAGAAGGGATTGTCGCACCGGTCGACGGCGCTGAAGGGGCGATCGCCCCGCTCGGGCGCGACCTCCGCTTCGGGCGGTCGATCGGCCATGCTGGCAAGCATCCGCGTCCAAAGTGCGAACTGCTGCTGGAAATAGTGCCATTGCAGATCCGCGAACGGTCCTGCGCCGGGCTGCACAGATGGTGCGTCGGAGGAACCGGGGACCTGTGCGGCTGGGTTAAGCATCATGGCCGGCCACAGGCTCTGTCCCGATTGGATGAAGCCCTGCAAATATTCGTCAGGAACGTTGTAGGGCGATGCCATCGATTTCTCCATGATCCCGGGTGCCGTGGCGGCCGTCGGCCAGCGCGTCCATGCCCTACTTGGGATGCAGCAACTTCTTAATCTCCTCCATATGCTCCGTGGCCCGCTGCGTGATGGTGGCCAGCGCATCGACCTGCGACTTGCGTGCCATCTCCGCGAGATCCTTCATATCGGTCAGCGCCGTCTGGTAGGCCACGCGAATCATCTCCGCCTGCTTGCCAGGGTCGATCAAGCCAGCGCCACCGGCCTGGGCCTGGGCAAAGTCCTGGATTCCCTGCATGGTCCGGGTCAGGATCTCGGATTGCTTCTGTGCCATGGCTTGCATCGCCTCATAGGTAACCTTGTTGCTCTCGGCTAGCGCCTCCATGTCCTTGCGCTGCGACTCGATGATCGACGACATATCAAGCCCGGTGACCTTGAAGTCCAGCATCATCTTGGTCACGTTGGCGAAGGGGTTGGTTTGGGTGGTCATCAATTGTCTCCTGTTGAAAGGAATCGTTGCGGGTTCGCAGGCAGGCAGCGGCGATAATCGCCAACGCCATCGCGCCTAGGTGGAGGTAGGAGGTCCTGGGAGAATTCCTCGTCGATGTGCACCGCGTTGTTGTCGCCCGAGACGGCGGCGAACAGCACGATATCCACCAGCCACTTCGTAAACTGCTTGGATCTTGCCGCCCTCACAATCCGTGCGTCGAACCTGGCTGGACGCAACGCACATCTTCCGAAAAATCCCGTTCCGACTCTGATCTGTTGCGGCACGTGCGCGCCTACATCTGTTCTATAGCCTGTTACGGTAGGAATGCTGTCCGCAAGCGTACCGTCCCGCGGAATTTCACGTCCATGTCCATACACGCGCGAGTCCCGCCGTTAGGCGCCGCTTCGGCTCAGCGGAGCTGCTCGAGGATCGCTGGATTCTCAAGCGTCGACACATCCTGCGTGATCGCCTCGCCATTCGCTAGCGAACGCAGCAGCCGGCGCATGATCTTGCCCGAACGCGTCTTAGGCAAGTTGTCGCCAAATCGAATGTCCTCGGTTTCGCAATCGGTCCGATCTCCTTGCTCACCCACGCCCGCAACGCGTTTGCGATCTTCACCGCTTCCTCGCCCTCCGGGCGCGCGCCCTTCAGCACCACGAACGCAATGACGGTTTCGCCGGTGATCTCGTCCGGCCGGCCGACCACGGCAGCCTCGGCCACCAGCGCATTCGCAGCCAGCGCCGACTCGATCTCCATGGTGCCAAGCCGGTGGCCGGACACATTGAGCACATCGTCGATACGCCCCATGATCGTGAAATAGCCCGTCACAGGGTCACGGACGGCGCCATCGCCGGCAAGGTACAACTTGCCGCCAAGCTCTTCCGGGAAGTAGCTCGACTGATAGCGCTCGGGGTCGCCCCAGATGGTGCGCAGCATCGCGGGCCACGGGCGCTTGATCACCAGGATCCCGCCCTGTCCGGCAGGCACGTCCTGCCCGGTTTCATCGACGACCGCCGCCATGATGCCCGGCAACGGCAGGGTGCACGAGCCCGGCACAAGCGGCGTCGCGCCGGGCAGCGGCGAGATCATGTGCCCGCCCGTCTCGGTCTGCCACCAGGTATCGAGGATCGGGCAGCGTGCGCCGCCGATGTTGGTGTAGTACCACATCCACCCTTCCGGATTGATCGGCTCGCCGACGGAGCCAAGGATGCGCAGCGACGACAGGTCATAGTTCGACGGACTCACCTTTTCGTCAACAGCGGCTGCCTTAATGAGCGAACGGATGGCGGTTGGCGCGGTATAGAAGACCGTGACCTGGTGCTTCGCGATCATATCCCAGAAGCGGCCCGCGTGCGGGTAAGTCGGCACGCCTTCGAACAGCACCTGGGTGCCGCCGACCGCGAGCGGGCCATAGGTGATATAGCTGTGGCCGGTGATCCAGCCAATGTCAGCGGTACACCAAAATACATCCGTCGGCTTCCAATCGAAGGTCCATTTCATGGTCTGCGCGGCCCACAGCAAAAAGCCCCCGGTGCTGTGCTGAACGCCTTTCGGCTTGCCGGTCGAACCAGAGGTGTACAGGATAAAGAGCGGATGCTCGGCGCCAACCCACTCCGGTTCACAGGTGCTGGCCTCGGCTTGCGCCAGTTCATGCATCCACAGATCGCGATCCGCGTTCCACTGTATCTTGCCGCCCGTGCGCTGGTACACGATCACGCTCTTCACCGCTTCGCAGCCGCCCAGCGCGAGGGCTTCGTCCGCGATACTCTTCAGCGGCAGGGCTTTGCCGCCGCGCATCTGTTCGTCCGCGGTGACCAGCGCAACGGCACCCACACCCACCAGCCGTTCGTGCAGCGATTTCGCGGAGAAGCCGCCGAAAACAATCGAATGCGTCGCGCCGATTCGCGCGCATGCCTGCATGGCGACCACGCCCTCCACCGACATTGGTAGGTAGATCACGACACGGTCACCCTTCTTCACGCCACGTCTCCTGAACGCGTTCGCGAAGCGGCACACGCGTTGCAGGAGATCCTGGTAGGTCACGGTGGCCACGGTGCCATCGTCGGCTTCAAAGAGGATAGCAACCCGGTCGCCATTGCCGGCCTCGACATGGCGATCAAGACAGTTGTACGAGGCGTTTAGCTCTCCATCCTCGAACCACGTGTAGAACGGCGCGTTCGATTCGTCCAGGACTTTGGAGAAAGGCGCCTTCCATGTCAGCGTCTCGCGTGCGAGACGCCCCCAGAAGCCGTTGTAGTCGGCTTCAGCCTCGGCGACGAGGGTCTTGTACGCGTCCATGCCAGAGATGGCCGCATCTGCCGCAAGCTCTGCGGGCGGCGGGAACAGGCGGTGTTCGTGGAGAACCGATTCAATGGATTTCATTGCTTACTCCTGCGTGCATATTGAGCATGGGGCCATGCCGCCGCGCCATCCTCTGCCACCCTCCCTGAAACAAGCGGCTCAAGGCCTTTGCCATACTGTGCACGCAATCGCCTTTGAAGTCGGTACGCCGCCGTACCCGGTGCGCGGCACCGGCGCGATCAGATGCCCTGGCGAGCGTCCAGGTAATCCAGTGCCAGGTGCTTCTGCAATACACGGGCCTGGCGCAAGGCGTCGAGCAATGCGCGCCGCTCGCCCGTCTCCAGTTCGTCCGGGTCCACATGGTTGTGCATGGGCATGCCGCGTTCGAAGCAGCGCTGCTGTGTCTTCAGGCGCAACCTCTGGATGCAATCGAAAGCGAGGATCCACGCTTGCACATCCTTCGGCGCCAGGCGTCCCATCTCGCCGGCCCGCCTGAGGCGATGCGCCGTATTGCTTGCGCGGGCGCCGCAAGCCAGGCCGTAGATGCGGGCCGCATCGACGAACAGCGTGGCGGCGTCCAGCTTCAGATCGATCGTTCCGGCGAACTCACCGCGCTTCGCGACCACGAAGTCCCGCAGTAAACCAAGCGGTGCTTTGCGCCGCAGTGCATTCGCGGTCATCTGGAACAGGAAGCGCGGGTTGTCCGGCGCCATCTTCCCGAGCCAACCCATCAATGCCTGCGCCAGCTCCCCGGCGCCGTAAAGCGGCCGCAAGTCGAAGAAGATGGTGGCGTTAAGCAACCCCGGCGGATCACCTTCGATGATCCAGCTCGCGAAGCGCTCACGCCATTCATGCAGGTCCAGGCACCATTGCGGATTGCTCGCCATAATCTGGCCGGTGCACAGCGGGAACCCGCAAGCATCGAGCGTTTCGTTGATGCGCAGCGCCAGCGGCAGCATCCGGTCGCGCATTGCCTCTGCGCCGCCGCTGCCCGCTAGGATCATCCCGTTGTCCTGGTCGCTCGACAGTGTCTGTTCCTGGCGGCCTTCGCTGCCGAGGGCGATCCAGCACCAGCGCATGCCCGCCATCTCCTCCCCGGCACAGGCGAGATCGATCACGCGCTGCGTCAACGCATCGTTGAGCGTCGAGATGAGCCGGGTAGTCGGCTCGCTTGCCGCCTGGCCCGCCACGCGCTGCCAGAGCGATCGAATCTCCGCGGCTGCCCGCTGCAGGCCCCTTTCGTCCTGCGCGCTGGCGATGCGCAGCCTGGCTCCCGCGATATCGCGCGAGAACGCACCGCCCCCCACGGCGGTCGGGTCGAAGGCGGCATCGGGATGGATCGTTGGCGGATCGCTCATGGACGATTGCTCAGTACCGGATCCGCGCATAGTGGGTCTGTTGCGCGGCATCGCGTGCCTCCTTCAGCGTGAAGATGCCTTTTTCCGCGAGCAAGGGGGTCATCTTGAGAAAAACCTCGCCGGTGACGATCGCGTCGCCCAGCGCGGTATGGCGGCCGATGATCGCCACCCCGAAACGGCCGGCGATCGCCTCCAGCGTGTGCTCAGCCTGATGGGGGTGGATCACTTGCGATAGCAGCAGCGTATCGAGGACCGGCTGGGTGAAGGCCGTGCCGGTTCTTGCCTCCAGCATTTGCAAGAACTTCATGTCGAACGCGGCATTGTGCGCGACAAGCACGGTGTCAGCGGCGAAACGGTGGAACTGCGGCAGTACCGTTTCGATCGGTGGCTGGCCATTGAGCATGGCTTGCGTGATGCCGTGAATCGCGATCGACCCGGCGCTCAGCGCGCCACGCGGCTGGATCAGCTGGTCGAAGCTTTCCCGCTGCAGCAGCCGGCCATTGACGATGCGCAAGGCACCGATGGAGATGATCTCATCGCCGGCTGCGGGATCCAGCCCGGTGGTTTCGGTATCGAACACCGTGAAATTGAGTTGCGAGAGCAGGCACTGGTCGGCCTCGGCGCTCTGTCCCGGCCTGTGAAACAAGTCGAAATCGTAGAATTCCGGGCGGCCTTCCTGTGCCGGCGGGATGTCCAGCGCCGGCCCCGGCTCGGACAGCGGCAGCATCAGACGATAGCGAGCGACATCAGGCGACGCCCCGGCGGAACACACGGCCTCGCCGCCTTGACGCGCGATCAGTGCGCTCAGCGAGAGCGCTGCGCCGGCCGCGGTGATCGGCAACGGCGCGTTCTCCCACACCCGCAGCGTGTCGGCGGTCAGCGGCGTGCCGCGCCAGGTGAGATCAAGATAGGCCAGCCGGCCGGCACGATGCAGCCCGAAGCGCAACTCGGTGACGCTGGCTTCGGTGGCGAGCCGCTGCGCAAGATAGGCCAGCGCCTGGGTCAAGGCGTAGCTGTCCACCTTGAGCCACAACGTGGCGTCGACCGTATCGCTGGCGGTGACGCTGAGCGAGGGGCTGCCGATTCGTCGCACCAGCAGCGCGAGCAGATCGGCGCCGCGCATCTCTTCGAGTTCCTGACGGCTGTCCATCCCGGCGCCGCGCTGATCCACGGCACGGTCGATCTGGTACACCAGGCGCTGCGATTCGTCGTCGATGATGCTGGTGAGCTGAGTCCGCTTCTCAGCGCTCATTTCCGGGTACGCCTGGATGGCTTCCACCGCCGTACGGATACTCGCCAGCGTGGCGCGCGCATCTTGCGTGAGCGACTGCAGCAACGCGTCGCGGCGGCTGTCGGCCTCGACGTTGCGGGTGATGTCTTCCAACGTCAGCACGAAGCCATTGAGGGTGTGTGCGCTGTCGAACACCGGCGCCATCTGCGCGCGCACGATCTGGCCCTGCGCGAGCGTGGCGACAAATCCGGATACCGGTCTCGCCGCGCCGTCCTCGTTCTCCCGAAGTTGCTGCTGGATCTGCTCCAGCGCATGCAGGATAAGCCCACGTTCGATCGCGCCGAACACAGAGCGGCCCAGCCCGATTGCCGCCGTGCCGGCCGCAGGCGCGCCGCCCCGCCCGGCTTCGAGCAACTGCCTGGCGCTGTCGTTGTAGAGCAGTATTTGCCCTTCGATATTGCAGACCAGCACGCTCAAGGAAAGCTCCGCCATGAGCGCGGCGAGCCGGTTCTTTTCCTCGGCCAGCGCGCGGTTCGCCAGCTCGATTTTCTGCTGCACGCCGTCGTGCAGCGTCTGGTGGGAAGCTGCCAGCAGGTTGAGCGCTTCTCCGAGGCTGCGCACGCCGCGCGCGCCCTGTGGCTCGATGCGGTGGCCAGGGTTGGCCGCAAGCAGCGCGGCGTCTTCGGCCAGGCGCGTGACCGGCGTCGGGTAAGCGTTGAACAACGCCTTCAGGCCGACGCCCAAGGCCAGCAGCAGCAGTGCCGCCAGCGCGATCCACAGCGCACCGCGCTGCAACACCAGCGCGGTCAACCATGCGCGCTGCGCCGCCGGCAGATCGATCGCAAGCGGCAGGAGCATCGCGCCGACGACAAGCAGCTGCACCAGGAAGAGCAGCGCCAACGTAACGCCAAAGCGGTGTTGCGCGATCCACTTTTGAATCATTCGCGTGCTCTCTGGCCGCTCGCGAGCAAGGCGCTCACCTGCTCGACCAGCGCCCTGGTGGAAAACGGCTTGGTGATATAGGCATCGGCGCCCAGCGCGAGGCCCTTGGCCACCTCCAGGTCTCGTCCCTTCGCCGACAGCATGACCACCTTGACTCGATCCCAAGCCTTGTTTTCCCGGATCTTCTGGCAGACCTCGAAGCCGCTAAGCAACGGGAGCATGATGTCGAGCAGGACCAGATCGGGCTGAAACGCGGTCATCTGCTCCAAGGCTGCCTGCCCATCGCGCGCAATGCCTACTTCGTAGCCGCTCTGCTGCATCAGGAATTCCAGCGGGATCACGATGTTCGGTTCGTCATCGACGATGAGGACTTTGTGGGTCATGACGTTGTCTCCGGTCCCTTCTGCAGCGGCAGCGTGAATACGAACACCGCGCCGTTTTCCGGCGTCGCTTCCAGCCACAGACTACCGCCGAAATGACGGATGATTTCCCGGCTGATCGGCAATCCCAGCCCGGTGCCCTGGGGCTTGCCCGCCAGCCTGTCGCCGCCCTGGCGGAACTTGTCGAAGATAAGCTCCCGGTCCTGCGGACGCACGCCGCCCCCGTTGTCTCGCACCGCAACACGCAAATCGTTGCCCACCACCTCCAGGCTCACCGCGACGCGGCCGTGCGCCCGGTCGCAGAACTTCACCGCATTCGACAGCAGGTTCAGCATCACCTGCATCAGCCGGTCGGGGTCGGCCAGCAGCAGCGGGACCTGCGGGGGCAACTGCAACGCAAGCTGAATGCGTTGCTCCAGGAACAGGTGCCGAGTAGCGTCCACCGCGTCCTGGATCACCTGCTTCAAGTCTAGCGGTACGGTGTGCCATTCGGTGCTACCGGATTCGATCTTGGCCAGGTCGAGCACGTTGTTGATGAGGCGTGTGAGGCGCTCGCTTTCCTTGATTACAAGGTCGAGGTATTCGCTGCGTTTGTCAGCGGCAAGATCGGGATGGTCGCGCAGGATTTCCGAGAAGGCACGGATTGACGTCAGTGGCGTGCGCAGCTCGTGGGTCACGGTCGAGATAAAGTCGTCCTTCATGTGGTCGAGTTCGGTGAGCCGCACGTTGGCTGCCTTGAGTCCAGCCGACACGGTCTCGAGCTCACGCGATTTCTGTTCCAGTTGCCGGCTGTAGGCGACCGCTTGCGCGGTCTCATCCAGGATCGCCATGGCTTCGTCCAGGCCGAGCGGTGCCTCATTCACCGCAGAAGCGATCACTGCCCGCGCCGATGCGGCGCCAATTGCGCCGGCCAGCTGGATCTCCGCGAAATGCACCAAGTCGGCGTCGGTCGACCGCCCGTCCGCCCTGCCTTGCTCACGAAATCGCGCATAGGCCTCATCGGCACGCGCGGCGCCAAGGAAACGCCGCAGCAACGCGAGTACCGCATCCACCGAAGCGCTGCCACGCCATACATGGGGTCCCGGCGCGCTGCCGCTGTGCGCGTAGGCATCGACGAACAGGATGGCCTGCACCCGCTCCACCGCGCTTTGCGTGGTCGTGAGCGACACGCCGACATAGCCACCGACGTTCGCCAGCAGGCTCCAGAACAGCGCATGCGAGACCGGATCCAGGCCGTCCAGGCCAAACAGCTGCTGCGGCCTCAGCCAGCCTATGCCGAACGGCCCGTATTCGACAAAGCTGGCCGGCACCCAGCCGGACTGCGCAAACGATGGCAGCAGGAGCGTGTAGGCCCAGAGCAGGAAGCCGGCACCCAGCCCGACAAGCGCGCCTTGCCGCGTACCGTTCTTCCAGTAGATCGCGCCCAGCATCGCGGGCGCGAACTGGGCCACGGCCGCGAACGAAATCAAGCCGATCGAAACCAACGCGTAGGCTTCGCCGGCCAGGCGGAAGTAGGCGTAGCCGAGCATCATCAACAGCACGATTGCCGCGCGCCTGATGGTCAGCAGCAGCGCATTGATATCGGCGCGATGGCTAAACCGCAGCGGCTTAAGGTGCAGTAGCAACGGCATCACCAGGTCATTGCAGACCATGGTGCTAAGTGCGATGGTCTCGACGATGACCATGCCAGTGGCCGCCGACAGCCCGCCGATAAACACCAGGAGCGTGAGCGCCGGGGACTGCTCCCCGATAGGCAGGGCTAGCACGTACATATCCGGATCGACTTCGCCCCCTGGGAAGTGCAGGATCCCCGCGAAGGCGATGGGCAGGACAAAGACATTGATGGCCAGGAGATACAAAGGCAATAGCCAGGTGGCCGTCTTCAGGTGGTTTTCGTCGATGTTCTCGACGACTGCGATCTGGAACTGGCGCGGCAGGAGCAGCATCGAGAACATCGACAGCACGATCAGCACGGCCCATGCGCCAAAGGTTACGTTACCGGCACCCGCCGCATCGCCATTCAACGTCAGGAGCGCTTTCAGGGCAGGCACCCCTTCGGCACGCCCGAACAGGTCCCCGAATCCGTCATAGATGCCAAAGGTGACAAAGACCCCCACCGCAAGGAACGCCACCAGCTTGACCAGCGATTCGAAGGCGATCGCGGCAACCATGCCTTCATGGCGCTCTGCCGCATCGACGTGACGGGTGCCAAACAGGATGGTGAACACCGCCAGCATCAGCGCGAGGTAGAGTGTCGTGTCCGACCAGACCGGCCCGGCTTCGTCGCCCCGCATGCCGAGGCCGGGGGAATGCGCCAGTACCGCGACACTTGCCGAGACCGCCTTCAGCTGCAGCGCGATATAGGGCACGATGCCAATCACCGACACCAGCGTGACAAGGCCGCCAAGCAGCGCGCTCTTGCCGTAGCGGGAGGCAAGGAAGTCGGCAATCGAGGTGATGCGGTTGTTCTTGCTGATGCGGATGATCTTGCGCAGCAGGGTCCACCAGAGTGCCGCCATCAGCGTGGGGCCGAGGTAGATGGGCAGGAAGCCGATGCCGCTGACCGCAGCCCGGCCGACGCTGCCATAGTAGGTCCATGAGGTCGCGTAGACCGCCAGCGACAACCCATACAGGTACGGGTTGTTTATCATGCTGGCACCGGCATCAGCGCGCCTGTCGCCGTAGAACGCAATCGCAAACAACATGCCGAGATACGCGAACGACGCCAGCGCAATGACCCAGCCATCCAGCATTTCAGTCCTCCGGCACGGGTGCCGACGGGTCGGACTGCGAGGGTCTTCCGCGCGGCGCCCTCTGTTCCGCCGTGAACGCCAGCAGGGTGATGAGCAACGCCCAGGCGGCAAACAAGTAGCAGTACAAGCGCGGGACGCCGAACCACGTGCGCGAATCGTTGAACAGCGCCAGCAATGGGTAGTTGAACAACAACCAGCCCAGGGCAAACAGCGCGATCAGGCGGTGCCCGAGAAGGGAACGGCGCGACATGAAACGTTCCTCAGTAACGTCAATGCCTCCAGTGGCTTCAGCAGCTTCAGCGACCTCAGTGGCCGGAAGCCTCCGATGCGCCGATGCCGGTTTCAGAACGGACCTTCTGCGCCGGGTATCCCGCCCGGTCGATGCGGGCACGCTCGCTGTGGTCCAGTGTCGAGAACAGCCAGATGCCGACAAACGCCACGGTCATGGAAAACAGGGCCGGCGATGTGTAGGGAAAGATGGCATCCGTGTAGCCGAACACATCGACCCAGACCGACTTGGAGACAATGGTCAGGCCGACGGCGGTAATCAGGCCGAGAAAGCCGCCGATGGTCGCGCCACGTGTCGTGCAGTCTTTCCAAAGCACAGCCATGAACAACACGGGGAAGGTCGCCGATGCCGCCACCGCAAAAGCCAGCGACACCATGAAGGCAATATTCTGCTTCTCGAATGCGATCCCCAGAATCACGGCCACGACGCCCAGCGCGATGGTCGTCACGCGCGATACGCGCAGTTCCTTGTCGCTGGCGGCCTTGCCCTTCTTGAACACGGTCGCGTAGAGGTCATGCGACACCGCCGAAGCGCCGGACAACGTCAGCCCCGCGACTACGGCAAGAATCGTGGCGAAGGCCACCGCGGAAATAAAGCCGAGGAAGACATTGCCGCCGACGGCCTTCGCAAGGTGGATAGCCGCCATGTTGTTGCCGCCCAGCAAGCCGCCAAGCGCGTCCTTGTACACCGGGTTGGTGCTGACCAGGACAATGGCGCCAAAGCCGATGATGAAGGTGAGCAGGTAGAAGTAGCCGATCCAGGTTGTCGCCCAGAACACCGACTTGCGTGCTTCCTTGGCGCTCGGTACGGTGAAGAACCGCATCAGGATGTGAGGCAGGCCCGCAGTGCCGAACATCAGCGCCATGCCGAATGAAATGGCAGAGATGGGATCCTTGATGAAGGTGCCCGGGCCCATGATAGCGTCCTTCTTGGCGTGGATCTCAACCGCTTTGGCGAAGAGCGCTTCGGGATTGAAATGGAACTGCGCCAGCACCATGAATGCCATGAAGCTCGCACCCGCAAGCAGCAGGCCGGCCTTGATGATCTGGACCCAGGTAGTCGCCGTCATGCCCCCGAACAGCACGTACACCATCATCAGGGTGCCGACGATCACCACCGCAAGCCAGTACTCCAGGCCGAACAGCAGCTTGATCAACTGGCCGGCACCGACCATCTGGGCGATCAGGTAGAACGCCACCACCACCAGCGTGCCGGAGGCCGCGAACACGCGGATCGGGGTCTGCGCGAAGCGATAGGCCGCCACGTCGGCAAAAGTAAAGCGACCGAGGTTGCGCAGGCGCTCGGCCATCAGGAAGGTGATAACAGGCCAGCCCACCAGGAAGCCGATCGAATAGATCAGGCCGTCATAGCCGTTCAGGTAAACCGCGGCCGATATCCCAAGAAAGGATGCCGCGGACATGTAGTCGCCCGCAATTGCCAGCCCGTTCTGGAATCCGGTGATGCCGCCGCCGGCGGTGTAGAAATCCGCCGCGGACTTTGTCTTGGCGGCAGCCCATTTAGTGATGAACAAGGTGAACACCACAAATACAGCGAACATGGATATCGCTGTCCAGTTGGTTGGCTGCTTTTGCATTTGGCCAAGATCGCCACCGGCTCCCCAGGCTGCGCCACCAATGGCCAGTAGCATCAATGCGCATAGGATACGGTTCCGGGCCGACATTACAGCACCTCCTTGCGAATCTGAGCCGTCAGGTTGTCGAATTCGCCGTTGGCGCGCCGGACGTAGATGCCGGTGACGACCACCGTAAATACGATCACAAAGAGGCCGATCGGAATCCCCCAGGTCATCACGCCATCGCCGATCCTGGTGGAGAGCAAGGTCTTCCCGAAGGCAACCAGAAGGATGTAGCCGTAGTACACGACCATCATCATTGCGGTCAGCACCCATCCGTAGGTGGAGCGGGCTGAAACCAGCCGCCGGTAGTTGGAATTGGACTCTATCCGTTGAACGAGATCTTCTTCCATGCCTTGTCTCCTGTTCGCCGGATAAGAGGCCCTATCCGTAGCCGGTTTTTTTGTCTCAATACGTATGTGTTTTGGCCGTCTGTCGGGCAGCCGCGCCCATTCATGGCGATGTGCACGCGGGCCAAAGGCACGTGCCTTGAGACGTGTATTTGCCTAGCATTCTCGCCCGCTGCCTCTGGCAGCGTCACAAGCGCGTAACCCCTCCTGGGGAGACTAAGCAGGCCGAAGTGCATCGCCGGCTCCTTCGCAAGATCCGAATGCGTAAGAGACAGATACCCCGAATAGTAAGGCGTTTCGGTACGCTGGCGAACACGCCCGATTTCGCCGCAAGGCCGGCAAAATATCAAACGGTAACTGTGGCAAGCCGGTGCTTGATATCTATGACGGTTGCTGATGGCGACAGCGCCATTCGGCGCGAACGAGGATCTACCAGCCAAAGCGGTAGTCTCTGGTCGGATGCAGTTGCCATCTCCCGTCCCGGGCAGCTCCAGAACCTGGTGGTGATATTTAAGGAGTGTGGGTCGATGGCTAACGCTAACAAGCGTCGTCGGCATGCCGGCCAACTGCGAGTATAGACCTTCCTAGTTGCCAATATCCAAGGCGCTGGTAGCCTCATCCAGCATGGCATAGCGCGGCTTTGCGAGCAGTACACGCCCGACACTTCAGGGCGGCAGAAGATCACTATTGAAAATATAGGTCAACCATATGGTGAGAAGAAGGGAAGGCATGGTGCCGTATACCGAAGCAAAAGTGGGTCTCCCGCACTTTGTGTGACGGATTCCCCTGCTTTTGGCCACTCCCCGGCTGGTTCGCGTGATTTCGTCCATTGGATGTCCGATTACAGGGGAGCTGTGACTGGCTGACGCAAGCTTTCAGGGAATTGCAGGCACGGCTGGCAGCGACCTCTGCCGGCGCAGGATCAGCAACAAGCAACAGAGGAAGACGCCCGCCGCGGTCAGCAGGCTGGCCGTCGCAAGGAAGGCCAAGTCGTAGCGGCCGACGCGGTCGAAAATCAGACCAAGCGCCGGCGCGAATCCCAGGATGAAAGGCAGCTTGATGGAATAGCTGTATCCCATCGCACGGCTCACACTCTCGATGCCGAACATCTGGCTGATCGCTGCGCCGTGCAGCGTCACGAGCGGCACCACGCAGATGCCGAGCAGCCCCGCCAGCGCATACAAGTGAGTGCCGTCGACCAGCAGGAGTCCCCACCACAGCGCGGCCTGGAGAAAGGCACTGAGCGCCAGTGCTGCCGGCGCGCCGATGCGGTCGCAAATCCAGCCAAACAGCAGCGTGCCCCCAATCCCCGCGCCCGCATAGACCGACAGCAGTGCTGCGGCGGCTTGCAATGGCATCTGCCGACACATGCCAAACGGCACGATATGCACGACGAAACCGGTGCCTGCGCCAGCCATGATGCCAATGCCGAGCGATAGCAACCAGAATGCCGGACGCTTGAGCAACGACGCGCCGCTCGCGCATTGCGCCGCTGGCACACCGGGCTGTGCTTGGTGCGCCGCAACTGGCGCGGGCTCGACCAATCGCAGGAGCAACAGCGCGAGCAAGGCACAGATCGCGCCCATCGCGCTCAACAGGCCGGCACGGCCGTAGTGCGGCAGCAGTTTGGCGACGATATACGGCGTCAGAAACAGCAGGATCGGCAGGTTGACGATGCTGAGCACTTTGCCGCGGTTCTTATCAAACCAGCGGCTGATCAGGATCAACGGCCCAAGGATTGCCGTAAGGCAGACACCGATCCCGATCAGTCCGTACATCCCCAGCGCGACCGCGAACGAACCGGCGCAGGCCAGCCCCACGTAGCCGATCGCGCTCAGCAGGGCGCCGCCGGCCATGCCGGTGCGCACGGACACCCTCTCCATCCATCCGCCGAGCACTGGCGACAAGCCTCCCAACGCCAGCGTGATCAAGCTCATCCCGGCGGTGGCGAGCGCGCGCGATACGCCGAAATCCTGCTCCGTGCTCGCCAGTAGCGGGCCGAACGAACCGAAGGCAAAGCCCATCACACAGTTCTGCGCCAGTAGGCAGAGCAGCACCAATGACCACTTCCGGCCATCGCGCGCGCCGTCGTCCAGCCTGCGTTCCTTGCTCACTTGCGTCTCCCGAGAGCCATGGTGCATGGCAAGTGTAGTAAGCGGTCGCCTCGGGGATGCCGCTACAGGCGCAATCAGCGATGCCTCCTACGGCAATGTTCTTCCCTTATGCCGAGGGGGTCGCTGAACGGAACGGGGAGCCATTGAACTAGACAGGACCGGGATCCCGGGCGGAGCCTCTTGCGCCGCAAGATGTAACTGACGGAGGGTGGCCTATATTGGGATCGGAGTCGAATCAGGACCGGGGAAAATGTTGGAGAACTTGTGATGAAAAATACGCTCCTATCAACGATATTGGCGTTTTCGGCAATTCCCGCGGGAATTGCGCCCACAGATGCCATCGCCCAGAACGATGCAGTGACTATCGTCCCCCTCACTGCCACGACGCGCAATGCCGGACATATAGCGCAGGCCACATTGGCGGCGCAGGGCGACCAGACTGCAATAACCCTTCTTATTGGCGGTGTCCCCAACGAGGTGAGTCCCCCCGCTCACCTGTACACGTACATCTACCGCGGATCCTGCGCCAGTCATGGTGCGATGCCCGCATATGACCTCAATCGTACTGTGCTTCCAGACAACCTGCCTGGTAGTGGTGGCGTCTTAACACTATCGAGAAGATCCACGGCCACGTTGAGTCAGCTCAGAGGAGGCGAATACACGGTCGTGGTGCGGACAAGCCCTGCGGATGGCAATTTCGATATTTTCTGCGGGGACATCCGGGCGAGCTGACGCAGGTGCGGCAAGGTTTCGGCCGCGTCATAGCGCGGCCGAGTTACCGCATCGTCCGCGGTCTGTCGAAGCGACAGCGTCGACACACGCGCGCGATGACTTCCTCGACGACTCTCCTACGAATGGCCAGCCCCTATCTCGCTTGCTCAAACAGCAACGCCCAACTACACGACGAGTTGCAAAAGAAAATGGGACGATCCGACGACGTTTGATCAGACAACGCCCCATTTTCGTTATCGTCCACGGCCCGTTCGTACATCACCGCAACAACAATAAGAAAGACCGCGGCAGCGGCACCGATGATGAATGTAATTCGGCGTCTTGACATGGCATGCTCCTGCTTCAGTTCCCGCTTTAGTTACCGCCCCCCGGCTTGACCTCAGCGAGACCACTCCACCTAGCTCTGCTCACCTGGATGCAGCCGGCGAGAATTCTCATCGCTTCTGAAAATCATCGCTTGAGCCGCCGCGCGCGGCCGCTGCGCAACAACAGCGATCACACGCTCGACTTCGCCGTGCGATGGCGAGCGCTCGCAGACCGGATCAGCATTAGCCGCGCTGCCTGTCAGCAGGTACGCTTGGCAGCGGCAGCCGCCATAATCCTTATGTCGCTCGTCGCAACTGCGGCAGGGCTCCTTCATCCAGCCGTCGCTTCGGAACGCATTGAACGCTTCGCTGTCTCGCCACACCTCGGCGAGCGTGGTGTCCCGGACATTCGGAAACTCCAACCCGGGTATCACGCGCGCTGCATGGCAAGGGAGCGCCGTGCCGTCTGGAGAAATGGCAAGAAACACCGAACCCCAGCCGTTCATGCAGGCCTTCGGGCGTCTTTCGAAATAGTCCGGCACCACAAACAGAATCTGGCAACGTTCCCCAAGGCGACTGCGCCACATCCTGACTGCTTCTTCGGCGGTCCGCACCTGCTCCACATCAGGCAGAAGCTGATCGCGGTTGACGAGTGCCCAGCCGTAATACTGCGTGTTCGCCAGTTCGAGATAGTCGGCCTCGAGCGCCACCGCCATCTCGATGATCTTATCGACATGCGGCAGGTTGTGCCTGTGCAGCACGACGTTCAGGACCATTGGATAGCCGTTGGCCTTGATGAGCCTGGCAACGCGTTGCTTGAGTTCGAAGGTGCGCGTGTTGCTCAGGAAGTCGTTCAGCTCTCGTGTGGAATCCTGGAACGAGAGCTGTATATGATCCAAACCGGCAGCCTTGAGCGCGGCCAAGCGCTCCGCGGTAGCGCCTACGCCGGATGTAATGAGGTTGGTGTAATACCCCAGGCGATGCGCCTCGCCGACCAAGACTTCCAGGTCGTCGCGCATCATTGGTTCGCCGCCCGAGAATCCGACCTGCACAGCACCCAAGGCCCTCGCCTGGCGAAGCACTTCAAACCACTCGCTTGTGGTAAGTTCTTCACGATTCCGCGCGTAATCCGTTGGGTTGGAGCAGAAGGCGCAATGCAGCGGGCATCGGTAAGTCAGCTCGGCAAGCAGCCACAGTGGCGGATTAGCCAACAGTCGATCGCCGCTCATACCGAAGTCCTCATTCGCGCACCCAGCCGACCCAGCCACGTTGTGTCGCATGCGCCAGAAACGCTTGAACCTCTGCTCGAATACCCTGCACGCTAAAGACCGTCTCAAGTTCAGTCACGAGCTCATCCGTGACACGCGTGCCGTCACAGCGTTTGAGAATCTCTGCCGCGCTAACATTCAGACGGATCATCCCTTCCGGAAACAGCAGCACGTGCGCCTGTTGCGCTGCCTCCCACTGAAGGCGAAATCCGACATTCAAGACGGGGGTGGAAAGATCCCATTCGGTCATGATAAAGCGAGCTCCTGTCGCCAATGCCAGCGTGTCAACCTGGGAACGCATGTTCAATTGCGTCCAGCATCTGCCAGAGGATGTCGAGCTTGAATTGCAGGATGCCTAGCGCGCGTTCTTGCTGGCTCCGGGTGGTGAAGTGATCGAGCGTGACGCGCAGACCATGATCGACGTCGCGCTGAGCAAGCGGAATGCGCGAGCGGAAGTATTCGAGTCCATCTGCTGCAATCCACGGATAATTTAGCGGCCACGCGGCAAGACGATCCCGATGGATCTGTGGCGCGAACATCTCGGTCAGCGAGGCGCAGACCCCTTCCTGCCAGGGAGCTCTCTGGGCGAAGTTGACATAGGCATCGACCGCGAAGCGCACCCCCGGGACCACCAGTTCGAGCGACCAGAGCGCCTCGCGCGACAGCCCGACAGCCTTACCCAGGCGTGTCCACGCCTCAATGCCGCCCTCTTGCTCTCCCCAGCCGTCGTGATCGAGCAATCGCACCACCCATTCGCGTCGCGTGGCCCGGTCACCGCAGTTAGAAAGAATGGCCGCGTCCTTGAGCGGTATATTGATCTGGTAGTAAAAACGGTTGGCTACCCAGCCGCGTATCTGCTGCGGCGAGCACTCACCGCTGTTCAGGCGAACATTGAAAGGATGATGAATATGGTACCGCTTGCCCATGTCGCGCAGGCGCGCTTCAAATTCCAGGCGCGTCCAGGCATCCCCTTCCTCACGACTGGTGGATAACGGATCGGTCAGGTGCATCGCGATACCTCACACACAAAAGGTCATGCCGTCGACGGCCACTTCGATCCCGTGGCGGTCGAGCTCACGCCGCTCCGGGCTGTCGTCTCGCAGAATCGGGTTGGTGTTGTTGATGTGAATCAGGACCTTGCGCTGCCGCGCGGCAGCCCGGCCGGAGATATCGGGCAGACCACCAAGCGCGGCGATCATGCCGGTCGGTCCGCTCTGCGGCAAGTGGCCCATATCACTCGCCGACTTCGTCGACAGCCCGACGCGCATCATTTCATCTTCTTGCCAGAATGTGCCATCAATCAACAGCAGATCAGCCCCAGCCATCGCTTCGCGAACGGGCGTATCGATCTGGCCGAGGCCGGGCGCATAGAAGACAACAGCGCCGCTGGTTTCGTTCTCGATCAGCAGACCGATGTTGTCATCTGGCGCAGGCCGATTGCGGTTCGGCGAGTAAGGAGGGGCTGCACTGGACAGCGGGACAGCGGTGAAGCGCGTATGCGGCAGTCCGGGAATCCTGAACCCTCTCCCGTTCATCGGGATTTCCCGGTAGTCGAGCCCGCAGTAATGCGACAGCATCGGACCAAGCGGAAAGCCTTCGCGCAGCTCCGCCCAGACGGATGGCGTTGCATGCAGCGGCAACGGCGTCTGACGCTCGCGCAGGAGCAAGAGGCCAGCCGTGTGGTCGATCTGGGCGTCCGTCACGAGCGCGCACACAATGCCGCTATCGCGCAGGGCGCGGGCGGGCTGCAATTCCGGGGTGGCCCGAATCTGCTGCAGGATGTCCGGCGAGGCATTGAGCAGCACCCAGTCTCTATCGTTTTCGGAAATGCACAGCGAGGATTGCGTGCGGGCCGTGATGCCCGGGTCGCCCCGGCGCACCGCGGCGCAGTTTGCACAATTGCAATTCCACTGCGGCAGTCCGCCGCCCGCGGCCGAGCCTAGCACCTTGATCTTCATGGGACGTAATGGACGGTGTGCCGCGCGACAGCGTCAGCGGTTGGCGATGTACATGGTAATTTCAAAGCCAAAGCGCATTTCGCAATAGGCGGGGGTTTCCCAGGTCATTTTTATCTCTCCTTACGTTGTTGGATAAAGCGGCACCATGCCATTGCCGATACATCACCGGCCCACGGGGTGGCGGGAGACCGCCCCTCCGGCTTCGCGTTGATGCGCTCCAACAGCGTAAGGCGAAACATCGAGGGCATTTGCCTGTAACCGCATCCGGCATTGCATCGAATCGCCATCAGTGCCAACTGCAGGCTGCACCTTGTCCTTCCGGAGCGGCCAGCCGGGTCACATTTCGCTCGGCTTGAACTGGGGCAGAGAGATGCCGTCGCGATCCTCGAATGCGACTGAAACCGCCATGCCGATGCGCGCTTCAAGCGGATCGCAAAGCACGATATTGCACATCATGCGAACGCCCTCTTCCAGGTCCACCAGCGCGAGGATGTAGGGAACGGAACTCTCCATGGCCGGAAAAGGCGCGACATGCACGACGGTAAATGTCGCCACCGTCCCCTTGCCCCGGGCTCGCTTCCAGTCAAGGTCGTCCGACCAGCAACAGGGGCAACGCGGATGGGTAAAGCGGAACAAGGCCTCGCATTTTTGGCAATGCCGCAGACGCAGTTCCCCAACCGCCGTACCTTCCCAGTACGGGGCATTCAAGCTGCTGACCTTCGGCTTGGGCTTTGCTGTCATGGTTCGCTTCCCAGGATGAGGGTTGCATGGTCGTACATCATTCCTCCGTAGCAATGGATCAGCGCGTTCTCGGCCTGCCTGACCTGGTTCGCTCCGGCCAGCCCCATCACCTGACGCGCGCCTTCGATCAGGACCGACATGCCGGAGGCGTCCCCGGTATGGCCGAAGGAGAGCAGGCCACCGTTGGTATTCATCGGCAGACTGCCGCCGGGATCGGTCGCGCCGGACTGAACGAAACGACCGGAAGCGCCACGTTCGCAGAAGCCGAGGTTCTCCAGCAATAGCAAGGGCGCCGCGGTAAAGGCATCGTAGAGCTCGACGACATCGATATCGGCAGGAGTAAGCCCTGCGCGCCGGAATGCCTGCTCGCCGGAAACCACGGCACCCGTCTGCGTGAGGTTGCGGGTACTGCTGATGGAGCCGCTCAAGTGGCTCTCCCCATAACCCTTGACGTAAGCCGGCCGGCCGGACAGCCGTTTGCCGATATCGGCGCGCGTCACGAGGATCGCGCCGCCACCATCGGATGGGACCGAGCAATCGAGGTAATGGAAAGGCTCCGCGATCGGGCGAGACTGCATCACATCGCCAATCGTGATCGGTCCCTGATCATGCATGCGCGCATCCGGATTGAGCAGCGCCCACTTGCGGGCGGATACCGCCACCCTGGCCAGATCCGCGCGGGTCACGCCGCGTTCGGCCATGAACTGCTGCGCAATCAGCGCATACAGGGCGGGAACGAAGGTGCCATACGGGAACTCGAAATCTTCCTCGCTGATGGCGCGCGCCATCATTTCGGCTGCACCCGCGCCCGGCTTCATGAACTTTCCCGCCCCGATGCATAGGACCGTGTTCGCTTGCCCGGCTGCGATGGCCATCGAAGCCCGCTGCACCATCAAGGCAAAGGTTGCGCCGCCGGAAGAAATGGTTTCCGCAAATCCGGGCTGGATCCCCAATTCCGCGATCAGTCGTTCATGAATGTACGCATCGGTCGCACCGGATGCCTGCCCCCCGGGACAGGTCAGCAGCCCGTCGATATCCTGCGGCCGGATAGACCATTCGGATAGCGCGCCATTCAGGACGGCGTGAAATATATCGTGCGGGCCGAGGCCGGGATAACGCCCGGGCTTCATTTCATGGATTGCGCAAATCGTTACAGCACTGTCCAACTTGTTTCTCCTGGTTCAGGATTATGTGTGCCCGGAGCGTCCATACCGTTTGTGATGAACCATTTCAGGGGTCGCAAACCGCAATCCGGCCATGCCACCGCGTTGCGTGTCATGGCCGAAAGAAAATCAGGCAAGGATATTCAGGCGTCGCCCTGGACCTTCTTCGCCGACTGGATGGTGCGCTCCCGTCCCGCGTCCATGATCGCCTTGTGCTCGTCGGTGGAATGCGTGACGTGGTGGGTGTCGAAATGCGCCATCACGGACGTCCGGAAGCCCATCATGTCAGCCGTCCGGTTCAGCGAGCGCTTCAGCATCTGTGTGCTCATGGGCGGCGCCGCCGCGATCCGCTGGGCAAGTTCCAGCGTGAATGCCTCCAGTTCGGCGCGGGGCACCACGTGATTGACCATGCCCCACTCCCTGGCTTCCGTGGCACTGATACGCTGGCCGGTAAACAGGAGCTCCTTGGCCTTGCGCAAGCCCAGCACCCAGGGATGCACCAGCACTTCGACCGCGGCCACGCCCAGGCTGTGATTCACGGGGTCGCTGAAGAAGGCATCATCAGCAGCCACGACCAGGTCGCACATATTGGCCACCATGAAGCCGCCAGCCACGCAAGCGCCCTGCACCTGCGCAATCGTCGGCTTTGGAAAATCCCAGATGCGCATGGCATTGCCGAGGTAGCGTTCGGTTTCCCAGACCCAGGCCCGCTCGGTATTCAGCCCACGGCGAGTCGAAAGCGGATCGGTCAGGTCGTGCCCGGAAGAAAAATGCTTTCCTGTTCCGCCGATGATGACCGCCCCGACCCGATCATCGGTTTTGGCCCTTTGCAGCGCATCGTCCATTTCCGCGAGCAGACGTTCGCTCTCGGCGTTGGCCTTGGCCGGACGATTGTGGCAAATGCGCGCCACGGCGCCGACAACCTCGTACGTTATGTCCTGATATTCCATGGTCGCTCTGTTGCGTCCAGTCTGGATGTCTCGCCTGCGTGAAGGAGCGTGGGTAGCTACGGTTCACCAGCCTGATACCCTCAGCAATAGCCTGCAAGACCGCCTGATATCCCTTCCCGAACCTTAGACGCCTTTGCGACCAAAGGCTTGTCTGCAGCGGCAGTCCCCTTTGATCAGGTCCGCACACGCCGTCGGACATCGGCGGCGGTGACGACAATCGATCATCGCGCTGCAATCCGTGTTACCTGCGCAGGAACTGAAGCGCATTCGGCTGGCACCGCAGCCCGCAGATGCGTAAGGTAATCCGGGAGTGATGCGACGTCGCGTGTGATAGCCACAGCTTGTCAACCGGAGAAATAATCATGAACAAGGCTTTGAACGGGAAGATCGCTCTCGTCACGGGAGCCGGCTCAGGCATCGGCCATGCGTCCGCGCTGGCGTTCGCCCGCGCGGGAGCCACGGTAGTGGTGTCGGACATGCTGCTGGAGCGGTGCGAGGCGGTGGTCAGCGAGATCACGCGCGAGGGTGGCAGTGCCAGCGCCCGGCAGTGTGATGTCCGGGATCCCCGACAGATCGACGCACTGTTTCAAACCGTGCTGGAGTCCTACGGACAACTGGATTGCGCGTTCAACAACGCCGGGGTTGGCGGACCGATCACGCCCCTTGCCGAATATCCCGATGACGCCTGGTCCGAGGTCATCGGCACCAATCTCGCCAGCGTCTTTCATTGCATGAAGCATGAGATCCGCCAGATGGTCAAACAGGGAGCAGGATCCATCGTCAACTGTGCGTCGGTAACGGGCCTTAACGGCATGCGCGGCATGCCGGTCTATTCCGCCGCGAAGCACGGCATCCTGGGCTTGACGAAGTCCGCCGCGCTCGACTATGCGCAGCAGGGCGTGCGCATTAATGCCGTCTGTCCGGGCGTCATCCATACACCGGCAGTGGACCAATGGATCGAAAAGGATCCCGACGGCGCCAGGCAGTTCATGCGGGAAATGACGGCCAGGGAGCCCATCGGCCGGCTCGGCACGCCCGACGAGGTCGCCAGCGCGGTGGTCTGGCTGTGCAGCCCGGGCGCCAGCTTCATGATCGGCCACGGCCTCGCCGTCGACGGCGGCTACACGGCGCAATGATGGTTGTCTTTCTGATAACGAGACGATGAGCGAAATGGATTCCACCGCGGCAGTGCCGGCAATGACCGAACAGGGTTGCCCGGCCGGCTTGCCAGGATCGCGCCCGACGACAGTACTGGCGACCTGCCTGCGGCTGACAATCGCCGCTTTCCTTGCGCTTGGCACAAGCGGGGTCCCGGCCGCCCCCGGCGCGCAAGCCTCTGCGCATCGGCTTGCCGATGGCAATACAGGCGGGGACTGGGCAGGCTGGGGACGCACCTACGGCGAGCAGCACTTCAGTCCCTTAAGCGAAATTAACGGCGGCAATGTCAACAAGCTGGGGCTCGCCTGGTCCGTCGACCTGCCTCCCGGCAATGCGGTAAGCGTACCGCTTGCGGTTGGCGGCACGCTCTTTTACACCACCGGCTACAGTGTGATCCATGCGGTCAACGCCGCCAGCGGCAAGCCGCTCTGGCGATTCGATCCGAAAGCGGCGGAAGCGGCCGGCGAAAGGCTGAGGCAGGGCTGGGGCAGCCGCGGCATCGCCTGGTGGAACGGCATGATTTTCACAGGCACCCAGGACGGACGCCTGATCGCAGTGAATGCCGCCACCGGGCGCGAAATCTGGAGCACGCAAACGCTCGAACCCGGCGACCATCGCTTCATCAGCGGCGCACCACGCGTCTTTGACGGCAAGGTCATCATCGGCCATGGCGGAGCGGATTCCGGCGCCGCGCGCGGCTACGTGACCGCCTATGATGCCCGGACCGGCAAGCAGCTGTGGCGCTTCTGGACGGTGCCGGGCAACCCCGCGAATGGATTTGAAAATGACGCCATGAAAATGGCGGCCCGGACCTGGTCAGGCGAGTGGTGGAAATTCGGCGGCGGCGGCACGGTCTGGAACGCGATGAGCTATGACGCCGATACCGATACTGTCTTTATCGGCACCGGCAATGGCGCTCCGTGGAACCATCGCATCCGCAGCAAAGGCAAGGGCGACAACCTCTTTCTTTGCTCGATTGTGGCCATCGACGGCAAGACTGGAGCCTACAAATGGCACTATCAGGTCAATCCCGGCGAAAGCTGGGATTACAACGCCGCCATGGACATGCACCTGGCCGACCTTGCGATCAATGGAACGATGCGCAAGGTGCTGATCCAGGCGCCCAAGAACGGGTTCCTTTATGTCATTGACCGTCTTACCGGACAACTGATCTCCGCAGAAAAAATCGCCAAGGTCACATGGGCCGACCGCATCGACATCGCCACGGGCCGGCCGGTGGAACACCCGGGCGCCCGTTTTCCCGATGGCACCACCTTCGAAATGTGGCCCAGCAACAGCGGCGCCCATAGTTGGCAGCCATCCGCGTACAGCCCCCTGACCAGGCTGGTGTACATCCCGGTGAGGGAAACCGGGATTGCGATGAACGACCAGGGGATCGACCCGGACACCTGGACATATCAAGGGGGGAACAAGCCGAACCTTGGCCTCAATCTCGCGCCAGTCAAGCCCGACCCGCTGAACAACACCAGCCGCCTGCTCGCCTGGGATCCGGTCGCACGCCAGGAGGCATGGCGCGTCGCCACCCCCGGTGCCTGGAACGGGGGCTTGATGGCAACCGCGGGCAACCTGGTATTTCAGGGCCAGATCGATGGCAGGATCAACGGCTATGACAGCAAGACGGGACGGCGCCTGTGGTCCTTTGACGCTGGTGCAGGCATCCTGGCGCCGCCCATTACCTACACCGCGAATGGCAAGCAATATCTCACCGTGTTGACCGGCGTCGGGACCAGCGCAGGCATCGACAGTAGCCAGCTCGCGGCGACACCTGACTACCGCACCCAACAGCGGCGTGTCCTCACGTTCGCGTTGAATGGGAAGGCTGTGCTGTCAGCGAACAAGACCGTCGTGCCCGAACCTGTCCGCGATGCTGACTACCGCCCGGATAACCAGATGGCAATGCGGGGCATGATGACCTTCCTGTCGCACTGTATCGAGTGCCACGGAATCGGAGCCATCGCCGCCGGCGCGGCGCCTGACCTCAGAGCCTCGGCCATACCGCTGTATGGGGAGGCCTTCAGGCACATCGTTCATGGCGGCGCACTCGTGTCGCAGGGAATGCCGCGCTTTACCGAGTTTACCGGGCCGCAACTCGATGACCTGCGTCAGTATATCCGCTCGGAAGCAGCGGCATGGCGACAGCGTGAAAGCGAACGGAATCCCGGGTAAGCCATCGCCCGGATCCCCTGTGTTGCGGCATTGATCAAATGCCGCTTCGGTACCAAGACGGTTCATCGCCCGCCCCGGAAATAAAATCAGGCCAAAGCGATGGAGGCGGCCAGGCGCCCCTTCCGCGCGGCATAGTCAAGGAGACCAGGAACATGAAAGTACGAATCAAGAACGAACTGTGCGTGGGACATGGCATGTGCCGGCTTGCCTGTCCGCAGATTTTCCACCTAAACGATCAGGACGGGCATGCCTATATTCTGACCGAGGAAGTGCCGCCGGAACTGGAGGACGGCGTCGAATTCGCCATCGGCAGTTGCCCCGAGCAGGCGATCGAGATCTTCGAGTGAGAGCTTCGATCAAAACCGTCGACAGAGACCGTTGAGTTTCACGCTGCATGCCGGATCCCTGCAAAGCGCGAACCGATGCGGCCGGGCGCAGGCGCATTGCGCGTCGATGCGTAGTTTAGTTAAACAGGACGAGAGGAGAGGTGATCCAGATGGATCTGCATGACAATAGCCCGGCCAAGGCAACGCTGAGTTTCGATCCGGCGGGAAGCGGCCACGACGCATGGAGCGAGAATTTCGCGACATCTCGCAAGGAGTGCCCCGTGTTCTGGTCGGAAGCCCATGGCGGCTACTGGACCGTGGCCAATCATGAATCGGCCACCCGCGTGGCGCGCGACTGGCAAACCTTCTCTTCGCAAAAATCCTGGGATCCGGCAACCGGTCATCATGAGGGTGGCAATGTCATTCCCTCCATTCCCGGACCGGCCTTCATCCCGGTGGAAACCGATCCGCCCCTGTGGAAGCGCTATCGCCTGCTCCTCAATCCGTTTTTCGCACCCAAGGCCGCGGAACGATTCCGTCCGATCGCGGAGGAAATCGCGACGGCACTGATGGATCGCGTGATCGAGAAGGGCTCGTTCGATATCGTCAAGGATTTCTCCAACCCCGTGCCTGCGCTCACGACGCTCAGGATCCTGGGCATTCCGTTTGATGCCGACAATTGGGAGCGTTTCGCCGACCCGTTCCACAAGCTCGCTTATGCCAGGGAACTGCCGGAATTTCCAGAGGTTCTGGCCAACCTCGAATGGATTCGCGGCAAGCTGGCCGACCTGGCGGATGCATGCCACCAGCATCCGGGGGACGGCCTGTTCAGCACCTTGTGCCATGCCGAAGCGGAAGGCGCTTCGCTGTCGAAACAGGAGTTGGTCGACATTGGCATGATGCTGCTGGTAGGCGGCGTTGGCACCACCAATGCGCTGTTTGCCAACACCATGATCTACCTCGACAAGCACCGCGCGATCCTGGAGCGGCTGGTTTCCAATCCGGACATGCTGCCGATCGCGATCGAGGAATTCGTCCGATTCTTTTCACCGGTTTCCGGCCAAGCGCGCCTCGTCAAATGCCCGGTCGATGTGGGCAGCCAGCACATGCGGCCGGGAGAGCCACTGCTGCTGGCCTTGTCTTCCGCCAACCGTGACGAGTCGGTGTTCAGGAATCCCGACGAGGTCATGGTCGACCGCATGCCGAATCCGCACATCGGCTTTGGCGGCGGCAATCACCGCTGCCTGGGCTCATTCTTCGCTCGCGAGATGTTCACCGCGATGTTCCGGGAAATGACGAAGCGCATGCCCGACTACGCTGTCGATCACGACCGTGCCAGCCGCTATCCGTGCGTCGCCTCCGTCAATGGCTGGATCTCCGCCCCCGCGCGCTTTACGCCCGGGAAAAAGGTTGGCTCGGCGGTCAAGCTATAAAAGACGCTCGCCCGGCAGGGGCACATGCCGGCGTGCCTGCCGGCCGCCGCACAGGAAAGGCCGGGGGTATTTCGAAGAAAGACTGAGCCTGCCGGGCGTTGCTGCTGATTTCTGACATCGCGTTATTCATTCTTTCGTTCAGTTCAATGCTCCAGGAACCCTCATACCACAGACAGCACCTGATCGATCCGGCGCAATGCATCCGGTGCAATACCTGTCTCGAATCGTGCCCCGAGTCAGCCATCCAGTTCGACGGCGCCAACTACATTGTGGATGCCACGATCTGCAACGATTGCGGGATATGTAAGCCCGATTGCCCCACGGGGGCGATCGACAACTACCGTCTCGTTCCCAGGGAAGCGCCCTACTCGCTGGCCGACCAGTCGGATTGGGAAGCCCTTCCGGAGCAGGGCCCGCTGGCGGATGGAGTGGCGCCGGACATCGTCCATGAGGCCGGCCCTGGCCCGCAGATATCCGTCGCCCCCTGGTCCGCAACCAGGGCAACGACCATGCTGTTCCCCCCCGCGAAGCCGGTGGTGGCGAAAATCAAGAGCAATCTCCGGCTGACCGCCGAGGATGCGGAGAACGATATCCGGCACATCGTCCTGGATTTCGGCGAGCAGCCGCATGGCTTGCTCGAGGGACAGACCCTTGCCGTAGTGCCGCCCGGCAGCGGCACCAGCGGACAGCCCCATCACTTGCGCAACTATTCGGTTGCGAGTACCCGGCACGGTGAGACGGCGGGATCCAACGATGTCGCCTTCACGGTGAAGCGTGTCGTGGAAGCCCGCGACAGCGGGATCTATCGGGGTATTGCATCTAATTACTTGTGCGACGCCCGGCCGGGCGACCCCGTGCAGTGCGTCGGCCCGTTTGGCAACGCGTTCCTGCTGCCGCTGCACCCGGGGGCGAAACTGCTCATGATCTGCGTAGGCACCGGCGTGGCGCCGTTCCGCTCGTTCATCCAGCACCGCCAGCGGCATCCGCAGCCGGCGGCAGGCCCCTGGATCCTGCTCTACGGAGGGCGCTCGCCCCAGGAGATGGCCTACCATGATGAATTGGGCCTGCTGCCTGCTGCCGAGGTGGACGTGCGCTTCGCCTATTCCCGTCTTCCGGAACATCCGAAGACGTATGTCCACGATCTGCTTTTGCATGCTGGCCAGGAGGTGGCCTCCCTTCTGGATGACACGGAAACCTACATCTATATTTGCGGTCTCCGAGCCATGGAAGACGGCGTCATGTCCGCGTTCGAGACGATTTGCACATCCAGCCAGAAGAACTGGACCGAGTTGCGCAAGGCAATGCAGGAACAAGGCCGCCTTCATATAGAAACCTACTAGGGCCTCGCTGGTCCGGGAGTTTCCGCCGGACCGTCCCGCGCAGCCGCATGAAGAAATGCCCGGCGCCGCGGCTTGCGCGCCAGGCGTGGTATCGCCGTCCCCCGGCGCATCACTGACAACGGCTCAGCGTTGGGCTGACGGGACCGATGACGGGACCGTACCGGAGCCTTGCCCGGTTGACCGCGACACGACAGCTGGCATCGGCCACATCGCGGCATCGGCGGCGTTGCACCCGTGTGCCGACTTCCAGCCCCGGGAAGCAACGCCTTGATGATGCTTCACAATGAAACTGCCCCGCTGGCATGCCTTCCCGCCCGCCGCCCGAAGAAGGAACCGGGCGCCAGGCTCAAGCCACTGGCGTAGCTTTTTCCGCTGCGCGGAATATGGGCGGCGCACGCGCCGACCACGTACAGACCTTGAATTGGCCTTCCGGCGGCGTCCAGCGCTTCGCCATGGATGCCGGTCTCCAGGCCCCCCAGCGTCATGTAGACGTAAGCTGACTTCGTGAAGGAGATGTCGAAGGCCGCGTAGGGCCCGACATCCAGCGGTTTGATCCAATCGCCTTGCTTGTGGAACTGGTTGTCTTCTCCGGCGGCCGCATCGCGGTTGTAAGCCGCCATGGTTTTCTGCAGCGCACCCGTCGGCATGCCAAGCGCCTTCTCCATTTCCTGCACCGTTTCCCAGCCGTCGATCAAGGCATGCCGGGCTGTCGTCATCTCCGGATAGGCGAATATCTCCGCATCGACGATCAGATAGGCCGTCTGGCCGGGCTGCTCCATGGTAAATTGCGCGGTCCGCCCGTGGTAGGCGTCTTCCGCCACGAAGCGCTCCCCGTTCCGATTCACAATGATGCCCTTGATGAGTTGCTCAGGCGGATAAATCGGCGCAGTCGCCATGACGCCATCCATCGCCGCCACGGCGGCACCGACCGACTGACCGAGCACGATGCCGATGCCATCATTGTATGGGATGCCGATCGGAATCGACGTGTCGCTAAGCAGGGCGATATGCTCGCGCGCCATCGCCTCATTCATATTGAGCCCGCCGGTGGCGAGTATCACGCCGCGGCGCGCCTCGATATGAAGATCCCCGGTCGTCTGGCGCACTCTCACCCCTGTCACGTGGCCCGCCTCGTTCACCACCAGGGCAGTGACCCGGCTGTCATAGAGCGCGGGGATGCCTTCCTCAGCGCACTTCGCCAGCAGCGCATGCATGGCAACCGCGCCGCCGGTTTCCCCTGCGCCAGCCGCCTTGTGCCCGCGCGGCACCGGTTCTGCGATTTCCCGATAAGGCCATACCTTTTCGTTGCCGGTGCTGTAAAGACACTCCGTTCCGGGGGGAAAGAACACCTTGCCGGGGTAGCCGGATCGCTCGAATGGCACGCCCTGGGATTCCAGCCAATGGAAATGTTCGACGCTGTGGTTGCAAAACAGGCGAACCAGTTCATCGTTGGGATGCTCCGTGTTGGCCATCAGGAAGCGCGCCATGTTGTCGGCGCTATCTTCGTAGCCGCAAGCCTTTTGCACGTCAGTACCGCCGCCGAGGTAGAACACGCCGGCCGATATCGCGCTTGCGCCGCCACCGCCGCTCGCGCGCTCGATGATCAGCACTTCGGCGCCACCCCGCCTAGCCTCCAGGGCCGCGCATGCGCCAGCGATACCCTGCCCGACGACCACCACATCGGCCGAGCGGTCCCAGCGCCCGATCCCTGACTGCTTTACCGCCTCAGACTTCAATGACATTGATTTTCCCTCCACTCGATCTTCTGATGCATTTTCAGTGCCTTCCCACTGCGCCCACCGGGCGCCGTTTGCGGCGCCATCGATAGCCCGCGAGGCTTATCGGCGCTCGCGGTGACAGAGGGTGAACAATGCGGGCGCTACCCGGTCCTTGCGCTGTTCGGCCGTTCCACCCAACACTTCCCCCGACCTTGCGCGCTTGAGGAACAGGTGGCACGGATATTCCCAGGTGAAACCGATGCCACCATGGAGTTGCACACAATCTTCAGTCAGGCTCCTGTAAACCGACCCGGCATAGATGCGGGCGCCGGCTGCCTGCGCCTGCCCTTCCTTCTTTGCCTCGAAGGCGCTGCGGCACACCGAATGGATCAGCGCGCGCGCTGCCTCGATCGAAACCTTGTGCTCCGCGCAGCGGTGCTTGAGCGCCTGGAATGAGGCAATCGGGCGATTGAACTGGTGGCGCTGGTGCATATAGACGAGGGTGCCTTCCAGCGCAGCATCGGCGCCACCGAGCGCGTCGCATGCCAGTGCCAGGTCGAAATGCGCATTCATCCTCCGCTGCGCATCCACCGCAGCATCTCCCCGAAGGATGATGTCATCCTCGTACAGTTCAAGTTCCCTGAACGCGACATCCGCCACCTGGCGGGTCGGATCCCATGTCGGGCGGTAGGTAATGTCGACGCCGGGATGCGGCAGTGCCACCAGCGCGATGGCCGCCTGATTGCCCTCGACCGGCACCAGCAGATGGGTGGCATGCACCGCATCGAGGACGTTGCGCATCGTTCCCTCGACCATGTGCACGCCACCGTAGGGGCGACACGTCACGCTTCCCACGCCGGTCGCCGCTGCAACGATGATCGCGTCTCCCTGCAGCGCCGCCTGCACCAGGCCTGCGGCGCAGTCCGTCGCGCCGGGATGCGCAATGATTTCCAGCCCGACCGATGCGCCAAGGAACGGTTGCGGCGACAAGGCGCGGCCCAGCTCGAAGTACAAGGTCGATAGCGCCGCGAAAGGCTGCTCCAGCCCGCCTTTTCCCTCCGCAATCGTGAGTCCGAGCCAGCCAAGCTCCGCGATCAGCTGCCACAGGTGGCGGTCGAAGGATGGCGTGGCACACGGATCTCCCAGCAATGTCTTACGGTCTACATGCCGCTCGAGGACACGCCGGGCGGAATCACGTAACTCGTCGTTGTCTATCAGCACTTCCAAAGCAGTTCTCCATTCAGTAGTTGACCGCAACCGAAGGCCGGCCAAGCGGTGAGTCGATCGTGTGGTTCATGTGGATCACGCCGACTTTTCCCTCGGCATCCCGAGCACGCGTTCAGCGATGATGTTGCGCTGGATTTCATTGGTGCCCCCCGCGATGGTCCACATGAATGAATTCATGTAATCGAAGGACCAGTTGCCGGTTTCGTGCCCGCCACCCAGCGTAAACGGCGCCAGCAATGGCGCGGCCGGGTCCGCCCGCAGCCCGAGTGCCGTGAACTCCCGCAGCACCTGTGCGTACAGCTGCTTGACGATCGACGCGGCGCCGCCGATATCCTTGCCCGCCATCATGTCCGACATCATCGCCCTGACCAGCGCACGCAACGCCTCGATCTTGATGAACACGTCGACCGCCTCGCGTCGCAACTGGTCGTCAACCACCGCGCCGTTGCCATCCGAAATCGCTTCCAGCAAACGCCAGCGCGACCACGATAGCCGTTCCGCAAGCTCGAAGATCGTCACGCCGCGCTCCGAACTCAACGTGGTCTGCGCCACCCGCCAGCCCTGGTTTTCCTCGCCGATGCGGTTCGCCACCGGAATTCGCACATCGGTCAGGAAAATTTCGGCGAATTCTTCATCGCCGGTGATCTGCCGGATTGGCCGGCATTCAACGCCCGGCGATTTCATATCCATCAGCAGGAAAGTGATTCCAGCCTGCTTCGGCCCGGTCGCGTCGGTGCGCACCAGGAGAAGGCAATAGTCCGCATGCTGCCCGAGCGTGGACCAGATCTTCTGTCCGTTGACGACGTAATGATCGCCGTCGCGATGCGCCCGGGTCTTGAGAGATGCGAGGTCGGAACCAGCATTCGGCTCGGAGAATCCCTGGCACCAGATCTCGCCATGCAGAATTGCCGGCAGGTGGCGCGCTTTCTGTTCTTCCGTCCCCCACTCCGCCAGCGTCATTGCCGTGTGGTACAAGGAAATGAAATACAGAATCAGACGCGGTGCGCCGGCGCGCACCATTTCCTCAACGATGACCAGCTGTTCGTCGAGCGACCGACCGCCTCCATGCCAGCCTTCCGGCCAATGGGCGGTGGCATAACCTGCGTCCACCAGCGTCTTCATCCACTTTCTCTGGAACGAAACGAAGTCTTCGGTCCGGGTGCCGGTCATCTCCGACCGCCAGTCGGCCGGTACATTCTGCGCAAGCCAGGACCGCACTTCCGCGCGAAGCTCGGCGAGCTTCTTCCGATCGTCAGTCATGATTGATCTTCCAAGGATTGATGTTGAGCTTCGCGGCATTTCGCCGCGTGCCCCCTGGCCTCAGAGAATGACAAAAATCCAACGCGGTGTCGTGCCCACGCCCGCAACCGAATTTTGATGATGGTGCATTGTTCTGGCCTGGAAGGCTTCGGCGCAGTGGCTCCAACGGCGTTACAGGCTGCGCGCGATCAACAGCTTCATGATTTCGTTCGTGCCGCCGTAGATCCGGTTGACGCGCGTATCCTTGAACATCTGTGCGATCGGATATTCGAGCATATATCCGTAGCCGCTATGCAGCTGCAGGCATTCGTCGACGATCTGGCAGCAGATCTCGCTGAGCCAGTATTTCGCCATTGACGCGGTGGCGTTGTCCAGGGAGCGCTGTAGCAGGCGTTCCGTGCAGTAGTGCAGGAAGACTTTGGCGATTTCGCCTGGGTCTTGCATTCCGCCAGCTTGAACTGCGTGTTCTGGAAGTCGATGACGCGCTTGCCGAACGCCTGGCGCTCCTTGGCGTAATCGATGGTTGCCTCAAGCGCTCGCTCTATGGAGGCCATACTCTGCCACGCAATCACCATGCGCTCCTGCGGCAGCTTTTCCATCAGTTGCTGAAAGCCCCGGCCTTCGACGCCGCCCAGCAGGTTTTCCGCCGGAACCCGCATGTCGTGGAAGAACAGCTCGGTGGTGTCGCGCCCTTCCTGTCCCAGCTTGTGCAGCAGGCGCCCACGGTCGAATCCCTCGACCTTGTCGGCTTCCACCGCGAACAGGGAGATGCCCTTCGCGCCTTCGTCCTGGCCTGTCTTCGCGGCGACGATCACCAGCGTCGCATGCAACCCGTTGGTAATGAACGTCTTCTGGCCGTTGATCACGTAGTGATCGCCGTCGCGCCGGGCCGTCGTGCGCATGCCCTGCAGGTCCGATCCGGCCGCGGGCTCGGACATCGCGACCGCCAGCACCCGTCTCGCCGGTGACAACCTTGGGCAGCCACTTGCGCTTTTGCGCTTCCAACCCGTAACTGACCAGGTAGGGTGCGACAACCGCATTGTGCAAGGGAAGCGCGAATCCCTGGACCCCACGCAGACCGAGCTGTTCCATGAGCACGATCTCATGCCGGAAGTCGCCGCCACCGCCGCCGTATTCTTCCGGAATGCTGATGCCGAGCAGGCCGGCCTCGCCGGCCTTGTTCCATAACTCCCTGTCCACGGAGCCATTGGTGCGCCAGCGCTCGACATCGGCCGCGCTCGCATGGCGGTCGAGGAAGCGTCCTGCCATGGTCTCGAGCAGGCGAGCTCCTCGGTAGCCATGAAGCCCGGTGGATCTACGTGAATTGCAGACATAGTCGCCTTTCAAGGTTGGGGAAATCGTCGGGGACATCGGCAAGGAGAACCGCCGGGGCTGCCTCTCCTTCCGTTCCGCCGGCGCTTGAGCCGGGTCGTTGCCGGGATCTTTGCCGGAAGCGCGGCTGGCTATCGATGTGCTGTGCGCCCGACCCGCCCGGCGATCCTTCCCGCCCGTGCCGGGTCAGTTGCCCGCCCAGACCGGCTTGCGCTTCTCGGCGAAGGCAAGGGCACCCTCGCGTGCGTCATTCGATCGGAACACCGGCATGGTGTAAGCGTCCTGCCGCTCGAACAATTCGGTGCTCGCCCAATCCTGGGATTCCTTCATCACCTGCTTGCTCACCATGGTGGCCATCGGACCATTGGCGGCGATGGTGCGGGCCAGATCGAGGGCCGCATCGAGCGCCTGCCCCTCCGGCGCGACGCGATTGATGAGGCCATGCGCATGGAGCTCCCGTGCGGACACCATCGCGCCCGTCAGTACCAGTTCCATCGCGATCCGGTAAGGCAGTTGCCGCGGCAGCCGGACCAGCCCGCCCGCATTGGCGACCAGGCCGCGCCTGACTTCGGGCAGGCCGAACTTTGCGGTTTCCGCGGCAACGATCAGATCGCAGGCCAGCGCCAATTCAAAGCCGCCGGCCAATGCATATCCCTCCACCGCCGCGATCAGCGGCTTGCGCACCGTGGCGTTGGTCAGCCCCGCCAGGCCACGGCCGCGTGGCTTGACGTTTTCGCCGCGCAGGAATGCCTTCAGATCCATGCCAGCGCTGAAGACGCCGGCAGCGCCAGTCAGGATCGCGACACTGACATCGGACCGCTGATCAATCTGGTCGGTCGCATCGGCAATGGCGAGCGCAACCGCCGCATTGATCGCATTCTTCGCTTCCGGCCGGTTGATTGTGATGACGGCCACGCCTTCGCTTACGGTAAATTCCAGTTCGGACATCTCTGAGTCTCCAGTTCTTTCTGCAGCGGATTCCGGCCCCAGGCACGCGCGCAGGCCGCGCGTGCCGCCATTGCCGTCCGGACCCTTGCTTCCGATGACGCCAATCCCCGATTATTTTTTCTTCAGACTGGCGATCATTTCCGCCACCTCGGGGCGCGTCATGCTTTCCATTTCGTAGGCCAGGCCGGCTTCAAAGACGGTATGCGCGGTCTGCTCGGTCAGGCGCATGAACGCTCGCTTGGTGCCTTCCACGCCTGCGCGCGGCAGGTCAGCGATCCGGCGCGCAATCTGCAGCGCACGCTCGAGCGCTTTTTCCGGGGTCTCGACCAGGTCGGTGACCAGGCCCATCTCGTATGCGTCCCTTGCGCTCATCGCATCTCCCGTGAGCAGGAATCGCTTGGCGCGCATCAGGCCGGCCGCCTGCGACCAGCCAACAATGCCGCCGTCGCCAGCCACCAGTCCGATCGATACATGCGGATCGGACACCTTGGCGTTTTCATAGGCGACGACGATATCGCACAGCGTCATGACGGTGGCGCCCATACCCACCGACGCACCCTGCACCGCGGCGATCACCGGGACCGGCAGCGTGACCAGGGAACGGAACACCCTTCTCGCATCGCGCATGATGCGCTCACGCACCTGCACCGAATCGCGCGCCTGAATGATCTCCTCGAAGTCCCCTCCGGCCGAGAAAACCTTTCCCTCCGCGGAAATGACCAGTGCGCGGATCGCCGGGTCACGCCCGATATCGTCGAGGACGTCGGCGAATTCCAAATGCGCGAGTTCGTCGAAGCGATTCAGCAGCGCCGGACGGGTAAAGCGGAGGTGCGCGATATGGTCATGGATCTCAAGGCTGAGGGTGGAAAGGTTCTTGCTCGACATGGCATTCAGTCTCCCTTGCTGGATAAATGGGTGTCAGGATGAAAGACGCGTCACCACTCATCGCCTCTTCATCAGAAAGATGGGTTGCTCGTGGCCGGCGGGCTCCGGCGCATCGAGCGCGGCAAGCAAGGCGGTCTCGCGCGCGCGGTATTCCTTCAACGCGGCTTGCTTGACCGGGCCAAAGCCACGGATATCCGCGGGTGCGCGGGCAAGGTCGATGGCAACCTGGATGTTGTGCTGGCCCAGCTTGTCCGTCACCGTCTCGATCAGCGATCGGTATTCACGGATCAGACCCCGTTCCATCCTGCGTTCCGCGCTGTAGCCGAAGGGGTCCAGCAGGGTGCCGCGCAGCCCCTTGAACGATTTCAGCACCCGGAAGGCCGGCACGATCCACTGGCCGAACTCGCGCTTGCGGGGACGCCCGGATGCGCGGTCGCGGCCTGGAAGCATGGGCGGTGCCAGATGGAAGGTCAGCTTGATGTCGCCCGAGAACTGGGTAAGCAGGCGCTCCCGGAATTTCCCGTCGCTATGCAGGCGAGCCACTTCGTACTCATCCTTGTAGGCCATCAGGCGGGCCAGCGTCATGGCGACTTCCCGGACGAATACGGCGCCACGGGAAAGCTTCTTCTGTTGCACCCGGCCCTCGATCGCGAGCATGAAATCCTCGTACACCTTTGCATAGGCGGCGTCCTGATAATCGGTCAGCAGTCCGATCCGGCTCGCCAGGATTTCCTCGATGGTGTCCAGGCGCGACACGTTCCCGCCCTTCTCATGGGGTGCGAACGCGTCGGGGGAGTGGGCAGCCAGCCGGCCCAGCGCGAACGTGCGCAGGTTGCCCTCGACGAAGGTGCCGTTCAGGCGGATCGCTTCCTGGATGGACTCGACCGACAGCGGGAGCAGTCCCTTCTGCACCGCGTAACCGACCATCAGCACATTGGTCGCGATGCTGTCGCCGATGAAGTCTGTCGCCAGCCGGGAGGCCTGGAACGCCAGCAACTCGCCGCCGTCGATGCCCTGGCGAATGACTTCCAGCAACTCGTCTTCGCCGATCTGGAAGTCACGCCTGGTCTGAAACTCCCCGGTCGGCACCACATCCGTGTTGACCACCGCGCGGGTCCTTCCGGGTTTCACCGTCTTCATCACCTCGGCACCGGATGCGACGATCATGTCGCAGGCCAGTATCACGTCGGTCATGCCTGCCCCGAGGCGGGAACTGTGCGCCTGTTCATGATTGCGGCTAATCCGGATATGGCTCGTCACCGCGCCGCCCTTCTGCGCCATCCCCGTCATATCGAGGATGGTGCAACCCTTGCCCTCGAGATGCGCCGCCATGCCCAGCAATGCCCCAACGGTCAGCACACCGGTACCGCCGATGCCCGCGACCAGCACATTGCATTCCTCATCCTGCGAGACCCTTGCCGGCGCAGGCAAGGCAGCGATCAGCGTTTCAAACCCGTCGGCGTCGACCACCGGCTTTCTCGCGATGCCGGCACCGCGAACGGTGACGAACGACGGACAAAAGCCTTTCACACAGCTGAAATCCTTGTTGCACGTCGATTGGTGAATCATCCGCTTGCGCCCGAACTCGGTTTCCAGCGGCTGGATGCTGACGCAATTGGACTGGACCGAGCAGTCGCCGCAGCCTTCGCACACGTCCTGGTTGATGAACACTCTCTTGTCGGGGTCTGGGAATTTCCCGCGCTTGCGCCGACGACGTTTTTCCGTCGCGCAAGTCTGTTCGTAGACAATGCCCGAAACCCCCTTGACCTCCCGCAGCTCACGCTGCAGTTTGTCGAGCAGATCCCGATGGTGCACTTTCACGCCGGCCGGCAGCACGCCGGAAAATTTATCGGGATCGTCGGTGACCAGCATCACCGGTGACACGCCCTCGGCCACGAGCTGCCTGATGACGTCGACAGGCCCGATCGCCGCTTCGAGCGGTTGCCCGCCAGTCATCGCTACCGCATCGTTGTAGAGAACCTTGAACGTCATGTTCGCCTTCGCGGCGACCGCGGCGCGGATGGCCAGAATGCCGGAATGCGAATAGGTTCCGTCGCCGATGTTCTGGAAAACATGCGGGGTATCCACCAACGGACCGACCGATACCCAAGGCATGCCGTCGCCGCCCATGGGCATCGGCTGCATGGTGCGTCTTTCCGGCATGACATAAGCGGCGAGGCCATGGCAGCCTACCGCGCTGATGGCAATGCTTCCGTCCGGAATCCGGGTACTGGTGTTATGCGGACAGCCGGAGCAATAGAATGCTGGCCGTGACACACCGCCGCCGGCCACGCTTGTCTTTTCCTCGATCCGGTTGAATGCGTCGAAGCGGGCGGTGACATCAGGCGGCGTCAGGCCGATCTGGTCCAGCACCCGCTTGATCGCGCGGCGCACCGCCGCCGCCGTCAGTTCGCCATTCAGCGGCAGCAGCGCGGCGCCGTTCAGGTCCTGCTTCCCCGCCAGCGCCGGCCGGCGATCCGCGCTGATGCCATAGAGATGGCGGGCGAGCTGGTCCTCGATGACAGGGCGTTTTTCCTCGACGACAAGCACCGCCTTGCTGCCCTGAGCAAACGCTACCGCAGTCTCGCGCTCGAGCGGCCAGATCATGCCTGGTTTGTAAAGGCGCACACCAAGCTCCCTGCACCGCGCTTCATCCAGCCCAAGGTCGGCCAAGGCCTGTCGCACATCGAGATAGGCCTTGCCGGCGGCGACGATGGACAGGTTCCTGCGCGGTGAATCCAGGATGACGCGATCGATGCCGTTGGCGCGAACAAAGGCGGCAGCGGCGGGCAAACGCTGGTTGAGGACCCAGTCCTCCTGCACCAGCGGCGGCAGCTTCGGCCGGAGGTTAAGTCCTTCCGGCGGCAGCTCCAGATCGGCCGGGATGACAAACTGTCGACAGGCATCCGGAAGCTCGACGGATGCCGCCAGGTCAAGCGTGTCGGTAATGCATTTCAGGCCGACATACAAGCCGCTATAGCGCGACAACGCCCAGCCGAAAATGCCGAACTCCAGAATTTCGCGAATCGTCGATGGATATAGCGTCGGCACGAAACCTGCGATCAGCGTATGTTCGGACTGATGGGCGCTCGCCGAGGATTTGCCGCCGTGGTCATCCCCCACCACGGCAAGCACGCCGCCATGCGCGGCGGAACCTTCCAGATTGCCGAGTTTCAACGACTCGGAAGCGCGATCGGCGCCCAATCCCTTTCCGTACCACAAGCCGAACACGCCCTGGTATTTCGACTTCCCGAACCAGGACAGTTCCTGCGTGCCGCGGATCGCGGTTGCCGCCAGCTCTTCGTTCAACCCGGCGTGGAAACGGACATCGTGCTCATCGAGCAGTGATTGCGCCCCCCACAAGGCCGCGTCGTACACGCCGAGCGGCGAACCGCGATAGCCGGAGATATAGCCTGTGGTGACCAGCCCCTGGGCGCGATCCCGGCGCGCCTGGTCCAGGGGAAGGCGCACCAGCGCCTGATTCGATGATATAAAGACCCGTCCGCTTTCGAGCAGGTACTTGTCATTCAACGTCGTGACGCTCTTGGTCATACAAGGAAGCTTCCGGTGAAGTTGGTTCTTCGGTCAGTGACTTGTTCGGTGCGTCTGGTGACAGGGCCAAGGTCGGAAGTTTCCGGGTTGCCGAGCCCTGCCCAAATCCACCATCGGCTTTATAAGGGATTTGCCCCGGTTTCCCTTGTCCCTTACTGAACAGTGTTTTGAACGTACGCGGAAATCACCTGGACCGGATCCGGGGTCGCGCGGGGCATGCCTGCGCCGGGCGAGGTGCGGGGCCATCCCGTCAAGCGGCAGGATTTATCCATTCCCGCAGTCGTATTTGACCAAGCCCACACTGTGCCTCCCCGGACATGATCCGCTTTGCAGCGGGGGACAAATCTGCCAGTGCCGCGCCGCCTAACATGGCTCCCAAGGACGGGTCATGGTGGCACGTCACATTTGGGAAAAGGAATACCATGTCAGAGCAAAAGGCAGACCCGGTGATTGAAGTCAATCCGGAGAATCAATGGCGACTCATTACACCAGGCTCCGATTCCTGGCCTCGTTCGCCGCGCCCTAACAGCAACAAGAAGAAATACTTCATGGTGACGGTGGACTCGCACATGAGCCCGCCTCCGACCCTGTTCAAGGACAGAATCGACAAGCGGTTCGTCGACCGGCTTCCCCGCTTCGAAGTCCGCGATGGCAAGAAATACATCGTGCAGGAAGGGTTGCCGCCCGCGCGCGTGGCCGAGACCAGGCTCGAGGGTGAAGACGAGTTGCGCACCAAGGCGGGCGCCTACCTGATTCACGACCCGATGACCATCGAGGAACGCCATCGCAATCTCGATCTCGATGGCGTGGATGGCGAAATCATTTTCCCGAACGGCGCCGCGCTCCTGATGTTCACCTCGCGCGACGCCGAATTCCTGATGGCGCAGGCGCGCGTCTGGAACGACTGGCTGTGGCAGGAGTGCGCGCCTTACAAGCACCGCACCAAGGCGATCGCGGCGATCCCGACCGTGGATATCGACATGGCGGTGGCCGAAGTCCAGCGCGTGGCGAAGATGGGTTACGACATTATCATGCTGCCCAACAAGCCGGTCTTCGGGCCGCCCGAACTGGGGCAGCCCAACTACAACCTGCCGGAGTACGACAGGCTCTGGGCAGCCATCCAGGATGCCGACCTCGCCATCACGTTCCATGTGTCGACCGGCCAGGATCCACGTACTGCGTCGGGCAACGGCGGCGCCATCCTCAATTTCTGCATCCATTCGCTGGGCCCGACCATCGAGCCGGTGGTCGCGCTGTGCGCCTCGGGTGTGATCGAGCGCTTCCCGGGCATTCGCTTCGCCACCATCGAGGCGAACGGCGGCTGGGCTCCCTGGCTGCTCGATCGCATGGATGAGGCCTACCGCACCCACCACTTCTGGGTACGCCCGAAGCTGAAGAACCTGCCGAGTGAATACTACCGCGCGAATGGCGCCGCATCCGTCGGCGAAGACCGTGCCGCGCTGATGCTCGCGGATGCCTATGGACTGGAAAACAACTTCATGTGGGCCAACGACTACCCGCATCACGAGGGAACCTGGCCGCATTCCGCGGAATCGATCGAGCGCACCTGCGCCACTCTGAAGGAAGAAAGCCGCGCGAAGATCCTGGGCCTGAACGCGGCCAGGTTCTTCAAGTTTGATATCCCGAAGCACTATCTGGACTGACCGGCTGTGACAGGCGGCATCACGCCGCCTGTCAGGCCAGCCCGGTCTGTGCAATGGCATGACCGGTGATCGGCGCAGCGGCATGGCATCGTGCCATGCCGCATCCAACGCATCAGGAAAAGTTGGGAGCGCGCTTCTCGACGAAGGTTTCGCCGATAAACGCCATCTTCATGCAGCGCGCAAGCGGTCTGCCCGCCGCCTCCGTATTCCTTTGCGAAGGTCAGGCCCAACCAGCCTTGCCGGCTGAGCCCCCGTTACATCCACTGACTTCCTCAGTGGGCTCCGCCAAACGCCGGAACCTGGCCCGCTTTCGAGACATTGACATCCTTCAGCAGGAAGTGCGACAACGCCGGGATCAGAATCAGCGCGCCGATCATGTTCCACAGGAACATGAAAGTCAGCATGATGCCCATGTCGGCCTGGAACTTGATCGGCGAGACCGCCCAGGTAATGACTCCGGCCGCCAGCGTCACACCCACCAGCGCCACCATCTTGCCGGTGCGTTCCAGCGCGTGCTGATAGGACTCGCGCAACGAATAGCCCTGGCGCTGGAATGACAACTGCACGCTGAGCAGGTATAGCGCGTAGTCGACGCCGATTCCCACGCCAAGTGCCACCACGGGGAGCGTCGCCACCTTGATGCCGATGCCGAGCATCGCCATCAGCGCCTCGGCCATGATGGAGGTCAGCATCAGCGGCAGCACCGCCACCAGCACGGCCCTCCAGTTGCGGAATGTGATTGCGCAAAGCAGCGCAACTGCCACATACACCCAGAGCAGCATTTCCCGGTTGGCTTTCTCGACCACCGCATTGGTCGCCGCCTCGATGCCGGCATTGCCCGCCGCCATCAGGTACTGCCGGTCAGGCACCGAATTCCTGGCAGCGAAGTCCTGCGCCACCGCCACTACCCGCTTCAGGGTTCCCGCCTTGTGGTCTTCGAGATACGCCAGGACCGGCATGAAGGAACAATCGTTGTTCAGCATCTCGGACTTCCAGTTCTGGGCGAGATTGATGCGGTCCTTCAGCACCAGCGGATCCCATGCGACTGTCAGCCACTTCGGATTGCCTTCGTATGCGCCCACGGTGAACAGGCGCAACGTATCGACCAGCGAAGTCGTCTGCTGCACGCCTGGCACCCGATCGAGTTCAGCGCCGAGCCGGTCCATTTCAATCATGGTTTCAAAGGAGCGGCATCCATCCATCGGCGTCTTCACCATCACGGCAAAGACGTCGCTGGAAATGCCAAACTTCTCGGTGATGAACGCATTGTCGAGGTTGTAGCGCGAGTCGGAACGAAGTTCGGGAGCGCCCGGGTCAAGGTCTCCGATCTTGACGTCCATGCTTTTCCCGAAGGCAAGCACGGCGAGGGCCACGCCCACGCCGACCGCGCACAATGCGTAGCCGCGTTCGGTAAACCGGCCAAGCCAGCCCCAGATGCCAGACGCCACGCGCTTCTTGCCGCCGCCAGACGCCCCCGCCAGGCTACGACAGGCCGCCGACGACGATACGCCGACGTACGACAGAAGCACCGGGAGCAGGATAAGGTTGGTAAAGATCAGCACCGCGACCCCGACACTGGCCGACAGTGCCAGTTCGCGGATCACCGGAATGTCGATGATCATCAGCACCGCGAATCCCACTGCATCGGCCAGCAAGGCGGTGAGGCCGGCAAGGAACAGGCGCCTGAAGGTAAAGCGTGCCGCCACCCACTGATGCATGCCCCTGCCGATATCCTGCATCACCCCATTCATCTTCTGCGCACCATGGCTCACGCCAATGGCAAACACCAGGAACGGCACCAGGATCGAGAAGGGATCGATTTCCATGCCGAGACTGGCCACGATCCCGAGCTGCCAGATCACCGCGACAATCGAGCACGCCATCACCAGCATGGTGCTGCGCACATCCCGGGTATACAGGTAGATGATGGCGGTGGCGGTGAAAGCGGCCAGGGCGAAAAAGGTCATCACCTTCTCCAGCCCTTCGATCAGGTCGCCGACCAGCTTGGCGAAGCCGATGATATGCACCCGGTAGCGCGAATCTTTCTGGATTTCGCTGCGCACCTCTTCAAGCACCGCGGACAAGGCCGCATAGTCCACCGGTTTGCCGTCGGCGTCGCGGTCCAGCAATGGAATGACGATCATGCTGGAGCGCTGGTCGATGCTGACCAGGTTGCCGATCTGGCCCGCTCGTTCAATGTTGAGTTTCAGTTCGGCGATGGCAGCTTCGGAGCCGTCATAGCTGTTCGGCATGAGCGGGCCGCCGTCGAAGCCGGTTTCGGTCACCTCCGACCATCGTACCGCAGGGGAAAACAGCGACTTCATCCAGGCACGGTCGACAGCCGGCGACAGAAAAATCTTGTCATTGGCCTTTCCCAGGGTAGTCAGATAATCGCGGTTGTAAATGTCGCCCTGGGTATTCTCCACCACCACCCTGACGGTATTACCCAATCCGCGCAGTTCATCACGGTTTTCCAGGTAATGGCGTACGAATTCATGGCTATGCGGCAGCATCTTTTCGAAGCTCGCGTTCACATGCAGCAAACGCAACTGGTAACCGAATACGGCGGTCACCAGCAAGCACGCCAGCATCACCCAGGTGCGGTGATTGAAAATGAGGCGTTCCACCAGGCTGCCCGACGACCTGTCGAACTGGGCCGGATCGCGATGGACGGGACCAGCCTCTTGATGCATAGGTGCATTTACCATAATTTCGCTTCAGTGTCTGATACGGGCTAACGGGACTGCGGGACGCGGTTGGCGGACTCTCCGGTACGGACGCCCCGGGGTCCGACGGTGACATATGCGCCGGTCGGAAATGCGAGAAGACCCGCCACTGCCGTGGGCAATGGGTCGGCCGCCCGAGCAAACGATCCGCCGTTGTCGGAACTGCGAAGGATGTCTCCGGACTGGCTGGCCACGATGATTTCGCCGGTCTGACTCACGTCACCGGCGACGATGCCGCCGCGGACGTCGGTTTTGATTTTTTCCCAGCTGGCGCCCCGGTCGAATGTGCGAAAAAGGCTGCCGCGCATGCCGTACGCAAGGACGGCGCGTCCGGCCAGGACCAATCCGAACAATGAGCCGTCATAGGGCGTCTTGACCAGGATAAACTTGCCCTTGTGTTCATCCCAGCGCCATACGGAGCCGCTCTCGCCCGCGATGTACACGTCATCGCCATTGCCGCGCACGGTGTAGAAATGCAGCTCACCGGGATTGTCGATCTTGTCGATCAGTGGAATCCACTGCTTGCCGCCGTCGTCGGTGCGCATGATCCTGTTGAAGCTTCCGACGATATAGCCGGTGCTCTCGTTCTTGAACCAGACATCGAGGAAGGGCTGGGCGGTGGCTTCCTCCGCCCAGCGCGCTGCCTGCTTGAGCACCGTATCCCGGTTTTCCGGGCCCAGGTCATCCGCGTGTTTCCGGTAGTAGGCAAGGGCCGCTTGTCCTGCGTCCTTGCCGTCGAGCTGCTTGGCCCAGGTGGCGCCACCGTCGGCGCTGTGCAGCACCACGCCGCCATGACCGACCGCCCACCCCATGCGCTCGTCGACGAAAGACACGCCGACGAGATCGCTGGAAACGGGAACTTTCGCTTGCCGCCATGCCTTCCCATTACGATCCTGATAGGCAATGACACCGTGCCGGCCGACGGAAACGGTACGGCTACCCGCCTGGGCAATGGCGAACATCGGCGCCTGGTCGGGATGAGGAATCGTCTTCGATGGAAGGCTCAATGGATTCTGGAAGGCATTGGCGGTGAAAGGCAGGGCGCAGGCAAGACAGATCGCCAGAACGCGGAATGGTCGGTTCATACTTAACCCTCGGAGGGAACTGTGACTAGCGTCCCTGGCCATGCAATCTGATCAAGGGCGCCATCGACGGCAACGTGGCGATGCAGCGGACAGCATGCGCAAGACGGTGCGGCACCTCTCGGCGCCGCATCCGGAAAGCCAATCGCCGTTAGCGGATACCGCCGCCGGCCAGCGCGCCTGGCGTGTACTCACGGTCCGCCACGCGGCCCGGCACAGGCACCTGGCCTTTGCGCGAAAAGGCGACGTGGTTGAAGGAACCGTAGGCGCCGGTCTGCAGGTCGTAAGTCACGAACGGCTGGCTGAACATCCCCGTCCCCTGTTTCGGGTCGCTGTACACGTAGTACGGCAATTGCTGAGTCGTGCGGTACAGATTGCCCGCCGCGTCGTAACCGTCATAGACACCAGCGCCAAAGGAATCCTCGTCGATGTACATGATCCGCTTCGAGAAGATATGGCGCTTCCCTTCCTTCAGCGTTGCCTCGATGTGCCAGACCCGGTGCAATTCCCAGCGCACGCAGGCGGGGTTCAGGAAGTCCTTCGTGTGCATCTTCTCTTCGCTGCACTCCGGAGAAAGCGTCTTGTAGGCGTTATAGGGAATGTACATTTCCTTCTTGCCGATCAGCTTCCAGTTGAAACGGTCCGTCTTCCCATAAAAGCCGCGGACCTCGTCCATCGCGGAAACGCCACCCGACGACGGATTCGGCGTGTCGTAGGCAAGGTCCGGCGACAGCTTCACACGGCGCTGTCCGGGCAGATACTGGTAGACGGGCGCGACTTCCTTCTGGTCGATCGGACTGATCAGGAGCAGCCGCTCGCCTGCGCTGCGGGCCGGTTCGTCGGTGTCATAGCGAACGCGGCTGAGGAGCTTTGCAGATCCATCGCCCTTGTTGCTGGAATCCCAGTAAGGCTTATCTTCGGAAGCCCGAAACCACGACATCAAGGTCATCCTTCCGGACCTGTCCACGACGTAGCTACCCAACGTGTACGTACTCGATACGCCGTAGAACGCAAGCAGATGGTTCCAGATCGCCTCCTCCCCATTCCTGGGAATCGGGAACGGCACACCAGCCTGGCAACCGGTCAGGTTGTCATTCTCCAGTTTGCAATTCGTCGCATTCGCCATGGAGCCATCCAGCGCGTACTTCGGATAGATCATCGTACGGCGACTGGGATAAACGTTCAGGTGGTATCCCGGATGTCTGGCAAGCATCGCCTTCACGCCTTCAGCCAGCTTGTCGACATGCTGCGCCATATTCTTCGCATCGATCGAGAACAATGGCTTGTCGCTGGCAAACGGGTCCGGCAAATAGCCTGGATTTTTCGGATCGAACGAAGCCGGCGGCGTGAGGGGAACGCCAGTATATTCAGGAATCGTGCCGCTCTTGTTGCCCGCCTTGATGGCGCCGAAAGGTGTCAGCGCGCCTTCCAGTTGCTTCGCCTCTTCGGCGGGAATAGCGGCAATCGCGGTCCCGGCGCCAAGCGCCGCGAGGGTCAACGCAATGGATTTCATGCCGTAGTTCATGGTGTCTCCTTCAGTTTCTACGTAAGTTCAATCACAGCGTCCCAACGCATTGACGCATTGGGAGGTGCCTGAACTGCCTGCCTGCCCGACTGATGGCTTGCAAGTGATGCCCTACCCTTCCGACCTTGCCGGGAAAATCGAGGGTGTGCCGCTCGGTAAGGGCATCTGCGTTGCGCCGAGGTTGGTAAAGCGGTTTTTCGGCGACCTGTTAGAGCGAGGTCTGAAAAGTCAGAGAAACCCAGCCTCGATCGGAATAGAGCGCGCCGCCACCGTTGTTGGTCGTGACCGCGGTGCCGTTGTCGCGGAACTTGACGAGGTAATCGTTATACTTGAGCGAAATGGAATAGCGGTTGTGCACCTCCGCCGTCAGCCCGATGCTGTAGGCGCCGTTTCCTTTGCGGCTGCCGCCGAGGGTTGCCGCGTTGCCGCCGAGGCCGATGGAGTAACTCAGCGGGGCCTTGAGGTCCACGCCCGGCAGAACCTGGTACCACACCGGTTCAAACGACAGGTTCAACGCCCATGCGTTCTTGGTGACGCAGCCATCGTAGACATCGCCCGGCACGCCCGGCGTGGCGGATACGCAGGCGGCCGTTCCCTCCAGCGGAAGCAGGCCACCATTGCTTTTTGCCTTGATCAGGTGCGTATAGTTCAGTTCGGCGGTAAGGGGAGCCGCGCCCCACAGCGGGCTGTTACCAAAGTACGCGATGCCATTAACAAGAGCGTGCACGGTATCGCCACGAGCCCCCTGAGCACTGAGTGCCGCATTGCTATTCAGCGCAGCATCCTTGCGATAGGAGACTTCCGCGCCGATACTCGCCCCGCCCAACTGTTTCGCCAGGCTGACACCATAGAGCTTGGTATTCTCCGCATAGGCAAGGCGAGCGCTCGAAAAGCCGGGATTGAAGACCACCCAGGGCAGCTTCTCGTCAAACTCGCGGTAATAGAATCCGACCGTGCCCTGCAGCCAATCCGGCGACCACCGGCCCATGACGCCCCAGTCGCCGGTGTTGCGGGGGCGATCGCTGGCGCCGAGGAACGGGACGCCGGGCTGGACAAAGGTACCGCCGCCCACCGAGAAGAAATTGGCGGAGCCGAAGTACGTGCCGCCATCAGGCAAGCGCCATGGTTTCCAGTCGAGGAAATACAAAGCCGCCACCGACAGCTCTTCAGTCAATTGCGCCTGACCCGAGATTTGCGCTATCGGTAGAAACAGTTCCTTCGCCTGGCTGCCCGGATTGGCAGTCGCCTTGATTACGTCCACCGGACCCTGCGAATACGCGATGCTGTTTGACAAGGAAAAAAGCGACTCGCCCCAGTAGGTGGTGTGCTGACCCAATTTCAGATTGACCGGGACATTGCCAAGGTCAAATTTGGTGAAGGCAAAGGCATCCAGGAACTCTCCGGAAGGGCCCCGGTTATATCGCTTGACGTAATTGGTGTAATTGCCGCCAGGGTAGGAGCTGGGAGGACCGAAAATCGGATTGCCTTCGACCTTGGTGTCGCTGTACGCATTGTCGTACCAGCCGGCCGCGCTGATCCTGAAGCCGTGACGGCCTTTATAAACCACGTCCATCTCGGACAACAGGTCGACACGATTGGTGACCAGGTCGCCCTGGTCGAACTTCATATCGGACGTGTCGAACAGCGGATTATTGATGATTCTCGAATCCCGGCCTTCCGCGCGAATGCCGATGTTGTAGCGAACGGTATTGTCCCAGCGGACTTCGAAGTCCGGATCCGGCAGGTCGAACTTGAAGGCCTGGGCATCGCGGGCCACGCCGATCAACAGACCCAACGCGGCGGCGGCATGCAAGCCTCTGGCCCATCCTTTGATGTTGCTCATTTTTCTGTCTCTCTCCTCTTTGATGTGCATTCCAATTCCATTTCCGAGCGGTCTGCGTATCGATCAGAGAGCATGCGACGACGCTGTGTTATTTTTTTTCCAGCTGATCGATTGGCGAACGATTGAACTTATGCCTAATTTCATCCGCCCTTATGGCATTGAATTTAAGCTGAATCGCAGAGAATTTGCGTCCGAAAACATGTCTGTAGAGGCCAACAGTTTTGACGAAACGTGGCAGGCCTTTGCTCTGCTCGCTTTGCTCAGACAATCAGCCATGCCGGATGCAACTCGACTGCCACATGGCGTGGCTGCTGAGTCTCGATGGAATAGGCCGCCACACGTGAAGAGAGATGCCGGGTTCCAATCGGCTTCATCGAGAGCGGCAACCTCTCACATTGATTGCGCCTTGGGCGGCACAGTGTCGGTCTGGCACCGCCGCGGCATTCGCGCCACGATGTCCTCCACCGCAACGAACCCAAACGTCATCGCCGGGCCGATCGTGCCTCCGGCGCCGGGATAGCAGACACCGAAAGGGGACCCCGCCGCATTGCCAGCGGCATACAAGCCGGGTATTGGCTTGTCGGACGGGCCCAGCACCCGCGCATTCGCATCGCACTTCAGGCCGCCCTTGGTCCCCATGTCGCCGAGAACGACTGGCACTGCGTAATACGGCGGCGTATCGATCGATCCGATGGAGGAATTGGGCGTGATGCGCGCGTCGCCGGTAAATCTGTCATAGTCGTCGCTGCCACGACCGAACTCCGGATCGACGCCAGTCCTGGCATATTCGTTCATCTTGCGCACGGTCTGCGACAATGCCTTGGGATCGATTTCAATCCTGGCCGCCAGCTCTTCGATGGTGTCGGCGCGATAGACATAATGATTCCACCACTCTCTCGGCACCTTGCGATCTGGCATGATGGCGTTGAGCATGAAGCCACCGGCATTGTATTTCTCGCGGAATTGCGCATCGAACACCAGCCAGACGGTCATGTTTGCGCCAGTTGTCGCATGGTCCTCCAGCATCGCCAGGCCGAACTGATCGTAGGCGATGCATTCCTTGACGAAGCGCACGCCATTGCGGTTGACGCAGACGCTATGGGGACGGCCATGGTCAAACGACATTTGATGCGTCATTTCCGCGTTAGGCACGCCGATGGTGGGCAAGAGCATGCTGGGGATGAACCAGCCGGTCTCCATGAACTCCGTAGCGGCCCCAACCCGTTGGGCGGCGAGGGTGCCGGCGCCGTCGTTGGCGCGCTCCGGACTGGAACTCCAGTTCGCAGGCGTCGGCACCGTGAAATACCGATTGCGCATTTCCTGGTTCCACTCGAAGCCGCCCGAAGCCATCACGACACCGTGGCGCACATGGGCGACATAGTGGCGATCGTTGCGCACCAGCCTGACACCAGTCACCGTGCCTTCGTGCAGCACCAGATCCTCCAGGGCGGTGTTGAGCTGGATCTTTACGCCGCGCCGGTCGACTTCCCTGCGCAATCCTCCCGTCAGCGCGTTGCCCATCGTCAGGCGGCGGTCGCGCCGCGTGATCCTGCGCCATTCGAAGTCAAGCCAGTAACGCTTGAAGATACTGATAATGACGCGCCGCCAGCGTGGCGCGCGGGTCGCCAGCGTAAATGCCTCATCCAGGCCGAAGGAATAGCGGTTGAACAGCTTGCCGCGCACCGGAGCGGAGCGCATCGCATGCACGCTGTCTCCCACCTCCATCGCGTCAATCTCATAGGGAAACAGCGCCCGGCCGATGTGGGCGCCCGGCGCGTCCGGGAAGTAATCCGGATAGCCGTCCAGCACATGCAGCCGAACCCCGATCTGTTCGAGGAACTGCAGCATCCTCGGCCCGTTGTCCACGAACGACTCAAGCCGGTCGCGACGGACATCGCCCTTCGAGACCGCCTGCAGATAGGTGAGCGCCTTCTCGCGGGAGTCACCGGGGCTGCCCAGTCCGTGATTCGGCACCCACACACCGCCCCCCGAGGACGCGGACGTGCCACCCCACTGGTGCGCCTTCTCCACCACCAGTACGCTTAATCCGTGGTAAGCCGCACGCGCGGCCGCCATCAAACCAGCGGCACCCGACCCCACCACCACCACATCATATGTCTCTGCCATCGATTGGCCCTATGTCATAGTTATTGGTGCCAGGCTGCTGCCCGCAAGCGTTTCAGCGCTGCCGTGCGATGGATGGCGAGGCAATGCAAAGACCCGTACCGCAACCCGTATCGCAATCCACGCAAAAGCCAGCACAAATCGTCATAAAGAGGATAGCCGAGCGAAGGCGGCAGCCGCCAACGCGATTGATCACGCTTGCGCAATCAGGCTTTCCTGCAGTGGATATCGAATACATCCGACTGGCGTCACAAGATCGCCATGGCTAACGTACTGCCGGGACGCTTCGCGTCATCCCGATGGTCCTGCGCGCGACAACGCGGAGGACCGATCAAGCCGGCGGCCTGGCAATCCCGGCCGCTCACCACAACGCATTTCCTGAAAGGACAGGCAATGGTTCCTGACGACCTCTCCCCCAATGCGCGACTGGCACTGCGCGCTCTGGCCTGCGCCAGCGAGCGCAACCTGGAAGGGTTCCGCACCTGCTGCGCCCCCGACATCGTCCTTGATTTCCCGTTTCACCCGAACGGCGCTCAAACCCACTATGGGGTTGACGAAATGATCAGGGAATTCAGTGTCGAAAAGGTATTTGAGACCTTCCGCATCGACCCGCAGGAAGTGCTCGACTGCGGGGACAAGATCATCATCGAAGGCCGCTCCCATGGCACTTACAGGAGCGGTCGGCCGCCCTACGGCAATCATTACATCTTCATCATGGCCTGCAAGGATGGCAAGGTCACCCACTGGAAGGAGTTCTACAATCCGCTGGAGGCATTGAAGCAGAACTACGGCAAGCCGCGGCCGGAAAAGCAAGCCGGCGCCTGATCACGGCGATTGCGCCACCGCGCCTGTCCTTGTGAAGCGGCAGGCGCGGCGGCCCTACGCCTGGACCGCGGTCCTTGGCTCCACGCAAGCGGACGCACAGGCCGCATGAAAGCGCTCCAGAGTGCGACGCTCGAGCGCGCGCGCCTTGACCACGTTAGCTTCCTTCACATGCCCGAAGCCCCGGATCTGCCCTGCAATACCGGCCAGTTCGATGGCCACCGCATGACTGGAAGGCGTCAGGCAGTCCGCGACCATTGTCATCTGCATCTCATAATGGTCAATCAAGCTCCGCTCCATGCGGCGTTCCGCCGTATAGCCGAACAGATCCAGCGGCGTACCGCGCAATCCCTTCAGGTTCGCGAGCAGCGGAAAGAGCTTTGCCAGCCACGGGCCGAATTCGCGCTTGATCAGATGGCCGGACCCGGGATCGCGCCTGGCCAACAGCGGCGGCGCCAGGTTGTAGCGGATCGTTGCGCCATCCTCGAATGCGTCCCTGAGTTGCCGCTTGAACGCCGGGTCCGAATACAGGCGGGCGACTTCATATTCATCCTTATAAGCCATCAGCCTGGCGAAATTACGCGCAACCGCGACTGCCAGGGCGGTCTTGCCGGGCATCACGCGTTCCTCTGCGGTGACGACACGCTGCACCAGGCGCCGATAGCGCTCCGCATAAGCGGCGTTCTGGTAAGCGGTCAACATGTGGCTGCGGTGCGCCACGATGTCGGGCAGTTCGCTCAGGGACTTGAAGTTGATCTTCTGCCGCGCACCGGCCGCTGCCTCCAGCGCTGCCGGATCGATCGCGTAGTAGCGTCCGAGGGCGAAGGCCTTCTTGTTGAAGGCAATCGCCACGCCATTGATTTCCACCGCCCTTTCCACCGCTTCCGGAGTCACGGGAAGCAGGCCACGCTGGCATGCATGGCCGAGCAAGAACAGGTTGGCGGCGATGGCATCGCCGAGCAACGCCAACCCCAGCCCGGTGGCATCGACGACCTCCAGTTCCGCGCATTGCTTTTCCAGCTTCCGGACGATCTGACGCTGGTCGATGGTCAGATCGGGATTACGCTGGAATGCGGCAACCGGAACGATCCTCGCGTTGGCCACGGTGCGCGTGCGCGTGGCATCATAAGTCGCAGCCGGCTCCCTGGACAGCGCGGCAACCGCGTCGAAGGCCAATGCAAGGTCGGCCTCGGCCGCACCCAGCCTGGCCGCTCTCAACTGGCCCTGGTTCGCGGCGATGCGGACATGGCTGAACACCGCGCCGTTCTTGACGCTCAGGCCAGTCATATCGAAGATGGAACAGGCCTTGCGCTCAAGGTGGGCCGCCATCCCGAGCAATGCGCCGATGGTGACCACGCCGGTGCCGCCAATGCCGGAAATCATGAGATTGAATCCCGCTTCCCCGATCGGAGCGACCGCCGGAGCAGGCAAGCCAGTCAGGGACAGGCCCGCGAGGTCCGCGGTTTCCGGCTTGCGCGGCTCGGCCCCAAGCACCGTCACAAAGCTCGGGCAGAACCCCTTGACGCAGCTGTAATCCTTGTTGCAGTTCGACTGGTCGATTTCCCGTTTGCGCCCGAGCTCCGTTTCCTTCGGCCACACGCTCACGCAATTGGACTGTGTCGAACAGTCGCCGCAGCCTTCGCATACCTCGGCATGGATGAACATGCGCCTGGGCGGATCGGAAAACTTGTCGCGCTTGCGGCGACGCCGTTTCTCGGCGGCACAGGTCTGCTCGTAGATGACGACCGTGACGCCCTTGATCTCGCGCAGTTGCCTTTGAACGGTGTCGTAGTGATCGCGGTGGTGGACGGCGACGCCGTCAGCCAGGCCACTGCGAGGACCGTAAAGATCGGGCCGGTCGGTCACCAGCACACAGCGCTTCACCCCTTCGGCCAGGACCTGCCTCGTGATATCTCCTGGCGTGAGCGGCCCATCCACCGGCTGGCCGCCCGTCATTGCCACCGCGTCGTTGAACAAGATCTTGAACGTCATGTTGACGTTGGCGGCAATCGCTCCGCGAATCGCCAGCAGCCCGGAATGGTAATAGGTGCCATCGCCCATGTTCTGGAATATGTGCGGCACCCCGGAGAAATGGGCAACGCTGTACCAATGCGCACCCTCCCCGCCCATGTGGCTGGTGGTCAGCATCTCCGGACCACTGTACATGGCCATCGCATGGCAACCGATGCCGCCGGCGGCAACGCTGCCTTCCGGGAAGCGGGTTCCGGTATTGTGCGGACAACCGGAACAGAAATAGGGTGCGCGAACCACGTCGGTGGGCGGATTCAGAGCGGCTGCGAGTTCCGCCTGCCCGATCAGCCGCTGTACACGCGCCGCAACCTCCGCGTCCTCGATGCCAAGCCGCCGCAGGCGCTCACCGATCACGATGGCCAGCTTCAGCGGCTCCAGCTGCGTGTCGCACGCAATCATTGCGATGCCGTCTTCATCGGTCTTGCCGACGATGCGCGGCATGCCGGGCTGGCCATACAAGGCCACCTTTGCCTGGTGCTCCACGATCGGGTTCTTTTCTTCGATGAACAGCAATTCCTGCTGTCCCCGCGCGAAATCCGCCATCCCTTGCGGCTCGAGCGGATACACGCAACCCAGCTGGTAGACCGAGATGCCGAGCCGGGTGGCGTGCGCATCGCTCAGGCCCAGAAGACCGAGCGCCTGTCGCACGTCCTGTACCGCCTTGCCCGCGGTAACGATGCCAAGCCGGCGTTGCGTCGCCTCCACCAGGACCCGGTTGACATAATTGGCTCGCAAGAACCGTTCGACCAACGGCAGGCGGTAGCGCTTGACCACGATCTCCGACTGGATCCGGTCGCGGTCGCTGGGATAATTGTGAAAGCCCGTGGGCGGCGCGCTGCCGCGTTCCGGCAATGCCCATGCTCCCGCGTGCGCGGGGATCGCCACCGTCATCGTTTGTTCGATGACCTCGTTGCAGACTTTCAGTCCGGCATAAAGACCGGTGTAACGCGACAGCGCGAATCCCAGCAGGCCGAAATCGAGGATATCCTGCACATTGGACGGCGCCAGCACCGGGATTCCCGCATGCATGAGCACGCTTTCGCTTTGATGGGCGATGCTCGACGATTTCCCGGCATGGTCATCCCCCGCGACCACCAGCACGCCGCCATTGGGATGGGTTCCGGCGATATTGCCATGCCGCAACGGGTCGCCCGACCGGTCCACGCCCGGTCCCTTCCCGTACCAGATAGCGAATATGCCGTCCTTCGTCGGCCTGTGCAGCGGCCCAAGCGTCTGCGTGCCCCACACGGCGGTTGCAGCCAGGTCCTCGTTGACCCCGGGCTGAAACAGGATGTCCTCGCGTTCCAGGTGTGCCTTCGCCTTCCACAATTCCAGGTCGTAGGCGCCAAGCGGCGATCCGCGATAACCCGAGATGAAGCCGGCGGTATTGAGTCCACGCTTGCGATCGAGTCCACGCTGCAGCATGGGCAGCCGCACCAATGCCTGGATTCCGGTCATCATGGCCATTCCGGCTTCCAGCAGATACTTGTCTTCAACCGTTACGTCGCGCATTGGCGAGTCTCCTTGGCAGGTCGCGTACCCGCGCCATCCATTGCCGCGCAGCCCCGGAGCCGCGCTTGCGGGCGAAGCCAGGCCATGATCAGTGGGCCGAGCCCAGTTCGTCTTTCACGATCCGCCCGCGCTGCAGGATCAGCTTGAGATAGCGCGCCGGATCGCACAGGATCCCGATGTCCTCTCCCGGGTCCCCGTCAAGGACGATGAGATCGGCCGCCTTGCCGGTCTCGAGCGTGCCGCTCTCGTGGTCGGCGAGCGCCATCTGCGCGCCATTGGCCGTCGCCCAGCGAATCACATCATCGGCCGGGATGCCGAAATCCTTGACATAGATTTCGAGCTCGCGTCCATACACGCCCGGTGCATGCAGCATGCCCTGGGCGCCGAAGTCGTCGCCGGGGACGATACGCACCCCGGCCGCGTTCGCTTTCGGCACCATCTCGAGCAGATTCAGCCAGGTGCGGTCGACCGGATTGGCCGGGTCAAGGCGCTCCCCCCGGGCGGCACTGCTCGCGAGCTTGCCGAACACCGGGCTGGGGATGAAGTAGGTGCCGTGCCCGGCCATCGCCTCGATGCATTGCTCGTCCAGGTAATCGCAATGATCGAGAATGTCGACGCCGGCTTCGATGCATTTCAGGATCGATGCCTTGTTGGTCACGTGCACCCGCACGCGCTTGTCGCGCTCGTGCGCGGCGTCGACCAGTGCGCGCAGTTCGGACAGGGAAATGGATCGATAACCAGGCGTCCAGTCCAGACCGTGGCCGCCGTCGATGTAGGTTTTGACAATCTCGGCGCCAAACAGGATCTCCTGGCGCACCGCCCGCACCATGGCATCGACGCCATCGGCGAACACATTGCCGCCAATGCGGCGCAGCCCATCACAGACCGGCGCCGGCGACCGCCACCACTGCCCGCGGTCCTCCTGGTCCGCCGTTCCCAGGATATGGCGGCTGCACGGTACGATATCTGCCCCCTCGATCAGTCCCGATTCCAGTGCCATTTTCATCTGGCCATCGAGGTTGTTGGAACATGCCGCGGAAATGACGCGCAGCACCCCCGACATCAGTGCGCTGCGCAGCGCCGATGCCGCCTGCAACGCGAGAATCGCCGGCGGCTGCTCGGTCCCGACGAAGGTCCCGGCCCGTCCGGAAGCAAACAGCGGTGGCCCGATATTCACGAACTCGCCATGCCAGTGACCGACGGTCATGCCGGGCATGATCGTCCTGCCCGCGAGGTCGATGTGTCGTCCGCCGCCAGGGTCGGCGCGCTCGCGGTGGATGGCGGAAATCCTGCCACCCTCGACCACAACCGTCATTCCGGTCTGTTTCGAATTGCGCCCGTCATACAAGGTGGCGGACGTGAAGATGGTACGCTGGCCCACGTGATCTCTCTTTGTATTTGGCTGCCCGATGACATTACCCATCTGGCCAGCTCAGACTTGCCTGAGCTGGCAGGCTGAATTGCCGGCTGCTACCAGTGCCCTGTCCCCCCTGTCCCGATAGCGGCTGCCGGCCTTGTCGAAGTGGGACAAGCCATGGCGTCAGGCGGCGGCCTTCGCCGCGTACTTCGCGTATTCGAGCTTGGCAATGGTGCGTGCGTGTACCTCGTCCGGACCATCGGCGATGCGCAAGGCTCTTACCCGGGCGAACAGGGCCGCGGTACCGGCATCGCTGTCCAGCCCGCCCGCGCCGAACGACTGGATCGCATGGTCGATGATGCGCAACGCGGTGCGAGGCGCAGCCACCTTGATCATCGAGATTTCCAGGCGTGCCACCTTGTTGCCGACCTTGTCCATCATGTCGGCCGCCTTCAGCGTCAGCAGGCGGGTCATCTCAATGTCAATGCGCGCCTGCGCCACGCGCTGCTCCCAGATGGAATGATCTGCAATGACCTTGCCGAAGGTGCGCCGCTCCAGCAGCCGCCGCGTCATCTTCTCCAGCGCCACCTCCGCAAGACCGACGATCCGCATGCAGTGATGGATACGGCCCGGGCCGAGGCGCCCCTGCGAAATCTCGAAACCACGCCCTTCCCCGAGGACCAGGTTTTCCGCCGGCACGCGTACATTGTCGAACGTCACCTCGAAATGACCATGCGGCGCATCGTCATAGCCGAAATTGGTCATCATTCGCCCGATGTGGATGCCGGGAGTGTCGATCGGCACCAGGATCTGCGACTGCTGGGCGTGCCGCGGTGACTCCGGATTGGTCTTGCCCATGACGATGAGCAGCTTGCAGCGCGGGTCGCCCACGCCGGAAATCCACCATTTCCTGCCGTTGATCACATACTCGTCGCCCTGCCGCTCGATCCGGGTCTGCACGTTGGTGGCGTCGGAGCATGCGCTATCCGGCTCGGTCATCGCATAGGCCGAGCGGATCTCGCCGCGCATCAGCGGGCGCAGCCAGCGTTCCTGCTGCGCTTGCGTGCCGTAGCGGTGCAGCACTTCCATGTTGCCGGTATCGGGCGCGGAACAGTTGAACACCTCCGAGGCCCAGGTCAGGCGCCCCATTTCCTCGGCTGCCAGTGCGTACTCGAGATTGCTGTATCCGGCACCACGAAATTCATCGGTATCATGCTCCGGCGACGGCGGCAGGAACAGGTTCCACAGCCCGGCTTCCCGCGCTGTCTGCTTCAGCGTCTGCAGCACAGCCGGCTGCTGCCAGCGCTGCTGCTGCAGCTCGGCAAAATAGGCCGGCACGGCCGGGTAGACATGCTCTGTCATGAAGCCGCGCACCCGCTCGCCAAGCTGCCGCTGACGGTCTGAGTATTCAAAATTCATTGTTGGACCTTCTCTCGGTTGCTGGTGATTCGTTGTCGGGCGCGCTCGAGCAGCGCGATGGCGGTTGCATGCAGCCGGGCGCCCGTGGCCGGATCCGCCTTGCCTGCCTGCGCGCGCGCGTACGTGCCTTCGAGCAGGATGCCGAGCTTGTAACAGGCAAGGATCTCGAACCACGGCAGGTTCGAAAGATCCCTGGCCGATTTCTTTGCGTATCGCGCAATCAGCGCCTCGCGCGTCGGAAATCCGGTTGATGGATCGACCCGCATGGAAAGAACCGGCGGCCCGTCGCCATCCGGCCAGGTGGACAGCAGGCGGCCGAGATCCATCAGCGGATCGCCCAGCGTCGCCATTTCCCAGTCAACGATCGCGGCCAGGCTGCCATCGGCGTGGTAAAGGACATTGCCGATATGGTAGTCGCCATGCATGATGCCTGGCCTCATCCCGACGGGCCGGTTCTGCTCGAGCCATGCGCCGATGCCGTGGACATCGCCAAGCTCTCCCCGTCCGGACCATTCCGGATAGCGGTGGTACGACTCCAGTTCCGCCGCCCAGCGTCCGACCTGGCGCTCCAGGAAGCCGTCGAGCCGGCCGAAATCCGACAGTCCCACCGCTTCGTGGTCCACGTTCGCCAGCGCGACCAGGCCGTCGATCAGCGCGAAGCCCATGGCGTGACGTAGCTCGGGCGATTCCTTTGCTTGCCCTGGCATGGCGACCGTCGCATTGAAACCGGCGACCGGCTCCATCAGATAGAACACCGCACCAAGCACAGTTTCGTCGGTACACGTGGCAATCAGGCGCGGATGCGGCACGCCGGTAGAGGCAAGCGCCGCAAGCACGCGAGACTCGCGGATCATGGTCTTGTTGCTCTCCGGGCGCGGATGCGCGGGCGGATGACGAAAAATGAATTCGCGCGCTCCGCGCCGGAAGCGCAACAGGATATTCTGTGTGCCGCCGCCAATCCGGGATACGGCGTGAACCGGCCCGCTTTCCAGGCCGTTCTCGTCCATCCAGCGCGCGAGCGCGACGAGATCCACCGGCGCGGAGACATCTTCGGTTGCCGCTGCGGCGGATGGTTGTGCAAGCTGAATCTGTGACACTTGACGTTCACTCCTGGTTGGACGCCAACGCGAAGCGGCCGGCGCCGGTTCACTCAAAGGCTGCGACCGCCGTCGACGATCAACGTCTGGCCGGTGATGTAGGACGCAAGGGGAGAGGCGAGAAACAGCGCCACGCCAGCCATGTCTTCAGGCGTGCCGAACCGGCCGACTGATATCGTGTCCAGGGCGGCCTGACGGCGGTCGGGGTGTGCGGTGGTGACGGCGGTCATCTTCGTCGCGACCATGCCGGGAGCGATCGCATTCACCCGCACGCCCTCTGCCCCCCAGGCGTCTCCCAGCGTGCGCGTCAGCCCCAGCAATCCGGCCTTGGAGGCGGCGTAGGCGGGGTTCCCCTTGACGGACTTGTAGGCGCCGATCGAACTGATGATGATGATCGAACCGGTCGAGCGCTTCAGCATCTCGAAGAACCTGAGGCTGCAATGCATCACGCTGTTCAGGTTGACATCGACCACATGCCGGAACGATTCGATCTCGAACTCTTGCCGGCGGTACTTCACCGCTCCCTGCGCCAGCACCAGGATATCCAGTTCCGTGAATGAGGGCTCGAAGCGCGTCAGCGCATCGGCGTCCGAGACATCTACCTGCGCGTAACACAATCCATCCAGGTTTGATCCCGCTTCACCGGCATAGTCTGCCGCGCAGGCACGCGTACCCCATACATGCACGGTGGCCCCGCGTTCCAGATAGGCTCGAGCGATTCCGTTCCCGATGCCGCTCGAGCCGCCGACGACCAGCGCGCTCTTTCCACTCAGGTTGAAAGTATTTTCCATCATTGCAATTTCTTGTTTCCCTGCTTCCTGGATCCCGGCCGGTTGCGGCAAACGATGCGCTGCGCTCCGGCTGGAATGGATCGCGTCAATCGACGCGCCTGTCATAACCGGTCCAGTAAGGCTCCCGCAACAGCCGGCGCAGCACCTTGCCGTTCGGATTGCGCGGAAGATCCTGGACGATCTCGATGGACTAGTGCGGCGAGCCGCGTGGAGCGCTCGTCCAGCTCCGCATACGACGTCACGCGCCCCTCGAACTCAAGTGCCGTCGCGAGCGGGCGCACTTGCGCGTGATGGGAAAGCAGATCGGGCAGAGCCTGCAGCCTGGCAAAGTCAAGCATCGTGCATGCACCCTCGTTATGTTCTGTGCCGGAGTTTGCATGGTGCCGCGCAGCCCTGACAAGCGCGCAGCCATGCCACATCCAATGGAGAACAAAGCCCATGCGTTGGCAGTGAAAATGCGCACCAGGCGTGGGCTTTCAGCAGCTTTGGCACCTTGGATGTGACGAGGAACTCTTGGCCAGCTCACTGATTTTGCACATGCCGCATTTTTTCCGCGGCCGCACACCGCACGGCGGCCGGCAACGTCAACTTGACGCTGCGTGGGGTGCGGCGGATGGCGACGCACGCGGCGTTGAACACCATCCTTAACTGCTTGAGAGCGCAATCGCATTTGTCCAGCATGCTTTCGCCATGTCCCTCATTTTGGCGATGACTTATGCTGGATCGCAGCTTCTCCTGCAGCGGCGATGCGCACTTGTTGCGATTCAGCATAAGTCCATCGCCATGCGCGGCAATCTGATCAGGGATAAAGAGAAAGGGTACGACAATGAAGAATCCGGTAATAGTAGACGCGATCCGCTCGCCGATGGCGCGCGGCAAAGCGGGCGGGGCGCTCTCGTCCTTGCACCCCACGGACATGCTGGGAAACCTGTTCAAGGCGTTGATGACGCGCCATGACATCGACCCTGCCTCGGTCGATGACGTGATCGTGGGTTGCGTGAGCCAGGTTGGCGAGCAATCCGGCAATCCGGGCCGTCTTGCGTGGCTCGGCGCAGGATTGCCCGAAACCGTGCCGTCCACCACGGTGGACCGGCGCTGCGGCTCGAGCCAGCAGGCGGTGCATTTCGCCGCCCAGGGCATCGCTGCCGGCGCCTATGACATCGTGATCGCTGGCGGCGTGGAGTCGATGAGCCGGATTCCGATGTTCAGCGCGCGCATCGGCCAGGATCCGGTCGGCTCCCAGGTCTACGAACGCTATGCGAACGGGCTGATCCTGCAGGGCACGGCAGCCGAGCGCATCGCGGGGCGCTGGGGCATCTCGCGCGAAGAGATGAATGCGTATTCCGCGCGTTCGCACCAGCGTGCACAAGCAGCCCGCGACAGCGGGGCATTCGCTTCCGAGATCGTCCCGGTGACGGCAAATGGCGTGGATTTCCGCCATGACGAAACCATCCGGGACAACTGCACGGCGGAAAGCATTGCGCATCTGAAGCCGTCTTTCGTCGATGAAAAGATGCAGGCGCTCTATCCTGAAATCCGCTGGAGTGTGACAGCGGGCAACTCCTCCCAACTGTGCGATGGTGCATCCGCGTTGCTGCTGATGAGCGAGGAAACGGCAGTGCGCCTGCGGCTCAAGCCGCGCGCCCGCTTCGTGGCGTTCGACGTGATCGGCGACGATCCCAACATGATGCTGACGGCACCGATCCCGGCGACAAAGCGCGCGCTCGCCAAAGCGGGCCTCAAGCCGGGCGATATCGATCACTTCGAAGTCAACGAGGCGTTTGCCAGCGTGCCACTGGCGTGGCTGCGTGAAATCGGCGCCGATCCGGAGCGCCTGAATCCGCGTGGTGGCGCAATCGCCCTTGGCCACCCGCTGGGCGCCTCGGGTGGCCGCCTGATGACCACGATGCTGCATGCGCTGGAGCAAACAGGCGGCCGCTACGGCCTGCAAACGATGTGCGAGGCGGGCGGCCTTGCCAACGCGACGATCATCGAACGGCTATAAAAGCAAAGAGGAAGAAACGAATATGGACATCAAGGGAATTTCCGCAGTAGTCACTGGCGGCGCTTCGGGGCTGGGCCGCGCCACGGTCGAGAAGCTGCTCGCTTCGGGCGCCAGGGTTGTCATCGCCGACTTGCCGACCTCGGCGGGCGTTGAAATCGCCAGCGAACTCGGTAGTGCATGCCGCTTCGTGCCGGCCGATGTCACCAGCGAAGAACAAATGATCGAAGTTTTCCGCACGGCCCAGGCCATGGCGCCGTTACGCGCCACCGTGCATTGCGCCGGACGCGGCGGCCCGATCCGAGTCGTCGACAAATCCGGCGTGCCCGGCTCCCTGGAGCACTATGAGCAGATCGTACGCATCAATCTGGTCGGCACGTTCAATGTGGTCCGACTGGCCGCGGCCGAAATGGCCAAGTTGGAGGAGCTGGACGGTGAACGTGGCGCGATCGTGCTGACTTCTTCGGTCGCGGCATTCGAAGGCCAGATCGGACAGATTCCCTACGCTTCCGCGAAAGCCGGCATCGTTGGGATGACGATCGTCGCGGCGCGCGACCTGGCGAGCCGGAAGATCCGCGTCTGCACCATTGCGCCGGGCACCTTCGATACACCGATCCTGGCGCGGGTCAGCGCGGAAGCGCGCGAGGGCCTCGCCAAGGCAGTGCCGCATCCGTCCCGGCTTGGCCGCCCGCCTGAGTTTGCCATGCTCGCCACGCATATCATCGAGAATCCGATGATGAACGGCGAGACGATTCGCCTGGATGGCGCAATCCGCATGCCTCCGCGCTGATGCCATGACGCGCCAGCTATTGGGCGAGCCGCTCGCCATTCGCGGCACCACCTTGTCCAACCGCATCGTCATGTCGCCGATGACGCGAGGATTCTGTCCCCGCGGGGCGCCGACCGAGCAGGTATGCAGCTACTACAGCCGGCGCGCCGCCGGCGGGTTCGGCCTGGTCATTACCGAAGCCATCGGCGTCGACCATCGCTCCGCACTGGGAGACGCAGGTCTTGGCGAGGACGACATCCCCGTCCTTCATGGGGAGGCGCCGCTGGCGGGATGGCGCCGGGTCGTCGAGGCAGTGCACGCGGCGGGCGGCAAGATCATTCCGCAACTGTGGCACCAGGGCGTCATGCGCCTCCCCGGCACCGGGCCGCACCCTGAGGCGCCGACCCTCGGTCCTTCGGGCCTGTGGGGGCCGCTGAGACGAACCACGTCGATCGATGCCGGGAAGATCCCTTCCCAGCCGCTCATCGGCGAGCCGATGAGCGAACAGGACATTGAAGACGTGATCGAGGCGCACGTCCGGTCGGCGCGCAACGCGATCCAGGCCGGATTCGACGGCATCGCGATCCATGGTGGCCATGGCTATCTGATCGATACGTTCCTGTGGGAGGAAACCAACCGCCGCACGGACCGCTGGGGCGGCAACCGCGCCCGGCGCAGCGCCTTCGCCGCCGAGATCGTGCATAGGATACGTGCGGCGATCGGCCCGAACCTGCCCATCTTCTTTCGCTTTTCGCAGTGGAAGCAGCAGGACTTCCGCGCCCAGCTCGGCAACACGCCGCAGGAACTGGCAGACGTGCTGCAACCGCTCGCCGACGCCGGGGTCGATGTCTTCGATGCCAGCGTGCGCTACTTCGACCGGCCCGCATTTTCCGGGTCCGATCTCAGCCTGGCCGGCTGGGCCAAGAAGCTGACCGGCAAGCATGCGATGGCGGTTGGAGGCGTTGGCGTCAACAAGGGCATGTATGACGGCAACAGCAATCTCAGCGCGGTCGATAACGTCGATGCGGTGGTCAAGCGTGTCTCCAGTGGCGAGATCGATCTGGTCGCGGTGGGCCGCGCGGCGATCGGGGATCCGGCGTGGGCCAGAAAATCGCTCGCCGGCGATACCGCGGAGCCATTCGATCCCGCATCGCTTGCCGAGTTGAGGTAGTCAACACCGGAGAATCGGAACATGGGTGATCTCGAAGGAAAAGTGGCACTGGTATCGGGCGGCAGCAAGGGAATGGGCGAGGCCATTGCCCGCCTGTTTGCCAGGGAAGGCGCGAGGGTGGTCCTCACTGCGCGTTCCGAGGCGGATGCGCGCCGGGTGGCGGAATCGATCGGGCCGAGCGCATGCGGCATGGCACTTGAAGTGTCGAACCGCTCCAACTGGGTCCGCGTCATCGACGCGGTTTCCGAAAGGTGGGGCCGGCTCGACATCCTGGTCAACAGCGCCGGCGTCAGTATCGGCGGCTCGATCGAAGATACCAACGAGGAAAACTGGCGGCTGCATATGGCCACCAATCTTGACGGCGTCTACTACGGTTGCCAGACCGCGTTGCCGCTGATGAAATCCTCTGGAGAGCCATCCTCCATCATCAATATCGCTTCCGTGATCGCTTCGCGCCCGATGAGCAGCCTGATGGCCTATGGCGCGTCGAAGACGGCAATGGTAGCCATGACCAAATCCATTGCCCTGCATTGCGCCCTCAATGGCTATGCGATTCGCGCCAACACCATCCATCCCGGCGGAATCGAAACCCCGATGTTCGAGGACGCGCTGGTGCAAACGGGCCTGCCACGCGAGCAAGCTTATGCGATGTGGTGCAGCGCCCATCCAATGGGCCGGATCGGCAAGCCGGAAGAAGTCGCCCAGGCTGCGCTGTGGCTGGCAAGCGACGCCTCAAGCTTCACCACCGGCGGCGAGGTTACGGTCGATGGCGGTTCGGCCATTCGCCACTGACCCGGGACTTCTCAGAGGACGATGACGATTTGAAAGGCGGCGTGGAAGTGGTCACCGGAGCAAGCCGGGTTTCGCTAATCCATGCTTGCTGCAGCCAACCATGAAGCCCGCCATCAAGCGCGGGCAGGCGCCGTCTTTCCTGCCTTGGTGCCGGCCGCGGCTTTCATCACTTCGAGGGGATTATAGAACTCGCGCCACCGCGTCACCTTCCCGTTCACGATCTTCAGGATGAAAATATAGTGGTTCGTGTAGTCGGGCCGGCCGTCGGCATATGTCCCCCTGGACCTTGCCTCGATGATACTGGTTCCGCCGTCCTTCTGTTCGTTGAACTCGAGGATCCTGATTTCCAGATCCTGGAATACCTTGATGATCCGTACCGCATCCATGAGCGAATCGGCGCCTTCGATCCGCACCGGCGAACCGGATTGGTGAAACGGCCAATCCAGCGTCACGTCCGGTGCGAGCAGCGCCCTCAACCCCTCAAAGTCGCGGGCGGCAAGCAGTTTCAGCGCGTGAATGGCGACTTCCGAAGGAAGAGAACCAGTATCCGTTGACATGGGAAGTCCCTGTGAAAACGAAAGATCAGGAAACGACGCCAGCGGCGGCAAGTTCCGCAGTGTAGTCGGAGCCGATTCCCCAATCCGCCAGAATGCTCTGGCTGTCGGTATCCAGGCGCTGCGACATTGCCTGGATCTGGCCAGGCGTCACGGAGAAGCGCGGCGCCGGGGCAGGCTGAGGCACGCCGTCGATCTCGACAAAGGTCTCGCGCGCGACCTGATGCGGATCCTGCATGGCTTCCTCGATCGATAGCACCGGCGCGAAGCAGGCATCGTCCGAACCCATCACGGCGCACCATTCCTCGCGCGTCTTGGTAGCGAAGACTTCGGCAAACTGCCTCTTCATATCGGGCCATCTGGAACGGTCCATCTGGTCATCCGTCATGGTTCCCGCCAGTCCCGTTTTTTCCAGCAGGATCTGATAGAACTGCGGCTCGATGGCGCCGACCGCGATCCACGTTCCGTCCGCGCAGCGATAGGTATCGTAGAAGGGTGCGCCTCCGTCGAGCAGGTTCGCGCACCGCTCGTCCTTCCACAGGCCCATGGCCCGCAACCGGTGAAATACGGCGGTAAGGTAGGCGGCGCCATCCGTCATCGCCACATCGACCACCTGCCCCCGTCCGGTGGAACGGGCGTTCAGCACTGCCGCCAGCAGGCCGAAAGCCAGGAACATCGCACCGCCGCCATAATCGCCCACCAGGTTGAGCGGAGGAATCGGCTTCTCCCCGGTGCCGATCGCATCGAGCGCACCCGTGATCGCGATGTAATTGATGTCATGGCCGGCGCGGTTCGCATACGGCCCATGCTGGCCCCATCCCGTCATCCTGCCATACACGATGCGCCGGTTCCTGCCGAGCACCACGTCCGGACCAAGGCCAAGCCGTTCCATGACGCCGGGGCGGTAGCCCTCAAACACGATATCGGCCCTTTCGCAAAGCTTGAGGCACAGCTCCAGCGATTCTGGCCGCTTGAGATCCAGCGCCACCGAACGGCGTCCGCGGGCATCGATGTTGTATTTCGCGTTCGGCCCTGCCGCACTGCCCTTGCGGTCGATGCGTACTACGTCCGCGCCCATGTCGGACAGCAGCATGCCGCAAAAGGGGCCGGGCCCGATTCCCGCAAACTCCACGACTCTCAAGCCTTGAAGAGGTCCGTTAGCCATTGATTGTTTCCTCAGTTCCGCTTATCAAATTGAATGCCGGGCGTGCACCGGAACGCCCGATTGGAAGTCCGGTCCGTGCCGCTACCGGGAATAAGCCGATTCGCTTCTGTTGTCCTGCCTCGCAATGAATTCGAGAATGCCGCGATTGAATGCATCGTTGCGGTCGCCAGCCACCATATGACCCGCACCCGCGACCGTCACGCATTCGGCGGCCGGCATCAGTTTGCGAAACGCATCAACCTGCTCATCGCCGATCACGTCGCTAAAGCCGCCGCGTATCAGCAAAGTCGCCACCCGCACCCGCTGCGCGGCGGCCTCGAGGCGGCCTTGCACGAAATCCGGGTGCAATTCCCCGTGGGACAGGAACCTGGGGTCCCAGTGCCAGTAAAGGCGGCCATCGCGCTCGCGCAGATTACGCCGAAGGCCCTCTGGGTTTTTCGGGCGCGGCCTGTTCGGGTTGTAACGCGCCACCGCGTCGGCTGCCTCGTCAATGCTGCCGAACCCATCCAGATTGGCATTCATGAACGCGGCAATATGGTCCGTTCCACGCGTGTCATACCCGGGAGTGATATCCACCAGGACCAGCGCGCGCGCGATGGGCGCTTGCGCCTCCCCAACCGCGGCGAGCCCGGTCATGCCCCCCAGTGAAGCCCCGATGACGATTGGCATTTCCGGTATCTGCGCCAGGACCGAACGCAAATCCGAAACCAGCGCATCCAGGCGATAGTCCCCGTCGGGGGCCCAGTCGCTGTCGCCATGCCCGCGGGCGTCCAGCGAGACCACGTGGTATCCCGCCTCCACCAGCGCGTCGAAGCCTTTCCTCCAGCTATGCCGGGTCTGGCCGCCACCGTGCAGCAGCACGACGACAGGATTCTGGACATCTCCTCCGACATCGGCCGCGACTGACAACCCACCCGTTACCTTGAATCGATGCATCGCGTAACCATACAGTTTGGCCAGCAAGGGTCCGCCGAATGTCGGCCGACTGTGATGTCGATATGCTAGGCATTCGTGCACGGGCGCTAACGCCCGCTGGCGAAACTCGAGTTGCCTGTGCCGGCAGTTCCGGGATGCTGTCGTCTGCTTGCCGCCGCACAGCCAGAGCAGGAATCTTCCTTGCCTTGCTTGCGCAAGCAAAACTCCTTACTGAATGGGTAGCAGTAAAGCTGGAATCAAACAGCTACGATTGACCTCTGCAATCTGTCACTACCATTCGCACGCCCACCCAGTTCACCCCGTTCACTTGATTCAATCGATACGATCCACGGCGACTGAATCTGATAACAAGCTCCAAGGGGACTTCAATGCAACAGCGCACCGTATTTACAAACGTCAACCTGTTCGCCGGCAGGGGAGCCATCAGACCCGGCATGACTGTCGTGGTCGAGGGCGACAAGATCGCCGGCGTGGACATCGAGATCGCCCCACAGGAAGGCGATCGCCGCATCGACCTGAACGGAAAGACGCTCATGCCCGGCATGACGGTGGGCCACTGGCATGGCGAGTTCGTCGATATCGGCCCGCCGCTGTTTTCGAAAGGACGCGCGGGCACATTCCTTGGAGAAGAAAAGCCGCCGGCAATTTTGGCGCTCCAGTATGCCAACGCCATGCAGGTTGCACTCATGTCCGGTGTCACCCAGGTCGTTTCCGGTTCCTGTGGCCATAACCACGATATCCAGTTGAAGATGGCGGTCGACATGGGTCTGATCAAAGGCCCGTGCATTACGCCATGCAGCCGGCACGTCACCACCACCGGCGACTATGAGGATCGTGGACTCTGGTGGGCGACCTCTGCTCCGCCGCGCGACGGCATCCGCCGCTACGGACAGAATGTGTTCGCCGATGGCGTTGCAGACATGATCAAGGCGGTGCGGGAAGAAATCCTGTTCGGCGCGGAAATCATCAAGGTGTTGCCGACAGGCGGACATGGATTCACCTGGAGCACGACCTATCGCGGGCTGTCGAAGGCCGAGTTGCGCGCCGTGGTCGAAACCGCGCATGAGCGCGACAAAAGAGTGCGCGCGCACGTCGCGACACGCGAAGCGATTCTGGAATGTCTGGAGGCGGGCGTCGATATCCTCGATCATGCCGACTACATGGACGAGGAATGCCTGGAAAGGATGATCAAGCAGGGCACCATCCTCGTGCCGAGCATGTTGTTCACCAGGATTCTTGGCCACCTGAAGACGGACCAGCCGCACGACCTGTCGGATCCCGACCAGCGCGGCTGGCTGAATATGCTCGAGATGCTGCCCAAGGCCAACAGGGCCGGGCTCAGAATGGTTCCCGGCGATGACTTCGGCGCGCAAGGCATGCCGCATGAGCTGGGAGTCTATGCCCGCGAACTCGAGGTATACGTGAAAGACATGGGCATTCCCGCAGCCGACGTGATGCGCTGGGCGACGGCCAACGGCGCCGAACTGGCCGGGCAAGACCACATCACCGGCACGATCGAAGTCGGCAAGGCAGCCGATATTCTGGTGGTGGACGGCGATCCGACGGAAGACATCAGCATCCTGACCGAGCCCGGTCGTTATCTGAAAGCGATCATGCAAAACGGACGGTTCGTTAAAAACGAACTCTGACTCCTGACCGTCCTCGTCGTCAGCCGGTCAAGGCGCACGGATCTGGCCGATACGTGCGCGCATCGATGTTCATATCTCGGTAGTCAAGTTGGGAAAGCAATATGAGACAAGTTCGCTTGAATAGCCCGTCCACCATCGACAATCTGAAACTTGTCGCCATCGATCAGCCGGAGCCGCGCGAGAATGAGGTCCTGGTTCGCGTCCGCGCCTCGTCGTTGAATTTCCACGATTATCTGGTGGTCGCCGGCATCATGCCGGCCGCCGAAGGCCGGGTACCGCTATCCGATGGCGCCGGAGAGGTGGTTGCCGTGGGTCGGGACGTACGCGCGTTCAAACCCGGCGACCGCGTTGTCGGCACGTATTTCCCCGACTGGATCGATGGCGCCCCGTCGCCGGTAAAAGTTTCCCGCATGCGCGGCGAACATGTCGACGGCTTCGCCAGCGAGTATGTTTCCCTGCCCGAGAATGCGTTCGTCAAGATCCCCTCCGGGCTGAGCTACGAGGAGGCCGCCACCCTGCCCTGCGCCGGCCTGACCGCATGGCGCGCGCTGATGGTCGAAAGCAAGGTGAAGCCGGGCGACACGGTATTGGTGCAGGGCACCGGAGGGGTGTCGATCTTCGCGCTGCAGTTCGCAAGGATGGCGGGAGCCAACGTGATCGCAATTACCTCTTCCGAGGAAAAGATTTCGCGGCTGAACAAACTCGGCGCCGCCCACGTCGTGAACTACCGCGCGGAAGAACAATGGGGGGCGAAGGTTCGTGAAATCACCGGCGGCCGCGGCGTAGATCATGTGGTGGAAGTGGTCGGCGGCGACCTCGTGCAAACGCTGCGCGCCTGCCGCACCGCTGGCCAGGTCAACCTGGTCGGCGCGCTCAGCCGCAAACCGCTGCAGTTCCCGGCGAGCCACGTCATTACAGGAAACCTCCGCATTGCCGGCCTGACCGTTGGCAGCCGGGAGCATCTCGAACAGATGATCGAGGCGATCGCGGCCAATGGATTGAAGCCGCAACTCCACCGGACGTTTCCGCTCGAGGAACTCACGCAGGCCTTCCGTCATCAAGAGGCCAAGGCGCACTTCGGCAAGATCTGCATCTCGGTGTAGCAAGCGCCGCCCCCCGTCGCTGGCTCAACAGCCGGCGAGCACTTGCGCCGCCGGGCAAATCGGGTTGCGCGGCATCGAAAGCATGCATTCATTATCTCAACGTAAATTTGGCGGAGCCGGGGTCAGTTGCTGGCAGCCCGCAACATTGCGCTTACATTGCGAGGATTATTGTGCGATACGATCGTTCCCAGGCCGGTAAGCCGGAGCACCACACGCATTTGCATTCGCTCGCCAGGGCGGTGGAAGAAGCCGGAGACAAGCCGTTCATCGAGTGCGGCGGCAAGAGCATGACGTTCCGCGAGTTCGATCGTGCCTCGACGCGCCTGGCCCATTCCCTGGCCGCTCTCGGTGTCAGCGCGGGGCATTCCGTGGTGACCTTCATGGAAAGCAGCCTTGACGTGTACCTCTGCTGGTTCGCGATCAACAAGCTGGGCGCCATCTGGTGTCCGGTCAACACCGCCTACCGCAAGACGTTCTTGCGGCACCAGGTTGACGATTCGCTGGCGGCGCTGGCGATTTGCGATGCGGAGCTGGTCGACCGATTCCACGAGATCGACGACCAGTTGCCGATCATGAAGCTGATCCTGGTGCGCGGCGACGTGCCGGAACAAGAATGCGCGATTCCGATGCGCAGCCTGGATGACTATCGCGGCGCGGACGACACGCCGATCCCGCTCACGGCGAAGCCCTCGGACCTGTCCTGCCTGATCTACACATCGGGCACCACGGGGCTCTCCAAGGGATGCATGATTCCTTATGCGTCACTGTATAACGTAGGTATCCAGACGCTCGAAGCCATTCCGGTGGAATCCCGGGATATCTTGTGGACCTGCCTGCCGCTATTCCACATGTCGGCGATCAGTTCGGTCACGCAGGCCGCGCTGCAAATGCAAGTCCGGCTTTCGATCTGTCCTCAGTTCTCGGTTTCCGGCTTTTGGGAGGAAATCGAACGCTCCGGCGCCGCGCATGCCTTGCTGATGGGTTCGATCTTCCCGCTGGTGGCCAAGGCGCCCGATACGGAAGCGATGAAACGTTGCCATGGCCAGTTGCGCAGCATTACCGGCGTACCGATTACGCCCGAGATCGGCAAGATCTGGAAGGAGCGTTTCGGCGTTGGCTACCTGAATTCCTATGGCTATGGCCAGAGCGAAGGCGCCAAGCTGGCTCACCTGGTCTATGGAGAGCCACTGCCTCCGCCGCTTTCCTCCGGGCACATCGCGCATGACGATTACGAAGTGATCATCGCCGACGAGAACGACAATCCGCTCCTGGCCGGCACGCCGGGCGAAATTCTTTTCCGTCCGCGAAAGCCGCACATCATGTTCTCAGGATACTGGCGCCGTCCCGAAGACTCCGCCAAGGTCTGGCGCAACCTGTGGATGCATACCGGGGATATCGGCAAGATCGATGAAGACGGCTGGTTTTATTTCCTCGACCGCAAGAAAGATTACATACGCAGCCGCGGCGAGAACATTTCGAGCTTTGAGGTCGAAGCCACCTACATGACCCATCCGGCAATCGCCGAGGTGGCGTTCCATGGCGTCATCCTGGAAGAAGGCGGCGAAGAGCAGATCAAGGTGACCGCGGTCATCCGGGACGGCCACTCTCTGGCTCACGAAGCGCTCTGCCGCTGGTCAATGGAGAGCCTCCCCTACTTCGCGGTGCCGCGCTTCTATGAGTTCCGCGACGCGCTGCCAAAGACCCCGACCGGCCGGGTGCAGAAGTACAAACTGCGCGAAGACGGATGTACGCCGGTCACGTGGGATGCATGGGCCATCGGCCTGATCGCCAAAAAGCGGGCGGCCTGATCCGGCGCGCGTGTCGCAACAGCATGATGCGGTGGCATGGCCAGTGCGCCATGACGCCGCAACCGGAGAGGGTTCCGCATGACGACAGATATTCGAACCGCGTTGCAGTCCAGCGATTCAAGCCATGGCGCCATGCCGGAGGATGCCGCCATGCTCGGCCGCCTTCTTTCCGGGCGGTTCAGTTGCCGCGGCTTTATGCCCGATCCCGTGCCCCGGCATGTCATAGAGAGAATGCTGGCCATGGCGCAGTTGTCGCCATCCTGGTGCAATTCGCAACCGTGGCAAGTCATTGTCACCTCGGGTCTGGGTACCGAGCGTTTGCGCGAGGCGCTATTTGCTCACGCCGAAGCCGATTGTGCCAGCAATGGCGGCGCGCCGGCGACCCAGCCGGATTTCCCGTTCCCGGCCGCGTATCGGGGGGTATACAGGGAACGTCAGCGCGAGGTCGGATGGCAGCTCTATCAAAGCGTGGGAGCTCGCCATGGCGACCGGGAGGCGTCGGCGGTCCAGGCGCTGAAGAATTTCCGCTTGTTCGATGCCCCGCACATGCTGCTGATTACGTCCGAGCGAGACCTTGGCGCGTATGGCGCGATCGACTGCGGCATTTACCTGTCGACCGTCCTGCTTGCCGGGCAAAGTCTTGGCGTGGCGAGCGTGGCGCAGGCAGCTCTTGCCGCGTACAGCCCCTTCATGCGCGCCTACTTCAACATTCCGGACCATCGCGTTATTGTTGCCGGCGCATCGTTCGGCTATGCCGATACGGGCCACCCGGCCAATGCATTCCGTTCGCGGCGTGCGGCACTGGCGGAAGTCGTGGAGTGGGTGACGAACTGAGTCGCTATGTATTGATCACGGCAGCCACCGTGCAGCAGCAACGTCTTGTTTCTTTTTTGGAAGTTGTCTCCTAGCCGGCCCGATGGTTGGCTTTTCCGGGCCGCCGCACGGTGGCCCGGATTCTTTATGTGGAAGAGTAACCATGAAAATTCTGGTGCCCGTCAAGCGCGTGGTCGATTACAACGTCAAGCCACGCGTGAAATCGGATGGCAGCGGCGTGGATCTTGCCAACGTCAAAATGTCGATGAATCCGTTCGATGAAATCGCGGTCGAAGAAGCCACCCGCCTGAAAGAAGGGGGCAAGGCGACCGAAGTGGTGGCCGTCTCCTGCGGCGTGGCGCAATGCGAGGAAACCCTGCGCACCGCGATGGCGATTGGCGCCGATCGCGGCATTCTGGTCGAAACCACCGAAGCATTGCAACCGCTGGCGGTCGCCAAGCTGCTCCAGGCGCTCGCCAACAAGGAGCAGCCGCAACTGATCATCCTCGGCAAGCAGGCTATCGACGACGATGCCAACCAGACCGGGCAAATGCTGGCGGCCCTCCTCGGGTGGCCGCAGGCAACCTTCGCGTCGAAGCTGACGCTCGAGGACGGCAAGGCTACCGTGACCCGGGAAGTGGACGGCGGGCTGGAAACGTTGGCCCTGACGCTGCCGGCGGTGGTTACCACCGACCTGCGCCTGAACGAGCCGCGCTACGTGACCTTGCCCAACATCATGAAGGCAAAGAAGAAAACCTTGGACGTGGTCACGCCCGCCGATCTGGGCGTGGACGTGGGGCCACGCCTGAGAACGCTGCGTGTGGCGGAGCCGCCCAGGCGCTGCGCCGGAGTGATCGTGCCGGATGTCGCCACGCTGCTGCACAAACTGAAAAACGAAGCCAAAGTCATCCAATAATCTTTACACAGGAAAACCATATCGTGACCGCACTCGTCATTGCCGAACACGACAATGCTTCCTTGAAAGGAAGCACCCTTCATACCGTGACCGCGGCTGCCGCTTGCGGCGGCGAGGTCCATATCCTCATAGCGGGCCACCACTGCGGCGGCGCGGCCGAAGCGGCATCGAAGCTGGCAGCTGTCACGAAAGTGTTGGTGGCCGATGCGCCTCCGTTGGCGGAAGGCCTGGCCGAGGCTGTCGCGGAACAAGTGCTGGCGCTGGCGAACGCGTACTCGCACGTCCTGGCGCCGGCTACAGCCTATGGCAAGAATATCCTGCCACGGGTGGCCGCCAGACTCGATGTGGCGCAGGTGTCAGATGTCACCAAGGTCATTGCCGAAGACACTTTCGAGCGGCCGATCTATGCGGGCAATGCGATTGCCACAGTGCAATCGACCGACGCGGTGAAAGTGATCACGGTCCGTACCACCGGCTTCGATGCCGCTGCCACCGGTGGCAATGCCGCGGTGGAACCCGTCGCGCCGGTAGCCGATAGCGGCAAGTCGACGTTCCTGAGCCGCGAAGTGGCCAGGTCGGACCGGCCGGAACTGACGACGGCAAAGGTAATCGTGTCGGGCGGCCGGGGCATGGGAAGCGCGGAGAATTTCAAGGTGCTGGAACCGCTTGCGGACAAGCTAGGCGCGGCGATGGGCGCCTCGCGGGCGGCCGTGGATGCGGGCTTTGTCCCGAACGACTGGCAGGTCGGGCAGACCGGCAAGATCGTGGCGCCGCAATTGTATGTGGCTGTGGGCATTTCCGGCGCGATCCAGCATCTAGCCGGCATGAAGGATGCGAAAACGATCGTGGCGATCAACAAGGATCCGGAAGCACCGATCTTTTCGGTCGCCGATTACGGCATCGTCGGCGACTTGTTCACCGTCGTGCCGGAATTGGTAAAGGCGCTCGGCTGAAGAAGAACGACAACCATTTATACGCCAGCTAACGCGGGGCAGCGAGAAGCTCAGAGCACGTAGACCGGCACGGGCGCCTGCGTGACCACCTGGATCTCTTCGAGCCGAATCTGCTCCGCATCCCTGGTGACATTGTCGCGGTGCATCGCAGCAGACAGCGCGAAGATTTCACAACCTGGCGCGAGCGCCTGCGGCCGACCCACAGCAGCCGCTTACTCGACGGCGCGACAATGCCCGCAGCGCGGCGGTGGCCCTTCTGGATGGCAAACCGCAGATCGACGCTGAACCCAAGGAATGCGCCGGCCGTGCGGTGCGGGAATGCAATCCGTAGCGTGATGCATCGCGCCGTCGCTCAAGCCACCGCCACCCCCTTGCGATCCTCTTGCTCGGCAACTCCCGTCAGCGCTTCTGCACTAGCTTCCTGTCGCCTGAACTCGCGTGGCGAACGGCCGAACTTTTCCCGGAACATGCGACTGAAATGAGCAACGCTCTTGTATCCGGTCATGTAAGCAATTTCATTGATACCGTAATGTCGCTTGTCGAGCCGAACCAGCCACTTCTTCGCCTCATTGAGCCGCCCTGTCCACAGCAACTGCGAAAATGTGGTGTTGTGTTCTTTGAGCAGATGGCACAAATAACGAGGCGATATCTTGCAGCCTTGCGCCACCATCGACAATGACAGCTCGGGATTGGATAAGTGCAGCGAAATATAGGAATTGATGTCTTCGATGCGCTTCTCGCCGATGCTTTGGCGCCGACCTACCTGCGCCCCCTGCTGATCCGTCAGCAACGCCGCCTCCTTCAGGAGGGCATCGATCAGTGAGTCGGTCACCTCGCGGTTGAGGGACTCCGCCACTTCGCAAAGCATCGAAATCAGCATCGGCATCGCGGCTTTCCGCTCGTTGGAGATGTTGATGCCGGTGCAGATCGGAGCGCCATGGGGAAAATACCGATGGATCACCTCCAGCGGAAACATAATGAACATCCATTCTGCCGGTTCATAATTGCAAGGGATATTTTCATAGCGCATTGGCGAATTAGAACGCGTAAAGGCAAAGTCTCCGGCCTTCATCTCGCAGGTGTTTCCCATCTGCGAGAGCGTCATGCCTCCCCGCTTGATATACCACAGCGTGATGATGTTCTCCTTGTTGTCCCGGATATGGTCCCATCCCCGGCGGTACACGTACCTGGAACGGGAACTGACCTTTCCCATCGGATAAGGTACCTCAAGCACCATCGTCACATCCAGATGAGGACTCTGTCCTGCATCGAGCAATGTTCCTTCGCCGGTGTAGTACCTCTTGGAGTTCTCAAAGGTGACAGCCGAAAAAGAGCAAGGGCGCTCGGAGGAATGGCTCTTCAAACTGGAAAACGAAAAATGCTCCATGCTGTTGTCTCCTCTCCTGCTATTTATTTTGAAAGTCCGATTCGCTCACCTTGAATCTTGACTTTTCCTGCGCTCTTCTCTTTAGCGCTCGCCCCGCCATGCGCCAGTCCGCTTCTTCTTTGTTGTGAGCAGTATCACCTGTTTGTAGCACCACGGACAAGCATTGCCGCTATGGACAAGAAGGTCCTCTCGCGCAGACGCTTTCCAGGCAGCAGGGACGCCTACCATGGCTCCATCTATGGGTAGCAACCCTCACATGGCCGAATTTCGCCAACACTTTCAGAACGGAATACCAGAAAAATACCTCTCATTGTTGCAAATCCATCAATAAACAATGAACGAATACAAATACGTCACATTCCGTGAAGAAGAAGGGGTTGCAAGACTGGTTCTGAATCGACCGGAAGCCCTGAACGCCCTGCATGTCGATACGCTGGCGGAGATCATTCACGCACTGGATCGTGTGCGGGACGAAGAGACGGTGCGGGTACTGTTGCTGACTGGCGCCGGCAGGGCATTTTCGTCCGGCGCAGACCTGACCTCGGGGGGGCCGAGCAAGGATTCCGGGTCCAAGCTCGAGGATTACTACAACCCGATCCTGGAGCGACTCTTTGCGCTGCCTGTTCCGTTCATCACGGCAGTCAACGGACCTGCTGTGGGCGCCGGATGCGCCCTGGCGCTTGCTGGCGATATCGTACTCGCTGCCCGAGAGGCCTACTTTCTGCAGGCTTTCGTCAATATCGGCCTGATTCCGGACGCAGGGACTACCTGGATTCTGCCTCGCCAGATAGGGCGCGCACGTGCCCAGGCGATGATGATGCTGGGCGAGCGCATTCCTGCCGAAACCGCCGCGCAATGGGGAATGGTCTACAAGGTGGTAGACCAGGATGCGTTGGCCGCCGAGTCCCAGGCATTGGCGATGCGGTTTGCGCGGGGACCGACCCGTGCCTATGCCTTAATCCGCCAGGGGATCCGCTACTCGCTCGACCATACGCTCACCGAAACGCTGGCGGCGGAGCGAAACAGCCAGAGACTGGCTGGCGTTACCCAGGATTTTGCCGAAGGCGTCGCCGCCTTTCGCCAGAAGAGACCGGCCGCCTTTACAGGCCGGTGACCTACGCTGCCCGGTGGACTTGCGGAGCAAGATAGCTTGCTCTGTGCCGGTAACCAGACATGGTCAAAAAACGGTAGCGCTGCCGTATGGGCCTCAACCCCCAACAGCGCCCTGCAAACTTGCAGTCTGATATTGGCCGCGACGACAGCGGCTTGTACGACGTGCCGACACAAGGAGACTGACGTGACTTCAAAGCACTGGAATAATGTTGAAGCCGAGGTGGCACTGGATCCGGATCTCCCCATCGTCGATCCACACCACCACATTTGGGGCAAAGGCTGGACACACCCACTTTTCGAACCGTATGACGCCGATGAGCTGATCGCGGACACGGCCGACTCGGGCCACAACGTCATCGCTACCGTCCTGGTCGATTCCCATGCGCAGCATTACACCGACGGGCCGGAAGCAATGCGACCGGTCGGCGAAACCGTATACGCCGAAAGGGTGGTGCAGGAAAGCGAACGACGTGGCGGCAAAGCGGCCGGAGTCTGCGCCGCTATCATGCCTCATGCGAACCTGTGCCTGGGGGCTTCGGTAGGCGAGGTCCTGGATGCCCACGCCGAGGCTTCCCGCCGCTTCCGTGGCATTCGCCACATGCTCGCGTACGATGCCGAGCTGCCACCCATCTACGGCGCATCCGAGGCGGAAATCTCGAAAAGGCCTGAATTCCGTAAGGGATTCGCGGAACTGGCGCGACGGGACCTCAATTTTGAGGCGTGGGCACTGCAGCCGCAACTCGGTGAGGTCCTCGACCTGGCACACGCGTTTCCGCAGGTCACCATTGTGCTTAACCATTTGGGTGGTCCACTTGGCATCGGACGGTTCGCAGAGCGCCGCACCGAGGGCTTCAAGGCCTGGAAGGAAGCAATGGCGCAGCTCGCGACCTGCAGCAATATCGTGGTTAAGCTGGGCGGCATCTATGTTACCCAAACCGATCCCACCAAAATCCAATGGCCCGCGCGGCCACTCACGTCGGAAGAATTCGCTGATCTGCACCGCCAATATGTGCTGACCGCGATCGACCTGTTCACGCCTTCGCGCTGCATGTTCGAGAGCAACTTCCCGGTCGACATGCTTTATACCTCTTACAACGCGCTTTGGAACGGCTACAAGCGGATTGCATCCGGCTTCAGCCCGAGCGAACGCTCCGATATGTTTGCCGCGGTGGCAAAGCGGGTGTACAAGCTTCAACAAACGTGACACCGCCGATGCCGGCCCGCCGGCATCCGACTCCGGCACGGGCGCAATCACGCGGGCGCCCTGCTCCTTCCTGCTCCCACCCGTCTCGTCTATGCCCCGCAATGACCTCTGCCGCGACGGCAAGCGACAACGCTCTCGTTTCCTCTCCTCGCGCTCAGGGATTGCAGACTCTTGCGGCGAGGATCGTGCGCAGTCAGTGCCGTCTGCATTAGCGGCGTGATTCTCGCCAAGCCCAGCTCAACGGCCTGTTCCCAGGCAACGTTCGGCCACGGCAACTCCCATTGCCTGTAAGGATAAGCGCTGTCGCGATCCGCTGTTACATTGGGTTCGTGATACCACATACAGGCCCTCGAAATGACAATGCGATTAAACGGCTCTGGTGAAATTACTCTGGCAGCCAGTGCGAGCGGCGCCCCCGAGGACCCATGCGTGCTGCTGCTGCCCGGCTTTGGACAGACGGCTGCTGCCTGGGCCAGGGCGTCGAAAGCCCTGGTGGCGGCCGGACGCTACGTCGTAACGGTAGAGTTGCGCGGGCACGGAGAGAGTGACTGGTCACCGAACAGGCGATATGAGCTAGGCGACATCATTCAGGATATTGTGGCGGTGATCCAGCAACTGCCCTCGAAACCCGCGGTAGTGGGCGCCAATCTCGGCGGGCTTGCAGCATTGGCGGCGATCAGCGAGAGTCCGGAACCGCTGGCGAGCGCGCTGGTGCTGATCGATGCGGCGCCGCGGATGGCACCGGCCGGTCTGGACCGCATGGCATCGCTGATGACAATGGATGCAGACGGTTTTTCCACGGTGGCGGATGCCGGCCGGGTCGTCGCGGAACACCTTCCCGCCAAGCAGCAACTCGACCTCGAGGAAGTGAAGCGGCACCTCAGGCGATGCGACGATGGTCGCTTCCGCTGGCACATCGATCCCGCCTATCAAGGGTTCAAGGTCGATGCTTCCGACCGCAAGGCCGCACAACGCCGATTCACCGCAGCCGCGCTGGCGCTGGATATTCCGACTTTCTTCGTTCGAGGCGAATCCAGCACGAAGGTCGACCGGGAAAGCATGCATGAATTCCGCGAACTGGTACCGCATGCGGAATTCGCGGACATCCCAGGTATGGGCGACGCAATCATCGGCGGCCGCAATGACGCCTTTGATGCCGCGATCATCGGTTTCCTGGAGCGCGCCATCCCGCGCTCAAAGTTGCGTCCTCAAGGCGGCGTCGAGCCGCGCATGCTGCGCGACGCGATGGGATGCTTCGCGACAGGCGTCACTGTGATTACCACCTCGGATCCCGATGGCACGCCGATGGGATTCACCGCAAATTCGTTCACTTCGGTATCGCTCGACCCGCCGCTCGTGCTGTTCTGCGTCAAGCGCGAATCGGCCAGCGTCGAAGCACTGCGCAAGCGCGGCGCATTCGCGGTGAATGTGCTGCATATCGGGCAGCAGGCGATTTCCGGGAAATTCGCGTCCCGGATCGAAGACAGGTTTGCGGCGACGGAATGGGAACTCTGGGAGTATCAGGTTCCGATCATTCTCGATGCCATAGCAAACTTCGAATGCTCGATTCGCGAAATCGTTGATGGCGGTGACCATGTGATTGTGCTCGGACTTGTTAAGCGAGTCCATTATGACCCGGTCCGGGATCCTTTACTGTTCTTCCAAGGGAAATACCGACGCATCCACGTGGCGCGTGAAGAGTCAGAGAAATAGGTACATTGAGTTTCAGCGCAACGCTGTCAGCGGTCGGAACATTGGTTGCATCAAAATGTCAGAAAATCAGATGAAAGTCACCTACGATGTTATCGTGATCGGCTCGGGAGCGGCCGGGATGATGGCCGCCTTGCGCGCCAGGGACCAGGGTCTGGATGTATTGATCGTCGAAAAGGAACGCCAGTACGGCGGCACGTCGGCAACGTCCGGCGGCCTTTTCTGGGTGCCCAATCATGGTCTCGATGCAACCGGCGACAGCCGGGAAAAGGCTCTCACTTATCTGAAGACGGTGGCACGCGGGCCAGTGCGCCAGGATCGCCTGGAAAAATTCGTCGATACCGCGCCGGAAATGGCCCGCTACCTCGCCAGCAGTACCGGGCTGAAGCTCGACGTGCAGACGGGCTATCCGGACTATTACTCCGAGGCCGAAGGCGCCCACCCTGGACGGGCCCTGGCTCCCCAGGTAATCGACGGCGCCGGACTGGCCAACGATTTTCACACGCTGCGCGAACAGTTCGTCCGCTTCAAGATATTCAACCGCTACACGCTCAGCCTCTATGAGGCGTTCACCCTGGCCACCAGGGCGCCGGGGTGGCGCAGCCTCTTCGCAAAAATGGTCTTCAACTACTGGACCGATTTCTCCTGGCGCCGCAAGACACCTCGGGACCGCCGGCTCTCGATGGGTAATGCCCTTATCGGAGGAATGCGCATGGCGCTCAACAAGCGCCGCGTTCCCCTATGGCTCAACACGGCACTGGATGAGTTGATCGTTGAGCACGGCGAGGTAGTTGGCGTATGGCTGAGGCAGTACGGTCGGCCAATCCGGATTGACGCGCGCCGGGGCGTCGTCATCGCAGCCGGTGGCTTCGAATGGAACCAGGCGCTGCGTGACAAGCATCTTCCGCTTCCGCTTCCTGCGCGATTCAGCAGCACGCCCATGGACGGTAATACCGGGATGGCGATCCAGGCGGGCCAGGCAATTGGCGCCGCAATCGAGTTCATGGAAGGCGCGTGGTGGGTCCCCACCATGGTGATGCCCATCCACGGCGTCCCCAACATCGATATGGTGCACCAGATGGTCTTCGATGTCGGTCGTCCGCACAGCCTATGTGTCAACCAGTTGGGGCGCCGCTTTCTCAACGAATCCTGCAGCTACGACCGCTTCGGGATCGCTCTGATCGAAGAGCAGCAGAAAACCGGGATGAGCATCCCCTGTTGGCTCGTATTCGACGCCCAGTTCCGCAAGCTGTACACCGCTGGCGGCCTGATGCCGGCATCCATCATGCCGGACAGCAAGATTCCCGAGCACTGGTGGACCAGGTATTTGTATCGTGCGGACAGCATTGCTGAGCTGGCCGGAAGCATCGGACTTCCACCGCAGCCGCTCAGTGAGGAAGTCCGCAAGATCAATGAATACGCGCGCACTGGGATAGATCCGGAATTTGGGCGTGGCAGCTTCGAGTATGACCGTTTCCTCGGCGATCCGCGGCACACTCCAAACCCTTGCCTTGGCACAATCGAAAAAGGTCCCTTTTATGCCGTTCCAGTGAACTTGGGCGACCTGGGCACCAAAGGAGGCTTAAAGGTGGACCCCAGAGCGCGTGTGCTGGACCTCAACGACAACCCGATTCCCGGGCTATATGCCGCGGGAAATGCTTCCGGCTCGGTTTATGGCGATACCTACCCCGGCGCGGGTGCTACCCTCGGACAGGCCCTGACATTCGGCTACGTTGCGGCAAACGACATCGCAGCCAATCATCGGGCGGCCGTCCACGAGGCCGAGGCACGGTAACCGGCAAGCTGCGCGACCGGACCGCTGGTGTCTCTACCACCCACCCAACTCTTCTGGCCACGCCCAGGCTTCCTGCCACGCCCCTGGGGATACCGTCCGGTTACATCCAGAACTCCATGTATGAACGTTACAAGTTTCTGAAATTCGAGCGGCGCGGCAAGATTCTCACAGTGACGATGGACAACCCATCCGCTAACGCCGCGAACTTTGGTTTGCACGATGAACTCTCCTACGTCTTCGATGAGATCGAGCACGACGCGGAATGTGAAGTGGTGGTGCTCACTGGCACCGGTCGAGTGTTTTCTGCGGGCGCTGACCGGACCGGCAGGCTGAAAGCATGCGACAACTCGAGCGTCCGCGCCTCCATGATTTCCCGTGCACCAAACATGGTGAGCTCGCTGCTTTCAATGTCCAAGCCGGTGATCGCACGCGTCAACGGTCATGCGAGAGGCCTGGGGGCTACGCTCGCGCTCCTGGCAGATGTGGCGATTTCGGTGGATACCGCGGAGATCGCGGATCCTCACGTAAACATCGGGCAGTCTGCTGAGGACAGCGGGGCGTTTTTTTGGCCGATGGTCGTCGGCTACTCGCGTTCCCGCCAGTACCTCGAGCGTGAGCTCGGTGTCGATCCCATAAACTCGATAATCGCGACCAACAAATCGCGGCACAAAAGAGCTAACGCGAAATCCCGGCCAGCCCTCAACCCACTCGCTGCGCCTGCGCCCAAGCCAGCTCGGCCACGCGCGCAAAGCGTTCGCCCATGGCATGCGCGTCGGCATTGGAGGCCGTGCCGCGCGCAACTCTGCCCTTGATGCCATGCAGGATCGCGGCGAAGCGGAACATGTTGAAGGCGATGTAGAAATCGAGGTTCGGGATACCATCGCGGCCTGTACGCCTGCAATAAGCGTCGACATACGCAACCTCATCCGGCAATCCCAAGGCTGCCAAGTCCCGCCCCGCGATGCCACCCAGGATGTCAGACGGCATGCGGAACATCATTACATGATAGGCGAAGTCGGCAAGTGGATCACCGAGGGTAGACAGCTCCCAATCCAGCACCGCCAGCACCCGGGGCTCGGAAGGATGAAAAATCATGTTGTCGGCCCGGAAGTCGCCATGCGCAATGGCAACCTCATCGGCGGCTGGCAGATGCCGAGGCAACCAGTTGGCAAGCAGATCCATCGAGGGATGCCGACCGGCCACTCCGTCGCTTAGGTACTGGGCCGACCAGCGTGCCACCTGGCGAGCCACGTAACCGCCAGGCTTGCCGTAATCGCTTAGACCGATCGAAGCGGGATCTATCGTATGCAACCGGGCCAGCGTCGCGTTCATCGCGTCCATGTACGCCGCACGGTCATGCCGTGAAACATCGGAAAAACTGGCATCCCAGAAGATCCGGCCTTCGATCATATCCATGACAAAGAACCAGCTGCCAATCACCGAATCGTCGATGCAAAGCCCGTGGATATACGGCACCGGAAAATCCGCTTGGCCGAGCGCCGCCATCACGCGCGCTTCGCGCTCCACCGCATGGGCGCCCTTCAGCAAGGCGCCGCGCGGTTTGCGCCGCAGCACATAGCTGCGGCCAGGCGTGGTCAGGCGGTATGTGGGGTTAGACTGCCCGCCCTTGAACTGGTCGATCGTGAGCGGCCCCGCATAGCCCGCCACATTCTGTTCCATCCAGCGCTCCAGGGCCGTCTGGTCGAACTGATGCTGCTCGCGCACCGGCACCGTGCCGGCGAGATCATGCCTGTTAGTCATGTTTGTCCTCGGCGTCGAAAGCGTTACGCATCATCATCTTCGCTAGCGTCCATTTGTTAACTGCGATCGAGCCGTCATAGATTCGAAGGCATACGGCCACTCCCGGCCATATGCCTCCACTCCGGGTCTACACATCTTGCGTCCCGAGACCAGCGCCCTTATCTCAGAACTTGTGCCGAATCCCCAGCGCAACCCCGGTTTGGTTGGTTTTCCCCGGTGCGAGCGTCTGCAGCGAAGCGAAGTTGAGCGCAGAGTTTTTTGCGTAGGCGGCCACGCCATAGACGTCGGTGCGCTTGGATAACGAGTAGATTCCCTGCAACACGTACTGCTGCGGATTGGCCGGGTTGGCGACGCCTGTCTTCGACTTGATGTCGTCGTAGTAGTAGGCGAGCGTCAGCCCGAATGGCGTGGCGATCTGATAGCCGATGCCGGCCCAATACATATTGTCGCGCGACGAGGTAGCACCGTTTGCGGCGACGTCCTTGCCCCAGCGGTAGCCGGCCGAAAGCCGGATCGGTCCCTGCGTGTAGGTGCCGGCCACTGCTGCCTTGCGCGACTTGGCGATGCCAGCGGTGGTGTCGGGGCCATTGCCCTGGTCATAGATCGCCGAGACCGCAAACGGCCCCGACCCGTAGCTGACGCCGCCGCCCCAGGATGCGCTGGCCTGAATCGATCCAGGCTGTTCGCCGAAAGCGTAGTGAGCCTGCGCCGTCAGCGCGCCGAGGGCGATGCGGTACTTGACCGAATTATCGACGCGCAAGGGCCCGAGCAGCACCGAGAATGGTTCGTAGGTGCCCGAGTAGTAGAGCGGCGTAAAGTTGGCTAGGATGTCAAAAAACGTCGTGTATTGCCTGCCAAACGTTAGCCGTCCATAGAGCGATTCCATGCCAACAAAGGATTGTCGGTTAAACAAGCGCGAGGTGTCGGCCATCGTACCGGTGTCGATATTGAAGCCGCTCTCCAGCACGAACAGGGCCTTCATGCCGCCACCCAGATCTTCCACGCCGCGCAAGCCCCAACGCGGGCCGGACAAGCCGGCAGAGGTGAGCTTGACCGCCGACTTGGCGCTGTTATCTCCCGCAATTGCAGAACGATTGTTGCTGCTGTACTCCAGATAGGTATCGGCCACGCCGTAAATCGTAACACTGGATTGCGCGAATACGACCTGCGCCGACATACCCGTTGCACTCATCGCCATAACCGATGCCAGAAACCGAACCCGTCCAATCTTGTTCAAAACACTCCTCCTTATCGATGTGATGCAGACCCTGCGGGAATTCCCCATTTCCCGGCGGCAACTTATTCTTCCTGCCTGCCGGCTCATCAGTAGAACGTTTCTGATGAATCAATTCGGAAATATGAGATAACGCGCCGCCCCTCCCTTACGCAGGGTTAGCCCCGGCCCATACCGAGGCAACAAATGGGCCGCCCTTTTCGAAGGCTCAGTCCAGCCGAATGTCGGCCGCCTTGATCAAGGCGGACCAGCGTGCCTGATCGGCGCGGACATCGGCGGCGAATTCCGGCTGCGGCTTGCCCCCGGGCTCGTAGCCCAGGTCGGCAAATTTCTTGACGACGTCCGGATTGCGCGTCACCGCCGAAATCTCGGTCTGCAAGCGCTTGACGACCTCCGGGGGCGTTCCCGCGGGTGCGAAGAAGGCGCCCCAGCCGAGCGCTTCGAAACCCGGCAAGCGAAGTTCCGACAGCGTGGGGACATCGGGCGTCAGGCGGCTTCGCTTGGCGCCAGAGGAGGCGATGATGCGCACCTTCCCGGATGCGACATAGGGACGCACAGACGGATAATCGGTCCACATCGCGGCGACCTCCCCGTTCGCCAGCGCTTGCACCGCGGCACTCCCACCTTTGTATGGAACGTGGAGCATGCCGGCACTTAGCGCCTGGTTCAATGCGTGGCCGTACAAGTGCGACGACGAGGCGTTGCCGAACGAGGAGTATTCCCACTTTTTGGTGGTGGCTTTCGCCTCGCTGGTGAATGCTGCGAAATCGGTGGCCTTTACGCGGCTGGTGCTGACTGCCAGCCACAGCGGCGCGCTAACCAGGGTGGTCACGGGAACGAAGTCGCGCAGCGGGTCATACGGGATCTTCGGCATCGCGCTGGCAGTCTGCAGCAGGATCGGAATCGTGAACAGTAACGTATAGCCGTCAGGCTGGGCCTTGGCGACATAGTCGCTGCCGATCACGCCGCTTGCGCCGGGCCGGTTGTCGACCACAATGGCCTGCTTCATATTGACCTGCAGCGCCGAACCGGCGATGCGCGCGACCACATCGGTACCGCCACCGGCGGGGAACGGCACCACGACCCGCACGGGCTTGTCGGGGTACGACTGGGCCGCAACCGGGCCGCACAGCAGAACCAGCATCGCCATCAGGGCGCGCCGGCGGGGGAATGAAATCCACGTCATTGGATCACCTCGACAAATTCGGAAGTAAAAAGGGGGCTCTGCGCGTACGCGCAGTGGCAAATGTCACAGCATTGTTGCAACTGAACGACGGCCCTATCGGGCCGGCTGCGGCAGATCAGTCCGGTTGAATCCCGGCCTTTCCAATCAGCTCGGCCCAGCGCACTTTTTCGGCGCCGACTCCCCTGGCGAACGATTCCTGGGACTGGCCGCCGGGCATGTAGCCGAGGCCGCCGAGGCGTGATACGACATCGGGCTGATGGAGAACCTTCACTGTCGCCGCGTGCAGCTTGCGGACGATCTCGGGCGAGGTCTTGCTGGGGACGAACAGCCCGGCCCACGTCGGCAGATCGAAGCCCGGATAGCCTTGCTCAGCCAGCGTCGGCACCTCGGGCGTCAACGGCGACCGCTTGCCGCCAGTGACCGCCAGAAGGCGGATCTTGCCCGATGCCAGTTGCGGCTTCAGCGTGACGATATCCAGGATCGTGAGTGACACCTCGCCCGCGACCAGCGCCACGCTCGCCGGGGCAGAGCCCTTGTAGGGCACGTGGATCATGTCTAGCCCAGCCACTGCGTTGAACTGCGAGCCGAGCACATGTGCCGAGGAGCCGTTGCCGAGGGAGGCGAAGCTATGCTTGGCCGGATGCGCCTTGACGTCCGCCACGAACTCCTTGACGGTGCGCGCCGAGGTCCTCGAGGTACTGACCGCCACCCATAGCGGCGACGTGACCACGTCAACGACCGGCGTCAGGTCGGCGATCGGGTCGAATGGCAGCTTCTTGAACAGCGATGGCGTCTGCACCAGCAGCGGCACCGTCAGCAGGATCGTATTGCCATCCGGCGCCGACTTGGCCACCACGTCAGTGGCAATCGTGGCGCTGCCCCCCGGCCGGTTTTCGACGATGACGGCCTGGCCCAGCTCGATGGACAGCTTCTCCGCCAGCAGGCGCCCCAGCACATCGCCTCCTCCGCCGGGCGCGAAGGGGACGACGATCCGCGCCACCGGCTTCGACTGGGCCCACACGGGATTGCCGAGCCAAGCGAGGCACGCGGCCTGAGCAGCGAACGCGAGGAACGATCGGCGGGTTTTTGTGGACATACGCTTTGTCTCCTGTAGACGGCTGTCATGACCGCCTTTCTTATGGTCCGGCATGGTGGGACCTGCAGCGCCAGCTTTCCTTCATAGCCGAATTAGAGCGCACAACGCAGGCAGCAAAAAACAGAATCGAACGAACGGCTCACACTGTGGGATTTCCCTGGTCGGCGCGGAAAGCATCGGACCTCAAGGGCATTCCGCGCCACCCTGCTCCGCTCGCCCTCAAAATCATGGCGTCGGCGCGGGACCAGGCGCGGCGTTCACAGCGGACTCACCAGATGTCCGCCATCCACTGCCAGCGTCGTCCCGGTCATTGCCGCGCCAGCATCCGATGCCAGCAGCAGAAGCGGCCCGTCCAGGTCAGTCAGCTGACAGAAGCGCCGGCTTGGAATGCGCTTGCGCAGCTTCTCTCCGGCGTCGCTGCGCAGGAAATCTTTATTCATCTCGGTCATCACGTACCCCGGCAATAGCGCATTGACCCGGATCCGGTGCCGCGCCAGTTCGAGCGCCAGTGCCTTGGTCGCCTGGATCACGCCAGCCTTCGAGATGGCATACGGTGCAACGCCCGCCGTCACCCTGGCGCCGAGAATCGAAGCAATATTGACAATGCTGCCGCCGCCGGCACTCGCCATGCGCCGCCCGGCTTCGCAGGCGACTAGCCAACACCCTTTCAAATTCGTGTCAATCACGGCATTGAAGTCCGCCTCGCTCTGCTCCAGCGCCGGCCTGGTCAGCGCGACCCCGGCATTGTTGACGACCACCTGCGGAGTACTCCACGGTATCGCGTCGAAGCAGGCCTGGACGCTTTTCGCGTCGGTCACATCGAGCGCCAATGCGCACGCCGTTCCGCCCGCCTGGGAGATCGCTTCGACGATCGGTTGCAGCTTGTCCACGCGACGCGCGGCCAGCGCGACACGCGCGCCAGCCTCCGCCAGCACAGATGCAAAGTGCTTGCCGAGTCCGCTCGATGCGCCGGTGACCAGCACCACGCGCCCATCCAGCCGGAAGCGCTGAGATGAGGCGACGGATGCAGCCCTGTGTGTGTCCTGCAATTCACTGTTCATGTTGTCGCCCGACTTTTTTACCGAGCGGAGCAGCAGTCCGCTCGATCCGATTGATGTCAGCCAAAGTTAGCCTGCCTCTTCTGTAGCATCGCCGTCACGCCTTCGGCGAAGTCCGCGCTCGCGGCACATAGCGCGAAGCTTTCGGCCTCGGCGCGTAGCTGGGCCGTCAGATCGCGCTGGCTGGCATCGAGCAGCAAGCGCCGCGTCAGCGCCAGGGCGAGCGGCGGGCCGGCCGCCAAGCGACGCGCGATCGCCTCGGCCTCAGCCATCAGCTCCGCCGGTGCCACCACGCGGTTGACGAGGCCGGCAGCGCATGCGTCTGGCGCGGAAAGAGGCTCGCACAACAGCGCAAGTTCCAGCGCTCGGCGCAGCCCCACGGCGCGCGGCAGGCGCCAGGTCGTGCCGCACTCGGGACTCGCCCCGACCAGCGCGGCGGCCACATTGAAACGCGTATCGTCCGCGGCGACGATCAGATCCGCGGCCAGCATCACGCCAATGGCACCGCCCGCTATCGCGCCGTGCACGGCGGCCACCTTCGGGAATTCGAGACGCTCCAGCACGGCAAGCGCGCCGTGCATTTCGTCGACGATCTCGGCGGCGCTGTCAATTGCCGAGGTCATCGCCTGCAGATCGCCGCCGGACAGGAAGGCCCGCCCTTCGCCGCTCAGAATCAGTGCGCGAACATCGGTGTCGGCGGCGAATTCTTCGCAGGCAAGGCGGAAGGCCCGTGCCAGTGCAAGGTCGACGGCGTTGCGTGCCGCCGGCCGGTTGAAGCGAATATGCGCAAGGCTTCCGTCCCGCCATGCCAGCACCGGCATCGCCGCGTTCGTATCGGCACGCAGATCAGCAAGCGGCTTCACGCTTGCCCTCCCCTCTCGACCACAAAGCTGGCCACGGTGGCACACGACCCGCCGATATTCAGTGTCTGAAGCCGTCTTGCGCCTTCGATTTGCGCCTCCCCTGCCGTGCCGGTCACCTGGCGCGCGGCATCCAACAACATGCGTGCGCCGGTGGCGCCCACCGGGTGCCCACATCCGATCAGGCCGCCGCTCATATTGACCGGGCACCGACCGCCCGGTTCGATGCTGCCGTCTTCCACGGCTTGCCAGCTTTGCCCCGGCGGCGTCAGGCCGAGGTGATCCAGCGCCACGTACTCGGTAGTGGTGAAGCAATCATGGGTCTCGACCCCGTCGATCGCCTCAATACCCGTCACATTGGCCCGTCGCCAGGCGTCCTCGATGGCGTGGCGCAGGTGCGGGAATACATAGGCCTGATCACGGCTGCGCTCCAACTTGTCTCGCAAGCGCAGGCCGGCGGTGCGGTGTCCCCAGCCTGCGATACGCGGCAGCTGGTCGACCGATGTGCCGCGCCGGCGCGCATACTCCTGCGCGAAACGCGGCGAGGCCAGTACAATGCCGCAGCCGCCGTCGGTCACCTGGCCGCAGTCCTGGCGGCGCGTGCCCGGCTCGATCAGCGGGTTGGCTTCGTCGTTGTCGGTGAAGCTGTCCGCATTGAACTGCCAGTTTCGGGTCTGCGCCAACGGATTGCGGCGGGCATTGCCGTAGTTGATCTCGGCGATCCGGTTCAGGTATTTACGGTCCAGGCCGAAGCGGCGCTCATATTCCTGCGCGATGCGCCCGAAAGCCGCAGGCCACATGAAGGTGCAATCGATATCTTCGTGGCCTTGCCACGCGGCGGAATTCTGATTCTTCGAGGCCTCGTGGCCCGAGATGTTCTTGAACTCCTCGGCGCCCAGCACCAGCACGCAGTCGTAGCGTCCGGCTTCGAGCTCCGCCATCGCCGTCAGCACTGCCAGCGACGACGACGCGCAGGCGCCCTCATGGCGCATGGCAGGTATGCCCCACAGTTCAGGCACCACCTGCGCCACCATCGCGCCGAGGTGCGCCTGCTGGCGTTGCAGCTCACCGAACGCATTGCCGACGTGGATGCTCTCGATCTGCGCTGCATCGAGCGCGCAGGCGTCGAGGGTGCCGAGCGTGGTGTCGCGGATGATGTCGGAGATGTCCTGTCCGTGGCGGGACCAGACCTTGGCGAAGTCGGTCTGGTAGCCGCCGAGGATATATGCGGATTGGCTCATGTCAATGGCTCGGTTGGGGGTTCACAGCAAGCCAGCCCAATCGGACTGGATGTCCCTTGCGTCGGCCCAGCACGCATGCGTGCCGCTGCTGATGCGATGGGGTAGGAAAATGCGCGCGACCGGCCCTGCGGCGAGATCGCGGGCGTCCAGAACCAGGCATTCGGAACGGTCATTGTTCATGTCGGTGACGAAGCTGACCACATAGCCATCGTCCTCACCCTGTGCGTCGTGGCACGGCGCCATCGGCGATTCGCTGCCGAAGCGGCCCTCGCCGAACAAGTACTGTTGCGACTCGCCGGTGGTATGGTCATAGCGCAGGATGCCGTCGAACAGGAACGCGCCGGGATGCGCGATCATGTTGTACGAGTAGCGATACGGCTTACCCCAATACTCCATGTTGACCATGCCGAATTCGAGATAGCGCTCGTCCAGGCGGCGTTCGCGCGTAGCGCCGGTGCGCAGGTTGAAGCGCCATTCGTAGAGCGTGGGGCCATAACGGTCCGGCCCCATGGTGTTGCCGGTGTTGTCGTAGCCGGCCTTCGGCATGGGCGTCTTCTGGTGATAGCCGTGCAGCACCACCTCGTCGCCGTCTTCCCACGCATTGAGCCAATGCAGCACGTAGGTCGGACTTGCCTCGAACCAGCGGATCTGCGCCAATGCGGCCCCGCGGCGCGGCACGATGGCGAAGCGCGACGGTTTGTCGGGGTAGTAGCTGAGCTTGTGCTTTCCTTGCGGCAGAAGGTTTTCGTCCCAATGCAGCGGAAAATCGTTCAGGATAGCGAAATGTTCGGTGAACGCCATGTCGTGCGGAAGCCGTGGGCCCGGCAGCGGCACCGGCACGTAGTGCGCCAGCCGGTTTTGCCGGTCGACCTCGCCGTAATGCATGTACGGAGCGTCCTTGCTGTAGTTGAAGAAGAGCAGATCGCCGGTGCGAGGATCGACTTTGGCATGGGCGGAGAGGCCGCAGTCCCGCAACACGTCGGCGCCCCAGGCATCGACCCCCTCCAATTCCAGGGTACGTGCATCCAACCGGTATGGTTCGCCGCATTGATAGAACATCGCGAGGGCTTTTCCGGCATGGACGATGACGTCGGTCGCGGCGCTGTCGCGCAGCCCGCCGCGCGCGCCCCAGCCCGGCAGCTCCGACAAGCTCGGCTTGTCGATCAGGCCGGCATACAGCGCCCGCCCGGCTTGTTGCTCCTGCTGGAACGCCTTGGTGCGGACGAAGCGGTTGCGGTACTCGCAGCGACCGTTTTGAAAGCTCAACAGGTGCAACATCGCGTCGCCATCGAACGGATGGAACTTGCCGAGCGGCTGGTGCACGGGGTTCTGGGTGTTGCGCAGATAGACGCCATTGAGGCGTGCCGGGATCGTCCCTTCGACCTCCAGGTCAACGGCATTGACTTCGCGATAGTTAGGGGTGAACGGCCCGGCAGTGTAGGGATGCCCTTCGAGCGCCAGCGTAGGGTGGATTTCTCCGACGACTTCGACATGCATGGTTGACTCGCTATATGAAATTTGATCGACTGGCTATTCAGTGCTACCCCTGCACCGCCGCACTCGTGTTCTGACTTACGCACGCCAGCAACTGGCGCAACTCCCGCTTGAGCACCTTGCCGACCGGGTTGCGTGGGAGCTCGGCCGTGATCAGCAGTTGCTCCGGCAGCTTGAAGGCTGCGACACCTTCGGCGCGCAAATGCGCCACCAGCGCAGGCAAAGTGACGGTGGCGTCCGGTTGCGGCACTACTACCGCGCAGACCCGCTCGCCCAGTGTCGGATCGGGGCTGCCGATTACCGCCACCTCCCGGACATCGGGGTGCCCAAGCAGCAGGTTCTCGACTTCCTCCGACGAGATATTCATGCCACCGCGGATCACGATGTCCTTGTGGCGCCCTGCGAAGCGATAGAACTGATGACGATCTCCAGCGATTTCGAACAGGTCTCCGGTGCGGTAGTAGCCTTGCTCGTCGAAGGCGCGTGCCGACAGCTCCGGGGCGTTGAAATAGCCGCTGAAGATCGCCGGTCCCTGGAAGCGGAGTTCGCCTATGTGGCCTGGCGCATCGACCTCCGCGCCAGTATCGGGATCGACGAGGCGCGTGCGGATTCGCTTGGCATTGGAGTGCGACCAGGTGTAACCGGGCACTCCCATGCGCGGAAAGTACAACGCGCGCTGGCTGCGGTCGGGGATGTCCTCCGGCGTCGACGACAGTGCCGCGCCTTCATTCGAGCCGAAGTAATTGACGATTTCGACGTTGAAGCGCTGCGCGAACTGCGCCACCAGCCAGTCCGCCAGCGGACCGCCGCCCGAACCGATGCGCTTCAGGCGCTGCAGGTCGACTTCGCTGAGACGTTCCGGCTCCTTGAGCAGCCGGCTCAGCACAGCCGGGGCCGCCACCGTATAGTCGATCAGGCTGGTTCGCAACTGCGTAAGGAATACCTCGATGTTGAACGGGTGGTGATGATGCAAGCCGCCGCCGATCAGCAGCCACGCCACGAGGCTGGTCGAGACTCCCGCCATGTTGACGAAGGGGAAAGGAATCAGGAGCTGGTTGCCGGGCTGCAGGCGGCCGGCCTCCACTACCGACTGACCGACCACCAGCCACTCATTGTGGTTGCGCGGCACCCCCTTGGAGCGGGCTTCGGTGCCGGAAGTCCAGCAGATGGTGAAGACGTCATGCGCCGTCAGGCCAATCGCCTCCATGTGCGCGCATAGCGCCGCCGCGTTCCACCCAGTGGTGGCCGCTAGCGCGGCGTCAAGGTCGCCGATGGCAGGCGGCAAGGCGTCGCCCGAACCGTCCCGATAGGACCAGACTTGCTCCAGCGCGACGCATTGCGTCATGTAGGCGGACCACTGCTCGGCCGCTTGAAAGGAACCGACGCGCTGCGTCGTGATGGCGAACCTGGCGCTGGTGGTGCTCAGCACATGGGACAGCTCATGCCCGCGGTACTGCATCGGCACAGGCGACACGATGACGCCGGAGATGGCACAAGCAATGTATAGCGCGTGCAGCTCAACGCAATTCGGCAGCTGCAGCACAATGATGTCGTCCTTGCGCAAACCTTGCCGGTGCAGCCAGGCGGTGTAGCGGCCGACTTGCTCGAGCAGTTCGCCCCACGTCCACTGTTGCGCCGCCTTGCCCCACAGCTCAGACCGGTTAGGTGGGTCGGCGACTGCGAAGGCGGTGGGCTGCCGCACCGCGGTCTCGACGAACATTGCGCCAAGAGTCCGCTCGCCCCACCATCCGCGCGCGACATAGTCTTCGATTTTGTCCCTGGATACCAAGATCATGATTTACTTCCAACGATTGAGCGTCGCTTGACTGACAAAGGTGGCGTGAAAACCGTTGGGGACGCGGCGTGGCAACAGTACGCGCGCAACCGGTCCTTGGGCGAGGTTCGCGCCCCTGCAATCAAACACCTGAATTTCCGAGCGGGCGTCAACGGGGTTCCAGACAAAGCAGACCAAGTAGCCGTCGTCTTCGGCCATGCTGTTGTCGCGCGGCGCGAAGCCGGGCTCGTTGTAGAAATGGCGCGGGCCGGCGCTGTATGCGACATAGCCGCCGGTATCGAGGTCATACTTGACCAGCCCCGGGAAGCGGGGCTCTTCGTGGCCGCCATGCGGAAACACTACGTTGTACGACCAGCGATTCCTGCGCCCCTGGTACATGCTGTTGATGACGGGGAATTCCGTGTTGAGCACGTCGTCGATCGGGTTTTCGCGCGTCTCGCCTGTCTTTAGATTGAAGCGCCACTGGTAGAGCAGGAAGTCGCGCTGTCGCAAATGGATGGTCCGCTCCAGCCTGCGCGCGTCCGGCTGACCGTCGGGGCCTGCGTGGATGCGGTACGGCGTGCCGATCATCACGATCTCGTCGCCTTCTTCCCATGCATTGACAACGTGCAGCATGTACGTTGGCTTGGCGTTGAACCAGCGAATCTCATCTGCGTGGCCATGGCGCGGAATCACTGCAAAGCGCGACGGCTGGCTGACATCGAAGCGCAGCTTGTAGCGGCCCGCGAGCAACGCCTCGGCATCCGGCCGCAACGGGAAGTCGTGCAAAATGCTGTAGTGCTCGGTGATGGCCATGTCGTGCGGAAGACTTGGCGCGTCGAGCGGGATTTCGGTGCGATGCACGACCTTTCGATCCGGTCCGATCACGCCGTATTCCATAAACGGCCGCGTCAAGCCATAGTCGAAGAACATCAGCTCGCCGGTGTGCTCGTCCGGTTTGGAATGCGCCGAGATCCGTGTAACGGCCCCGCTGAAATCGGCGGGACCAAAGGTCTGCAGACTGTCGGGATCGACCGCGTACGGCATACCAGAGCGATACCACATGGTAATCAGCCGGCCCGCGTGGTACTTCACATCGGTGTTGGAGGTGTTCTTGAGCGGCTCGTCGGGTCGGTCCGCGCGCAGCGGTTCCTTGAGTCCCTTCCACAGCGCGCGCCCCTCTGCCTTCTCTTCCTGCAGCGCGCTGGTGGCGATCCATCGGTTGCGGTAGCTCACCTTGCCGTTGCGGAAGCGCACCGCATGCAGCATGCCGTCGCCGTCATAGGCGTGGTAGCGCCAGTCAGGTGGAAAGTAGTTGTTCGGTCCGTTGCGCACATACAGGCCATTCAGATCCGCCGGCACGCAGCCGATCACGGGCAACTCGTCAAAGGAGTCTTCCCGCTGAATGCCTGCGTTGTTGCCGCTCAGGGCGGGATTGTCGAGGATGGGCAGGTCGTCGACTTGCATACTGAGTGCCTCCGTTGCGCGGTGAAGATCAATGGCGCCAGTCTAGGGAGGGACCTCAAGGAACGCCCCAGTATTTTTGATATACTGATCGTTGTTTCGATATGTCATAAACAACTCATGTCCGTCCCGCGCCGCGTACCGCTCGACCTCCTCGAATACGAGGGCGACCGCCAGTTCGCCACGACGTTGGCGCGCGGGATCGCTCTTTTGCGCTGCTTTACGCCGGAGGAGCCGGTTTTGGGTAACAAGGAACTCTCGCGCCGATTGGAGTTGCCGGTGGCGACCATTTCGCGCTTGACCTATACGCTGGTGGCGATGGGCTATCTGGCACAGGACGAGCCCCACGGCAAATACCGGCTCGGAAGTGCGGTGCTCTCGCTGAGCTACCCGCTGCTGGAATTGTTCACGATCCGCCGGCGCGCACGACCCTACCTGCTCGAACTTGCCGAAAGCACGGGGGGCTCAGTGTCGATCGGTATCCGAGACCGCCTCAGCGTCGTCTATATCGAGGCAATCCGCTCGCACCACCACAAGGTCTATCCGCTGGATGTGGGGACGCGGCAGTCCCTCGCCGGGACCGCGATCGGGCGAGCCTACCTGATGTCATGCGCGCCATCAGAGCGCGAGGCCTTGATGAACCAGTTGCGGGTCCGCGCGCCGGAGGAGTGGCAGCGGCACCAGGCGGAGTTACGCCGCAACATGGCCGAGTATTCGCGCTGGGGGGCCTGCGTGTCGGTTGGCGAAATCTTTCCCGATGTGCAGGCGGTGGCCGTGCCACTCGGCCGAATTGATCGCGGAGAGCCTGCGGCGCTTAACTGCGCGTTCCAGGGACGTCCACTGAACCGATCCTGGCTGCTGGAAGAGATCGGGCCAAAATTGCAAGCCTTGGCCCGACAGCTGATGTGATACCAGGCGGGGCCAACCGCGCCATGCCGCGCAAAGTCTATTGTTCCTCGCCGTGCCACCCGAACGGGCTGACTTCTCGTATCAGCAACTCGCCCAGTTCCGCGCGACGCTTCGCCGGCATCCTCGAGTTGATCGCCGCGATACTAATCCCTGCATAGCTGTTGCGGGTGAGCGCGAACGCGCATCCTACACCGCTCATTTCGACATGTGGATCCGCCGACTCCGAGTAACCGAGCTTTCGTGCGCGTGCGATCAGCTGGCGCAGCTGGCTTGCGCTGATACCGAGCCGGCTGTACTCCTTGCCATTTCTTGCGAGCATTTGTGCAATCTCTTCATCGGGCAGCATCGCCATGATTGATGCACCCACTGCGCTGGTGGCGAGCAGTCGCCGAACGCCGACCTGCACGATGAAGGCCTTGACCGGATAATCGCCCTCCTCTCGGCACAGGCACACGGCGAAATCGCCGCTGCGCACGAGCAGGAATACCGTGTCACCGGTCTGGCGAGCCAGCCGCTGCATCACCGGGCGAAAACGATCGCTTACGCTAGACAGCCCAGCGGACGAGAACCCCCATTGCAGAGCTTCGATTCCGAGCCGGTAGAGCTTAGTGGTGCCGATGCGCTCGACGAAGCCCTCTTCGATCAGACACGTCAGCAGACGATGGGTGGTCGAGCGATCAAGCCCTGACACCGCGATCAGATCGCGGAGCCGGATGCCGGAGCCATGGTTGGCGCCGACATGCCGCAGCAGCGACAGGGCTCTGGCGGCACTTTGCGTGCCGGCCACGGGGGCCAAAGCAGTCTTTTTCTCATCCATTGAGCAAATATAGCAAATTCCGCTTGTACGCCGAAAGTCCGTCCCTTGTAATCGCGACAAACAGGGCCGTCGGTCGCTGGCACTAACCATCGGGATGATGGTGATTCGGTGAACGCGCTGTCATGGCAAGCCGGCAACAACGCGCGACGCCCCACTCTAGTCGAACGGAGGCTGCATTGAATCGCATCAGACTATGGCTGTTGCCGGGCATGATGAACACCGCCAGCGTGTGGGACCCGGTCGCCGCCGAACTCACCGACGTGGCGGACATCAGCGTTGCGGATCTGAGCTGGCAGACCAGCATTGCCGAGATGGCGCAGAGCGTGCTGGCGCAGCAGCAAGGGCGCTTCGCGCTGGCCGGCTTTTCGATGGGAGGCTACGTCGCGCAGGAAATCGTGGCGCAGGCGCCATCGCGCGTGTCCCACCTCGCGCTGCTCGGTACGTCCATGCGGCCCGAGAGTCCAGAACAGACGGCCGGCCGCAAGACGCTGCTCGACGCAGTTCAGACGGGTTTCTCAGCGCTGACACACAAACTGCTGGCGCTTAATCTCCATCCCGCGCATGCCGGGGACAGCGTCCCGGCCCAAACGCTGCGCACGATGTTCGAAACGCTAGGTCCCGACGTCTTCGCTCGTCAGATCCGCGCCATCATGTCCCGGCACGATACGCGTGCTGCGCTGCTTGCGGCGCAGATGCCAGTCGCCGCCATCTGCGGACGCGAAGATCGCGTCGTATCGCCTGCGTTGTCTGCGGAAATTGCCGCGCAGGTACCGGGCGCCAGCCTGACCTGGATCGAGCGGGCGGGACATATGGCGCTGCTCGAACAACCCTCAGCAGTTGCCAGTTCTTTACGGGAGTTGCTGCGGGAGCGAGGCGCCGCGTAGTGCCGCCGTTTTCTCGACATACGAGATATTTTCCAGATTGATCTGGATAGACAGCACAGCAAGCATTGTAATTCAATTGCAAAGACCCTCGCCCGCGGAGCTAGCAGCATTCGATAGCAGCAGAATGCGCGGGCGCGAGACCACGCAGGACCAGCGGCCAGTCAGGGACGACGGCCGGCAATTCAACCGATAACGAAAAGAGGAATTCAGATGGTCGCATCCACACTTTCCGCCGAACAGAAGAAAGATGTCTTTAGGGAAATGACACAAGCCTGGGAAGCAAAGGATTGGCAAAAGTGCGCCAGCCTGTTCGCCCCGGACGGCGTGCTGCATTCGGTGATGCTGGACCCCTGCGTGGGGCGGCAAGCATTCCTAGAGCGCATCGAAAAAGCGGCGAAACCTAACAAGCATGTCAAGCTGCATATCCAGCGCATGGGTACTGCCGACGAGGCGCTCATCGTGGAGCGGATCGACGAAATCATCATTGACGGCGTTGGTCGTTCGGTTCCGACGGTCGGCATCCTCGAGTTCGACGGCGCGCTGATCTCGCTGTGGCGGGAGTACTACGACCGTCCGACGCTGCTGAAGGCCCTCGGCCTGAGCGCCGATCCTCACGCGTAAGGCTGATCCGCGGCACCGCACAACGCATTCCAGCTCAACTATCAGTTCCAGTATCATGGCCAAGACCCCACTCAAGAAGATCATCGCGTTCTATTGCCGCTTCACGCCGAGCTACAGTGCGATCGGCTATCACGCGCGCCGCTTGTTCTGGCGCCGGATCAACCCGGATTTCCGCGGGCAAACCTGGCTGGTCACTGGTGGCTCGGAAGGGATCGGCGCCTCCGCTGCCCGGCAAGCCGTGGCGGCCGGCGCTACCGTCATCTGCGTGGCGCGAGACACCGCCAAGCTGAAGGCGTTCGCCGCCTCGGTGACGCGACCGGAAGCGGTACAGATCCAGACAGCGGACTTCTCACTGCAGGCTGACGTCTGGGCGCTGGTTGACCGCCTGGAGCAGCGCGGGGTGCGCATCGATGTGGCGGTCAACAATGTGGGCATCCAGAAGCGGGACCAGATCATCACCCGAGAGGGGCTCGAGACCTCGTTTGCCACAAACGTTCTCGGCCACTATCTGCTGTTGCGTGAATTGCTGGGACGCAAGATGCTGCGCGACGATGCCACCGTGATCGAGGTGGCGTCGGGCGGCATGTACAACCACGCGATGGTGGTCGACGATCTCAATATCACCGGCCCCGGCTATCTCGGCGTGCGCGCCTACGGCCTCGCTAAGCGCGCGCAGATGATGCTCATGACGCATTGGCGTGCGGCCTTCGCCGACACCGGGAGGTGCTTCTATGCGATGCACCCCGGGTGGGTCAATACGGCCAGCGTCAACCGCTCGATGCCGCGCTTCGTGGCCATCCTCAAATCCGTTCTGCGTGACCATCAGAAGGGCGCCGACACCATCGTCTGGTTGGCCAGCCGCCGGCCGGAGCAGGTACGCCCCGAGGCGATCTGGTTCGATCGCAAGGAGCGGCGCCCGCATATCTACGCACATACACCTAAGTCCACTGCGACACCGTCCGATGTAGTGGCCAAGCTCGAATCGCTGGTGCTTGCGCGCGGCGATTCTGAAATTGTGAACTTGGCGTCAGTGAATTCGGTAGAAATCTAAGCCGTCGTAGGGGAAGGTCCAGTTCCTGAAGAGACAGTGGAGACACCGGCAGATGTGGACATTTTTCACGCCGATTGCTCCGCTATGCCGGCCAAACGTCTTTGAATTCAGTGACAAGTCAAGTTCGAATGAGCTGTTGCTGGGCTTGCGCGACGGGCGTTTCAGCCGGTCGATTAGTAGCGACGAACGCCGACCGTAGCGCCGGTCTGGTTCTCTATTGGCCGTGCTAGTTCTGTGCTGTCAGTTCCGGCATCCGTATAGAGAGCCGCTCCAGTCAGGGTGAAGGCAGGGATGAGCTTGTACAGCGCTCCGAGTCAGTAGGGATTGTCGTGGCAGGCCGTACGTCGCGCATCCAGCGGTTGCCGGCGAACGCCTTGGCCGCGCTAATGGCATACGAGACGCCAATCGGGGCGCTTGGCGGCCATGCCCTCAGAACCAGTGTGCTGCCCTCGAACCGGGAGGAAGCCGTTAATAACCCGGGATGCATTCGCTGGAGTTATAGAAGCCGCAATGGACTTACCGACAATAATGATGGCCAGCACGCCCAGCACATGTACCGGCAATTTCACCAGGATGGACGGCTCGAACATCCCCACCGATACGAAAAAGAGCACAGAGAAAGGATTAGCAACGAATCGTCTCATACGTCACGACTACACCGCGCAACTGATGCAGCGGCGGGAAAACGATGACCAACCGTGATGGAGCGATCTTGCCTTCTTCATCGCTCCATTTGGCGCAACGGGGCCAGCAACCTGACGCCGATCCGGCCGGCAAGGTGGGCAAACCCCACCAGCATATGGTATAAGTGAAGTCAGTCTCCGCATCCGGGCCGGGCAAGCAGCCCTGCAAGCCGAGCGGCGAAACCGAATATAAGGGGCCACTTAGCCCCACCGGAAGCCAGCCGACATTGGTTCGGCGCACAACAACCGTCCTCCAGCAAACGTAGCGACCGAATGCACTCTGTACAGATCCGCACCGCCAACCGCCAGCATGCCAAGCATGTTGCGGCTGCGCGTGCCTGTGCACAGCAACGCGGCCTCGCCGCCCTGCAAGCCAGGGTCGCGCAACAGTTCCATTTTCCCGCCGTGCTTCTCTTAGCCGTGCGGGGAATCAGGGACTAGCCCACAGTCCGGATCTGATCTCCCCGCACGGCACATTGCCCGGGGGCCGCAAGCATTGATGGCGGCCCACTGTTCAACGTGCAAACGGGAGAGAGCATGCCGACTATCAGCCGCAAGACCTTAGTCATCTACCGCAGGACACTCTGCGCGATGGGGGCGATTGCCGTCCTCTACCTTGCCCTCAATCTCGATTGATCAGACGCCGATACCAATCGGATTAAATCCTGATCCAATGCGCGCCGGCCGGTCGTCCGGCGCGCGGCCCGCTTTGCACCAATCTTTGGCCGGCGCCGGACTCGTCCGTCGCACAACGGCCCTAGCCTGCTTACAAGCGACACCTACATGGCCATGGAGCTCTCTCAGAATTTTGTTAAAGCCAAGCGCCCCTGCGCGGATGGCTACAAATGGTTCCTGCGCAACCGCCACGGTGGCAGCGACTACCAGCGCCTGCTCGATGCACTGGTCCAGGCTGACCGCGTCGGCGATGCGTGCTGGCTGCTCGACCAGTTCGGCCCGACCGACACCATCCTCACGCTGGATGCGCTCGATGCCAAGGCGCTGGTCTTTGCCGGCACCGTGATCGTGCGCGGCGGCATCGATGTCGAGTCAGTGGTCAGGGCCGGGCGCAGCATCCGCGTCGGCGCGGGCATCCGGGCCGGCACGGCCATCGTCGCCGGCGAGGACATCGACAGCGCGGCCACTCTTTACAGCGGCGGCACCATCGAAGCCGGCGGCGACGTCAAGGCCAACTGGGGCATCGAAGCCGAGACAGAAATCGACTGCAAGGGCAGTGTCCGCGCTGGCTGGGATGTCACCGCCGGCGAGCGCATAGCGGTGAGCGGCAACCTGCGAGCCCGGGAGAACATCGTGGCGCAAGGCGCTATCCGCTGCGGTCAGGGCATCAAGGCGGGTGGGAATATCGAGGGCCAGCACGACATCGTCGCCGGTTGCGGCATTGAGGCTGGCGGCGCTATCCGTGCCGGCCAGCACCTGGTGGCGGGCTGGGGCATCAAGGCCAGAGAGACCATCGCCGCCGAAGGCGCCATCAAGGCCGGCGAAGGCGTGCAGACCGAGGAAGACATCCTGACCGGGCCGGGTTACGGCATCTATGCCGGCCTGAACGTGCGCATCGACATCTGGGAAGACAGCGCTCGTATTGTCGCCAGGCAGAAGCCGTCCACGCTGGTGTGCGGAAGCTGGCAGCCGCGCTGAGGCACGGCCGCTGTGGGTCGCATTACTCACTTAACTCTGAAGAATCACAGGAGCAAGTAGTCGTTATGGTAGGTATAGGGTGTGTATTGGCCGCAATGGGCCTCGCTGCACTCGTCGCGGCGATACAGGCAAGGCGAGCGGGCGAGGCGTTCCGGGATGTGCGATTGCTGACTGGCGTGTCGGCGGCCTGTGCTTTGGCAGGCCTGATGCTCGCGATGGACCTGATGGGATGGAACGCGTAGCTGGCGCGCAGTCTGCGGCAAGGATCTCCCTGCCTTCAAAGATTGTGTGCAGCGCTCTGTTCTGGCCCATCCCGGCCGCGGTGGCCCCGAGGGCATCACGGACAGCAATGCCGTCTTTCGTCTTCACGCCCGCACTTGTGCCAACTGCGATCTCCGCCAAGGTCAAGTCCCCGCCTGTGGTGGGGCTTGACCAAAGCGGCGCCACCCTGATCTTTGTAAAGCTCAATGGATGCGTTCGGGCTCCAGGACCTCCTCGACCGTGATTTCAAGAAAGTTCAGGCTCTCAGGTACGGCGACACGGACATGCTGGCCCTCGTGCAAACCAAACAGTGCCATACCCGCCGGCGACAGGATCGACAGCTTGCCCTGGCGATAGTCGGCGTCCTCAGGGTACACAATGCGCCAGAGAAGATGCTCACGATGCTGCGCTTCGATGCATAAAAAGGGGGTATGCAGCGTGATGGCCTTGGCCGGCAGGCTGGTGTGCGTGCAGACGATCGCTTGATCAATTATTTCACGCAGGGACTGCCGCTTGTGCGTTGGCAACGCCTGATCCACCACAAGAGAATTGAGCCGCTCGACGTGGGCCCTTGTAAGGAAAATTGTCTTTCGCATCGCAAACTCCGCGAATCACTGTGAATCCACTCGCCAAGGAACTGTCCCTGGCTCCAGGGGAATGAGTTTCGGCCCGGAGCCCTGCAGACAGTACCAAACGGTGTCAGGCAGAGTGCCGGGCGGCACGGAGCATTTCGGCAGTCGCCGCGCGAAGGAGCAGGAATGTGTGTTTCACGGAAATACGGGCGCGAAAATGAAAATCCTCACAGCCATCATTTAAACAGGGTTCGCATCTCAAGGGAAGCCCATGAGGGCCGGGCGGCTTACAGCGCCAAGACAAGGATACCGGCAGCCGGTTTGCCCTTTTTCCAGGAAATGGATAAGATGATCGAATAGTCAACGGCTCGTTTTTAGTCTTCTGCTGAGGAACCAGGCAATGGATACGGTGGTGCAGTATTTCTGCCAATTCGGATTATCAGGCATGAAGCGACAGCCGGTATCGCAGATAGTAGCCTTGCCGTCACAAATTGGCGCTGCAATGAAGGTCTCGCGCTCCTACAGCACGAGGCAGTCGCGATATGGAGCGACTCTCGCCTGCCTCTAATTGTTCCGGAGCTTGCTGGGCACGCGATTAAAGCGCCCAACAAGCGCTCCGGACTCCCCCCACCTTGCATTTCTTTTTCCGTATTGGTCATCCAATCAATGGGGTCACCCTGTTGAATTTCGATTGACCATTGGCTTGCGGTCAAAGATGACTGTTGCTTCCATGCAGCGGGCACATGTGCGAGGAGCGTTCATGCATTTTCCTTGACCATCGGGCAGCAAGCCGGCGGAATCCGCTTTCGCCATGGCGGGATCGCACGCGGCCCCATCCCCATCAGCACGCAGAAAAAAATGGCGTGCGCTTACAGGAGTGTGATCGTGAATTCTCTAGCCATACACCATATTTCCATAACCCAGCGGACGAACCTTGAAGTCTTGCGAGGCATGGCGGACATGGTAGGTCTCATGGACCAAGCTTTTGCTCACTTTGAGAAGCTGCTCGAATGGAATCTTCAGCTGGTCCCCTTCTCGCTGCAAGGATCCAGTGAGTGCACGAAACGGATGTTCGCAATGGGCAGGCCTCAGGATCTCCTGGCAATGCAGATCGCTCTGATGCAGTTGGCAAGCGGGCAAGCCTTCTCATGCCAGCCCGCCTTGTCGATTCGATCGTGATTCGCTAGTAGCCAAAAAATTCTTCACTGCGAATCGCATCGTCATTGACGCCAAGATCACTCAGGACATTGCGCATCGATTCCACCATGCCCGGTGGCCCGGCCACATAGTAGACCGGCGCGGCATATTCGCTGCAGGCCCTTCTGACCATGTTTTCGTCAATCTGGCCAGTGCTACCGTCCCAGGGCGACGCGGATTTCACTACCTGCGTCATTGTCGCAATCAAGTGGAAATACTTGTATCTCTGTTCAAGCTGCGTGAGCTCGGCGAGAAATGCGGCATCTTCAGGTCGGCGATTGGCGTAAAGCAGCAGAATGCGTTGCGGCAACTGCTCGCGCGCCGCCTGCCGCAGCATGCTGACAAAGGGCGTGACACCAATGCCACCCGCAATGAGGACCGCAGGCCGTGCGCGATCGCCATGCAGGGTCAGGGACCCGAACGGCCCTTCCAGCCTGACGATGGCGGCCACTGACAAGGACTTGAGCACCCGTTTGAACGGGCTGTCGCGCATTCGCGTCGCAATGACCAGCTCGTCCTGAAACGGTGCACTGACAAGGGAGAACGTGTGTCGCGCAGCGTAATGCGCCGAGGCCGGCGCAGGATCGGGAAGGACGAGGTCGACGGCCTGGCCGGGCTTGAAATGGAAACCGGCTGGCTTTTCAAAATGGAATGCGAAGGTGCCGTCCGCGACTTGTTCGCATCCTTTCAGCCTTGATTCGTAGGTGCTCATCATATGCTCCCGAGAATGGATTGCCTGGTCCGGCTGCTTGCGCCTTCCCCTACCGCCTGCCCGGCAAGACCTGATCTGGTTGCGCGATGCGTGCGAAGGCCGAGTGATTGTGAATCGATTCAAAGTTCTCCGCCTCGACCTGGAATGCCGTCACGCGCGGATCGTCACCCAGGGCAAGCGCGATATCGCGCACCAGGTCTTCGACAAACTTCGGGTTGTCATATGCCCGCTCAGTGACATATTTCTCGTCAGCACGCTTGAGCAGGCCATACACTTCGCAGGAGGCGTTGCGTTCGGCGATGGCAATCAGTTCTTCAACGGCCATCTCCGCCACGAGCCTGACCCCGATGCAGATATGCGAGCGCTGGTTATGCGCGCCGTATGCGGAGATTTCCTTCGAGCATGGACACAGGCTGGTAGCCGGGACCGTAACGTACATCCAGAATCCATACTGCCCGTCTTCCGCCACGGTACCTTGCCAGCGGACTTCATAGTCGAGCAGGCTCTGCGCGCCCGAGACCGGAGCGGATTTCCTGACGAAGTACGGGAACCGCATCTCAAGTTCCCCGCTATGTGCGTGCAATCGCTGCATCATGGCGAACAGGAATGCCTTGAACCCTGCCTGATCGAGCGCTGCCGTCTGCGCCTCCAGCACCTCGATGAACCGGGACATATGCGTGCCCCTCATGGTGGCCGGCAGCCCTACGGTCATCGACAACGTTGCGATTGCCGGCACGACTCCCTTGCCAGTATGCAAGGTAACCGGGTAACGCACCCCCTTGACGCCGACGGCGTTGATGGCCAGTTTGCGCTGGTCCTCGGTCGCTTGCACGTCCGGAAGGAACGCGGTTCTCTCTGGGGCGTTCATATTCGTCCTTTTCTTGCGCACGGCAGATCCCGTGGCTTGCCGGCGGTATTGGCATCAGTGCTGCCTGATCAGGCCGCGCAGGTTGAGTTCGGTCAGCACATGATTGACCACAGCGTCACAACGTGGTCCGGCAAACGCGAAGGTGGCATGCAAGTATGGCGTTGCCTGCACAGCCAGGTTGGCGCGCAGCATTGTGCGCGCCCGCAGGAAACGCGTCTTGACGACATCATTGCTGACGTCGAGGCAGAATGCAGTTTCCTCGACGCTCATGTCTTCGATCGCGCGCAGAATGAACACGCTGCGGTAGATGGCCGGCAAACGCTCAATCGCGGCTTGCAGGATCTCGCGCATCTGGCCCCGTTCCGCCATGGCATCTGGCGATTCGCTGTCCGCGGTGCGCAATGACATCAAATTCTCCCGCGAAGGTTCGGCCGCCGGTTCTTCACTGTCTTCCATCTGGACGAGGCGCCCTCTCTTGCGTTGCGCGCTCACCGCTATATTGATTGCGATGCGCACCAGCCAGGTACTCAGGGCAGCGTCACCACGAAACGAATCGAGGCTGGTAAAGGCACGCAGATAGGTCTCCTGTACCACGTCCTGAGCCTCGGCATCGTCAGGCACCACACCGCGCGCCGCGCGGAACAACAGACGGTTGTTGCGCCGCATGATGATCTCGAATGCGCTTGCATCTCCTGCTCTGGCGCTCGCGACGAGATCGGCATCCGGGCGTCCGTCGACGGTCGGTGGCGGATGCTGCGCAATCACGTTATTTGGCATTCTGGATACCACTCCTTTTTTTTAGCTTCTGGCAATTAGACGCGCTTCGCCCCGCAAAGGTGACAGACAAGTCGGCCATGACGCCTTGAATCGTGCGCGAGCTGATCCGCCTGGCTTCTGGCCACAGCCTTCGCGCCGGTGGCCGCACCCGGATCGTCTTGCAGGTCCCCTCAATGTTCCTCCTGCCCTGCCAGCGGGCGACAGATCCACCATCACTGCGCAGCCGGCCCGAGCGCGCTCCCGGCGCAGAGCCACGCCATTTCCATGGCAGGTTTCATCATAGGCAATGTGTCCCGCGAGTTTGCAGGCAATGAATGCCCGGCGGCCTGTCACCGTTCGGCGGGTTGGTGCGTCTAATGGGCAGAAGCAGCAGAACGGATGGATCCCCATGTCAGAACGCCTCCCGAAGCGCAAGGCCCCCGGGCCGATCGACCCACCGCCGGAACGGGCGCCGATTGTGCTCACGCGCCGCCCCACGTCATCTGTTGCCAGCATCGGCACTCACCCGGCGCTGTCGCACCGCGGCTCAATCGCAGCGGATTTCTTCACAAGAAGGGAGACTGATCATGAAGCAGGTTCCGCACGTACATCCACCCGCGACCCGGGCACTCGGCAGCCAGCAGCCACGTTCAATGATTGCATGTCGGCGTTTGCTGACCACAATGGCGACAGGCGCCGCCGTGGCGGCTGCCGCGGCTTGCGGCGGCTCCTCGGGCGAGACTGCGGCGGTCAGCGAGGATGCCACGGCTAAGCAGGCAGCGCTGGTCGAGCAGGGCAAGCAGATTTTCCGGTTCGAGACATTTGGCGATGAAGCGCATTGGACCGATACCCTGAAGATGCACGAGGTCATCGCCACGGCGGTCGACCCCGTGACCGCCCTGTCGGTCGGCCTGAAAGTGGATGCCGAAGCCTTGCCCGCGGCGGTCGTGGAAGGCATCCGGAATGGCACTGTCGACCTGAAGAGCCCGGCCACCACCGTGGCTCTGCTGAAACTGAACGCGGTCGTCGGGGTCAGGGGCACCGTCGAAACCATAAACGGGGTAGACAAGCTGGTCCGGGTCGGGATCACCTGCGCGCTATGCCATTCCACGGTCGACAACTCGTTCGCACCCGGCATTGGCAAGCGCCTGGATGGATGGGCCAATCGCGATCTCAACCCGGGCGCCATCATTGCGTTGTCGCCGGCGATGGACGCCGCCATGAAGAAGGTCCTCAATGCGTGGGGCGCCGGCAAGTTTGATCCCCGGCACAATATCGACGGGCTTAGCAAGCCGGTTGTGATCCCGCCCGCCTACGGTCTGGCCGGTATTCATCGCATCACCGTGACCGGCGATGGCGACGACATCGCCTACTGGAACCGGTATGTCGCCGTGGCAGAAATGGGCGGTCTTGGCACCGTTACCGAACCACGGCTGAACCTGTCCATCACGCATGGCACCGAGGACCTTGTCACCAGCAAGCTCCCTGCCCTGCAGGCCTACCAGCTATCCCTGAAGGCCCCGGCGGCACCGGCCGGCAGTTTCGACGAGTTGGCGGCGCAGCGGGGAAAGCTTGTCTTCGAAGGCGCAGGGAGATGTGCCACTTGTCATAGCGGCGCGACCTTCACGGACGCCAATTCGCGCCTGCATCCGCCTGCCGAATCGATGGCCGAACCCGAATCGCCAAGCTATGCATCCCGCTCCGCGACCAAGCAGTATCGGACCTCGCCCCTGAGCGGAGTGTGGCAACACGCGCCCTACTTCCACGACGGCTCGGCTGCGACGCTGGCGGATGTGGTACAGACCTACAACACGAAGCAGGCGCTCGGCCTGACCAGCCAGGAGATCGCCGATCTGGCCGAGTACCTGAAATCCTTGTAGCGTCGCTTGAGCCATGGTCGTACAAATCGCGGTTGCGCTGAGTGAATGCTTTCCCTGCAAAGACTCAACGCAACAGTCGATCCCTTTGCGGCCTGGCCCTGTGCGCGTGGCATGACCTCAGATTGGACCGAGAATCGGCTGGCACCCGAAAACTGCTGAATTGGCTGCCAGCCGGTGCCGAGGGGCTGCAATCGCGTGCCAGGGTTCCGCTAGTGAGCCAGTTCCGACCGGATCATCGACAGGTCAAAGACACTATCAGTGGATGCACGCCTCTCCGCTGACCGGCCTGCTGGACGCCGTTATCGAATGGGAAATCGAGTCGGCCGTGAGCGCGTTGACGACCTGGCTCGATGCCATCGATCGGGGTGCCCTCCCCTCCGCGCGTGGCCATCCCCAGCACAGCATTTGTCTGTGCGAAACCGAGGACGCTGTCGCTGGTTCGATGGCTGCCATTGAGCCCAGCGAATGGCGGGCGGTCGGTACCGTGACACCGTGCGCTTGGCCCACCTCCATGGCGCCCGTCAGCCGGGCCCATGGGGGCCAGGAACAAATTTATGCAAAAAGCGGGAACAAATTTAAGGGTCTTCCGCAATTTGTGTGACGACGGCGGGGCAACCGGCCTGGCGCTTGGTGATGGCGTCGCGCAAGAAGCTCGCACGCGGCGCGCCGGACTGGCGGCCGTTCGCCGGCCCGCTCTCCCCGGCCAGCGCGCGGCATGCGATGGTGATCCTCAATACGCTGTTCGCCTGGCTGGTGGACGCCGGCTACCTCGCCGGCAATCCGCTCTCCCTGGCACGCAGCCGGCGCGGCCAGTCCAAGCCCAGGGTCACGCGCTACCTGAGCCACGCCATGTGGCAGGTGGTCAAGGACACCATCGAGGCGATGCCGGGCGCGAACGACACCGCCACCGAGCGCGAGCGGCTGCACGCGGCGCGTTGCCGCTGGCTGCTCACCGTGCTGTACCTCGGCGGCCTGCGCGCGGCCGAGGTGGCCGAGACCCGGATGGGGGCCTTTCTTTGCCGGCGCGACCGGGAGGGCGTCGAGCGCTGGTGGCTGGAGGTGACCGGCAAGGGCAGCAAGACGCGGCTGGTGCCGGCCACCGATGAGCTGATGGTGGAACTGGCGCGCTATCGCCGCGCCCACGGTCTGCCGCCCGCCCCGCACCCCGGCGAGGAGCGCCCGATCCTGCTACCGATCATCGGCAAGGAAAAGCCCTTGTCGCGCGGCGCCCTGCACCTGGTGCTCAAGGAGATCTTCGCGCTGGCGGCCGCGCGCCTGCGCGCGCGCGGCCCCGAGTGGGAAAGCCGGGCCGAGGTGCTGGCCAGTGCCTCGGCGCACTGGCTGCGCCACACGGCGGGGTCGCATATGACCGACCAGCAGGTCGACCTGCGGTTCGTGAGGGACAATTTCGGGCACGCGTCCATCTCGACCACCAGCGCCTACCTGCATACGGAAGACGATGTGCGGCACCGCGCCACGCAGGAGCGGCACCGGATCGGGTGGAAACGTTAGGGCTCGCTGCCCCTACCTGCCGACTTTCTTTTTATGACAATGACTTGATCTTATTGCGTCGCAGGAGGCCCGGTCGACGAACCGAAGTAAATAGACGGACTGGATTGCCGGCACGAATTGGTTGGACTGTCTCGCCTGCCGCGGCGCGTTTCGCGACGGGACCACGCACCGACGCGGCCGACCTAAGGGGCGCGCGATGAATACGAAGCTCAGCACGTGCGACCGCACCATCCACGCCGCGAGCCTCGCGCTCGCAAAGCATCTGCGAGGAGACGGCAGCGCCCACTTCCGGGGTTGGTTGATCACCGACGTCAGCCGGATTCGACAAGCGTTCCGATAAGCCGTCACAACTCGGCATGCTCTGGCCCGTGCGCGTCACACACGAGGAAATCGCCAATGGCTGTTTCGGATGTTTGGCCGCCCAACTGTATGTTGGGCCGGCTCAAGCACGGTGGGATTGGGCAGGAGTCGCTCAGTCATTTCCGGCTAGCGGCCACGGACCCGGGCGAAGCGGCGGGAGGTTGGCGGCGAGGCCGAGGGCGGTACAACACCTGAGGCCCGAGATGTGCTGTGGGAGGCGCTGGAGGAAGGCCAGCATGTCACCGTTCACCCGATAGAACACCAGGAAAGGGAAGCGGTCGAGGGACCAGGCGCGCAGAGAGTCACCCGGCAGGAAGTGAGCATAACGGCGGGAGCCAACGCTGGGATGCTCGGCTAGGAAGGCCAGCGCGCTCAGGTGTCCCTGCGCTCATGCAGGACACGCAGCACGTCCGGATGCGAACGCGGCCCAAGAGAAGCGCCACGATTCAGCGCTTGCCGTTTTGCAGGCGCGCGCGGAATTCGACAGCGAAGTCGGCCACACTCTCGTAGTCCGTGCCCGGGCCGCTGTTGAGCCCTTCCACAATGAGCTCGTACAGGCGGCGCTCAGCCTCGTTCTGCGGACCGACAGCATCGGCATCGCGCGGCATCAGGTACTTCTGCGAGCTGGGCGGAGTGAGGTGGGCCATGGCAAGGATTGTAGCAAGGAAACCGACATCCTACTCGTCGGCTCCGATGCCGCGCCAGGCCTCGGTGAGGCCTTCACCGATGAGTTCCATCGTGGCAAGCCTGATTGCGCATTGAGCCACGGCCGTTCGCGCCGCCTTCCGCTGAAGCTCTCTCGATTGACCGCCTGTGGCCCCAAAAACGCACTTTGGGGCTTCTGCCCCCAGAAACCCTTCCTGCGGTTGTAGCATGGCGTGGAAAGGCGCGTCCGCTAAGGCGCAGCAGTCAATAGGGGTACGACTTCGCCTCGGACCTATTGTGTTTGGCAATGCCCTGGGCGGGAGTCTTGCAGACCGCTCGAGCAGCTCGAATAGTACGCAGGAAGATGTGCTGGGGCAGAGGATTGCCGTCGCCCATCTGGAACGATCCGGCTCCTAGCGGAGCGATGGGCTTGAGCACGCTGTATGGGGCGGCGCTGTCAACGAGCTATCTGGACCGTGGAGCAAACCCGCACGAAGCAAGATACGGTTCCGTTGGACTCAGGTGCCAGCACCCCCGACAAATATTCAAGTTCGTGAAAGGACACGTTTTCCTGACACCCGGCCAGCGCGGCTTAGTTCTGCTGTGACAGCGGACGGATAGGACGACGTTCGCTACGTGAGATGGGGGTCGCTGCGGTCCACCATCCTATTTGCACAGAGAGCGCGATGCGCGGCGCGAAACCACGCAGGAGCGTCAGCGAATGGGTGAGCGTCCCGCTCACGCTGTGAAAGCCCTTCCGGCCGACCCTCACGCCACGTCGCTCACCTGCCAGGTGACCTGTGCCGCCAAACCCCGTTTAAGGTTGGGGCAGGAATCCTGGCGATTAATTGCATTTTGATCTGCGGGCGACTACGGGCACGACACCGCCAAGCACGCGCCCGCCAGCGGCCTCGTCGACATCATTGCCTTCGGCCGCCCGTTCATCGCCAATCCCGACCTGCCCGTCCGGCTGCGCAGCGGCCTGCCGTTGAATGCGCCCGATGCCACGTCCTTCCTCGGCGGAGATGTCGGAGGCTACACCGACTATCCGGCCACGGCGCGAATGCAGGCCGGCTTGCGGATAACTGTCATGCCGAGGCCGTACGGCCCCGGCGCATCAATTCCTGTGCTGCCGCGCTGACGGTGGCACGCAGCCACTCCAGCGCCCCGTTGCCGTTGGCGCGACGGCCGCACACCATGTCTACGCTGAAACGATGATCACCCAGTTCTGGCGGCAGCGGGTAGAGCACAACCTGTTTGGCAGCGGGTAGAGCACAACCTGTTTGCCGGCCAGCCTGACGGCGACCCGCTCGGCCAGCGTGGCGACCAGGTCCGTGCCCGCCACGGCTTGGGGCAGCGCAACGATATGCGCGAAAGTGGCCGCTACCCTGCGCCTCAAACCCAGGCCAGCCAAGGTGACATCGACCACGCCCCGGCTCGAGCTGTCGTCGCTCGGCACAAACAACGCATGAGGCAGTTCAATATAGGCCCGCAGGTCCAGGGAGCCGCCAGGTAACCCGGGGTGTCGCCGGTCGGCGATGCAGATGAGCCGCTCGTCGTACAGCGGCGTGACCAGCATCCGCTTGGGCGGCGCAAGATGGCCGCCTATCGCGATATCCACAGTGCCGTCATCCAGCTGCTGCCAGATGGCGGCTCGGTCAAGCCGGGCCACTCGCAGGTCGATCTGGGGAGCCTCGTGCCGCAGCCGCGCTACGATGAACGGCACGAGCACGATGTCCGTGTAGTCGCTCGCGGCGATGGTGAAGCGCTGCGCCGCGGCGTTGGCGGGATCGAATTTGACGCCCTGCTCCAGAGCCAGCCGGATCTGGGCCAGCGCCTGGCGGATCGCCGGAATCAAGGCGTCAGCGCGTTGCGTGGGCAACATGCCTGCCGCCGTGCGTACGAACAGTTCATCCTGGAACAGTGCGCGCAGCCGGTTCAGCGCGTTGCTGACCGACGGTTGCGCCCGGTGCAGGCGCTGCCCGGCAAGGGTGACATTGCGGGTCTCATAGAGGGCCTCAAAGGCAACGAGCAGGTTGAGGTCAATGGAAGCGAGATTCATATTGACAATATGGATAATGAATATCCATTTCAAGAATTCTTCTCGAACCCCTATCCTGATTGCTTCCGATCACTTTCACACCCTCGAGTCAGCAGGAGAAGCAGATATGGCCACGGTTCTGGTGACGGGCATCGAGCCCTTTGACGGCGAAACGATCAATCCTTCATGGGAAGCCGCGCGGCGGCTCGATGGCGAGACCATCGACGGCGCCGCGATCGCCGCGCGTCAATTGCCGTGCGTGATCGGCAAGGTCAATGGCGTGTTGCACGACGCAATCGAGGAAACCAGCCCAGACGTCGTCATCTGCCTGGGCCAGGCGGGTGGCCGCAGCGATATCTCGGTTGAACGCGTCGGGATCAACATCGTCGATGCCAGGATCCCGGACAACGACGGCCACCAGCCCGTCGACGAGCCCGTGGTCCCTGGCGGCCCCGCGGCGTACTTCTCCACCTTGCCGATCAAGGCGGTCGTCGCCGCGCTGCGGGCACATGGCATCCCCGCATCGGTATCGCAGACCGCTGGCACCTACAACTGCAATGCGATCCTATATGGGTTGTCGCACTATATCGCGCGGCACCGGCCGGCCATGCGAGGCGGTTTCATCCACGTGCCGTACCTGCCTGAGATGGCGGCCCGCCATCCTGGTGCGCCCAGCCTGGCACTCGATACGCTGGTGGCCGCGGTCCGTGTGATCGTCGCAACGTCGCTGGCCGTGCGCGAGGACGTGCGCGTGAGCGCCGGGGCGTTGCATTGACTAGCCCACCCGGCACCTCGCCGATCCCGCGGCGGCCGCGCGCAGGCTGTGCACGTTCGGGATGCCGTCAGGAATCGCGCTCAGGCAGCGCGCCCGAGCGTCGGCTTGCTCACGGACGGTCCAGCCCGTAGTGCGCCCGCAATGTCTGCGTCTCGTAGCCCCGGCGAAACAGGCCCTTGCGCTGCAGCAGGGGCACTACATGCTCGACGAAGTCGTCAAGGTGCCCGGGTAGCACGGGAGGCATCACATTGAAGACATCGGCGGCGCCACTGACAAACCAGTCCTCGATGGTGTCTGCGATGCGTTCGGGAGAACCCGCCAGCGTGAAATGCCCGCGCGCGCCGGCCAGTTTGTGCAGCAGCTCGCGCAAGGTCGGCCGCTCGCGCGCCACCAGGCCCGTGATCACCACGGCCCGGCTCTGGGCCGCTTGCACGGTGGCGGGATCTGGGAAATCATCAAGCGATAGTGGCGTATCGAGATCCAGGTGCGAGAAGTCGAACCCGCCAAAGCGGTTGGACAGCCTGGCACGGCCGACCTCGGGATCGGTCAGCGCATTGAGCTCGCGCCAGTTGCGCTGCGCCTCTTCATCGCCCGAGCCGATCACCGGGCTGATGCCCGGCAGGATCACGATCTGATCGTCCCGTCGGCCGCGCTGCCTTGCCGCGGCTTTCAGCTCGGCATAGAAAGGCACCGCCGTTTCCTTGTCCAGATGCGCGGTGAAGACGGCCTCCGCATAGCGTGCCGCGAAGGCCTTCCCTGCCGGCGACGACCCGGCCTGCACCAGGACGGGCCGGCCTTGCGGCCCCCGCGCGATATTGAGCGGGCCCGCCACCTTGTAGAACGGGCCGGCATGCCCGATCGGCCTGATGCGGTCGGGGTCGGCGAAGCGCCCCGTTTGCGCATCATCGATGATGGCATCGTCGGCCCAGCTGTCCCATAGCTTGGAGGTGGCCTCCAGGAAGTCATGGGCGCGCGCGTAGCGCTCCGCATGCGGCGGCTGCTGGTCCAGCCCGAAGTTCTGGTTGGCGCCCTGGACCCACGACGTGACGATGTTCCAGCCCACGCGGCCGCCTGTGATGTGATCGAGCGAAGCGAATTGGCGAGCCAGATTGAAGGGCTCCGAGTAAGTCGTGGAGGCAGTGGCAATGAAGCCGATCCGGCTGGTGGCCCGTGCCAGCGCCGCCACTGCGGTGATCGGTTCCAGCCCGGCGCCGGCGACATGGCGGATGCCCTCGCCAAGGGCCAGCGAATCGGCAAGGAACACGGAGTCGAAGCAGCCCGCCTCCCTTCCTTGATAGCCATGCACGCCCAGTAGTTGGAAGCCCTGGAACCCGCGCCGGATTCTTGAAGACCAAAGCGGCGACCTTGATCGTCGACTTGACCAATGGCTACCGCTGGATCTCTGGTCAGCAGCCAAGGAACTATCATCCTAAGTGCTGCCTGATCTCGCGTTGCATGAATGCGATTAGCGCACAAATATCACTCGCACATCCCGGCCGCCCCGAGCGTCGAGGCGTCAATGCTTAACGCGTTGTTCGTTCGCTTCACCGTAACGCCAAGCCACTCAAGAGAGCGTATGACAGCCCGAACATCTTCTAGCTCGCTGGGAACGTTCCTCAACACGGATATGCGAGCAGTGAAGATCGAGGCGATGATTAGGGGGAGCGCCGCATTCTTTGAACCTTGCCCTATAACCGTGGATTGACGATACTTGCTTCCTGATTTCGCCCAAATTTCCATCCCCGTTCCCTTCCTAGCTACGCTGCAATTTCGGTGACGCTCACCAATGAGCGGATTATTTTCCTCGCTGAGTCGAAAATCGATAGGTCGTTAAGTTATGTCTGATTTAATTAACTTTATATCTGCATTTTGCAAAGCTAAAAGAACGCGTAAATACTTCTAGTCCTTGCTCGAAAATTATCCTGCTCGGCCAGCGTCAATATGATGACTGTCTGTTGAAGTGATAGTACGCACCAAATCGAACAAATATAAGCTAGCAATTTTGGTAGGACGGCCGCTCTTGCATTGATGCTGCGAATTCACTTCGTGCAGGAATGGTTTGATCTTAGCCACGTGGTCGTTTGCGGGCATTGCCCTGGCGATCGACACGGTGCCGGAAGCGACCACATCAGTTCAGTGTTCCAGCCCAGCAGCCAAGGCTCAGGGTCGTTGCCGGGCGCGAAGAACACCGCGTGTAGGCGCAAGCATCCGGTAAGCTGGTATCCTCGCAACGCTTGATCTGGGCCCGCACTTCAGCAGGGATTGGCACGGCGTCGACACCCTTCGGCACCTTTCCCGCCGGGCCCGCCAGCAACACCAGCGCGCGCACCAGGTAGGGCCGATCGCTCGCCACGGTGCGGGCGTCCAGTTGCCATGCGCGTGCCCGACGATCACCACGGGCGCTTGGCCGGCATGCTCGATCACCGTCGCGATATCTCCTGCCCAATCATGCGGCGTCTTGTCGCCCAGCGGCCCCGTGCTGCGGCCATTGCTGCGCGGCTCCGGACAGAGCCCACAGTATCCGGCGGACGAAAGCGGCTCAGCCAACTCCAGCATGTCGGTCGCGCCGCGCCCGAGCGATGGCAGCAAGACGATGGTCGGACCGGCCCCAACTCATAGACCTCAATCGAAATCGATGGTGCTCAGTGTTCCAGTCTGGGCATCGAACCGCTGCTCCTAAGTCCAGCCCACTGTACCGAGGCCATCGAACAAACTCCAATATGGAATCTGAGTGACAGTTATAGGGCTGGCGTCGGCTACGACAAGTCCAGGCCTTCACTTCGCGTCGGATCAGCACGGCAAACTGCACCAGCATCGTCAAACCCAGTCCATCCATCACTCGCAGGGCGTGCTCGAGATTGACGCCCTTGTCGTTCTCCAGCTTGGACAGCATGCCAATGGAGACACCGCAATGCCTCGCCACCTGGTCAATGGGCATCCCTTCCCCTGCGCGGGTGGCTCGAATGCGCTCGCCCAGTTGGTGAATGGTGCGAATCGTCGCGCGCGACGGTGGCGTCGGATCAGGTAATGGTCGCGGCATAAAGGCCGTCCCGTGGAGAGGGCAGGCGGCTGGCCCGATTATTTCATTAAAGTGAATTTATAATCCGAAACGGGATTGGCCACCTGCTATGCGAGGGCACCTGGCTCATGCCAGCCAGTTGACGAAGCTTGGCGATTAATTGCATTCTAGGTTCGGCGTAACGGCTGGTTTGGATACTTGGGACGCGACTTCTCCCGGCTTAACCTCGATGATCACTTCGAGCGCAGCCTCCGCGTCGACTGCGACAGTCGTTGCGCCGGCGCGATATGACGTCTTGCAGTGAGCTAAGCCGCTGGTCTGCCGCGCGTTCGCGTAGCCGGCGCCCCCCTCCCCGCGCGCGACCGTTCATCGCTTCACATGGCCAGAACTCCGTCAACTTCATGGACCGTGTCGCTGCTCGCCGGCCAGCCTGGCTTCGATGATCAACCGCATGGTTTGCGGAAGTGGCAACCGGTTCTTGATCGACCAGGCGCTGGCGCGCCTGGCCTCGCGGCCTCGCTGGTACTGCGAAGTCCATCACGTCCCTGCACTGGTAAGCCGTGCAAGCCGGCTTGGGCATTGGCGTAGTGCCACGCATGGCGTTACCCCCGGACAATCGAGGCGGACTGGCCGCAGTTCCGCTTGACGCACCGGCCATCACCCGCACCCTCGGACTGATATCACGGCGCGGACGCCCGCTGGCGCCAGCGGCTCAGCTGCTCTATGACATGGTCACCGCAAGGACATAGTCACAATCGGTCCTGAACCGATCACGTTCAACGCGTGATCCGGTTTGCAAGCCAGTGAATGACCGGCGCCGCCACGATGACGACCGGCAACATTGCAACCCAGGAAAAGAAATACGCACGCAGCCAGTGCGAAACGAACGTCCCCTCGGCGACAAACTGCATGCTTGCGATGGCCGATGCCACCGCACACGTTACGCCGACCTGTATCGCGCCGAACGCAAAATGGCTGTATTGCCTTGGAATCTTCCACATCTTGTGCCTTCCTATTTGTATGGCGATGGGCGCGGCCTGAACCCGCGCCAGCAGGAATCCCAACCGCCTCAGGCGGGCCGGCGGCCCTCCCAGGCGTTCTGCAGCAGTTCGCGAATCGCCCCGGCTTCGAGTGGGCGCGGATTCGGGTACTGGTTCTGCAGCGCGATCTCGCACGCCTTGTCGAGCGCGTCCTCGCGCATGCCGATCTGGTGCAACCCCAGCGGCGCACCGGTCGTACGCGCCAGGTCGAAAGCCCCTTGCGCTGCATTGGCTGCGCCCAGGGCCTGCGCGATGGCGGCCATGGCGCCCGGCGCGGCCTTGGCGTTGTAGGCCAGCGCGTGCGGCAGGATGATGGTGTGCGTTTCGGCATGCGGCAGGTTGAAGCTGCCCCCAAGCGTGTGGCACAGCTTGTGATGCAACGCCACGCCCACGCTGCCGAGCACGGCACCGCATAACCACGCTCCGTACAGCGCTTGCGCGCGCGCCTCGTACAACGCAGCCGTATCCCTTTCGCTGACCAGCGCCGGCAGCGCCGCCGCGATGGCCCGTATTCCCTCCCCTGCCATCAGGTCCGAAATCGGGCTGCGGTCATGGGCGTACAGGCCCTCGGCGGCGTGCGCCAACGCGTTGATGCCGCTGGTCACGCTGATCGCAACCGGTAGCGAATAGGTCAGTTCCGGGTCGTAGATGACAGTGCGCGGCAGCACTCTCACGTCCGTACCCGTGCGCTTGAGGCCCGCATCGGTGAGACCGTAGATCGTGGTCATCTCCGAGCCGGCATAGGTGGTGGGAATCGCCAGCACGGGCAGGCTCATCTCAAGGCCAATGGCCTTGGCGAGCCCCGTCGTCGAGCCGCCGCCGATCGCCACCACGCTGTCGGCGCCCAGTTCGAATGCCATCGCACAGGCTGCGCGCGCGGTCTCGACCGGCACATGCATCACGGCACGGTCGAAGATGCCGATCGCGCGGGCGCCGAGCAGGTCCGACACCTGTTCGGCCAGCCGGCGCTGCTCGGGAGTACTGAGCACCAGGACGCTGGATGCGCCTAGCGCATCGATTTCCTTGCCAACCTGCCGGATCGTGCCGGCGCCGAAGACGATGCGCTGGGCACGGGCGGCGTACTGGAATGCTTTCATCGTAGGGTCTCCAATGCGGCTCGGGACAGGTCCGAGCCGTCAGAACGATATGCGGCCCATGGCCCAAATCCGGTTGCCTTCGGGGCGATTGCGGGCGCCGAACTCGAATTGCCCCTTGAGCGAGAAACTGACCTTGTCGTTGAGCTGGAAGCAGATATCCGGACCCAGCGCCGTGACGCGGCCGCGGTTGCCATTGCCGTTGACGCGCACGCCGTTCTGCGTGTCGTCCGTTGTCTGCACGTAGTAGTAGCCGTTCAGGCCCAGCGTCAGCCTCGGCGTGACGTGGTAGCCGGCACTGAACTCGATGGTGGCTTCATCACCCGACTGATACTGGGTGGCTTCGTTACGTGTGTTGAGGCCGTACCGGAACTTGGCGCTGATATCGACATTGCGTGTCGGGAACCACGTGAAGGCGTAGCTGGGCGCAATCTGGTAGTAGTTGCGGCCGATACTGACCGGGTCATGGACATCGTAGGCACCGGTCTTGAGATGGAACTCGACCCCCGCCATCTGGTGGAAACTGCCGCTGTGCCAGCCGAGGATCACCGGCGCGAACGTCATGTCGGCCAGGCCGGTCTTGTTGCCGCCCTTGTCGAGCGGCGGCAGCGGTGCCGGTCTGGCAACCGACATGTCGAGGTTCGCCGACACGATCGGAACCACGATGCGCGTTTCCAGGTTGGCGCCGAACACCCTGACGCCGGGCCAGACATACGACAGCCGCGGCGCCAGCGCGTCGAGGCGCAGGTGGAAACTGGCCAGTTTGGGATTGTCGTGCCCCGTATTGTCCTTGGAGCTGCCCGCATCGTAGTGCTGGTAGAACAGGAGCCAGTTGGCGCCCTCGGGCAGCATTAGGCCGGAATATAGGTTATCGACCCCGATGGGGTAGGAATTGCCGCCACCCTCGGTGGCGCGTGCCGGCATGCTGCCAGCCGCGCATGCGGCGGCGAGCGCCAGCCGCCCGAACCGGACCGGCAGCGATGCACGCGCCCGCCGGACCTTCATGCCATCTATCGAACCCATTTGCCACTCCGAAAGACCACGTGGAACACCGGGCCGGCTGGCGCGGTGCGTGGTTGCCGCCGCGCCGCCCGCAAGGGCCGCGCGGCGCTTTCCAGCGCTAGCGGGTTGGATTGAGCACGAAGTCGAAGTCGAGCCGGTACGTGCCGTCTGTCTGGCGCACCCAGTCACCGATCAGGGACTTGCGCACGCCGAATACGGCGTCGGAGTCGAGATACTTGTCACCGCGCCGGAACACGTGCGTGACCAGCGTCTCGTAGCCAGGCGCCTTGATCATGAAGTGCAGGTGCGCAGGCCGCCATGGATGGCGGCCGGTGGCGCGAAGCAACTCGCCAACCGGGCCATCGTCAGGAATCGGATAGGCCTGGGCGACGATGGTGCGGAAATGGAAGCGGCCATCATCGCCCGATTTCAGCACGCCGCGCCCCTGCGCCACTTCAAGCCTTTCGTACTGCACGTCATAGTGGCCATCAGCGTCCGCCTGCCAGGTTTCCACCACGGCACCGGCAATGGGCCGGCCGTCCACGCCTTTGACCCGTCCATAGACCATGCAGGGCACGCCTTTGGCGCCGTTCGCCACGTCCGCGCCATGCTCGTAGTGCGGCGCGCCTTCGACATGGAAAGGACCGAACACGGTCGCCTCGGTGCAGCCTTCCGGCTTCTCCTGGTTCATTGCCACGGTCAGCATCGACAGCCCGAGCACATCACTGAGCAGGATGAACTCCTGGCGCTTGTCGTCGCACATCTGGCCCGTGGCGGTTAGGTAGTCGATGCCCTGCTTCCATTCGGCCTCGGTCAGCCTGACCTCACGCGCGAAGTCGTGCAGGTGCCGCACCAGGCTCGTCATGATCTGCTTCGTGCGCGCGTTGGGCGTATTGGCCAGGCGCGCAATGACGGCCTTGGTCAGGTTATGCTGGTCATATTCTTGCATCGCTGGACTCCCGGCCGCTAGGCGAGTTGGCAGGCCTGCTCGAACGACAGACGCGGACTGCGGGCGAACACTTTTTCCGGGTCGCCATGGCCAAGGCCGCAGATAAAGTTCGAGCGGATGCTGGTGCCGGCGAAGAAGGCCTGATCGACGGCCTGGTTGTTGAAGCCGGACATGGGGCCGCAATCGAGACCCAGCGCGCGCGCCGCGGCGATGAGATAGCCGCCTTGCAGCGTGCCGTTGCGAAACGCCGTGGTGTTGGCGAAATCCACCTTCTCGTCGCCCTCGAACCATGCCTTGACTGCCGGGTTGTGCGGAAACAGCGCCGGCAGCTGCTCGTAGAAGCGGGTGTCGTAGCCGACGATCGCGACGACCGGTGCGGCCATGGTCTTCTCGACGTTGCCCGGGGCCAGTGCCGGACGCAATTTGGCCCTGCCCTCTTCCGTGCGCACGAACACCAGGCGGGCCGGCGAACAGTTGACCGAGGTCGGTCCAAACTTCATCAAGTCATACAGTTCCCGCAGCTTGCTGTCGGGTACCGGCGTGGGCAACCAGCCGTTCTGGCTGCGCGCGCCGCGGAAAATCTTATCGAGCAGTTCATTGGATTGCATCGTTCACTCCTTGCATGTTTCGGGTGTCCCGGCCAGACGACGCCGGCCGGAGGGTCAGGCGGTCACACAGTCATCGTGCCGCTCAGGGCAAGCTTTTCCTGGTGCCGCGCCGAATCCAAAGCCTGGGCGTAGCCGGCGGTGGCCTTGTATTCGCTCTCGTGGCCTTCGCTGAGTTCGATGCCGCAGACCTTGCGCGCCAGGGTGCCGTATGGCCCGGCAGCGGAGAACTCGGCACGCTGCATGGTCAGCATGCGGATGGCCTGCAGCGGGGTGCCGTTGAAGTTCTCGAAGACGAACAGGCGGTTGCCCCAGTCGGTCAGGAACAGGTCGCGGATCACGCGGCCGATCTTCACGCGGTCGTGTGGCTGACCCACGGGACCGTTGTTCATGCGTTCGAACCAGCCGTTGAGCGCCTCGTCGTTCCACTGGTCCTCACTCGCGAAGATCAGCGCGCTGCGCCCGGAGAGATCGACCAGCTCGTAGATCATCTGCGAGAAGTTCTCGAGGTACAGCGCCCGGCCGAAGTCGTAGATCAGGATGTTCGGCTTGTAGGCACCCCCCGGCGTATGGAAGCCCAGCTCTTCGCTCGCGACGATGTGCGCGAGCATGGCCTGGTGGAACCCGATCAGCTTTGCCACGCGCGTCTGCACCGCGGGGATCTTGTTGGTGCCGATATGCTCGGTGATCAGGATCGCCAGGCCAGCCATCAGCTCGGCGCGCACGGACTGGCGGATCAGCGCGTGATAGTGCAGCCAGTCGAACACGCGCTGCGGGTAGAGCTTCGCGTGCTCGGGGTTGCCCAGGTGGAACACGTGCGACCATGGGATGAAGACGTTGTCGAATACCGTCATGCCGTCCAGCTCATCGCCCTGCGAGGCCAACGGGTGTTCGATGGGATCCTCCTTGACCACGCTCTCACGGCAGACGATGGTCACGCCCGGGGTGTTGACCGGCGTGGCAGCGAAGATGATCTGGTCGCCCGGGATGCCGGGGCGGAAGAACACCCCGATATGGATCCAGTCGGCAAAGGCGACGCCGGTGCCGATGGCCTTGACCCCTGACACGATGATGCCCTTGTCGTTCTTCTCGATCACGCGCAGCCCCGGCGAACGCTGCTGGGCATCGGGGTTGGAGCGATCCATCTGCGGATCGACGAACTGCGGCGCGCAGTTCAGGTCGTGCTTCTTGGCGAAGTTGACGAAGTCGACGATGTTCTTCGCCTTGACCTTGCCTTCAGCGCCGATGGTCTGCGTTTCCCACGGCGACGGATCGTCGATATAGGTCTGCAGCACGTAGTTGTTGACGTCCGGCGTGCGCGGGAACGACGCGCCGGCCATCTCGCGCATGATCGTCTCGTGGTACTTGCGCTTGCGGCGCAGCTGTTCCTTGTCGAAGTGGCCGAACCACTGCATGGTGCGGCGCTCGCCATCCTTGTCGACGAAGGTCATCACGTCCTGCAGGTCGGGACGATGGTGCAGGTCGTAGAAGTCGGCGTGCCGCTGCGCGTAGTCCCGCGTCTTGGGGTGCGTCGCGACGTTGTCGATCTTCTCGTTGCCGACCCATACGTTGCGGCCGTCGTTGAGCGATTCCAGGTACTGCTTGCCAGTGCGAATCATCGCGAGGTCTCCTTGGTGGGCTTTCGGGGTGTGACAGTCCCTGCCCTGGAGAAGGGCATATGGACACGGATACGAAATTGGGGTTTCGCCTGGCGCGGCCAGGTGGCTTCAAGCAGCCTTAAGCCGCCTTAAGCCGCCTTAAGCCGCGACCGGCTGCGTAGTGGCATAGCTGCGGCGGCAGTAGACCAGCGGCGTGTCGTTGCTGCTCTCAGCGCCGGAACTGCCGAGCACCTGCGCGACGAAGACGCTGTGGGTGCCGATCTCGAGCTGGTCAACGACCTTGCAGTCGAGCGCGACCATGGCGGACTTGCTGTATGGCGCGCCGGTGCCGAACACGCCCCAGCCGTCACCGTCGAAGCGCTGCGCCATCGGCACCGCGCCGGCCCCGGCAAACAGCTGGGACACCGCCGTCTGGCTGGCGTGCAGCCAGTTGATGCTGACCACGCCGTTGGACTTGATCACGCTGTTTGCGGCGCTGCGACGATTGATGCAGAACAGCACGGTGGGTGGCGAATCGCTCACGGAACAGACAGCCGAGCACGTGACGCCAGCGCGGCCTCCGGCGCCGTCGGTGGCGATGACGGTCACGGCGGTGACCGCACGCGACAAGGCGTCGCGGAAGCTGGTGGCGTCGATGGCGGCATCGGTAAAGCGATTCGCGCCGGCTTCGATGAAGACTGCGGACGACATGGCGATCTCCTCCTTGTTGGGGGCCTTCCTCGCTGCCCTGCGACCGGGCTCCGACGAAGCTTTGTCTCTGGAAACCTGCTTTCTGATCTGTGTCAGCTGTGTGAAACTAGACTACAGCCGAGCCGGCCCGTTTGCTAATCACCTCGCATCATGGACACTATTCCCCAGCGTCATGAAGACGAACTCAGCCTGAATCAACTGCTGGTGCTGGATGTACTGCTGAGCGAGCGCAGCCTTACCAAGGCGGCGCGCGTGCTCAACCTGACCCAGCCTGCGTTGAGCAAGACGCTCGCGCGGCTGCGCCAGTATTTCGGGGATCCGCTGTTCGTCCGCGTCGGCCTGCGCATGGAGCCGACACCCAAGGCGCTGGGGCTGGCCGAGCCGGTGCGTGGCATCCTTCAGAGCGTGCGTGCGCTGCGCTCGGACCATGTCGGCTTTGACCCACGCACCAGCCAGCGCAGCTTCAGCTTCTTCCTGCTCGATGCCGGCGCCTCGCAGATGCTGCCGCCGCTGCTGAGCCAGCTGGCGGAGGAAGCGCCGGGCATCCTGGTGCAGGCGGTCAACGCCGATGCCACGCATCTCGACATCTGGCTGGAGAACGGCCTTGTCGACCTGGCCATCGGCTCGTTCCCGGGGCTCACGCAGAGCATCCGCCGGCAGCTGCTATGGCACGAGACCTACGGCGCCGTCGTGCGCAAGGACCATCCGCGGCTGGCACAGCTTGGCGATCTGGATGCCTTCGTCGCCGAGAAACATGTACTGGTCTCCGCCGTCGGTACCGGCCACCAGCACCTGAGCATCGAGCGCGCCATCGAGGCCGCTGTGCCCCATACCAACATCATCTGCCGCGTGCCGAGTTTCGCCACCGCGGGCCTGATCGCCAAGCACTCGGACGCAGTGGCGGTCTTGCCGCTGACGCTCGCCCGGGCGCTCTGCAAGGACCTCAATCTCACCGTGGTAGCGCCGCCGCTGACGCTGCCCGGCATGGACATCGCCCAGCACTGGCACGATCGCGTGCATCGCGAGCCCGGCAACCAGTGGATCCGCGCGCTGGTGCACAGGCTGTTTGCCCGGCACGATGCCGTGGCGGGCGCGGCTGCCGGGTCAAACATGGAAGGATGAGCGCCGGTTATAGACACCATGAAGGCAAAGGATTGGCGTCGTGCGCCATCGCCTCCTAGCATGCGGTGCATGACAAGAGGAGGAGAACATCATGCAGGTGACAAGGCAAGCAGACGCGCTGCGTCTGGCGGCATCCGTCGTTTCGATCGGCACCTTCGATGGTGTGCACCGCGGGCATCGCGCCGTCCTGGCTGCGTTACGCGCCGCCGGGCGTTCGCTCGGACTGCCGACCGTATTGCTGACATTCGACCCGCATCCGCGCGCGCTCCTGCAGCCGCAGAGCGCGCCCCGCATGATTTCCACAGTCGATGACCGTATCGCGCTGCTGGCCGATAGCGGCGCCGTCGACCACTGCCTGGTGCTGCCTTTCGACCAGGCCCTCAGTGAAGCCAGTGCCGATGACTTCGTTCGTGGCTTGCTGCTGGCGCGTTTGGGCATGCGGCGGCTGGTGGTTGGCGCAAATTTCCGCTGCGGTCGGGGACGCCAGGGTGACGTCGATTACCTGGGCCAACTTGGCAAGGCGCACGGCTATGCCGTCGAGCCCGCGCAGCTGCATGCCACCAACGCAACCGGGACCGATGTACGCTGTTCGTCCACGGAAGCCCGCCGGCTGATCCAGAGTGGCAACGTGCGCGCCGCAGCCGCGTTGCTCGCGCGACCGCATGAAATTCGTGCCATGGTAGTCGCCAAAACACCTGCCCGTGCCAGCGGCGCCGCGGAGATCCGTCTCCCGCAGGACATCTGCTTGCCGCCTGTGGGGCAATACGCTGGCGCGGTCCGCACTCAGACGGATACCCCGCACTGGCGACCGGCGCTCGTGCAACTGGGGGATGCGGATGGCTTGGCTCGCGTGTTCAGCGACGCGCAGTTTGCGCCGATGCCCGGGAGTGCGCTTTCGGTGCGTTTTTTTAGCTCGGCGGCGGCTTAGTGTGCGCAAGCCTTCTCGCCTGTTTGGGGCTTTTGGCGCTGCGGTTCGCTGAGTTTTTTTGGGGGCGCTTTTTGGCTTTGTGCTGCTAGTGTCATGAGTCTGAAATTCATTGCATTATTTGGCTCGCGTTGTACTCTGCATTGAAGGCACGCACGGGGCGAGGTAGCGATGAGGGGAAGACCAAAGGCGGAACTAATCTTGAGTGAGGCTGAACGCGAGCAGCTCAAGGCGCTGACGATGCGGCGCAAGACGGCACAGGCGTTGGCTTTGCGCGCGCGCATCGTGCTGGCCAGTGCTGAAGGCCTGGACAACAAGACCGTTGCCGCAAAGCAGCGTGTCGACGTGCATACGGTTTCCAAGTGGCGCTCGCGATTCGTCGCGGATCGCCTGGATGGGCTGCTGGATGCTCCGCGCCCAGGGGCGCCGGGACCTGTCAGAAATTTTGTGTTTAGGGCATAACATGTCGATAAGGAGCATGTATGCCACGCAAGACGAAAACCAGCCAAGCCGCAGACCGTGAGCTGCCGGCCATTCCCGAGGACCTGATCGCCCATTTCGTGAAGGGCCCCATGACCGCCGAGGCGGTTCAGGACGCCTCGATGGCGTTCAAGAAGGCCCTGATCGAGCGCGCCTTGGGCGCCGAGCTCGGCCATCACCTGGGCTACCAGCCGGGCGCGGAGCGCCCGGCCGGCACGGCCAACCAGCGCAACGGCAAGAGCGCCAAGACCGTCCTGACCGAGGATGGCCCGCTGAGGGTGGACATCCCGCGCGACCGCGATGGCAGCTTCGATCCGATCCTGATTCCCAAGCACGAACGGCGCTTCACCGGGTTCGACGACAAGATCATCGCCATGTACGCCCGTGGCATGACCGTGCGCGAGATCCAGGCGTTTCTGGCCGAACAGTACGGCACCGAGGTCTCGCCCGAGTTCATCAGCTCGGTGACCGATGCAGTGATGGACGAAGTCACTGCCTGGCAGGCCCGCCCGCTTGAGGTGATGTATCCGGTCGTGTTCTTCGACGCGCTGCGGGTCAAGATGCGTGAGGACGGCGTGGTGCGCAACAAGGCCGTCTACCTGGCCTTGGGCGTGCTGCCGGACGGCACGCGCGACATCCTGGGCCTGTGGATCGAGACCACCGAAGGTGCCAAGTTCTGGATGAAGGTGTTCAACGACCTGAAGACCCGTGGCACCCAGGACATACTGATCGCGGTGACCGATGGTCTTAAGGGCATGGAACAGGCCCTGGCCGCGGTGTTCCCGAACACCACGCTGCAGACCTGCATCGTGCATCTGATCCGGAACAGTTTGGAATACGCCAGTTGGAAGGAGCGCCGGGCCGTGGCTGCGGCGCTCAAGCCCGTGTACACCGCGCCCACCGTGGAGGCTGCGCTGGCCGAGCTGGCGGCCTTCGAGCAAGGGGAATGGGGCAAGCGGTACACCCCGATCGCCGCGTCCTGGCGTCGCGCGTGGGACCAGGTGATCCCGTTCTTTACGTTCCCGCCGGCGATCCGCAAGATCATCTACACGACCAACGCGATCGAGAGCGTCAACGCCCAACTGCGCAAGATCATCAAGACGCGGGGTCACTTCCCCAGCGATGAAGCGGCGACCAAGCTGCTGTGGCTGGCCCTGCGCAACATCACCGGGAAGTGGGGCAGTTCAACGCATGACTGGAAGGCTGCCATGAACCAGTTTGCAATCCTCTACGAGGAGCGCTTCACCCATCCACATCGTTGAGATAATACTGGCTCACCGGTCGAAATGACGATGAGCCTTTAACTGCCCTGCACACAAAAAAACTGACAGGCCCGGGCGCCGAGGACCATCGCTGACGCACAGGTCGATGCGATTATTGCCAAGACGCTCGAATCCGTGCCAGCCGGGGCTACTCACTGGAGCACGCGCAGCATGGCTCGCGCGGCAGATCTGTCGCAGTCGACCGTGACGCGTATCTGGCGCGCCTTTGGGCTGCAGCCGCATCGACAGGAGACCTTCAAGCTGTCCAGCGACCCATTGTTCGTGGAGAAGGTGCGAGATATCGTGGGGTTGTACCTCGACCCACCGCTCAAGGCCATGGTGTTGTGCGTTGACGAGAAGAGCCAGATTCAGGCGCTGGACCGCACGCAGCCTATTTTGCCGATGGCGCCAGGCATCCCCGAGCGACGCACGTATGACTACATGCGCCATGGCACGACAACGTTGTTCGCCGCGCTGGACATCGCCACAGGAAAAGTTATCGGTGAATTGCATCGCAGACATCGCAGCAGTGAGTTCCTGCAGTTTCTACGCACGATCGAAGCCAACGTGCCACCCAAGCTCGATGTGCATCTCGTCATGGACAACTACGGCACGCACAAGACGGCGTCGATCAAGGCTTGGTTCGCTCGCCATCCACGCTTCCATGTTCATTTCACACCGACCTCCGCCTCGTGGATCAATCAGGTGGAGCGCTGGTTTGCAACCATCACCGAACAATACATCCGGCGCGGCTCGCATCGCTCAACCCGACAACTTGAGCAAGCTATCCGCCAATACCTTGACCTGAACAACGCCAACCCCACGCCTTTCGTGTGGACAAAGTCCGCCGATGACATCCTCGCCAGCATCAAGCGATTTTGTCTACGAATTTCTGACTCGGGACAGCGCCTCGGAGCGCGGTGGTGCTCAGTATCGACGAGAAGACCGGCATTCAGGCCATCGAACGTAAGCACCCGGGACGGGCACCCACGCCGGGGCGACTGCGTCGTCGTGAATTTGAATATATTCGTCACGGCACCCAGGCGTTGATCGCGGCGCTTGACGTGCATACCGGACAGGTGCTGGCAGAATGCCGCGACCGACGCACTCAGGACGATCTGGTGGCTTTCATGGAGCGCGTGGCGACCGCGTACCCGGGCAAACAGGTGCACGTCGTCTGGGACAACCTCAACACGCACTGCGCCCAGGCCGTCTGGCAGGCGTTCAACGCGCGGCACGATGAGCGGTTTCACTTCCACTTCACGCCGTTGCACGCAAGTTGGGTCAATCAGATCGAACTCTGGTTTGCCCGCTACACGCGCCGGGTGCTGCGCCATGCGAGCCACACCAGTATCGCGCACCTGCGCGAGCGCACCGAGCAGTTTGTCCGCGCGCACAATCAGGCGGCACGCCCGTTCAAATGGAGTTTCCGGGGCTATCCGCTGCAAACCGGCGCATCGTAATCGAGGATCGACATGCCAGCTTTACCCGCCAAACATTACGCTGCCGAATTGCAGCGGCAACTGCGCAGCCTGCTCGGCCACGAGCAGATCATCACGCAAGCTTACGGGCGTCACCTGCTGATCAAACGTCTGGACGACGAGGAGCCGACCGTGGTGGCTCGGCTGACCGAACTCGGCCGCAATCGTTATGGTGCCGCCTTTCGCACCCATAGTGGGCGTTGGGAACCGTTGCCAGGCGCAGGCTCGCTCGACGAAATGGCAGAGCCGGTCGTCACGCTGCTGCAGCCGTATTTGCAGCCCGATAATTATTGAAGCTACTTAGGGGATGTTGTACTAGTTGCCCTAACAACGCCGCTTGCGGAGTGCTGATTGGCCAGCGTTCTCCTCCTTCTCAGTCCGAGGGCTTCTGGCCGAGATTCGCAAATATCTTAAGCTCCACATATTTGCGAATAGCGGACCCTCAATCGCCCCGAGATAGACAGACCTCCCAAAATGGGAGTAAAATCCTCCCAAAATGGGAGAACCAAAGGATGCGGATCATTGCGCGGCGGACGCTGCGAGAGTTTTGGGAGAGCGACCCCGCGTATGCGGATGCGATATCACCCCTCACGGAGTGGTATCGCCACATGGAGAAAGTGACATATGCTACACCGCAGGATGTGAAAGCGGAACTACGGACAGCCAGCATCCTCAAGGGTGGTCGCGTGGTGTTCAACATCGCCGGGAACAAGTATCGCTTGATCCTGGCTATCGACTATGAACGCCAGATCGGGTGGGTCCGTTTCGTTGGCACCCATGCCCAATACGACAAAGTTGACGCGGAGAGCGTGTGATGGATATCAAGCCCATTCGTACCGAACTAGACTACGACACCGCCATGGATCGCATTGGCCAACTGTGGGGCGCGCCGGTCGGTTCGCCCGAAGGCGATGAGCTGGAAGTCTTGTCGATCCTCGTGGAACGCTACGAGGAAGAGCATTACCCTATTCCGCCATCCGATCCGGTCGAGGCCATCAAGTTTCGGTTGGATCAGCAGGGCCTCACCACGCGCGATCTTGAGCCGTTCATTGGCTCCAGTGGCCGCGTGTCTGAAGTATTGAACCGCAAGCGCAAGCTCAGCCTGAGCATGGTCAAGCGCTTGCACGATGGCCTGCGCATCCCCTACGAAAGCCTGCTGTCGTAGGCGCGCGGGCACCAGGCAAACGGCAGAGGCGCCCGCCGTTCTCCATGTGTGCACTTTACCCAGAAATTTTCCGTCCGACGCACACGCTGCAATCATCGCCGCACGGGTGGAGCGGCCACTACGGGCTGGAGCGGCCGGGACTCCCGCACGCCGATGCGGGTGATGTCCCAACCGCCCGCTTGCCGGGTCAATCCAGTGTGATGCCTTCGCGCTGGATCACCGCCGTCCAGTTGACCTCTTCCTTTTCCACACGCTTCGAGAAGTTTGCCGGATCGATCATCACGACATCGCCTTGCTGGCCCAGAGCTGTCTTCGCCTTGCCGTCTTCGAGAAGCCCCTGCGTGACCGAATGAAGCCTCTGGACAATCTGCGGCGGCGTGCCGGCCGGTGCCAGCATGCCGATCCAGAAGGTCACGTTGAAGGGCGAGATACCAAGCTCCTCAAGTGTCGGCACATCCGGCAACTGCGTCATGCGCTTCGATGCGCTGACCGCAAGGGGCTTCAGCTTGCCCGCCTTGATCTGAGGCAGCGCCGTCCAGGTATCGAAGGCAGTGTCCAGCTCGCCGCTGATCACGGCCAGCTGCGCCTGCGCCGCAGACTTGTACGGTATGTGCGTGGTCTTGATCTTCGCCCGGTTGTTCAGCATGGCAAAGCTCAGATGCGCGATATTACCCGGCCCGGCCGAGCCATAGCTAACCTTGCCGGGATGCTGCGTCGCATAGCGTACGAGTTCCGGCACAGTGCCGACCGCGTTTTTCTGCGACCAGTCCGGATTGGTGACGAGGATGAATGGCGCTTCAAGGACCAGGGTGACCGGCGTGAAGTCCTTCGGCGAATAAGTGCCCTTCTTATAGATCTGCGGGTTGATGGTGATGCTGCTGGAGTTCGTGACCAGCAACGTATACCCGTCGGGAGCGGCCCTGGCGGCCTCGCCGACGCCGATCAGTCCGTTAGCTCCTGCCTTGTTTTCCACGACCACGGGTTGGCCGAGGGACTTGCTCAGGCGCTCCGAAAGAATCCGCGCCACGGTATCCGTGAACGACCCGGCCGGAAACGGGACAATCATCCGGATCGGCTTGCTGGGCCAGCCGGTACTCTGCGCCGCAGCCGGCGCGGCCATCGTCGTGGCCAGGATGCCCAGCGCGGCTGCCGCCATGCTGAATTTGCCGGTCTTTGCGCTTGCCTGACAGCGTTGAATCCATGTCGGTTTGTTCATGTCGTCTCCGTATCGTAATAATGGTGTCCTGAATACTCACTTCCTATGGCATTTCCTTCGCGCGCTTTGGCTTCGCGACGGTGCCGGTGATGCCCTGCCGCTCCAGGCTTGCGACCTGGTCTGTGCTAAGTCCAAGGACGCGGCTCAATACCGCTTCGGTGTGTTCGCCCAGCGTCGGCGCGACATGGCGGATTGGCACGGGGTCCGGCCCGGTCCTGAACCATGCAGTGCTGGATGTGTAGGTGCCGATGTGGGCGCGCTCGACTTCACGCCAGAACCCGCGCGCGCGCAGGTGGGGGTCCTGCAGCACCTGCGACATGGGCCGCACCACGCCGGAGGCGATCCCGGCCTGTTGCAGCAGCTGCATTGCCGCCTCAGCGTCCCGGACCACGCACCAGGACGTGATCGCCTGCTCGATCCTGTTTTCCTCGGCCCGCCGTCCCGATGCCTGCGTCAGCCGAGGATCGGTTGCGAGGTCTGCCCGGCCGATCGCCCGGCACAGCGCGGGCCAGTCCGCATCGGTCACCGTTAGCACGATCCACGCATCGTCGCCTGCACAACGGAAGCACCCATGCGGGGAATGCATTGGATGGCGATTGCCCTGCCGCGGCGATACGGCGCCGGAGATGGATTGCTCCAGCATGAACGGCGCGGCCATCGGTAACATGGCCTCCACCTGCGACAGGTTGATGTGCCGCCCCTGCCCGGTCGCTTGCTGGGCAAACAGCGCAAGCAGGATCGCCGCGCCGCCGTTCAGGCCGCCGATCGGGTCGCCATAGGCGTACGACGTCATGGCCGGCGGACCATCGGGGTGCCCTGTGTATAGCGGCAGCCCGCTGGCCTGCTCGAGCGTGCCGCCGTAAGCGCGGGTATTGCTCCACGCATTGCCAAGCCCGAAGGCCGGCATGGACAGCATCACCAGCCGTTCGTTTCTCGCGCGCAGTGCTTCGTAGTCCAGCCCCAGCTTTGGCAAGACCTCGGCGGAATAATTTTCGATGACCGCGTCAGCGCTTTCGACCAGCTGCAGTAGCACCTGCTTGCCTTCGGGGCGTGTCAGGTCCAGCGTGATCCCCTGCTTGTTGCGGTTCATCAGGTTGAAGTTCGAGTTCTTCTCGTACAGCCTGTCCCGATAGAACGCTTCGGTGAAATTGGCGCCGCGCCACCAGTCGGGATAGCCGGTGCTTTCGACCTTGATGATCTCCGCGCCAAAGTCGGCCAGCGTCCGCGCCGCAAGCGGCCCCGCCCAGCCCATCGTCAGATCGACCATGCGGAGACCTTGCAGCGGCAAGCGTTCGCCGGCTGTTCGCTTGAGGCTCAGACGCGGGCGATGATCCAGTCCCGAGGTCCGATAGTGCAGGTCATGCGCGCCCTTCGCCGGCGCATTGCCGCCGGGCAGCGGACCCGCCGCATCGAGGCGTAGCGGCACGACCGGGCCTTCAAACGATGCGTCGCCCACGCCGACCGGCACGAAGGCGCCCCGCTGCCGATGCACTTCCTGGCCCAGCAGGGTCTCCATGGTCGGCACGATCACGGCGGGATGCTTCTTGTCGCCCAGGATCTCGAACCACTGCCGGGCCGTGCGCGCCAGGAACGCAGGCATAAGCAACGCGTCGATTTCGTCCGCGCGTGCCATCCGCTCCGGGCCGCTTGCGTAGCGCGGATCGTTGCCCAGTTCCGAACGTCCGATAGCCTCGCACAAGCCCTGCCACTGCGGCAGGGTGTGCGTAAAGATGCCGATCCATCCTTCGGCAGTCTGGTAGATGCCGGCCGGATGCGTGCCGCAGAACCGGTTGACCCCAAGGCGCTGGAGCGGGTGGCGCCTGTCCTGCACCATGCCCGCTTCCATCTCGACCACGCTGAAGATGGATTCGTGGGCACTCAGCACATAGCGGCGGCTGCCCTGCCCGCGCCCGATCAGCGCCGCGACGGCGGCCGAGAATGCGCTCAACCCGAACACGATCGCCGACTGCACGTCGTGCGGCATGTGTGGCGGCCCGTCTGCGGGGCCGCTGCCGTGCACGGCGCCGGCAAGCCCGCGGCACACTGCTTCGGCGCCTGCGTAGTGGCTGTACGGCCCGCTCTCGCCGAACCAGGTGAGTGCCACCTCGATCGGCTCGTGCCCGCTAGTTTCGTCGGCCGCCCGCTGCCAGAGCGGCGTGCCGAGAATGCCGGGGCCTTCAGTCAGGGCACGGGCATCCAACACCACGTCGCAGGTGCGCGCCAGCTGGGCCAGCCATACGCCGTCCTCGGCGTTCCCGTCATCTGCGGTAACGCTGCGCTTGTTGGTGTTCAGCCACGCAAATAGTGCGCTTTCCGGCTGCGCTGCATCGGCAATGCTGACCAGAGGCGGCATCTGCCGCCACGTATCGCCAGCCGGGCTCTCGACCTTGATGACTTCGGCGCCGAAGTCGGAAAACAGCTTGCCCGCGTACGCCAGCGCCGGCCCGCTGCCGACTTCGAGCACGCGCAACCCGCCCAGCGCCAGCTGCGCCGGGTCAATACCATGCTTGATCATGGAAGCCTCCTGGCTCTGTGTATGGACTCGTCAGGCACGGCGCTTACCATGCATCGATGAAGCCGCGGCGCTCCCTGCGGCTGCGCAGTTCCGCGGAGGCGATGCCCTGTGCGATCCACTTCCGTGTCTGCGCCGGGTCGATCACCGCGTCGATCTCGACCGCGGCCGCGGTGTTGATCGCGTGGCCGCGCTCGTAGGACTGGGCCACAAGCCTGTCGAACAGCGCCTTGCGCTCGGGACCATCCGGTACGGCCTCGAGCTCCTTCTTGAAGCCCAGCCTGACAGCGCCTTCCAGGCCCATCGGGCCGAACTCGCCGGTCGGCCACGACACCGTGAAGCTTGCCGAGCGGAAGCCACCGCCCGCCATGGCCATGGCGCCAAGGCCGTAGCCCTTGCGCAGCGTCACCGCCAGCAAGGCGACGCGCAGCTTGGCAGCCGTCAGGAACATGCGCGACACGTGCCGCACCTGGGCCCGGGCCTCGACTTCCGGCCCGACCATGAACCCGGGGGTGTCGATCAACGAGATGATCGGCAGCCCGTGCGCATCGCACAGCTGCATGAAGCGCGATGCCTTGTCCGCGGCATCCGCATCGATGGCGCCACCAAGGTGATAGGGGTTGTTGGCCATGATGCCGACGGGCTGCCCTTCCACGCGCGCCAGCGCGGTGTGGATGCCCGCGCCGAAGCCGCCGCGCAGCATCAGCACGCTGCCGACGTCGGCGATGCCCTCGATGGCCTTGCGTGTGTCATACACACGCAACCGGTTCTCGGGAACGACATGCCGCAGCGCCAGGGCCTCCGGTGCGCTCCAGTGCGCCACGCGCCCCTGGAACATCGACAGGTAGTGCCTGGCTGCCTGCACGGCTTCGGCCTCGTTGCCGACCAGGATATCGACCACGCCGTTGGCATGCTGCACCGATGCGGGCCCGACTTCCTCGGGGCTGAAGATGCCGAGGCCACCGCCTTCGATCATGGCCGGTCCCGCCATGCCGATGTTGGCCGACTTGTCGGCAATGATGACGTCGCAGCAGCCGAGAAAGGCCGCGTTGCCGGCGAAACAGCGTCCCGAGACAATGCCCACCACCGGCACGTTGCCGCTCAGCTCGGCAAAGGCGGCGAACGACGGCTGGTACAGCCCGGACACCGAAGGGAAATCCACGTCACCGGGGCGGCCGCCGCCGCCTTCGCCAAACAGCACCAGGGGCAGTTCGTCGCGCAGCGCCACCTCAACGATGCGGTCGGTCTTGATATGGTTGCGCTTGCCCTGCGTTCCGGCCAGCACCGTGGCGTCGTAGGCCATCACCGCGCTGCGTGCCCGCTCCTTACCGACCAGTTCGCCGTTGATATTTCCGATCCCCGTAATCAGACCATCCGCCGGGGTGTTGACGATAAGGTCCTGCTGGCTGCGGCGCGACGCCTGCGCGGCGAGCGCCAGCGCGCCATACTCGACGAAGGTATCCGGGTCGCACATGTCGGCGACGTTCTCGCGCGCGGTGCGCTGCCCGCGTGAGCGGCGCCTGGCGACGGCATCGGGGCGCACGGCGTCATCCAGGTAGGCATGCCGGTCTAGCACGCGCTGCAGGTCCGGGCGGATCGCGTTGGGATCGGCCTGCTGGACGGCAGCCACGGAGATGCCATCGGCCTCGAGTTGCTCCAGCACGATCAGCATCTGGTTTTCAGCGGCCAGCGCGCCCGGCTCCAGCCGCAGGTCGACCACGCGCCCGCCGCATGCCGCGACGATGGCGTGCTCCATCTTCATGGCGTCAAGCACCGCGACCGTCTGCCCCGGCTTGACGATCTCGTCCAGCGCGACGCCAATCTCTACTACCCTGCCGGTCAGCGGTGCGCGGATCGCCACCAGACCCTCGCTGACTTCCTCTTCCGGCTCGGCGTGGCGCGGCGCATGCGCGTGCGAAGCGCCGGCCGAGCCGCCCAGCAAGGCTTCCTGCGTGCATCCGGCCTGCGCGATGGCTTGCGCCGATGCGGTCAGTTCCGGCACGATCGCTTCGAAGTGCCGGGTATGGACATCCTGCACGAGGAAATCGTCGCGCTGCACCAGCGCGCGCAGCAGGTTGAGGTTGGTCGGCACGCCGGCGATGCGGAACTCCGCGAGGCTGCGCTGCAGGCGCCGCACGGCCGCGTCGAACTTCGGCGTCGCGCTGCTGACGATTAACTTGGCCAGCAACGTGTCGAAATTCGGCGACGGTTCATAGCCGGCATAGCCATGGGAATCGACGCGGACGTCGGGGCCCGAAGGCGGGTCGAAGCGCTCCAGGCGGCCGTGTGCCGGACGCGCCAGGCCTTGTGCATCGGTCATTTCCGCGTTGATGCGCACCTGGATGGCATATCCCCGCGGTTGCGGCGGGGCAGCGGGGTCCAGGCCGAGCTCGGAGAGCGTCTGTCCTGCCGCAATCCCGATCTGCAACGCGACCAGATCGACGCCGGTGACTTGCTCGGTGATGGTGTGCTCGACTTGCAAGCGGGGATTGGCTTCGATAAAGACAAAGTCCTTCTGCTCGCCGGATTCGGTCTCCTCGACCAGGAACTCGAAGGTGCCGAGGCTCTGGTAGTTGACGCGGCGCGCCAGCCTCAACGCCGCCTTGATGATCTGCTCGCGCAGCTGCGGCTTGAGCACCGGGCTGGGGGCGATCTCCACCAGCTTCTGGAAGCGGCGCTGCAACGTGCAGTCGCGCTCGCCAAGGGCAATGACGTGCGTGCCGTCGCCGGCGATCTGCACTTCGATATGGCGCGCGCGGGCAACCAGCCGCTCGGCGTAGACGGCATCGATGCCGAACGCCGAGCCCGCCTCGGACCGGCAGCGCGCATAGGCTTCGGCCAGTTCTTCGCGCCGACGCACCACGCGCATGCCGCGGCCGCCGCCGCCGCCGACCGCCTTGATTACCACGCCGGCGCCGCCCTGCTTGTCGAAGAAGCTGGCAATTTCCTCCAGCGACGCTGCACCACGTGTCGCCGGCATGACCGGAACGTCGCTGTCGGCCGCCAGTTCAAGCGCTCGCCCCTTGTCGCCGAACAGCGCAAGCTGCTCGACGGTGGGGCCGATAAAGCGGATGCCGGCGTCATGGCAGGCCTGGGCAAAGTCGGCCCGTTCGCTGAGGAAGCCATAGCCAGGATGGATCGCATCGCAACTGGCGGCTTTCGCCGCGGCAATGATGCCTGGGATGTCGATGTATGCAGCCGGCCCGGCGCCGTCGAGGGCAACGGCCTCGTCGGCCAGGATCCGGTGCAATGCGCCCTGGTCGTCCTGCGAATAGACCGCGACGGTCCCGGTCCCGAGATCGCGTGCGGCGCGCAGGACGCGCAGCGCGATCTCCCCTCGATTGGCGATCAACAGCTTCTTCAATGCAGTCTCCTCGTTTGTATTTGGATGTCTGTGGCGTGTCTGGCAGGGGGCTAGCTCAGGGCCGTATGCCAAACTGGCTGGTCCCGGCTTCGCGCAGCGGCGCCGCCAGGTTGGCGAACTCGCACAGCAGCGTGCGGGTCTCGCGCGGGTCGATGATGTCCTCGATAACGAAGGCTTCCGCGCTGCGGAAAGGCGACGTCAGGCTGCGCACGCGCAATTCGATCTCGGCGCGCTTCTGCACCGGATCGTCGGCGCCTTCGATCTCGGCCCTGTAGGCGACGTCGAGACCGCCTTCGATCGGCAATGCGCCCCAGTTGGCGGACGGCCAGGCATAGCGGAAGTTGAAGCGCCCCATGTGCTGGTGGCCGGCTGCCGACACGCCATAGGCACGGCGCAGGATCACCGAGCACCACGGCACCGTGGCCTGGTAGAGCGCCGCCAGCGCGCGCACGCCGTAACGCATGATCCCTGCCTTCTCGGCTTCAAGGCCAACCTGGAACCCCGCAGTATCGACCAGGTTGACCACTGGCAGGTGGAAGGCCTGCGCCATGTCGACGAAGCGCGTGAATTTCTCGGCGCTGGCGCTGTCCCAGCTGCCGCCATGGAAGCACGGATCGCTAGCGATCACCGCCACCGGCCAGCCGTCCAGGCGAGCGAGCGCGGTGATGACGGCGCAGCCCCAGCGCATGCCGATCTCGAAGAAGGAATCCGCATCCACCAGCGCCTGCACGATGGGCCGAATCTTGTAGTCGGCCCGGCTATCCCGCGGGATTGCCGACAGCAGCCACTCGTCGCGGCGCGCCGGGTCATCGCCTGGTTCGCGCCGCGGCGGCAGTTCGAAAACAGAAGGGGGCAGATAGGACAGGAACTGGCGCGCGCGCGCGAAGGCCTCCTGCTCGGTTTCCACCTCGTCGTCGACCACCCCGTTACGGGTGTGGATCTGGCTGCCGCCCAGCTCGTTCTTGCTCAGTTCCTCGCCCACGCGGGCCACCACCGATGGCGGACCCTCGTTGAATAGTTGCGAGGTTTCCCTGACCATCACCGAATAGTGGCTGGCGGCCACGCGTGCCGCGCCCATGCCCGCAACGGAGCCCAATGCCAGTGACACCACCGGCACCACGGACATGTTCTCCACCACGTGTTGCCAGACCTTCATGGTGGGGATCAGGGTGTGGCCCTTGATCTCGATATTGCGCACAGAGCCGCCGCCGCCGGTGCCGTCGACCAGACGGACCATCGGCAAGCGCAGGTCGTGCGCCATCTTTTCGGCGTGGATCAGCTTGTCGCCCACTGCGCCCTCGTTGGCACCGCCGCGCACGGTGAAGTCATCTCCAACCAGCACCGCCGGCCGCCCGCCGACCTCCGCGCGGCCCATCACCAGGTTCGACGGAACCAGGTCCAGCAGCCGCCCGTTGCTGTCATAGCGGCCGCTGCCGGTCAGCCCCCCGACCTCGCGGAACGAGCCGGGATCGGCCAGCGCATCGATGCGCTCGCGTACCGTCAGCTTGCCGGCCGCCTTGTGGCGTTCCACCTTGCCTTCGCCGCCCATCCGGGCGGCAAGCCGCCGACGGTAGACCAGTTCATCGATTTCGGGCTGCCAGCTCACTGTCCTCTCCTGTGTCTTTGTGCGGTACATGCGTCGCCAACACTCCGCAGGAGCCGTGCCAGCCACAGGACGCGCAATCAGGCATTGATTTCATTGAATAAATCGTTGGCCGCCGTTAGGATGTCCGCTATGAGTACACAAACGTGTCCGCACCAAGGGCACGCAGGGAAACATAAATGTCCGCAACGACGACACAAGACATAAACGGGATCGCGCTCGGCGTGCTGGTTTGTTCTCGCGACGGCTCCACGGTAGCGGCAGTCGGAGCCTGTAGCGATCCCGCCATTGCCGACGCGGCGGTCACTGCCTGCGCCCACGCGAAGGCACCGAGCCAGGGCCGCAAGCTTTTCCCCGTCGAGGCGGGCACCCGGCGATTCATCGGCCTGTGCCTGGAAGACGACGACCACCGGCTGATCCTCCTGCATCGCGCCGACACACAGGCCGTGCTGCTCGACTTCCTGGGCACGGTGCCCTTCGCCGGCGCGATCCTGGACTACTTCCTGAACGACCCGTACCAGGCCATTACCGTGGTAGACAAGGAGGGACGGGTGCGCTTCATCAGCCCCGTCCATGAGAAGTTCCTGGGCCTCGACACCGGTGCCGGTATAGGCCGCCCGGCGGCCGAGGTCATCCCCAATTCGAGGCTGCCGCAGGTGGTGGCCAGCGGGAAGGCCGAGATCGGGCAGTTGCAGCAACTCGACGGCGTCACCCGCGTGGTCAACCGCATGCCGATCCGCCAGGACGGCGAGGTGGTGGGCGCCATCGGCCAGGTCATGTTCAAGGGGCCCGAAGCCTTGGTCCGCATGCACAAGGAACTGGTCGAGCTACGTTCGGAAGTGGCGCGCTACCAGCGCGAGTTCGATCATCTGCGCGACGGCTTGCACGAGCGGCAACCGACGTTCGGCCTGATCGGCGAAAGCGCGCCGATGCAGCGCCTGCGCCGCGAAATCCAGACCGTGGCACGCCTTGACGTGCCGGTGCTGATCCTGGGCGAAAGCGGCACCGGCAAGGAACTGGTGGCCCGCGCCATCCACGGCGCCGGGGCCGCGCCGGCGAGCGTACGTCCGCTGGTCAGCCTGAACCTGGCTGCCCTGCCCGCCACGCTGATCGAGTCCGAACTGTTCGGCCATGCGCCCGGCGCCTTTACCGGGAGCCAGCGGCAAGGGCAGGCGGGCAAGCTCGAACTGGCAGCGGGCGGCACGGTCTTTCTCGACGAGGTCGCCGACATCCCGCTGGAGATGCAGGTCAAGCTGTTGCGCGTGCTCGAAGACCATATGGTCGAACGCCTGGGCAGCCGCCGCTCGCAGCGGGTCGACTTCCGGCTGGTCTCGGCCACCAACCGCGACATTCCCGAGCTGATCGACGCCGGGCGTTTCCGCCTCGACTTGTACTACCGGCTCAGCGGCGTGGTGCTGCGCATCCCCGCGCTGCGCCAGCGGCGCGAGGACATCCCGGCGCTGCTGCAGCATTTCGTCGACGCCTTCTGCGCGCGCAACGCCATGCCGGCGCCAGACGTCGACCATGACGTGGCGCGCTACCTCGCCAGCCAGCCATGGCCCGGCAATGTGCGTCAGCTGCGCCAGCGCATCGAGGAAGCACTGGTCTTCTGCAATGGACGGACGCTGCGCGTGGCGGACTTCGCACGCGGCGAATCGGCGCGAACGCTATCGGGGCTGGAAAGCCAGCCCCCGGTGCCTGCGGCCGAACAAGCGTATCCGCACGAGACTTTCGCGGCGAACGACCCGCCATCGCCCGCTTCCGCGCCTCGATTAACAAGCGAGCCCGCCGCGGGCATGAGGGAGCTTGCCTATGCCGCGGTGATGGACGCCGTCGCGCGCCATGGCGGCAACAAGAAGCGCGCAGCCGAGCAACTGCGGATCTCCCGCTCGCACCTGTACAAGATCCTGGAACGCGGTCCGCGCGCATCGGGATCGAAATAGGGAAAGCGCGCGAGCAGCTGCTCGGCGTCACCGAGAACCCGCACCGAAGTTGTCGTCGGCACTCCGCTTTGGCGCTTTCCCCAGCGCATGGTAGTGCCCGGCGCCCCTGAATAAAGGCCAGCATGGCACTGGAGACATAGACGTCGCGGCGCCGTATGAACAGCGTTTCCACACTGGATATTTATATGGAGCATGCCGGTCCGGTGGCATTGTGGGATCCCACCGATCCGAGCGTTCCGACTGATGCGCCGAAGCGTGTCATGCAAGGTCGAAGGCGCGGCGCATCGCCGGTAGTGGCCATCAGCGATAGCCGTCGCGCTTTATCTGGAAGTGCCAACCGAGCTCAAGGGATGATCTTTCGCTCGCACATCGGCCGCAGCTTGGCACCGACACCACCACTGAGCGCGAGCGCCTGCATGCGGCGCGCTGCCGCTGGCTGCTGACCGTGCTCTACCGGGGGGGGGCTTGCGCGCGGCCGAAGTCACCGGCACGGCGATGGGCGCGTTTTTTTTCCGGCGTGATGCCCAGGGCGTCGAGCGCTGGTGGCTGGAGGTCACCGGCAAGGGCAACAAGACCCGGCTGGTGCCGGCCACCGACGAGCTGATTGCCGAACTCGCGCGCTACTGCCGCGGCCACGGGCTGCCGCCCACCCCGCACCCGGGAGAAACGCGCCCGCTGCTGCTACCGGTGATCGGCCGTGAGACGGGTGGCGACAAGGCCCTGTCACGCGGGGCGCTGCACCTGATCCTCAAGGAAGTGTTCGGCATGGCGGCCGAGCGGCTGCGGGCGCGCGGGCCCGAATGGGAGGCGCAGGCCGCGGTGCTCGCCAGCGCCTCGGCCCACTGGCTGCGCCATACCGCCGGCTTGACCGACCAGCAGGTCGACCTGCGCTTTGTGCGCGACAACTTCGGCCATGCCTCGATCGCGACCACTAGCGCGTACCTGCACAGCGAAGAGGATGCGCGGCACCGGATCGGTTGGGGCACCTCCAACAAGGAAAGCCCTTAATTCGGAGAGATTCGGGTCGTCCTGTTCGCTCAGCAAGCCAACCAGACAACCTTCCTTGGCAGCGAATGCGAGCCATTAGATGTCCCACATTGATACAATCAATCGCGATTCGATTATCGACTGAGAGAGAATGATGACAAGGGTGGCCACACCCGAATGCGCGATAACCGCAGCGAATTCAGCACGCCGGGCAAGGTCGACGACGGGAAGACGGCATCACTGCCCCCATCCGTAAACAAGGAACATCCACTCGCGGAGCCGGCGGGCTGCAAAGCCCGAACGCCAAGACCGGCCTCGAGTATGCCGACCCGAAGGATCCGATCGCTCGGATGCGCGGCTACATTGCGGAGGTGGCGCGCCTCTTTGGCGATGACGATGAACGGGTGAACGAGGTGCAGGCATGAGCGAACTTATTCCGGCCCGTGCCGACTACGGCAGCATGCACGGCGACATCGTCGCGCTGCTGGAAGACGCCCGTCGAGCCGCGGCGCGAAGCGTCAACGTCCTGATGACTGCCACCTACTGGGAAATTGGCCGCCGCATCGTCGAGTTTGAGCAGGGCGGGCAGGACCGCGCTGGCTACGGGCAAGCCCTGCTCAAGCGGCTCTCGGCTGATCTCTCGAGGAGGTTCGGGCGAGGCTTCTCGGAGCGCAATCTGGAACAGATGCGACTGTTCTACCAAGCTTGGCCCATCGACCACATTTCGCAGACACCGTCTGCGAAATTGCCCACCGCCCGAATTTCGCAGACACCGTCTGCCATTTCCACTGGTGACGAGATTTCCAAAGCCTTGTCCCGGAATTCTCTCGACCTGTCGGAGCTGGCCAAAGCCTTCCCGCTGCCCTGGTCTGCGTACGTCCGACTGCTCTCGGTGCGCAATGAGATGGCGCGCGGATTCTACGAAACTGAAGCCCTGCGCTGCGGCTGGTCGGTACGGCAACTTGACCGACAGATCAATAGCCAGTTCTACGAACGCATTGCCCTGTCACGCAACAAGGCCGCCATGTTGCAGAAAGGCGAAGTAGCCGAAAGCGTCGAAGTCATCACACCCGAACAGGCCTTCAAGGACCCGCTCGTGCTGGAATTTCTCAATCTGAAGGACGAGTATTCCGAGTCGGACCTCGAGGAGGCGCTAATCCAGCACTTAGCCGACTTCCTCTTGGAACTGGGTGACGACTTCGCCTTCGTCGGGCGTCAGCGCCGTCTACGCATCGACGACAGCTGGTTTCGCGTCGATCTGCTGTTCTTCCACCGCCAGCTCAAATGCCTGCTGGTCATCGACCTCAAGATCGGCAAATTCAGCCATGCTGATGCCGGCCAGATGCACATGTACCTGAACTACGCCCGCGAGCACTGGATGAAGCCGGGCGAAAACCCGCCCGTCGGGTTGATCCTGTGCGCGAGCAAGGGTAGCAACGAGGCGCACTACGCGCTGGAGGGCCTGCCGAACAAGGTGCTGGCCGCCGAATACCAGACCGTGTTGCCTAACGAGAATCTGCTGGCCGCGGAACTGGCCAGGACAAGGCAGGAGCTGGAGGCACGCCTTGGCCGGCTAAACGACGCAGGAAGCGGCGAGTGAATGCGCGGCCCCGAACTTCATTATCCGCATACCGAAGCAAAAGTGGGTCTTCCGCAATTTGTGTGACGACGACGACCTTGCGTTGGAGGATGTTTTAGCGTGGAACGGGGTCGCCTCCATGGTCATCAAAAATGGTGGTGTCTCCAGCAGGACAAGGCAGGCCGCGGGCAACCGGACCTCTTGCCGAACGTAATGGACTAAACTAGACTAAGTTCATTCTGAGGAGAAGACCATGCGGACGGTGAACATTCATGAGGCCAAAACGCACCTTTCGCGGCTCATCGAAGAGGTGGCGGCAGGCGACGAGGTCGTGATTGCGAAGGCGGGCAAGCCGGTGGTCCGGATCGTGCCGTTCGCAAAGCCAAAGCCCCGACGACGCCTCGGCGGGCTGCAGGGCAAGATCCGCACGGCGGATGACTTCGACGCGCCGCTCCCGGATGACTTGCTGGCCGCATTCGAGGGACGGTAATGCGCATCCTGCTCGATACCCATGTTTTCCTCTGGGCGGTCACGAATGACCCGAAGTTGAGCCAGACCGCGCAGCAACTGATCCTGGATGCCGAGGAGGTCTTCATCAGTGCGGCCAGCATCTGGGAAATCTCCATCAAGGCGGGCCTCGACAAGATCGAAGTCGATGTCGACGAACTCATCGCTGAAATTACCGCCGCAGGCTTTCGCGAGCTTCCTGTGACGAACACGCATGCCGCCGCAGTGCGTCATCTGCCAAACCACCATCGCGATCCGTTTGATCGGCTGCTGGTCGCTCAGGCGATCACCGAACCATTGCGACTGCTATCGGCAGACGAACACGTCTGGAAGTATTCCGACCTCGTCATTCGGGTTTAGGGTCCACAGAAACTTCGGCAGTGACGGCATAGCAGCCGAGGGGCGGCCCGATTTGACCGCTCCCCCAAGCTCCGCCGATTCCGAAAATACGGCGCCTACTCATGGAATTGCTCCCGCTCCCACCTTTGGACGGCCCGGCCGCCCCGCTCCCCACCGCGCTTCCCATCCCGCTGGAGCGCCTGCGCCTGCCTCCGGCACTGTCCGGCGTCGCCGGCAGCAACCGCGCCTCCGCCAACGCCACCCGCATCGCCGCGGCCGACGACCTCGCCGCCGTCACCGCCTGGCTCGCGCGCTATGCCGACAGCGCGGCGACGCTGACCGCCTACCGGCGCGAGGTCGAGCGGTTGCTCCTATGGGCGGTGCTGCAACTGGGCAAGCCGCTATCGTCGCTCACGCACGAGGACCTGCTCACGTACGAGCGTTTTCTGGCCGACCCGCAACTGGCCGCGCGCTGGGTGCTGGCCGGCGGCAAAAAACTCGCGCGCAGCCATCCCGACTGGCGCCCGTTTGCCGGACCACTGGCGCCCCGCAGCGTGCGCCAGGCGCTGGTGATCCTGAACGCGCTGTTCGCCTGGCTGACCGAGGCCGGCTATCTGGCCGGCAACCCGCTCGCGCTCGCGCGCCGCCGGCGCACGCCGACGCAGCCGCGCATCACGCGCTACCTGAGCCACGAACTGTGGGACGCGGTCAAGGAGACCATCGAGGCGATGCCGGGGGCGACCGACACCGCCACCGAGCGCGAGCGCCTGCATGCGGCGCGCTGCCGCTGGCTGTTGACCGTGCTCTATCTGGGCGGCTTGCGCGCGGCGGAAGTCACCGGCACGGCCATGGGCGCCTTCTTCTGCCGGCGCGATGCCCAGGGCGTCGAGCGCTGGTGGCTGGAGGTCACCGGCAAGGGCAACAAGACCCGGCTGGTGCCGGCCACCGACGAACTGATTGCCGAACTGGCGCGGTATCGCCGCGCCCATGGGCTGGCGCCCACCCCGCACCCCGGCGAGACGCGCCCGCTGTTGCTACCTGTAATCGGCCGCGAGGGCCGCGAGCACCGTGACAAAGGCCTGTCACGCGGCGCGCTGCACCTGATCCTGAAGGAGGTGTTCGGCCTGGCGGCCGCGCGCCTGCGCGCCCGCGGGCCCGACTGGGAAGCGCAGGCCGATGTGCTGGCCAGCGCCTCGGCCCACTGGCTGCGCCACACCGCCGGCTCGCACATGACCGACCGGCAGGTAGATTTGCGTTATGTGCGGGATAATTTTGGGCACACGTCCATTTCTACCACCAGCGCCTATCTGCATACGGAGGACGACGCGCGCCATCAGGCCACGCAGGAACGGCACCGGATCGGGTGGGCCGCCCCAGCCGGAACGCCCGCACATGCCGTGGCCGCGAAGGCAACCGGAAACTAAGCGACCTTAGCGCAGGATGCCCTCGTGACGAACCTATTGATCGGTGGAGGGGCAAGCTACGGCGGTCGGTTCGCTATCAACCACGACCAGCAGTTGGCCCCTACCGTCTGAGCGGCGGCAAGTTTTCCCATCTTGCTCTATCATGAAATGTCAAGATCTATCATGCTGGAGCCTGCTATGACCACTGTCGCCCGCGAAAAATTCTCCTCCCAAGCCGCGCCTGAAGTGCTGGCGGCGTTGCGTCAGATTGCCGAAGCGCAGGGACGCCAGTTTCAGGCGGTGCTCGACGAGGCTCTGCGCGACTACATCGACCGCCAGCAGAGAGAACGTCCGCGCCGTCATGTGATGGCGTCGTTCGCGTCCAGCCTCGACGAATTCGACAGCCTGTACCGCGAACTGGCCAAGTGATCGGTGATGAGCGGACGTGACTACCTGACCGTAGCCGATGTGCTCGGAATGCACACCGCGTTGATGCAACGCTATGGCGGCGCGCCCGGAGTCCGTGATCCCGGCGCTCTGGAGTCCGCGCTGTTCAGGCCGCAGACGGGCTACTACGAGGACATCGTGGCCGAGGCGGCGGCGGCGCTCGAGAGTCTCGCCATCAACCATCCTTTTGTGGATGGCAACAAGCGGATCGCCTTCGCTGCTGCCGATGTGTTCTTGCGGATCAACGGCTGGCGCTTGCAGCGTCCGTCGATGCAAATCCACATCGAGATAATTCAGATGTTGGAGTCTGGCACTTTTGACATTGCTCATTTGGAGCCCTGGTTGCGCGCGTTTGCCAGGCCAACGGCGTGATCCTCATGTTGCAGATCGCTTCTATGGGGAATAGTTTGTCAAGTGGCGACAAGCTTTCTACAAAGATTCAGATCATAAAGAGTCCTCGAGGTCGGGCTGCGTGGGCTCGACTAACGTAAGGGGGAGACGGCTGGTGCGCACGTGAGACATCGACGTCTCACCAACTTCTATCCGCCGGTAGTACCGGCCTCATCCTTTATGCGCGTGGCGCCGGATAGTGCAATCCGGGAGATGTGCCCCATCTAATTATCGGCCGCGCTCAGCAGGCCAGCGATCTGCGCGGGCACAACTCATCTCACCCTCGATTGTTTTGCGACATCGCAACTGATGTCATGCCAGTTTGAACTGGGCCCCGTCGGGAATGATGCCTTCCGTTAGGTAACGCCATAGTGCAATCACGAGGCGCCTGGCGAGCGCGACGATGGCAATGCGGCGGGCACGGCGGTTGGGCCCGGTACCTTGGGTGCGTTCGTTGAACCATCGTGTAAGCGCACTGCCAGGCTGGTATCGGAGCCAGCCCCAAGCCATCTCGATAAGCTGAACCCGTACCCGTCGATTGCCTTGCTTGCTAATACCCTGATCGACCCGGCTCTGGCCGCTGTCGTAGGGCTGGGGCACGAGTCCTACGCACGCGCCGAGCTGTCGGCGGTTGCGGAACTGCCGCCAGAACAGTTCGAGCATAAGACGCGATGCACCAATGTCACCCACTCCCCTCAAGCGCTTGAGCCAGGTGATTCGCTCACGTACCGGCTCGGGTAGGCGGTCATGAAGAGTACGCTGGAGATCCTTGAGTTGCTGCTCGGCGAGTTCCAGGCGATGCGATTCACGCAGCAACCGTTCGCGCAGTTCGTCTGGCAACGGCGAGCCGTCGTGGCAGGTCAGTTCGCCGCGAGCGAGCCGCTTGGCGAATGCACGGTGGTCAACCTCGTCCCAACAGCCAACGGTAACAAGCAGTTTGCGCATGCGGTCGCGGTGCTGCATGACTTCCTTCTGCAGTTGTCCGCGATCGCGAATCAGATGACGCGACGCTTCATCCTGCAGAGAGGGCGCACGCACCACCCGCATACGGTCTCGCTCGCCATGTAGCCATGCACGTAGATTGGTGACGAGCTTGATTGCATCGAGGCGGTCCGTCTTCGCACGCCGCTTGTGGCGCTCCACCGGGATGCTCGCGGCATCGACCATATAACAGTCGATGCCGCGCGAGCGCAGCGACCGAAGGATCCAGAATCCGTCCTGTCCAGCTTCGTAGCTCACGACCACACGCACATGCGAAGGCAGCGACCACTTGCGCTTTTGCTGCTCGATCAGATCAAGCACGGCCTGCAGTCGAGAAGCGGCTTGTAGAGCACCGACCGAGTGAACCGCGGGTTGCTCCCTGAATCCGTCGTGAAGTGCAACCTTCCATTGTGCGGCCGACAGTTCGAGAGATACCGCCAGGATGGCGTCTTCAGCATGTAGTTCGGTAGCGTGATCGGCGTTCATGATGCCCTCCATTGAGCGAGCTCGTGCCCCATCAATCCTACTGCTAGCCGTCTTGGCGATTCTTCCCCTACATAGGATCTATTTCTGCGACTGGCGACCACTAATTCTGAGAACGTGGCGTATCAATGGGGCCCCTTGATTTCCGCGTAATTTACCGGGGTAGCCACCCCTAGCATCCATGCGGTTTTCCGGCTGATGCCTGTCTAAAACCCCAACCTAATCAGTCACTTGCTGACTGGTCCTTTTCTCTTGGTTTGGGAATCGACCAGCGCCACCGTCATGGCACGACGATGAGACTCCCGGCCCGCCCCAGGCCCCGCACCCAGCCCCGCGCCTGCCGCCCACCTTCGCCAGTGCTACGCTCCCCAAACCGGTCGTCAAGATGAGTAATCTTTGCAAAGAACCTTATAGAAGGGCTCACCCCGCCGCCTCCAGTTTTCCATGGTCGGCACCAATCTACACTTGGTGCCAATGGAGCGCCTGCCTCGCTCTTTGCGCTGCCAACCCGACTGCTGCAAGCGTTCCCAGATTGCCAGATCGTTAAGAGCGACACTTCGACCGGATAGAGACAACGCGCCGTAACTTGGCTCGCCGCCCAGTTTCACGACTCCAGTCAAGCTGCCGATTGGGTCGCTGGCAGTGAGGCGCAGTATGCCTCATCCGGGGTCTGGTCCGCCAGACTGGAATGGGGCCGTCGTTGGTTGTACTAAGTCAGGTAGTTAATGCATATGCGGGCACGCTGCCGGCGGATCGCCGATGAAGCCGCGCGCCGACCAGAGTTCCGGAAATGGAATTTTATCCATGGTCGGCACCAGCCAGGCGACGCCCTCGGTGCCGAAGTAGGCTGGCCTGTCGCCGAAGGTCCGACGCGTCGCCATCAGGTGCAGGTACTTCCAGGTCGAGGAGCCCTCGGCGATATCGGCCAGCGTCTCTCTGAGCTCCTGAAGTTCGAGGTCGCCGTTCTGGTCGGCGTAGATGTCGCGCCAGACCTTTTCGACGGCTTTTCTTGGCTCGTAGGGCACGCTGAAATCGCGATCAAGTACTGCCACCGGCACCCCAAAGCCGTTGCGATTCAGATAGGAGAGCACGTCGTCATAGAGGCTCGGTTCGGCCAGCGCCTTGTTGAGCTGATCCCGGCGCTTCGCCTGGGGCGGTGGTGGCGGTGAAGGGTGCGGCGGTTGCTGCGCAGCGGTAGTGGGCTCGGCGAGCACGGCGGCGTAGGGCAAGCCCCAGTGCGTGTTCTTCATCGCCCCGGTAGCGGACCTTGAGAAAGCCGAACTGCTTGAAGATGCGAAACGGATGCTCCAGCGTGACGCGGATGCGGGTTTTGACCCGTTACAAAAAATTTAGCACAAGTAATTTCAACGATCAGGCAAGACTCTTTCAAAATACTCGCGTTGAACAGCCGGCAGCTTGAGTCCGGCCAGGTCCGAAGGATATTTCACGAACAGGACTCTCGACAGTTCTGGATCGACCTGATCCTTTAGAAATGTCCCAATCCTTTCGGACACTTCCGCGCGAGACAATTTTAGCCTGGCTTCCTTGAAAAAAGCACAACGCACATCGTTCTCCACCCGGGTCCAGCCATTGGCTAGCTCGAAGTCTTCATGGGTCAGGCCGGTTTCTTCCTTGACCTCTCGAACCAGAGAATGCTCCAATGCCACCGTGCCGTCCTGCAGTACATCATCGTCATTCAACGTTCCGGAGGGGAAATAGCTCAGCCCTGCATTCGAAGTATGCGACGCCATCGTGCCCAGCAGGAAGAAATCATCCGATGTCTTGACTGCCGCAATCGGAAAACACAGTTTCGCGCTCTTGATGGGATGGTTGAGTTCGCGCCACGCCATGAACGCTGCGTAGGACGTCCGGAGCAAATGTACCTCCAGCGAAAGATCGTCACCTGACATATCGTGGGACATCAAGACCGGGCCGTTGAATATCTTCGGCTGACGTTCGGTCAGGAAAGTCCAGATTCTGGAAATATCGGACGAATGCGAAGATTCAAAATCCCAACGAATTCCTGCATCAATCTTCGCCGAAACATGTGAGTGCTTTTGATAAACTTCCATTCAATTTCCTCAGCAAAGTAGTTTAACGGGTTTACAGAATCTTCTGCTCTACCTCTGTCTCCACATCGAAGTGCCGCCTGATCTCGCGTTGCATGAATGCGATTAGCGCACAAATATCACTCGCACATCCCGGCCGCTTGACGACGATGAACCCCGGGTGCTTGGCTGAGATTTCAGCCGTGCCGATGGAGCGCCCCTTGTGACCCATCCTCTCGATCATTTCGCCAATCCTGAGCCCATGCGACGGCCGTTTAAATACGCTCCCGGCGTTGGGTTCTGATCTGGGAAACCGTTGCCGTCTCAGCGCCAGATTCGACAACCGCTGGGCACGCAGGAATTGGGGGGCGGCGTCACGTAACCGAAAGTATGCGCCCAGCACCACGTATGCCTCGTTCTGGAAGATGGACGAACGGTAACCCCATCCACATTCTGCATGGCTCAACTCGATCACTTGCCTGGCGCGAATGGCGTATACGCGCACCGCCTGAACCACGCTCGCTATGTCGTGGCCGAACGCGCCGGCATTCATGACGATTCCCCCGCCAACTGACCCCGGGATGTTTCCAAGGTATTCAAATCCGGCCAGACCGAAGCGCTCACAGGCCAATGCGACCCGATGCAAGCTCGCGCCAGCATCGACATAAAGCAGGTGCTCCTCCAGCCGCTGCAGCGAACTGAAGCGGCGGCCGATTTTCATCACCCGGGGGTAATGGGATCGGGCCAGGATCACATTGCTTCCATGCCCGAGAATCGGAAAAGGCGCTGCCCCGCTTCTCTCGAACATATCGACCACATCTTCCACGCAGTGCGGCAACAGCAATTCTTCACACATGGATATAAGGCGATACGAATTGGCGTATTCGAGATTGACATCATGCGAGATTTTCCGGGCATCCATGGCGATCGTTTTTCGTTAACAGGTACGGGCCGAGCGCCAGCGTACGAAGTCCGGATCGTGAGAAGACCGAAACGGCATCTGCGGGCGTCTCGACGATAGGTTCGCCATGGATATTGAAGGACGTATTCAACACGGCAGGGATGCCGGTGAGGATATGGAAACGCTGGATCAGACGGTAATAGGATTCATTGTCTTCACGCTGCAGGATCTGCGCGCGGCATGTCTTGTCCTTTGGATGAATCGCAGCCGCGAGCAACTTGGCCCCTTCCAACGTCGTATCGAACGAGATCATCATGTGTGGCGAATGCGGTGGCGCTTTGGTCGACAGGAGTCGATCCACCCCGATGTCCAGCACCGACGGCGCAAACGGCATCCAGAAATCACGCGACTTGATTGCCGAGTTGATTTCCTGAAGGTTGCTGAGCGAACTCGGGTGGCTGAGGATCGAGCGGTTGCCCAGCGCCCTGGCGCCAAATTCCGCGCCGGATGCGTATCGGGCTACGATCTCTCCTGCCGCGAGCAGTTCGGCGACCGCGTCATCGATACTTTCCGGTTGCGCAACCGTCACGTCTGCGCCCTTGAGATCGCCAAGCGCAAGCTCGAACTCATCGGGTCCGTATCTTCTCCCGCAATAGATATTGCGCATTCCGCCCTCGGGCGTTATGCCGAATCTCGACGATAGCGCCCAAGCCGCGCCCAGGCTGTTGCTTTCGTCGCCGCACGACGGGATGACGTAAAAGTCCCCGATCGACGGATGCTGGCTAAGACGCTGGTTCAGTTTGACATTCATGAAAGCGCCGCCGGCTACGGCAAGCTTGTCGGTTCTTAACTCACGGGTAACATTCAGCGCCCAGTCGGTCACGAATTCCTCAAAGAATATCTGCAACCCGGCCGCCAACTCATCGAAGCGGCGCCGCTTCAATTTCTGTTCCAGGAATTCGGGCTGGAGCTCGCTCGGCGGTATGCCTTCCGCCCGCCGCCATGCGAATTCCCCGGCCGCAGATTGCTTGAACATGGCGGAAAAGAATTGACTGATTTCCCGTGCCCCGTCGCTGGAGGTTGCATAGGGGGCGAGTCCCATCAGCTTGTATTCGTGCTCCAGCGGCACGAACCCCAACAGATAAGTCAGGTAGCTGTACAACTGGGCTACCGAGTCGTCGCGAGGTATATGGCATTTCGCAGTCAGCGTGTACCCTTCGCCGACAAACACGGATCCCGACGCTCCATCGCCCTGACCGTCGCAAGTCAGGACCGCACAAGGTCCCTGATCAAAATGGCCGCGGGAAAAGTACGTCGCGGAAGCATGGCACGTATGATGATCCACGAATTCGATCGGCCCGGCATATCCGGCCGCCCTGAGCCGCGCCGAGCGATCCACCGGGTCTTTCGTTGCGTCGAATGATTCAATCGCGGTGTCGCGAGCCTTGGCGGGACGAGTGCCTCGAAAGAGATGGTCGAATACTGCCATCACTTCCTTCCTGTCACGCATCGCCTCATTCCGAAATTTCCGCGTACTGAATGCAACAGTATCGACATCCGACCAACTCAGGCCAGCAAGATCCAGAATCTCATTGGCGGCATATTTCGGAAACCCGCCTTGGTTCTTTGTCCTAGTATATCGTTCCTCCTGCAGGATTCCAAATATTCTTCCATCTCTAATCAATGCGGCGGAAGACGTATGGCCATCATGAATCCCGATAATATTCATCGCCGAAGGCTCCATTTTTTTAAATCGCTAAGGAAATCGAAGTGATCGACATACCGATGAACATAGAAGCCGTATTCTTTTGCAGATTTTATGTTTTCATCGTCATCATCGACAAAAAAAAATGAATCATGAGCGACTTCTTGAAATATATTGGCCACGCGCGCGTATATGCGAGCATCTGGTTTTTCTACACCGACCTCGAACGAGAGAACCGCATGCTGGCAGAGCGAAGTAAGATCATAGCGTTCACACAACGCCGACCAATGCTCGCGGTTCGTGTTCGAGCAAAAAATGATGGGATAAGCAGCGACGATGGAACGAATGCTCTCCAGCATCAACTCGTTCGGCAGAAAATGACTAGACCAGTCGGACAAAAATTCATCGTACGTTCCGGTCCATGAATAATCTGAGACGAGCGAAGTCCAAAGCTGGGACACCGCCGACGCTCCCGTTCCGATTCCGCTACCTCTGATCGTCTTCAAAAGCGCTGCTTCATCTGGCGCGCGTTTCATTCGTGAAATAAGACGTCTCAGCAACAGCGTATTATCATGAAAGATGATTACGCCCCCAACATCAAACACGAAGATCTTGGGCAAAGGTCGTCCTCCATGAATTTTCCAGCACAAGAAATACCCGGAACCATTACATTAGCAGCTGCGCTCGTCCATCCATTGAATTAAATTCCAAATTCTTGACATGAACGTTGAATCCTTTCTCTCTCAATTCGAGTGGCAGATGCTCGTAACCTCGCGCGATTTGATGCGCATTCTTTATCCTCGATATATTTTCTGTCTGTATCGCCGCAAGTAATAAGCTGGTGCTGCCACGAATATCGTTCGCACTGACATCATTCGACACCAACGACGTGACACCATCGACGATAAATTCCCTATCGGAAACAATTATCACTTTCGCACCGAGTTTGACGAACTCTTGTAGATGTTTCTCCCCCGAAAAACCTTGTCGTAAAATCTGACTTGCCGGCCAGATTTTATAGTTGCGGCAACGACCAGCGGAATGGCGTCCGTCGGGAATCCCGGGTAAACATCGGCAACGACATCGAATTTATTTTCCCTGGAGGCGGAGTCTACGGAAACGCTGATTTTGTCAGCTTCCGAAGTGGTCGAGATTCCGAGCTCCGAGAACGTATTCGTTAGGCAGCTTACGTCAATCGGTGATTTCCACTCAATCACCGATGAGGTGTTCGAGATTATTGAGTATGCCATGATGGTTGCAATATGAATCCGATCAGTCGGCACCACGTGCGCAACACTCTCGCCCGGATATCCGCCGATCGAAAGTGAGCGATCTCCCAATAGAATTATTTCACACCCGGATTTATTAAGGAAATCTATTACATCCATAATTTCTGGCTCTATTGCAGCATTATTGATGATGCCGTTTCGGTTCGATGAAGTAAGAAATATGATCGCTTGCAGGGTCGCGCCCACCGACGGAAAGGGTAGAGTAACTTCATGAGCCCTCTGCTTGGCGTTGTTGCATAAATCGAGATTGAAAACAGGGGCTCCTCGGTGAGGCTGAACTCAGGCGATGCGGACGGATTGCGGGCGAGCGAGTGCGACCATGCGGTTGAGCACGCCCGCACGGATGGCCACTTCGGCGGCCTGCGACCCGATTTCGCGTGCCCACAGACTGTGTCCCGTCAGCGTCTTGAGGCGGTACATCAGGGTCTCGGCCAGCGAGCGCCGGTGATAGCCGCTGGCGGCTTTCCATTCGCCTCGACTGCTCTTCTCGATGACATCGATGGCGTCGTTACGCCAGGCTGCGCCCGGCGTACTTTCGGACCAAGGCTTCGCTCCATCGCGTGGTGGAATCGAGGGCCGTGCACCTCGCGCGGCAATCTCCGCGTGGCACGGCTTGCTGTCGTAAGCGCCGTCGCCTCCGATGGTATCGATCGGTGTATCAGCCGGGATCTGGTCGAGCAGGTCGGCCAACACTTCGCCATCGCCAACGTCCTGGTGGGTCATCAGTGCAGCACAGATTTGGCCGGTGTTCGCGTCCATGGCGAGATGGACCTTGCGCCAAGTCCGGCGCTTGGACCAACCGTGCTTGCGAACCTTCCACTCGCCTTCGCCGTAAAGCTTCAGCCCAGTGCTGTCGATCACCAGATGCAGCGGCTCGCCCGTACGCGAGGCGGGCAGCACGACGTTCAGATTCTGCGCGCGGCGGCTCAAGGTCGTGTAGTTCGGCACTGGCAACGTTGGGAAGGCCAGGGTGCGCAAGCTCTGCGCGAAGCCTTGCAGCGCGCGCAGCGGCAGGTGGAACACCTGCTTGAGACCGAGCAGACCCTGGATCAGCGCATCCGTATAGACGAGCGGGTGGCCACGCTTGGACGACTGGGCTTTAGCCGGTGGCACGAGCAAGCTCTCTTCGACCCACATCGTCACGTCTCCTCGGGCTATCAGCCCCTTGTTGTACTGCGCCCAGTTCTTGACGCGGTAGACCCCCTTGGGCTCGGCTTGCTGTCGGTTGTCCTTGCGCATCGTCCCGGAAAAAGTCCAAGACACTACGCCGCTTCGTCAGAAGTTAACAGAGCCAGCGTTCCAGCCGTTGCGCGTAAACGTCAGCCCATCCGACCCCGGATTTATGCAACAACGCCCCTCTGCTTCGTCAGACGTCCGATCAAGCACTCGCCCTCTTTGCGCAATTCGCATCCTAATTGTTCCAGAACGAGCTGATGAAAATCGAAACCACGATCTTTGCCGAATTGACATCCTCCAGGCGGTCCTACCTTTGCGACTCCACATCGAGCGACCACCCCACCGAGGAAAAGCAGTGAATATCGGGAGGCGCTGCTGAGTCGAGGCGGCAGATCGCTACGCCCGAGCGTCGAGGCGTCAATGCTTAACGCGTTGTTCGTTCGCTTCACCGTAACGCCAAGCCACTCAAGAGAGCGTATGACAGCCCGAACATCTTCTAGCTCGCTGGGAACGTTCCTCAACACGGATATGCGAGCAGTGAAGATCGAGGCGATGATTAGGGGGAGCGCCGCATTCTTTGAACCTTGCCCTATAACCGTGGATTGACGATACTTGCTTCCTGATTTCGCCCAAATTTCCATCCCCGTTCCCTTCCTAGCTACGCTGCAATTTCGGTGACGCTCACCAATGAGCGGATTATTTTCCTCGCTGAGTCGAAAATCGATAGGTCGTTAAGTTATGTCTGATTTAATTAACTTTATATCTGCATTTTGCAAAGCTAAAAGAACGCGTAAATACTTCTAGTCCTTGCTCGAAAATTATCCTGCTCGGCCAGCGTCAATATGATGACTGTCTGTTGAAGTGATAGTACGCACCAAATCGAACAAATATAAGCTAGCAATTTTGGTAGGACGGCCGCTCTTGCATTGATGCTGCGAATTCACTTCGTGCAGGAATGGCTTGATCTTAGCCTCGTGGCGCTGGAAGGTGCGCTGATGACAGCATGGCGATGCGCGCGCGTTTGCGGGCATTGCCCTGGCGATCGACACGGTGCCGGAAGCGACCACATCAGTTCAGTGTTCCAGCCCAGCAGCCAAGGCTCAGGGTCGTTGCCGGGCGCGAAGAACACCGCGTGTAGGCGCAAGCATCCGGTAAGCTGGTATCCTCGCAACGCTTGATCTGGGCCCGCACTTCAGCAGGGATTGGCACGGCGTCGACACCCTTCGGCACCTTTCCCGCCGGGCCCGCCAGCAACACCAGCGCGCGCACCAGGTAGGGCCGATCGCTCGCCACGGTGAGGGCGTCCAGTTGCCATGCGCGTGCCCGACGATCACCACGGGCGCTTGGCCGGCATGCTCGATCACCGTCGCGATATCTCCTGCCCAATCATGCGGCGTCTTGTCGCCCAGCGGCCCCGTGCTGCGGCCATTGCTGCGCGGCTCCGGACAGAGCCCACAGTATCCGGCGGACGAAAGCGGCTCAGCCAACTCCGGCATGTCGGTCGCGCCGCGCCCGAGCGATGGCAGCCGTGCGAGCGGTCGCGCATATGGTGAGCACCGGTCGCACGATATCTGATCCTCAACAACGCCTGAGCCTGCAATCGCGTCCGACGTTAATGCCGTCGATGTTCTCGGCAGACGTACGACGGGGGCAGCCGGCGTTCGCGCACTTGAATGCCACCGCCATTGCCAACAGGCCGGAGATATCGGGGGCGGACCGGTGGCACAATCGCTTCGCTCTACGATAGCCCGCTACTATGCCCTGCGGCACACCGGGACGTCATCACTCGTGTGCCTCATTGACGTGGTCTTCCGAACAGTATTTTGCGGAGACCGCGAAAGCCGGCCCCCCGGCCGTCTTACGCCAGCACGGCTTCCCCTGCCATCGCCTGTTGCCAGGTCGGCGGGCTGCCCATGCTGGCGGTCAGGTGGGTGCAGAAAGCCTTCACTTTCGCGCTGGCATGCTGGGTGGCGCGCAGCAGGTAGATGCCGCCGGGCACCTGTGGCAGCAAGCCGTCAAGCGCCAGCTCCACGAGCCTGCCCGCGCCGATATCCGGCCCGACCGACCAGTCGGGCATCAGCGCAATGCCGAGGCCCTGCAGCACGGACAGCCGCCGCGCATCGCAGTCGTCACACTCGAGCGCAAACGTTGCCTCGGCGGCGTGCGCCGGCGTCAGCAGCTCACGCCAGCCGCGCATGCTGGTGCTGTGGCCACGGTCGATCAGGCGGTGCCTGCCGATCTCGTCGGCATGCGCCGGACGGCCATACAGGGCCAGATAGCCAGGCGTCGCGCAGATGATGTAACGCTGGCTGGAGATGCAGCGGGCAACCAGCGAGCTGTCGGCCTGCTGGCCGACGCGGATCACGACATCGAACCGTTCGACCACGGGATCGACGATGCGCTCGGTCAGCGCCAGCTCCACCGTCAGCCGCGGATACTGGGCGTACAGCGCGCCGAGGTGCGGCACCACGTGGCGCCGGCCGAACGCGGGCAGGCACGCGACCCGGATCAGTCCGCTGACGCCCTGCTCCAGCGCCGTCACCGCATCGCGCGTATCGCTCAGCTCATGCAGGATGCGCGTGGCGCGCGCGAACAGCAGTTCGCCGGCATCGGTGCGGACCAGCGCCCGGGTCGAGCGCGTGAACAGCGGCACCCCCAGTTCGCGCTCCAGCGTATCGATTTGCCGCGCCACCGAAGAGGCGACCAGGCCGCGCTGGCGGGCTACCGCCGAGAAGCTGCCTGACTGGGCGACTTCGACGAAGATAGACAGGTTTTCCGCGAATCGGCTGAACTCCATTTTTGCAATCTCCGCAAAGGCGTTGCGCAGGCGAACCGGCTTCCCGCACGATGCGGCCCAGTCTAACATCCAGTGACCGATCCCGGCACGTCGGCTTTTAGCAAATAAAGCAAAAGTGGAGCATGCCGGGCATCCCGATCACAGAGAGGAGCAGACCCCAATGGAGACTACCGCAGCAAAGACGATCCGGCGCTTCGCGCTGCTACGGCTGGCGGCAGCGGCGCTGGTCACGGTGACGGCCGCGTCGATGTCCCCCGCCAGTGCCCGCGCCGAAACCTGGCCGGCCAAGCCGGTCACGCTGATCGTGCCCTATGCCGCCGGCGGCACCGTGGACAAGGTGGCGCGGCAGATCCAGGAGGGCCTGCGCAAGCGCCTGGCGCAGCCGGTGATGATCGACAACCGCGCCGGCGCGGGCGGCACCATCGGCACCGCACAGATCGCGCGCAGCGCGGCGGACGGCTACACCATCGGCATGGTGTTCGATGGCTTCGCCACCGAGTCGCATATCTACCCGAAACTGCCGTACGCCTCGCAGAAGGACCTGACCGGCGTCTCGTACATGGTCCGCTCGCCGATGGTGCTGGTCGTTCCTGCCAGCTCGCCGTACAAGACGCTGCAGGACTATGTCGCGGCGGCGAAGAAGCCAGATACCGTGTCGTACGCGTCGGTCGGCGCCGGCAGTTCCAACCAGCTGGTGGCCGAACTGTTCCATGAAGCCGCGGGGACCAGCGGCACGCATACCCCGTACAAGGGCGGCGGCCCGGCCATCAACGACCTGCTGGGCGGCCATGTCGATTCGATGATCGCCAGCCTGCCGCTGGTGATGCCCTACGTGCAGGCCGGCAAGCTGCGCGCACTGGCCGTGACAGCCGCCCAGCGCGACGCGCGCCTGCCGGGCGTGCCGGCAGTGGCGGAGTCCTACAAGGGCTTCGAGGCCTATTCGTGGGTGGCGATGATCGCGCCGGCGCGCACGCCGCTAAACGTCCTCGGCAGGCTCGCCGCCGAGGTCAACGCCACGCTGCGCGATCCGGCCATCGGCAAGGTACTCAGCGACGGCGGCTTCGATGTCATCGCCGGCGACAGCGCCCAGGCCAACAAGCTGATACGGGAAGAATCCGTCCGCTGGGGCCGGCTTATCAAGTCGCGTCATATCGTCATTGAATAGGTGCCTGGCATCATGCAACCCTTTATCTACCAGACCCACCCGCAGCGTATTGTGTTCCGTGCCGGCGCGCTCGCGACGCTCGGCGCCGAAGCCGACACCCTGCACGCACGCAAGCTGCTGGTGCTCTGCACCCCCCAACAACGCGACCTGGCCGAGCGCGCCGCCGAGGTGCTGGGCGCGCGCTGCGCCGGCATCTTCGATGGCGCTGTCATGCACGTGCCGGTGGAGCAGGCGCGGCTGGCGCGGTCCTGCGCGGCGGAACTCGGCGCCGATGCCGTGGTGGCGATCGGCGGCGGCTCGACCATCGGGCTTGGCAAGGCCATTGCCCTCGAATCGGACTTGCCCATCCTTGCCGTCCCGACGACCTACGCCGGCTCGGAGATGACGCCGATCTACGGCCTGACCGAAGGCGGCCTGAAGCGTACCGGGCGCGATGCACGCGTGCTGCCGCGGACGGTAGTCTACGACCCCGACCTGACCCTCGGCCTGCCGGTGGCGATGAGCGTGACCAGCGGCATCAACGCCATTGCCCACGCCGCCGAAGGGCTGTACGCGGGCGATCGGACGCCCGTCAGCGACTGGATGTGCCGGGAAGGCATCGCGGCGTTGGGACGTGCGCTTCCGGTGATCGCGACAGCCGGTGGCGAGCGGGACAGCGCCCAACTGCGCGCGGCCAGGAGCGATGCGCTGTATGGCGCCTGGCTCTGCGGCGCCGTGTTGGGCAGCGCCACTGTTGGCCTGCATCATAAGCTGTGCCACACGCTTGGCGGCAGCTACAACCTGCCCCATGCCGAGACGCACACGATCGTGCTGCCGCACGCGCTGGCCTACAACGCGCCCGCGGCACCCCAGGCGATGGCGGCGATTGCCGCCGCGTTGGGCCGCCCTGACGCCACCGGCCCGCAGGCGGTGTTCGACCTGGCTGCTTCTTTGGGTGCTGCCGTGGCGCTGCGCGATATTGGCATGCGCGAGAAGGATCTCGACCGCGCCTGCGAACTGGCGCTGCTGGCGCAGTATCCGAACCCGCGGCCGCTGGCCCAGAGGGAAATCCGGCAGCTATTGGACGATGCATTCCACGGCCAGCGGCCGGGCTGAAATGCGCCCTTGCGCGCCCTACTCCAGCCCCCCCGAGCCGCCATTTGCGCACTTCCGCATCAGCGCTTAGCGCTTAGCGCTTAGCGCTGCATTGATCTGCGTCAGACTCAAATCATGCAGGGAAACTATTGTGTCACTGAGGGCCCCGCGAGTCCCGATATCGTATCGGACTCAACGGTCTGCTTGCCCAGCTTCCCAGGAGGGCGCCATGGCCACCCCGCTCGTCACCTCGCTTCCGACCTCAGCTTCCGCCGCGCTTTCCACCCCGAGCCCGACACCGCTTGCCGCCTAGCATAGCGACCATATCCATTTCGCCTCACTGCTCGACCTGCTGGAAAAGCAGGTCAGCAACTTCCATCAGGGCGAGCAGCCCGACTACGGCCTGATGGCCACGATCATCCAATACCTGCGCAGCTATGGCGATTGCGTGCACCACCCCCGCGAGGATGTCGCCTACGCCCTGCTGGTGGAACGAGATCCGGGCACGCGGATCATCATCAGCCGGTTACTGCAGGAACATCGCGTGATCGCCACGGTCGGCGCGGAATTGCTCGACCGCCTGCGTGAAGCCCAGAGCGAAGTGGTCACCTCGCGAGCGGCACTGGAAGCGGCCGCCGCCATGTACCTGGTGTACTACCGCAACCATCTCTCCACCGAGGAGAAACAGGTCATGCCGCGTGCCGCCCGGTTCCTGACTGAAGCGGACTGGGCGGAGGTCGCCGCCACCGATCCGGCCAGTGCTGATCCGCTATTTGGCGCCAATGTGCAGAAGCGCTTTGCGACCTTGCGCAAACAGATCGACAGCGAAGCGAACGCGTCCATGCACTGAATCCGGATCGCTTCGCGGAGCGGGCCAAACAGGCTGTGGCAATGCAATCATCCGGCAGGTTCAGGCCATCATGGTTCTGAAATCATGAACCAGAAGTCGAACTTGTCGAACAGGGCGAGCAGCGGAATTTGTCCCCGCGATTGCCATCGAAGGTCACCTTGCCGCTTGCTGTCAGTTCACGCAGCTTCAGCTTGCCAAGGGCGATGTCGTCAAGCGTGTCACGGTCGAGCGTGATGTTGGCATCGGCATTCTGCAGCGTCTTGCCTTTTCCGTAGTCGTGAAGTGTGGCCGCCGCGATGAAGGCGGTGTCGGCGGTCAACGTTTCAGGCACAGCCGGCTGGTCATGGTCTACGCGCTTGCGCCACAGGCCGAAGGTGCTGACCGCGGAGGTGTCAGGAATTCTGTGTGCTGAGGTCGGTTAAATAAATCTCAGCGTAGGGCGTTGGTGAAGCGGTCACCGAAGAGAATGGCGAACTGGTTGGCCGCTTGTTTCCAGGTGATGGGCGGCATCTTCCAATCTTTCTCGATGTTGCGCAAGGCCAGGTACAGCAGCTTGCTGGCGGCTTCGTCGCTGGGGAAGTGGCCCCGGTTCTTGACGATCTTGCGCAACTGCATGTGCATGCTCTCGATGGCATTAGTGGTGTAGATGATTCTGCGCACTTCCGGCGGATAGGCGAAGAACGGGATGACCTGTTCCCATTGGCGGCGCCACATGTCGGCCACCGTGGGGAATTTCCGGCCCCAATCGCTGGCGGCGAACGCCTGCAGCGCGCCGGCGGCGGCGTCGGCCGTGGCAGCCTGGTAAATCGGCTTGAGCGCGGCCGCCAGGCCCTTGCGGTCCTTCCAGCTCGCCAGGTTCAGCGAGTTGCGGATCAGGTGGACGATACAGGTCTGGATTTGTGCGCCCGGGTAGACGGCCTCGATCGCTTCGGGGAAGCCACGCAGGCCGTCGACGACGGCGACCAGGATGTCGTCCAGGCCGCGGTTCTTCAACTCGTTGAAGACCTTGAGCCAGAACTTGGCGCCCTCGGTTTGCTCGATCCACAGCCCGAGCACCTCCTTGCGCCCGTCGGCGCGGATACCCAAGGCCAGGTAGACGGCCTTGTTCCTGACGGTGCCTTCGTCGCGGATCTTCAGGCGCAGCGCGTCGAAGTAGACGATGGGGTACATCGCCTCCAGCGGGCGCTGCTGCCATTGGTCGACCTCGGCCAGCACTTCGTCGGTGATGGTGGAAATCAGGTCAGGCGAGACCTGCAGCCCATACAGTTCCTGCAAATGGCCCTGAATCTCACGCACGCTCATCCCGCGTGCATACATGCTGATTACGTGGTCGTCGAAGCCGGACAGCCGGCGTTGGTACTTGGCGACCAGTTGCGGCTCGAAGGTGGCTTGCCGGTCGCGCGGAATGTCCAGTTCCAGCTCGCCGTTGGGCGTGATGACGGTCTTTGCACTGCTGCCGTTGCGGTGATTGCCGCTCTTGCCTTGCTTGGCCTCGCTGGCCAGATGGTGCGTCAGTTCGGCGGCAAGCATACGCTCGGCCAACTGCTTCTTGAGCAGGCCGGCCAAACCTGATTCACCGAGAATCGACTCGGCGTCCTTGTTCTGTACCTGAGCCAGCAGTTGATCGATCAACTCATCCGGAAACAGCTTCGGCGCGCTTGATTTCTTGCTCTTCTTGGTCATGCTTTTTGTTTCGGTCATAAGGGCGTTTCTTTCGATATCGTCTCATGACCTCAACACACAAGAAATCTGACAGGCTCCTGACCGCCAGGCCATGCTGCCGGCAGAAGGCGCGGATGCTCAGCCAGCTATTGTTCCACTGCGCCACCATCTCCCGCCAGAAGGCTTCGTCATGCCGGTAATACCTCGTCCCTTCGTGTCCGTCACTGCCATCTCGTTGCTCGGCCACCGCTTCACCCCCATATACCGTGAAGCCGCTACCTTCTCATCGCTGTTCCCGCCTCGCCAGATGGGTTCCGCTGACGCTTACGGCATAGATGTGGAATAACTTTCACGAATGTGAAATTATAAAGAGGTGACACCTCACGCGGCGCGCCTGACAGCGAACGTCATCGCATTGCTCAGCCGAATCCTGTCCATAGGATCGCCCCGCGCCGGCCGGGAGGGTGCAAAACGACTGACCGATGGGTTGGGGAAAGGTACAAAATCGCTTCAAGCGTTGGCCGGGGGAACAACTTCTTGGGTCTTCCGCAATTTGTGTGACGACGGTGAACTGGCGTAGAGGATCTTGTCGCCTGGAACGGCCGTCGCCACACAAATTGCGGAATACCCGGTTATACAGACATCACCACATCGCCTCCGGTCACATATGGCGCTAGACGTTATCCGGCGAAACCAGCTCTTCTCGAGTAGCGGGCTGTCTTTCCGCCTCTGTCATGGTCTTCGATGTCCCCGTGGTTTCGGGAGGGCCGATATAAAGCGACTTGCGTCCGGTCTCAGGATGTGTGCGCACTATCGCGTGCACCGCCGCCGGCTCCTTGGCTCTCCCCCGGTCCCACCGGCGTGTCGATGACGCTGCCGCGGCGTACCGCCTTGCTGGACTGGGCCGAAGCCGCCGGCGGCTGGATCCTGGAGGATGACTACGACGGCGAGTACCGCTATCGCGGCCCCCCCTTGCCAGCCCTTAAAAGCCTGGACCGGCACGAGCGCGTGGTCTATTGCGGCACGTTCAGCAAGGTCCTGTTTGCAGGGCTGCGCTTGGGTTATGTGGTCGTGCCGGACAGCCAGATAGCGGCGTTCACGGCCGCCTGCCGACGCTCGCTGCACGGTGGCTGCCCCGAACTGATGCAGGCCGTGGTGGCCGACTTCATCGAGGAGGGGCATTTCGCGCGCCACATCAAGCGCATGCGGGCTCTCTATGCGAAGCGCGGCAACTTGTGCGCCGTACCGGCCCCGAGCGTCTCTGGCGGGCCGAAACCACGCGACGAAGCGCGCCGGCTACAGCAGCCGGCTAGGAAATTTCGAAGATGGCGTCTGCCAAATGTAGTCGACAGACACACACTGATAGTGGCAATGTTTGGCGATCAGCTTCAGATAGGACTTCCACATATCCGAGCAGACGAATTCGACCTTGGCGGCGATCTCGGTGCCGATGAGGGAGGGCAAAGAACTTCTCGAAGCTCTCGGTCGTGCGTTCCTTGCCGACCCACAGCAAACGGATGCAACCAGCCTCGATAGACCAGCGTCAGATAGGGGAAGCTCCTGCACTGTCAACCGTCTGGCAGCTCACTTGACCCTCACGACGACCTTACCCTTGGCGCGCCCCTGGGCCAGGTATTCAAGCGCTTCCTTCGCCTGCTCGAACGCAAATACCTTATCGATCACCGGACGAATGCGTTCCGATTCGAGGAGTCCGCCAATTTCCCAGAGTTGGGCGCCATCGGGGCGCACGAAGAGAAACGAGTAATTAATGTTCCGCTTTCTTGCCAGGCGCATGATCTTGCGGCTCATCAAGCTAAACACGAATGCAAGAAAGAAATTCAGGCGTCGTGCGCGTGCGAACGCGGCATCCAATGGGCCGATGAGCGAGACAATCCTGCCGCCCGGCTTGAGGATGCCAACTGATTTTGCAATTGCGTCGCCCCGCAGCGTGCCGAGCACCACGTCATAGTCGTGCAGCAGCTTTTCGAAGTCCTGCTTCCTGTAGTCGACCACTTCGTCTGCGCCGAGATCGGCAACCATCTGGACATTGCCCGTGCTGGTGGTGGTGCCAACCGTTGCGCCCAGGGACTTCGCCAGTTGAATCGCAAACGTGCCGATGCCGCCCGACCCCGCCGGGATCAACACCTTCTGACCTGCTCGAACGTTGGCGCGCTCCTTCAATGCCTGCCACGAGGTGAGCCCGACCATCGGAACGGAGGCCGCCTGCACAAAATCGAGCCTGGCCGGCTTTAACGCGGCAACGCCTTCGGGCACCGCCGCGAATTCGGCGAGCGATCCCCTGCCCAGATCGAAGAGGCTGGCGAACACGGCATCGCCCGGCTTGAAACGTGTCACGTGGCTGCCGACCTCCACTACCACGCCGGCAATATCGCTGCCCAGCGTCGCCGGTAGTTCGAACTTCAGGACGGGCTTGAACGTTCCCGCCGGGATCATGTTGTCGATGGGGTTCAACCCCGCCGCGTGGACCTGAACCAGCAGGTCATCGGGCTTCAGTGTGGGGCGCGGAACATCGGCGAAGCCGATTTCGGGCGAATTGCCATAGCGTTTGAATGTGAGAGCCTTCATGTTGCTCAATGCCAATGTGGGGTGAATGCCGCCAGGAACGCCAGCGCCTTCGGCACGAAGTCCGCGTGGTATTGAAAGATGCTGCCATGCCCCGCGTCTTCGTAGATGACCAGCTGCGCATGGGGAATGCGGCGGGCCATGTCGCGACTCAGTGGGGTGGGCACCATGATGTCGTTGTCGCCATTGACAATCAAAACCGGCATGTGCAGGCCGGCGAGGTCCTGCGGTACCTGCTGGCCCCAGGCCTTGATCGCTTTGAGCTGGCGAAGGAAAGCGCGAGGCGTCGGTCCCTTGTCTCGGCCGGCGCGGCGTTCCTTTAGCCTGTTCAGGAAGGCGCCTGCTGCCTGCCGGCTGTTTTCCGTGGCGGTGAAGAATAGATAGGTCTTGGGGTCATGTCGTGTCAGCAAGCCCTTGAGTATGAGCGGCCACGACACCGGACCGACATGGTCGATACCTTGACCTCCCGCGGGACCCGTGCCGGTAAGGATGAGCCTGCGCACCAACCCCGGAGCCTTCAGCGCCACGTCCTGCGCCACGAAGCCGCCTAGAGAAAAGCCGAACAGGTCTATCTGTTCGAAGCCCATCGCACGAATCACGGCGATGGTATCGCGCGCCATTTCGTCCACCGTCACCGGGGCGGTTCCGCCGGACAAGCCGATTCCGCGATAGTCGATGGTAATAACGTGATGCTCACGAGCCAGGCCATCGACGATTTGCGGGTCGAAGTTGTCTAGCACGGCGCCCCAGTGATTGAGCAGAACCAGCGGGACACCGCCACGGTGTCCCAGTTCGCGGTAAGCGAAAGTGGTTCCAGCCGCGCTGACCAGGTTAGTCGGGACATGGACATAAGTCGTCTGCAGCGCTTTAAGGGGCATGGTCCTCACATCGTTGGTGTCGAGGTTCTGTAAGTTTGTCATCGGGTTACCTGTGAAGCCTGAGTCCGGCGTGTCGGTCGCTAAAGCCATGCCTCCCCGTGTAAGACAGAATCCGCAGTGGTCAGGCTTCCGACCGATAGCGATCGGCCGCGCGGGCTTGCCGAATATCCGACATCAGCCCCTGGCGCGCGCCATCCAGTGCATCCCAGCGCCCGGCCACATGCAGCGGCGGGATGGTGACCAGTTCGCGGCGATCGAAGCCAACCAACGCTGCATCGACCAGTTCGTCCACTTCCATCACCTCGGGAAGCATGTTGACGTCGATGCCGGCGCGTCCCCAGATTTCAGTGCGGGTCGACGCCGGAAGCACCGCCTGCACATAGACGCCGCTTGGCGACAACTCGAGATTCAGTCCTTGCGACAGGAACAGGACAAAGGCCTTGGTGGCGCCGTAGATAGACATGCCGAACTCGGGCGCGAAGCCCACCACCGAGCCAATGTTGACGATCGCGCCGTTACCTGACTGCACAAAGCGCGGAGCCACCGCGGCCGCGAGCCGCGTGAGCGCCGTGGTGTTGAGCGTGACCAGGCGGTCGATGCCCTCGGCGCTCTGCTGCAGGAAATCGCCCGACTGAGCCATCCCGGCGTTGTTGATCAGGATGCCAATGCGAGAGTCGTCCCTCAGACGAGTCTCGACCACGGCCAGATCCGCGGGCTGGGTCAGGTCGGCCTGCAGAACGTCGACGCTCACACCGTTTTCTGCACGCAGGCGCGCGGCCAGCGTATCGAGGCGCGTCTTGTCGCGAGCAACCAGCACAAGGTTATGGCCGCGACCGGCGAATCGCGCGGCGTAGGTTGCCCCGATGCCGGAAGAGGCGCCGGTGATGAGAACAGTCGGAAGCGTGGTCATGAGTTGATTCCTTTGCAATAACGGTTCGGACGTGGACACGACCGGCACGCGCCTCAAGCGGTGATGGTCGGATAGTCGCTGTAGCCAGCAGCACCGCCACCGTAGAGCGTGGCGAGATCGGGCTGGGCCAGCGGAGCGCCGGTCTTCAGGCGTTCGACCAGGTCGGGGTTGCTTATGAAGGCACGGCCGAAGGCGAACAGGTCTGCCTTGCCCTCGTTGAGCCTGGCGGTGGCGAGTTCCAGGTCGTAGCCGTTGTTGGCCAGGTAGGTTTGCCTGAAGCGACGGCGCAGTGCGTCGTAGTCGAACGGCGCGACAGCGCGTGGGCCGCCGGTCGCGCCCTCGACCACGTGCAGGTAGACGATGCCCAGCGCGCTGAGCTGATCGGCGATGTAGTCGTACTGTGGCTGAGGATCGCTGCTCGAAATCCCATTTGCCGGTGACACGGGCGAGATGCGCACACCGGTGCGATCGGCGCCGATTTCTTCCACCACCGCCGTGACGACTTCCAATAGCAGGCGCGCACGATTCTCTATCGAGCCGCCGTAGGGGTCAGTGCGCTGATTGGCCCCGTCTTTGATGAACTGCTCCAGCAGGTAGCCGTTAGCACCGTGGATTTCCACGCCGTCGAAGCCGGCGGCCAAGGCATTGGCCGCGGCTCGACGAAAGTCGTTAACGATGCCCGGCAATTCGTTGAGCTCGAGGGCGCGCGGCTGCGACACGTCGACAAATCCGTTGTTGACAAAGGTCTTCGTCGCGGCGCGGATGGCCGAAGGCGCGACCGGCGCAGCGCCGTCAGGCTGGACATCGACGTGCGAAACACGGCCGACGTGCCAGAGTTGGGCGAAGATGCGTCCGCCCTTTGCATGTACAGCCTCGGTGACCTTGCGCCAGCCGACCACTTGTTCGGGTGTGTACAGGCCCGGGGTGTCCTGATAGCCCTGAGCCTGGGCTGACACTTGAGTGGCCTCCGTGATGATCAGGCCGGCCGAGGCGCGCTGGGCGTAGTAGGTCGCGGCCAGTTCGCTAGGCACCAGCCCCGCGCCTGCCCGGTTGCGGGTCAGCGGTGCCATGACAATGCGGTTCGCGAGCGCCAGGCGGCCAAGGGCGTAAGGTTCAAAAAGAGTCTTGTCGTTCATATTGCCTTAGCTTCCAGGGTGGGAACGGTACCAATGATGACGATCATAATCTAAAGTGTCAATCTTTTGATTACGATTGACATCAATGTATGATGAAGCCTTCGCAGACATGAATCGACAGTGGTCAGGAAATGAAGATCACCAAGGCACAGGCACAGGCCAACCGGCAGCACGTGGTCGAGACGGCGTCCCAGCTGTTTCGGGAGCGCGGCTACGATGGGGTTGGCGTTGCCGATTTGATGGCCGCCGCCGGCTTCACGCACGGCGGCTTTTACAAGCAGTTCCGCTCCAAGGCCGACCTTATGGCGGAATCGGCGACCTGCGGCATCGCGCAGACCGTCGCGCTGAGCGCGGGCGTCAACGCGCCGGAGTTTGTGCGGTACTACCTTTCCCGCGAGCACCGCGACAAGCGTGGGACCGGCTGCACGATGGCCGCACTGGGCGGGGATGCCGCGCGTCAGCCGGAGGCAGTTCGGGCCACGTTTGCGGCGGGCATTGAGAGCCTGCTGGCTGCACTGAAACCCGATGGCACCGCGTCGGACGGTGCCGATCCGGGGCGGTTGCGTGCCCAGTCCCTGGACATACTGGCGCATGCGGTGGGCGCCATTGTCATGTCCCGGGCGTGTCCGGACGACTCGCCGCTGGCCGACGAAATCCTGAAGGTTTGCCGCGACGAGATTCTCGCCTCACTGCGCGCGGCCGCGACAGCAAGCGCTTCTTCGCTTGAGCGGAGTGCCTCTAGCATTCAGCAACCGGCCGATCCGCAGAACGCTAATGGCGGCGGCAAGCTGCCCACCAGGACGGCAACGTAGTCCAAATAGGCGGACTCAGCCTGCGCAGAGCCAAATTTCGTGACAGAACCGTGAAGCGTAATAAGGATGGGTCTTCGGCACTTTGTGTGACGACGGCGACCTTGCGTTGGAGGATGTTTTAGCGTGGAACGGGGTCATCTCCGGCGCCCACCACCATTTTTGATGACCATGTGGGCGAGTCTGGTAGCCTTGTGCCGGCCGCACGGTCTCAACCGCCTGCGATGGCGATCGGAACCCGCAACCGCAGAAGCTCGATGCTCGCGCGGCCATACATCTGACGCTTGAGGAACTTGAGCCGGTTGACGTGACCCTCGGTCTGGCCATTGCTCCATGGCAGTTTGAAGGCCGCCCGCACAGCCGGTAAGTCGGCGCGCAGCTTTGCGCGAATCTGCGCATTTCCACAGCGTCGCAGCGTGACAGACGCTTTAGCCATCGATCGAACTGCCGCGGACTTCGCCGGTGCATGAGTCCGAGAAACTCCCGCGCGAGGCTGCGAACTTCGCCCACCACGGGTTCGTTCTTGCAAAGCGCCTGCACGAAGCGCTCGTGGTCGGAGCTCTTAGGTTCCTCGATGGCGAGCTTCCTCCATCCGACGAGCCATCCGAACACGCGCCTGGCCTGAGATGGGCATCCAAAGGCGTCGGACCTCGCGCCCTGGGTGCACGCTCGGGGAAGGCCCCCGCAGTGATGAAGTTGCGCACGGTTCGATGGTCGATTGAGAGCTCTTGCCCGATTCCTTTCATCGTGCCGCCCTGGGCGTGTAGCGCCATCACCCGCTCGTACAGCTCCAGCCGCGAGGCGCGTCGCTGATCGCTCAGACGCTGCCATGACCACAGTGAGTTGCGGCTCAGCTCCCGCTGCCGGCCCAGGGTCACGCCACGGACCTCGACTTGCTGCGCGGCTTGGCGCAGTTGCGGTCCGAGTCGGCACAGCAGTCTCTCGACGTTGTCGCGCAGGTTGCACAGCAGATGCCAGCGATCGGAGGCTTGCCTGGCTGCCGGCAGCGCGATGTCGACCGCCTCGGAGTAGGCCCCGGCCCCGTCCCTGGCGACGATCTCGATCGATGAGCGCGCACGCACCCACGCGGTCACCGCAGTTGTTCCCCTGCCGGCAAACACTTCGATCGGCTCACGTCGCTCCAAATTGACGATGATCGTTCCGTATTGATGACCGCGGGCAATCGCCCAGTCATCGATGCCGACGACCCGCGGTCGTGGTTTGCGCTTGCGCCCAGGAGCTCTTCGCAACTCCCGCAGCACGGTGTCGGCACTGGTGCGCATGCCCAAGGCGTTAGCAAGCCGGGCTGCCGCCTCACCACCGAGGGCGTGGCCCAGCGCGTGCAACGCCCGAGCCTGCGATCGCGTTCGACGTTGATGCCGACCGGCCAGTGCGTGGATGTTCTCGGCAAACGTACAACGCGGGCAGCCGGCGTTCGTACACTTGAAGCGACGCACCTCAACGGCGAGTACGACCCGCTGCTCGAGCATAGGTCGTTCTTCCAGACTACGCACATAGCTGCCGTGGAGTCGGCTACTCTAACGACGGCAGGCAGGACAATGTGCCGCACGAACCGTACTGCGGGCTTCGACGGTGATGGTCCCCCCTCGCGCGTCGCTGGAGACGACGCGCTTACCCACACGGGCGAGAGTACGATCGATCCCACCGAGAACTTGGCTCATGGTAACGATCAACGTGGGGCCAGATCGGCCCGAGATCAAGCCCTCGACGCGGCCGTCACAAAAAGTGCGGAAGACCCAGAATTACTTCGTTCTACGGCAGCCAACCGGATTGGCGCCCCTTTTCCGGGCCGTGGTCGCGCGCCAGCGCGCACCAAGCACGCATGGGGAGCTCCGGTAGTCTGAAGGCTTGGCCTCCTCTCGCATGGCAGACTGTGTCGGTCTACTCCTGCCTAGCCGGCAAAGCGAACTGGAACACCGACCCGCAAGGCGAATTTGCGCTCGCCCACAGCCGCCCGCCATGCGACTCGACCAGCGACTGACAAATCGCCAGGCCCATGCCCAGACCCTGCGCCTTGGTGGTGTAGAAGGCATCGAACACCCGCTCCATCACCTGCGGAGCCAGCCCGATGCCAGCGTCCTCCACGGCGACCCGCACTGTCTGGGGTTTCGCGCACAGTGACCGGATCACGAGTTCCCGCGGCCGGTCGGCCACTTCTGTCATCGCCTCGATGCCATTCATCACCAGGTTCAGCAGCACCTGCTGCAACTGTACCCGATCACCCGCCACCAGCGGTAGCCCGGGCGCGAGCTCGGTCCGCAGCAGGATCTGATGTCGCGACACCTCGCCGCTGATCAGCGTGATCGTCTCTTTGACCAGCTCGTTGAGGTCAAGTCGAACCGTTACCGCGGCCGTCTTCCTCAGCAGCCCCCGCATTCCCTCGATCACCGCGCTGGCCCTATGCCCGTTCTGGACAATGCCCTCCACCGCCTCCCGCACCTCAGCAAGATCGGGGGGCTGGCGGCCGAGCCAGCGCAATGCTGCACTGGCGTTCGCGACAATGGCCGCCAGCGGCTGACTCACCTCGTGGGCGATCGAGGCAGTCAGCGCGTTCAGCGTGGTCACGCGCGCGACGTGGGCGAGTTCGGCCCGCGCCTGGTGCAGCGCCTGCTCGGCGCGCTTGCGCTCGGTCAGGTCGAGCACGAAAGACACCCCCTGGTCCACCCCATCCTCGAAGTTCGCAGACCCGAGCAGCACGGGCACACGCCTCCCATCCTTGCGGACCAAGTCCTTCTCGAACGGCGGCACAGTCCCCGCCACGCTGAACGCAGCCAGGGGTGCACCGGGCGCCTGCGCTGACGCAGGCATCAGGTCCGCCCATCCCAGGCGGCCCGAGCGGAGATCCTCGCGGTCGTAACCCGACATGCGCAGGAACGCGTCGTTGGCCTCCAGAATCCGGCCATCGAGTTGCCAGATGCAGATGCCGATAATGTTGGCTTCGACCAGACGCTGGATCTTTGCTTCGCGTTGCTCGAGATCGCGATACAAACGGCTGTTCTCCAGCGCGGTCGCCGCCTGCGAGGCCACCAGCTTCAGCACCGCCGCCCTGGCCGGCACGAAGACGCGTGGAGCCAGGCTGTTCTCCAGGTAAAGGACGCCGATCAGCTTGGCCTGAGTGAGGAGCGGCAGGCACAGAATCGAGCGGGCGCGATGCAGCCGAATGTAAGGATCGACGGAGAACGGCCCCTGCGCCTCGGCATTGTCCAGCACGACGGTCTCGCGGCTGCGCAAAACATGGTGAAGGATCGATAGCGGCAGCGCGGTGCCGGGCACGCTCTGGTCGTGCAGTTGCACGGTGATGGCATGGCCGCAGGTGGTCGCTTCGGCCGCAATGCGCAGCCCGGCACCCTGGTGCAGGATCAGCAGGCCTCGTTGCGCGCCGGCCTGCTCGATTGCGGTACGCATCAGCGTGTCGACCAGCTTGTCCAGGAAGATTTCACCCGACACCGCCTGCGAGACGGCGATCACCGTGGCGAGGTCCAGGTGTTCGACAGAAGCGCCGATCGTCCGGGTCGAAGCAGGTGCCGACTCTTCTTCGCCGAGTGCCGGATATAACCCGTCGAGCTGCCGCACCTTGCCCTCGGCGCCCCAGCGGCGATAGCCGTGACGGGCATCCCGCAGATACACCCACGCTATCTTCTCGAAGCCCCGCGCCGCATAGAATCGTGCCGCCAGCTCGTTAGCGAGTGCCTGGTTGTGGATAAAGTCGTTGTCGCGCGCGGACAGGATGGCCTGTTCGTACAGGCGCATGGCGTCGGCCTCGCGCCCACCCATACGGGCGATCTCCGCACCGATCAATGCAGCCCGGTTTTCGAAATTCCCCGGACAATGCTCGGCCCAGGCCTGCAACTGGCGGTGGTGTCCAGCCAGGGCCTCAAGGTGCCGGACCCGGTCTGCCGCAGCGACCGCATCGCAGCAGGCCGCCCGTGCCAGCGCTGCATAGAAGTGGTATTCCGCCTGCTCGAAGAATGACGGTGAGGTCCAGAGCAGCGGCCGGGCGCGCTCCGCCGCCGCAATCGCGCCGGCATGGTCGGCGGCAAAAAAGCGCGCCTGCAGCTTGCGGATCCAGTACCAGCAGGTAACGAGTGCGAGGCCCCGATCCTGCTCCAGATGCCGCTCGAACCGGTCTTCGTCGAACCCGCTATCGTTGAACGAGCCGAAGACCGATGTCAGACCACGCAGTGTCCGGGCAAGCTGGCGTTGCGGGGTAATGCGGTCAACAACAAGACCAAACCCCGCTTCGCGCGCGAAGGCGATCGCAGCTTCGGCTTCGCGTTCCATATCGGCCAGCGGCGCGCCGCTGGCCAGCAGGTGCGTAATGAGGTTGTTGCTGGTGAAGGCCGCAAAGGTGCGGTCGCCCTGCTTGTTGGACAGATCGAAGCCGCGCCGCACCAGGCTGCTCGCGTCGCGGATCGGATGCGTCCATTGCAGGACGTGGCCGCCCACGACTTGGTAGACGCGGGCCTTGAACCGGTCCAGCCCGCGCTGGTCCACCAGGTCCAGGCCCAGCTTGCCGAAGCGGTATCCCGCCGCGTAGTCGCCCGATTGCGGCGCCAGCACCATGCTGAGCCAGGCATAGCCAAGGCACGACGCATCGCTGTTGCCATGTTCGAGACTCAGGTTCGCCATCCGGCCAATCACGAGCGCACGCAAGTTCTCGTCGGTGTACCAGGCCGGCGGCATCAGCGCGGTCAGGACGTCCATGGTCCCGACTGCATCGGGGTCGGCCATGCGCGGCAAGTCAATCAGCGCATCGATCGGCCGGTCCCCGATCTGCCGCCACATCCGCGCGTACTCCTGCTCTACCTCCGCCTTCGCAGGGTGCGCCGACCATTCCACGCCAGCCCGACGCAGGTAATCGAGACCGACCTCGACCGCACGGCCTCTCTGACCGAGGGCCATGAAGTGCTCCAGTCGCAATTGGGTCACCGCGGCCAACTCAGGGAGGCCGACCACACGGCTCGCGAGGTCGGCGAGGCGTGGCTCCGCCGCCCCCGAGGCACCGGTAAGGAATTCGCATGCGGCCCGTTCGAACGCCAGTGCAAAGGCAAGCGCGTGCCGGCATTCCCAGGCATCCGCGGGCAACAGCGCCGCGCCCGTGGCCAGATAGGCCAATGCGCTGGCGTAGGCCGTCGATCCCTTGGCACGCTGGCCGGCGAGCAGGTTCAGCTCGGCCAGCCGCCACCTCTCCTCGGGTGCGGTAATCAGTGCGGCACCGCGATTGAGCTGGCCAACGATCTCGAAGACGCGCTCCGCAAGCGCTTCCTGGGACGTGTGCGCGGCAAGCCTGCGCCCGATCGCAAGGTGCGCCGCGGGCCGCGCGGCTTCGGCAATCAGCGCGTAGGCCGCCTCGTGGACTCGGTCGTGCGGAAAGCGATAAGTCTCCTCGCGCCGCAACACCAGGCCGCCCTGGACCGCCTCCCACAGCGCCGCATCCAGCGTCCCTTCACTGCCGCCCAGGACCATGGTCATGATGCCTACCGCGGCTTCGTTGCCAAGACAGGCGAGCTGCTTCAGCGCTTCCTGGGTCGCTGCGGGCAGGCGGCCGAGCTTGCCGAGCATCAGGTCCACCACGTTGTCGGTGAAACCCTTGGCGCGGATCTGTCCAAGGTCCCACGACCAGCGCGCCTCGCGATGATTGAATGCAAACAGCCCCTCTTCCGCCAGGGCGGTGAGGAACTGGATCGCAAAGAATGGATTGCCCGCGGTCTTCTCGTGCACCAGTCTGGCGAGCGCCTCGCCGCGCTCCGGCGTGCAATGCAGGGCATCGCCGAGAAGCCGGCCGACATCGTCGCGCCCTAGGCTCGTCAGCATGATCTCCCCCACGCTTGCCCCGCCCTGGCGGATGGCCGTCAGTCGCGCCAGCAGCGGGTGCCCGGGCGTGACTTCGTTATCGCGATAGGCGCCGATCAGCAGCAGATGCCGTACCTCCGGCTGGGTCGCGAGATGCTCGAGCAGGTCCAGTGTTGCCGCGTCCAGCCACTGCAGGTCGTCAAGGAAGAGCGCCAGCGGATGCGCAGCCTGCGCAAAGACGCCGATGAGGCGGCGGAACACGAGCTGGAAGCGGTGCTGTTCGTCGCGCGGCGGAACTTCCGACATTGGCGGCTGCGGGCCAAGGATGAGCGCCAGTTCCGGGATGAGCGGCACCATGAGCCCGATGTTCGGGCCCAGCGCCTCGGCCAGCGCGGCGCGCCACGGTGCCAGTTCCGCCTCGCTCTTGCCCAGCAGCGGGCGTACCAGTCCCTGCAGCGCCTGCGCCAGCGTTGCATAAGGGATGTCCCGCTTATACTGATCGAACTTGCCTGAAGCGAACAGGCCGCGATGCGGCACCAGCGCACGGTGCAACTCGTGCACGACCGAGGTCTTGCCGATACCCGAGTAGCCGGACACCAGCACCAGCTCCGGCGCGCCCCCGGACACCACGCGGTCGAAGGCGCCGAGCAGCACCCCAATCTCGCGATCCCGACCGTAGAGCCGCTCCGGGATCATCAGCCGGTCCGGCAGGTCATGCTCGCCAGGCGCGAACGTGTCGATGCGCCCCCGGCTTTCCCATGCGGCCAGGCAGCGCCGCAGATCCGCCTCCAGCCCGCCGGCCGTCTGGTAGCGCTCCTCCGCCGTCTTGGCGAGCAGCTTCATCACCACGGCAGAGAGCTGGACCGGGCTCGCCGGTACCCGCTCGGCCGGCGCCATCGGCTGCCGGGCGAGGTGGCAGTGGACCCAGTCCATTGGGTTGCCAGCGGAGAACGGCAGCGTTCCCGTCAGCATCTGGTAGAGCGTCACGCCCAACGCATAGAGATCGCTGCGCGCATCGACCGACCGGTTCATGCGGCCGGTCTGCTCAGGCGCCATATAGGCCAGCGTGCCGGCGATCTCGTCTGGTTGCGTCGGCGCCTGTGTCTCGCGCAGCAGCCGCGAAGCCAGCCCGAAGCCGGTGAGTCGCACCGCCCCATCGGCCTGGTTCACCAGGATGTGTGCTGGCTTGAGGTCCTTGTGAATGAAGCCGCGCTGGTGGAACTGGCCAAGGGCCCCACTCATGGCAATCGCCAGGCGCAGGAAGCGGCCAGCCTCCATGGGGGTGCCCATCAGGCGATCGAGCGGCTCACCGCCGGGATCCTCCAGCAGCAGGACCGTCCGGCCATGTTCGCGCACCAGTTCCAGGGGCCGGGCGGCCCAAGCGGGGTCCAGCGCCTCCTTCAGGCTGAATTCGTGTGCCAGGCGCCCGAGATTGGCAGGCATCGGATGCTCGGTCGCGAGCCACAAGGCCAGCACCGCCTCGCGCTGGCCATCGGCAGCGAGGCGCCAGCCCCGACCCAGGACGCGTTCGCCGTCCTTCCACAAGACCTGGAAGCTGACGAGACGGTCAGCATCGAAACGAAAAACTGAATGCATTGGCTGATTTTTAACGGCTTCCTTCAACAGCCGTGCAGTGTAGATGGAATGGTCGCCTCTAGCCTCGGCGAATCGCATACGAAAATAAAATTGTCACGACTTGCGGGTCGCCGCCCCGAGGATCTGGCCAGGGAGTTCGAACCGACGGCCCAGACGATCTGTAGCCCAAGCGGAACGCGATGCCGGACTTCGTCAGGACGGTCTGACGACGGCCGAGCGCCAGGAACTCACACGGCTACGCCGTGAGAACCGGCAGCTCAAAATGGAGAGGGAGATACTTGCAAAAGCCGCGGCCTGGTTCGCCCGGGAGACCGACAGGCTGCCCGACAAGGGTACGAATTCATGAAGGCGAACCAGGCTCGCTATCCGCTGTCCACCATGGCTCGGCTGCTTAAGGTCTCGCGCAGCGGCTTCCATGCATGGATGGAACGACCTCCGAGCGCTCATGCCGTGTGTGACACGCTGTTGCGCGCGCAAATCCGTGAGATTCACGCTCGCTCGCGCGGTACCTATGGGATGCCGCGTGTGCATGCCACGTTGCTGCGCCGGGGCATCCACGTCGGGCGCAAGCGCGTGGCGCGTTTGATGCGTGAGGCGGGCCTGCGCGGGGCTTGCCGACAGCGCTTCATTTGCACCACGCACCCGCGCCACAGGGTAGACCTGCGCCTGATCTGGTGCAGCGGCACTTCTGTGCCGATGCGCCCAATCAGCTATGGGTCGCCGATGCGACGTATATTCCTACCGCTGCCGGCTTTTACTATCTGGCTGTCGTGCTCGACGTCCCAGCCGGCGCATCATAGGCTGGGCCATGGGTAGTGGCGTTCATCGAGCGCGAGAAATTGTATGGGCTGGGTTGCGGCCTAGTTGAAGTCTCACTGCTGGCTTCCACTTTGATCACACCAGGCGCACAGCTATGGCCAATGGATAGGCGTCTCGACGATTTGTCAGGACGGTTTGGTGTGGCGCATCGACCCCAGCTTCACTGAGTCGATGCCTTACGGATGTTCGAGCAGCCGCTGCATACGGTCGCTGCCTTGTCGGAGGAACAGCGCCGTGCTCTGCGCACGCCACGCTGCTGCAGGACCTCGCCACGTTGACCTATAACATCACGTCGACCTCGGTCAATCCACAGACCAAGATCGTCATCACGACCCGTCCCACGCCGTTGCAGCGCAAAGCCTTTGCGCTGCTCGGCATCGACCCCGGCTGTTCCCAGTAGCCAACCCCCTGCCGCTTGAAAATCTCTCGGCGCTTCAACAGGTTAGCTTGGTATCCGAGTCAAACTTCGGATTAAAAAATGGCCGGCATTTCTGCCGGCCAAACGACCTTAACAGTGAGAGAAGGCCGATATGAAGTTGTCGCCGGCACGCCCGGAAGCGCGCCTCGTCCTGCCTGCAGGAAATTAGAAGCGATGGCGCATGCCGAGCATTGCGCCGGTCTGATTTTGGCCTGACATCGTATTGGGCGTACCGGTCACACCGAAAGTCGCATTGCCTTTGTTGTTCACGTAGCCGAGCGACAGATACGCGTCAGTGCGCTTGGACAAGGCGTAGTCGGCGTTCAGCACGAACATCCACGAGTCCTTGCTGTCGGTGCGGGCGTCGGTGTAGTAAGCCGCACCAGTCAACGTAAAAGCGGGAGTGAACTTGTAGTTGGCGCCGAGCCAGTACAGGTTGTCGTGACGGGCCGTACCAGTCGTGACTTCGTCACGCATCCAGCGGTAGCCGCCAAACACCTTGGCCGCTCCAAAAGCATACGACGTACCAATCGCAGCACGCTTCGCGGCGAGGTCCGCGGAAGCCAGGGTGCTGCCCTGGAACTGGTCGTACGCGACGCCCACCGAGAATGGCCCGTTCGCGTAGGCCACACCACCGCCAAAGTTGGTGCCGACCTTGAAGTGGCCCGGCACTTCGCCGCCGAGACCAGCGTTGACGTCACGGCCGAAGCTGTAGAAGCCGGTTGCCGTCAAGCCGCCGAACTTGCCGGTGTACTTGATGGCGTTGTCGGCGCGACCGTTAAATTGATTGTCGACCGAATTCAGCGAGTACATTGGGCCCGCCGCCATGGGGTCGTAGGCTCCGAACAGGTCATACAGCGAATTCTGCTGTCTGCCGAGCGTGACGGCACCGAAATTACCTTGCAGGCCAACATAGGCCTGGCGACCGAACAGCCGGCCACCCTGCGCGGATTTACCGCTATCGATATCGAAGCCGCTTTCCAGCACGAAGATGCCCTTCAGGTTGCTGCCGAGGTCCTCGACCCCGCGCAGCCCCCAGCGCGAACCTGAGAGGCCGCCGGAAGTTACGCCAACGACCGAACCACTACCGTTGGCGCCACCATTGACGTGGTTTTGGAAACTGATACCGGCATCAGCGATGCCATAGAGCGTCACATTGGACGACGATTGGGCAAAGGCAGAGCCGGACATGGCGCACGCTGCGGCTGCCACTGCGAAGAGAGCTTTTTTCACTGTCAATTCCAGGTATTTGGCGGAGGGTCCAGCCGGTGGCGTCACGGCTTGCATGCGAGCCGAAAACCACCCACCGACGCGGCCGCCAGATAGTGCGACAGGAATGTGACAGTAATGAGTCAACAATTATGCAGAGATTCGCACAATCATTTCAAAAGGAAGAACAATATGTGCACGTCCGGCAGCTAAACTCCATCGCCGGGGCGCGCCGATATCGGTCTGCCCCAATCCTGTCCCCCGATTTCCCGGTTATGAACGCTTGGCAGTTGCATGACCGACGAGACCGTGGGGCATGCCGGGGCACGATTGCGCCTGACCGTCGATGAAGACCGACGGCCCTGCCACCGACCCGCGTCAACCGGGTTCCAGGACCAAGTCACCGGACCAAGTCACCGTACCGACTCGGCCGATCACGGCAGCCTGTTTTACGCATACACCGAAGCGGTCAAAGAAGGCGGTATCACGGCGCTCGCGCGATACAAAGCCATACCTGCCATGTTGGCCCTTGCCTTGCGAGACCTCGATCAATGCTCGCATCAGACGCTGCTCGCAAACCAGGCTTGTCAGTGCTGCCTCCTCTCTGAGCATCCACGCACTGAGGTCTTGCAGTGAAAGATTGAGCATCCTTGCGGCATGCGCCTGACTCCAAGGCGCATTCGGTTCTCCAAAGACTGCCCGCGCAAGTTTCAAGGTAAGGGGTTTCGTCGGATCGTGCACCCAGTTGCGCGGCGAGTGATCACCGGTCTCCTCCCGCAAGGGACGTCTCGAAGCCATGACGTCAAAATGTATGGCGTCACTGGCTGCCATGAGGCTACGTCAATCGTGCGAGGCAACTGAGATCGATAGCCGACCCGATCGCGGCGCGCCCTTACGCACCCCTGCAACGTTGGCCGCCTGCGCCGCCGCTTGCCCAAGCCAAGGCATGCGCTTCCGGGCCCAGGCATGCATCCCCAAAGCGTTCAATGTCAACAACAAAGTGTCGTTTAAACGATAATCAAGAAATAGCGGGATCTTTAAACGTCCGCAAGCCAAATTAAACGCCGAGATGCCCTCCCGGGCCAGCGGCGCGGTGGAGATACGCCTCCCGAAGGGCATCTGCGTGGCTCCTGTGGGGCAATACGCTGGCGCGGTCCGAATTCAGACGGGTACCCGCACTGGCGCCCGGCGCTCGTGCAACTGGGGAATGCAGACGGGATGGCGAGCGTGCTCAGCGACGCGCAGTTCGCGCCGACGCCCGGCAGCGCGGTGTCGGTGCGCTTCTTCAGCTCGGCGCTGGCCTAGCCGTCGAGGCATCCGTGCAACGTTCGCGCGAGACGAGACGCTTCCCTCGCATCGGTGACGTTCGCGAAGCCCAATACCAGGCCGCGTGGGGTGCGCCGCGTGCGTGCGTTCGCGTACCAGATCGACAGCGGCAGCACCGCGAGCCCCGCGTCGCGTGCGCGCGAGGCAAAGGCCACGTCGTCGACGGGACCATCGGGGCCTTCGGCAAACTCGACCGCGAACTGGATTCCGCCGTGCGGCAAGGCGACAATCATGCGCTCCCCGAACGCCTGGTTCAGCGCATGCGCAATCAGCATGCGTCGCTGTCCGTACAACGCACGCATCCGCTTCACGTGCCGCGCAAAATGCCCCTGTTCGATGAAGTCCGCCACGGCCGCCTGCAATAGCATCGGAGAGCCGGCATTCATGCTGCACGCCACGCGCCCGACGCGTTCGACAGCGCGCTCCGGCACCACGGCATACGCCAGCCGCAGCCCGGGAAACATCACCTTGCTGAACGTGCCGCAATAAATCACGCGATCGTGCTTGTCGAGGCTTTTCAAAGCCGGCAGTGGCCGGCCCACATATCGAAATTCGCTGTCGTAGTCGTCTTCGATGATCCAGCGAGACCCTTTCGACGCCCAATCCAGCAGCGCCATGCGCCGGGCGAGCGACAACGTGTGCCCGAGCGGGGCCTGATGCGATGGGGTAACCAGTGCAAAACGCGCCTGCCGGTCCAGTGCGATGCCGCGCTCGACATCGATGCCTTCGCTATCGATTGGCACCGGTACCAGTTGAACACCGGCTTCGGCCAGAAAGCTGCGCGCGAGCAGATAGCCGGGGTCTTCGAACCACATGCGGTCGCTGGGGCTCGCGAGACTGCGCAACAAGAGTTCCAGCGTCGCGCGGTAGCCAGCGGTAATGAATACCTGTTCCGGCAGGCACGCGACGCCCCGCGACAAGCCAAGATAGGTGGCAATGTGTTCGCGCAGCGCCCGATAACCAACCGGGTCCGGGTAGGCGAGCATCGCGCGTTGACCGCTGCGCGCGCAACGCGAAACGAGCCGGTTCCAAAGCTTGCGCGGGAACGCGTCCAGTGCCGGCAGCCCGGGTTGCAACGGCTTCGGCTCCCCGCTCATCGCCACCGCGATTGCCAGCTGACGCGGCGCCGGCTGCCGACTGCGCGATGCATCAGACACCGCGGACGCGCCCCCCTCCCTCGCACGCATGTGCTCCCGATCCTGTCCACTTGCAGAACGCGTCACCGCCGCCGGTAGCGAGGCGGATACGAACGTCCCGGCCGCACCGCGCATCTGCAGGTAGCCCTCATCGACAAGGATGGTATAGGCCATTTCGACCGTACCCCGGGCCGTATTCAATTGCGTGGCGAGCCCCCGAAGCGCGGGCACCCGATCGCCGGGACGCAGGTGCCCGGCCGCGATCGCTGTCCTGAACCGCTCGCAAATCTGCAGATAGATCGGCAAGCGGTTCTGGCGATCGATTTCGATGGCCAATGGGGAAGTCAGTGCGGTCATGATGAGTTCGGGCAATGTCGGCAGAACAATGTCGGCAGAAAGGACTTGGCCTAGTCATTTCGACAATTCTTGGCCCTTATCCCTGGGGCATGATTGTTTCACAATGGTCTCACACGATGCGACAGGGACAGGCACCTACATGCGATGCCGCCCGACCAGCCGCACCGCGCATTTCACTACTCTCATCTGGAGAATCTGCCATGAAGATCGTTGTAATCGGTGGTTCCGGCCTGATCGGCTCCCAACTTGTCGCGCTGCTCACCAATGCTGGCCATGCGGCGGTCGCGGCGTCTCCGCGTACCGGCGTGAACAGCGTGACGGGCGAAGGATTGGATCTGGCGCTCAAGGACGCAGACGTCGTTGTGGATGTGGCGAACGCACCATCCTGGGAGCCACAGGCGGTACTCGATTTCTTCCGCACCTCCGCGCGCAATCTCGGAAAGGCCGAAGTGGCCGCGGGCGTGCGCAATCATGTCGCGCTATCAATCGTCGGCACCGACCGCATGCCGGGGAATGCATATTTCACGGCCAAGGTCGCCCAGGAAGAGGCGATCGAAGCTGCCGGCGTGCCGTACACGATCGTGCGCGCCACCCAGTTTATGGAGTTTCTCGGCGGTATCGCGGACTTTGGCACGGACGGCACCACCGTGCGCATGGGCGATGGGCTGTTTCAGCCGATCGCTTCGCAAGACGTCGCGGCATTCCTTGCGCAAGTCGCACTGGAAGCACCGCGGAACGGCACCATCGAGATTGCCGGCCCGGACCGCGCCCCGTTCGCGGAGATCGTTGCGCGCTATCTGAAGTCGACAGGCGACGCCCGCTCGGTCGTGACGGACCGCGACGCCCTGTACTATGGCGGCCACGTCGAAGAACTGTCGCTCGTACCGCTCGGCGACGCGCGGATCGGTCGCATCAGCCTCGGCCAGTGGCTCTCGCAAGCCAATGTGGAGTAATGCCATGAAAGCAATCGTGTCATTTGTGGCGGCGCTGATGCTGTCGTGCCTGATGGCGGCGCAGCCTGCGGTGGCCGCACCGGAAGCGAAAGTCACGCCGCTGCGGACGGAACCGTTGCCTGAGTATCCGGGCAAGGAAGTTCAGATGATCATCGTAGAATATCCGCCCGGCTCGGTCGACCCTGTGCATCGACATGATGCACACGCCTTTGTCTATGTGCTCGAGGGGAGCATTGTCATGGCGGTCAAGGGTGGCAAAGAGGTGACACTCAAGGCCGGGGATACCTTCCACGAAGGCACCAATGACATCCATACCGTCGGGCGCAATGCCAGTTCCACACAGCCGGCCAGGTTTGTTGTGTTCTTGATCAAGAATAAGGGAGCACCAATTCTGACTCCCGTGAAGTGAGACAGCTGGTCCACCGCTGCTCGGCGCGCTGCATCTGATCCTGAAGGAAGTGTTCGGCCTGGCGGCCGCACGCCTGCGCGCGCGGGCCCGAGTGGGCGGCGCAGGCCGATGTCCTGGCCGGTGCCTCGGCCCACTGGCTGCGCCACACCGCCGGCTCGCACATGACCGACCGGCAGGTTGATTTGCGCTATGTCAGGGATAATTTTGGGCATTCGTCGATTTCGACGAGCGGGTACCTGCGCAGCGAGGAGGATGCTCGGCACGAAGCCCGAGCGGCATCGGAACCGCTGGGCCAGCAAGACGTAAGGTGCGACCCGCGGCTTATTCACGGGCTTCAGCTAATGAACGCCGCATCACTCCACAGTGACAACCGCCCCAGATCGACGGGCTAGAGGGAATCGGCTTGCGCGCCGGCAGACCGCCAAGTGCAGCACTTTCCAAGGTCCCTCCAGTTCAGTCGGACGCTCCATCTCAGCGAAGTGCCTTCCCAAAATGACCCCTTCCACGGCGCAACACTCGCTGGCAGGCAGGCGCTACCCCCTACCTGCGTCGCACTTGCACCGACTGGATCGTGCCAATTCGAGGGGCAGGATCTTGGCGATCCGAGGCGGGACCGGCGGGCGAAGGAATTGCTCAAGCGGTTTGCGGCCAAGCCGACGGCCAGCATACCAGGCGCATGCGATGGATGGTCGGAGACCATTGCGGCGTATAGATTTCTGGGTTACGAAGAGATCGAGTGGACAGACGTGATGCAGCCTCATTGGGAGCGCACTGCGGTCAGGGCAGGCCAATTCCCGGTGGTGTTGTGCATCGCCGATACGACCGAGCTCGCTGGTGCGCGTCCGCACCGAGATCGCGGCGTACGCCGATCCGGTCGGGGCAATGCGCGAGCACATGGCTTCGGCCAACCACCAGCAGCCCGGCGATCCTGCCAAGCTGGCTACGGCCCTGCTGACCCTGGCCGACAGCGAAACCCCGCCGGTGCGCCTGCCGCTGGGCTCGGACACGGTCTACCGCATCACCGAGAAGAACCGCCAGGTAGAAAGCGAACTGGCCGCGTGGCAGGCGCTGGCGGTGTCGACCGACCACGACGACGTGCGCCACTGATCTTGCTGCAATGCACCAGCGCACGGTTTGGTGCAGTTGCAGGCAAGCCGGGCCGACCAAGCGCCGGCCTCACCACTTGCAGCCTATCCTGCGTCAGGCATTGCACCAAGTCGGGCATCCGCATATGTCACTTCCGGCGAATTTCGCCAACAATGCCCTGAGAGTCATTGCCGGACGTGCCGTGGCTCCCCGTGTTGTGCGCGGCGACCGTAACGAAATCATTCTCCAGCGTCGGCTGGCCTATCTTTGCATGTAGCGCCTTCAGGTCCACGGGCGACTCGACCGCAGTCTTGATTTTGCCGCCCGCCGAACACGGCCGCGGCATGCGCCGCCAACTGCTGCTTCCACTCCGTGATCTGGCTCGGGTGCACGTCATACTGCAGGCCAGCTCCGCCAGAGTCTTGTCGCCCTTGAGCGCGGCCATGGCCAACTTGGCCTCGAAGGTTGCCGAGTGGGTCTGCTCAGGATCCGGCCGGTCGGACTCAGGAGTCTTGGGCGTGGCGCAAGCTCAAGCTGTTCTTTCGGTCCTACGACAGCCTGCCGGTAGTGGCACGGCTGCTCGTCGACCACGTGTGCCCATCGGCCCGTACGGCGGCAAGCTCCGCCAGCCCGCGCCCGGACTAGTCGACGGTGGCGCCGGCCGCCTTGACGATTGCCGACCAGCGCGGCAACTCGTCACGAATTAGCGCCTCGAACTGCGGGGCGCCGGACGGAAACGGTTGACATCCCTGGCGTGCAAGGGTGTCGCGCACATCTGGACTGTCAAGTACCTTACTCAATGCGGCCTGCAGGCGGGACACCACGGCGGGTGGCGTTCCAGCGGGCGCGAAGAGTCCATACCAAGGCGTGGCGCCAAAGCCGCGGAGCGTCTCTCCCACAGTCGGCACCTCCGGCATGGAGGCCAGGCGCTTCTCGTTGGTCACCGCAAGCACCTTCAGTTTGCCTGCTCGAATGAAGGAAAGTGCGGATGGAAGGCTCTGCACCGACAAGGGCACCTGACCGCCCACGACATCCGCCACGGCAGCGGAGGCGCCTTTGTAAGGAATGTGGACGAGCCGGATGCCGGCGCTGTGCTGTAGCATTTCACCGATCAGATGATTGAGGGTGCCGTTGCCTGCCGACGCATACATGATCGTGTCCGGCTTCGCGCGCGCCGCGTCAACCAGTTCCTTGACATTGTTCGGCCCGAACGAAGGATTGGCGACGAGTACGTACCCCGCGGTCGCAACGCTGCCCACCGGCGCGAAATCTCGTACGGGGTCAAAGCCCGTGCGTTTGTAGAGAGCAGGATTGATGACATGGGCGCTACTAACGGTGAACAACAGCGTGTAGCCATCGGCGGCCGACTTACCCACGTAGGCCGTGCCGATGTTGCCGCCGGCGCCCGGCCGGTTCTCGACGACGAACTGCCGCCCGAATTGTCCGGACAGCTTTTGGGTGACGATACGGGCGATGGCATCGTTGGCTCCGCCTGGCGCCTGGGGAACCACCACGGTCACCGGCTTAGACGGATATGATTCCTGCGCAACCGCTGCCGTTGCCACACTGAACGCAAGGAAGGTTTGCAAGAGTTGTCTGACTGCCATTTTTTTGTCTCCTTTCATGGAAATGGTCACCGGTTGTACCGTCATACGGCATACCTGAACGCCTTCTTTGATGGTGACTGACTGGCAGGCTGTCGCAAAACAGCATTTCGCGATTCCACCATCGCGAATTCAGATGGCTAGCTTGTACGTCAGATGCCATCGGCCGGAAACTGCGCTACTGAATTCGCGATTGAACACATCGGGCACGACGGCCAGTACAGCTAGCCTTCGCCGGCCCAGACGTAGGTCATGCCCGCAGCAGGCGGCATGAAGTTGCATGGAGCCGGCTTGGCGCGCTCGGCAGCGTCCTATCCCCATACCGCGCCACCAGAGCAACTCTTCGCGGCATCGAAATTGGCTTTGAACTGCCTTCTGGTGCCGGGAGCGATGAGACCAAGACTGCTTCCGTGCCTTCCCGCCTCACGTTTGAGCGGCCCTGGCTCTGGTCGGAATGCCCACGAGTCCCGAGGCGAAGACCACACCCAGGATGACCGCCACCGCTCCGACCAGTTGCCATGCGTTGGGAGGTACACCCAGCACGGTCGAGACCAGCATCGTGAAGACCGGGGCGAGATTGAAGAAGATCGAGGTCCGTGCCGCGCCGATCTGGTGGATGCCGCGGAACCACAGCAGGTAGGCCAGCAACGATCCACCAACGGCGAGGTACAGCACGGCGGCATGGATGTTGCCGGGTGTTGCGGCAATGCTCGCCAGCGGACGCTCGAACATGAAGCCGAGGACGATCAGGCCGATGGTGCCGAACAGCATCGAGAACGTGGTGTTTTCCAGTGGCGTGGCCTGCTTGACGAAGCGCCGGGTGCCCACCATGTTGGCGGCCCACGCGAGACTGCCGGCGAGGATGATCGCATCGCCCCGCGCCACCTTGAGCGCGAGCAGCATCTGTACGTCGCCGCGCGTGATGACCAACCCCACGCCGAGTAGCCCGAAGAACAAGCCGATGGCGCGCGCGGTATCGATGCGCTCGCGCTCGAAGACCACGGCAAGAAGCATGGTCCACAGCGGCGTAGTGGCGAGAATCAGCGCTCCATTGATCGGCGTGGTCGTTTGCAGGCCAAAGAAGGTGGCGAGATTGAAGGCGGTAAAGCCAAGCAGCCCGAGGCCCACGTATGCCCACAAGTTTTCGCGCAGCACGCTGAGCCGAAGCTTGCCTTGCAGCCCGAAGATCAACAACAGCAGGGTCGTCGAGATCAGGAAGCGCTCGATCGATGCGCTGATTGGCGTCATATGCCGGATGATCAATGCGCCGGCGTTGAAGTTGGTACCCCAGAAGAAGGTCGAAACAATGATGCCGACATAGGCGAGGCTGTCTGGCTTGCGCATGGCTGACTCCTTGTCTTTGCGTGCGCCATGCAGGCCTCGGGCCGGTCTGGGCAAACATGGTGGACGATGGCCGGCGGCAAGGCGGAGGAACCGCTTGGCAATTCCCGCCCCGCGACGGCATGGGTGCCATTTTGCGAGTTTTCTAACTTGTGTAGAATTCCCTATTTATTCACATCATCTGTGAAAAATTAACCATGTTCGACTGGGAGGATCTTCGCCATTTCAGCGTCTTTGCGCAGGAAGGCTCACTGTCCGGCGCGGCGCGGCGGCTTAAGGTGGACCACGCCACGGTGGCCCGGCGCATCTCGGCGCTGGAGGCAGCGCTTTGCCTCAAGCTGGTTGACCGGCGTCCGCGTGCCTATCTGCTGACCGGCGAAGGCGAACGCGTAGCCGCGCTGGGCGCCCGCATGGAGCAGGAATCGTTCGCGGTGGAGCGTACGGCGGCGGCCGGGCAGACCGGCGTCAGCGGCGATGTCACGATCAGTGCGCCGCCTTCGATGGCCGCGGCGGTGATCGCGCCCCAGCTAGGCCGCTTGCGTGAACAGCATCCGGCTCTGCGCATCTGCCTGACGGGGACCACGCACATGGCCTCGCTGTCGCGGCGCGAGGCCGATCTGGCCGTACGGCTGACTCGACCCAGCGAAGGCGATCTGGTGGTGCGCAAGCTTGGTGTCGTCGTGTTTTCACTCTATAGCTCCGCCAGCTACCTGAGTGCCACCACGCCATCCGACTATGGCTTTATCGCCTACGACGACAGCATGGAGGGCTCGCCCCAGCAGAATTGGCTGAAGCAGCAGGCGGGAACCCGGCCGATCGTGATGGTCAGCAACGAACTGGAAATCCAGGCCGCGGCGGCACGCGCGGGTGTCGGCATCGCCGCGCTGCCGTACTTCCTGGGCGACCGGGACGATGGTCTCCAGCGCGTGAGGAGCAAGGGCAAGCGCTTCGAACGCGAGATCTGGCTCGCCGTGCACGCTGACATCCGACGTGCGCCGCGGATCCAGGCTGTCATGCAGTTCCTGGGATCATGCTTCACGGAGAACGCCAGCCTGGCGTAGCGACGGCCGCCAAGATGTTCAATCAACATGGCGCCCAAGAGGGCGTGGACAGCCCGGCTATCGGCGTGTCTGCGTTCCCAGTGGAGACTTCCTTGGCATTGCGCGTGATGTCGTTAGATAGGAGCGCCCCCGCGCGCGCTTTCGTAAGCGACGCATGCGACTTCGCTGGGCTTCCCGTCGCCACGAATCCGCCCAGGCCCGCACGATCCTGATTTTGCATTCGCACACGATCGACGAACTGCCACTCGCCAGTCCCCCCGGAGGAGTTTTCGAACTCGTGATCACCCACATGACTGGCCATGGGCCTCCGCAGCCAGTAGCTGACTTCGCGCACCGCAATGCAATAGGTCCCAGCAGCGAGTCGGATGGGCATGCAGCCCCACCCTCACCATCATCCTCAGTCAGTCCACCACATTGGTCAGTGCAATCATCGAGAGCGAGCGCGGCATGGCAATCGATGAAATCCGACAGATCGTCACTGCCGTGGTGATCTCAGAGCCTTTGGCCGATAGGCTTGGCGTAGCAGCTAGATCAGCCGGTCTGCACCTGGTTCGTCACTATAAACGGGCCGGCAAGATTCTCGAGATTTCGGGCACAATTTATCCGGCGGATCGCGTATCCGTGGCGTTCCAACTCAAGCGAAACATTGTTTGATGGCTGCGCTCGACTCAATCATGGAAGCGTCCGCTGCCGGTGCGTGCATTTGCCCATGGGATGCGAACCCGACATCGTGTCTTCGAGACCCGAAGACGCAACAGCCTGATCGTCGGCGGACATGTCGGTCGAATGCCACGCGCCGTGCCATCGCCATCGGCGATGGCAGGCTCTCGATTCACTGATTTCCTGGCAGCGGTTCCGGTGCCATCATCTGGCTACCTTCCCTACCTTCACGAGGATGCCAGATGGAAAACACCGAGCCCAAGCGCTACCGCTTTACCGGACATGAGCGGGTCATCCACAATGTTTCGGCCATCGAGGCCTTGCCTGACGTCTTGACGCTGTTCGGATACCATCGCGTCTTTGTTGTGTGTTCCCGCTCAATCCGGACAAAGACCGCATTTATCGACCGGTTGCAGGCGCGGCTTGGGGAGATGATCGTCGGGCTGACCGACGAAGTGGGCGAGCATTCTCCGCTGTCCAACGTCCTGCGGGCTGCCAGGCAAGCGCGCGACGCCCGTGCGGATGTCATTGTCTCCGTCGGTGGCGGCTCGGTCATGGACATGTGTAAGGCGATGCAGTTGTGCATCTCGGAGAATGCCTACGACCGCGATAGCCTGCTCAAGCTGCAGTTCGTCGTGTCAGCGGACGGCACTGAGATGCTGACGACATCGCAGGCGCCTGCTGCCATCCGCCAGATCGCGATCCCGACGACACTGGCTACGTCGGAATGGACCCCGGTCAGCACGCCGATCGACGACGAAACCCGGCTGAAAGCCCGTTTCGTGGTGCCCGACGGATCGCCCGTGGCCGTCCTCTATGACCCGGACCTGTTGCACCAGACACCGGTGCGGCTGTTGTGGTCTACCGGTATTCGCGGCCTGGACCACGCCATCAACACGGCCTGCTCGTCGTCGCCGCATCCCTTTACGAGCCTGCTGGCCGAGCGAGCCATCGCGCTGTACGTGCAAAACCTGCCAAAGCTCGGCGACGCGAGCGCGACCGAAGCCTTCACGCAGTGCCAGTTGGCCACCTGGTACACTGGCATGGGCCAGATGTCCGTGCCGCACGGCTTCAGCCACTGGATGGTCCATATCATCGGTCCCTATGGTGGCATTGCGCACAGCGATGCGGCATGTGTGCTGATGCTCGCCCAGTCCAAATGGCTCGAGGGTTGGATCAAGCCGCAGCACGAGCGCCTGGCCGCCGCCATCGGCCAGCCAGGCATGCCGTTTCATGCCATCCTTCACAACTTGCTGGTTCGCCTGGGCATGCCAACCACGCTGGACGATCTGGGCCTGACGCGGGCACAAGTCGATGCCATGATCGGGCCTGCGCTCGAGCATCCGATGGTGACGCGCAACAACGTCAGGCCAATCACGACCGAAGCCGACCTGCGCGCTATCCTGGAACTTGCGTGGCGCGCATAATGCCAGCTATCTGTCGCCCGGTCCGCTGACGTCATGAAGATAGACCCCCTTTCGCTGCGGCTATTCCTTGCAGTTTCCGAACTCGGTACGATCGCGGCCGCCGCGGAACGGGAGCATATCGCCGCCTCAGCAGTCAGCAAGCGCATCAGCGATCTAGAGGATACCTTGCGCACACAATTGCTCGAACGCAGCAACAAGGGCATCGTGCCGACGCCGGCCGGCATCGCCCTGCAGAACCTGTCGCGCGGCATCGTCAACGACCTCGAGAATATCGCCGCGATGATGCAGGACTACGCCACCGGCACCCGCGGCCTGGTTCGCATCTATGCCAACGTCTCCTCGATCGCCCAGTTCCTGCCCGCGGATCTGCATGGCTTCATTGAGAAGTACCCTGACGTACAACTGCAGCTCGAGGAGCGCATCAGCACCGCGATCCTGAGGGGCGTCGCAGAGAACGCGGCAGACATCGGCTGCTTCGCGGACCTCGGCACGTCGCCGCAAGGCGTGATCACGCTGCCGTATCGCGAGGACGACCTCGTCGTGGTAGTGTCGCGGCGTCATGCGCTAGCCTCGCGCAAGAAGCTGACCACAACAGAGGTACTCGATCACTACCTGATCGGACTGCAAACCGGCAGCTACATCAATATGCAATTGCTGCGCTTTGCCAGCGAGAACGGCGTCCCAGTGAAATTCCGCATGCAGGTCAACAGCTACGATGCCGTCTGCCTGATGGTGGAAGCTGATATGGGAATCGGCATCTTGCCCATCAGCCTGGCCCGGCGCTATGCCAAGACACTGGCCATTCGCGTAATCGCATTCGATGCGCCCTGGGCGCATCGCAAGTTGAACCTTTGCATACGGTCCTATGAGGGCTTGCCCGTCGCGGCACGGCAACTCGTCGATCACCTGTGCTCGTCAGCGCGAGCCATTGTCGGTTGCAGCGGGTAGTGAGTGAAGTCGGTAGAAAGACCCGGAAGGTCGGCGCGCAGCAGAGCCTCACAATTCCGATCAGCCATGCAGGTTCTGTGGGCCGATCATCTACGCCTTGCTCGCTTCCACCAGCTGGTTTCAAAGCGCGCGCCTTCTCGAGGTGGCGATAACCCAGCATCATGGATGTAGGCTGTTGGCGATTAATTGCATTTTCTAAACATCCGGTCTGCTATTCCGTCAAGAATACCTTGTAGGTATGGAAGAAGACCTAATCGGTCTTGGACACGAGAAGGTTTGCCTGCACATACTCCGAGGCCAAGTATGCCTGCAGCGAACGGGCAGGAACGGCTCACGACAGATCCAGCAGGGTCCGGGCTTTCGGATGCCGCGCCGGTAGGCGCATTATGGCAGCGGGTCCGCTCTATAAACCTGCTTGAAAGCCCTCTTTCAGAACGCAAAATTGGCGCAAAGCCGGATATCGCCGATCCTTTGCGCCTGGCGCCGGGATGGCTATGCCGTATGAGCCACGAACGGGGCTCGCCATCCATATCTGGGAGACAAGGCACATGATGCAATCACGCACCCTTGGTGACATAAAAATCACCCGAATTCTCGAGTACGCTGGGCCGACGCATGATCCGGCCTTTCTCTTTCCGGACCTCGACCGGTCCGTGCTCGATGCGAATGTGGACCTGATGGCGCCACACCACTGGATCCCGCACATGAACAAGCTGATTGTGACGATCCAGTTCTGGATCGTGCATGCGGGCGACAAGGTCGTCGTCGTCGATACCGGCGTGGGCAACTTCAAGCCCCGCGCCGGTATTGCGCGCATGCACATGCTCAACACGCTGGTGCGTGAATGGATGATTGCGGCCGGCGCCGCACCGGAGCAGGTCACCCATGTGGTGATGACGCATCTGCATGCCGACCACGTCGGCTGGAATACCACCTGGCAGGACGGCCGCTGGGCGCCGACCTTCCCCAATGCGCGCTACTACATCCCCAAGGACGACTTTGTTTTCTGCGACGCGGGGCGCAACAAGGAGCCCGGCGTGGTGGACGTGTTTGGCGAGGCGTTTTTCGACAGCGTGATGCCGGTCGTCAAGGAAGGCCTGGCGGAGATGATCGTGCCAGGGCAAGAAATCGCCGGGTGCCTGCAGGTAGAACCGGCTGCGGGACACAGCCCGGGACAGGTAGCCTTCCGCGTGCGCTCGCGGGGCGAGGAGGCGGTGTTCTGCGGCGACATCCTGCACAGTCCGTTGCAGATCGTGCGCCCGGATGTAAACTCCGGCTACTGCATCCGTCCCGACCTGGCGCGCACCACGCGGCTGGCCTTGCTCAATCAGGCCGCCGACAGCGAAGCGCTGGTCTTGCCGGTGCATTTCGGCCAGCCCCACTGCGGCTACATCAGGCGAGAGGGCCAGGGTTTCCTCTTTGAGCCCGCCACCTGGTAACGGCCCGCGGGCGGCCGTGCCGCGGCACGGCTTGACGCTGCCCGTCTCGGCCGACCGCTTCCCCGCCGCTGTTGCGCCCTGCCATAGCGGCTCTAACATCTCGCCGCGAGATCCGCAGCATGGCCGTCCCCTTCGACATCACCGATTTCCGCCTTTTCGTCAATGTCGCGGAAACGCACAGCCTGACCCGGGGCGCCGAGCGTTCGTTTCTCTCGGTCCCAGCGGTCAGCAACCGCATCAAGAACCTTGAGGATACGCTGGGGGTCCGCCTGCTGGAGCGCTCGCCCCAGGGCGTAACGTTGACGGCCGCCGGCGACGTCTATCTCCAGCATGCGCGCGTGGTGCTTGCAGAACTGGAACGGCTCACCGGCAATCTCCAGCCTTTCACGGCGGGCCTGAGCGGACAGCTCAAGCTGGTGGCCAATACCACGGCTATCACTGAGTACCTGCCGCCAGTTATCGGCGACTATCTCGCGACCCACCCCGACGTGCGCATCGACGTGCGCGAGCGGCTCAGCGACGACATTGTCCGCCTCGTGCGCGAAGGCGGTGCCGACCTGGGCATCATCTCCGGCAATGTGCCCACCGCCGGGCTGCAGGCTGTGCCCTTCGTCAAGAGCGGGCTGATCCTGGTCGCTCCGCTGGGGCATCCCTTGCTGGCAGAGGAAGAGGTCTGGTTCGAGCAAGCGCTGGAATATGCCTTTGTCGCCCTGCTCGAAGGCAGCGCGTTCCAGGTATTCATGACGCGCGCTGCAGGCGCCTTGCACAAGCCCATGACCATCCGCGTCCATGTGGCCAGCTACGATGCCATCTGCCGCATGGTAGCCGCCAACGCCGGCATTGCCATCATGCCTAAGGCCGCTTTCGCCCGCCTCAAAGGCAACCAGCCCATCGGAGCCTGCAATCTGCGCGATGACTGGGCCGTTCGCACCTTCCAGGTCTGCGCGCGCGACATTGAAGGCTTGTCCAGCTTCGCAAGGGAGTTTGCGAACCGACTGATCGGCCGCTACGCCCCCGGTGGTGATGGCTCGTAGAGCCGTGCACGTTCTGCCCTCTTACCCTTTCTCCGATTCACCTTGCTGCATCGAATGAGCAAGGTTGTCGCTCTCAATGAGAGAGCGACGAGCGCTGGTCTCATCACTCAATGAGACCGCGGTCACCCCCGAATTAACCCAGCGCTAAGGGCGCTTGCAAAAGGCAAAATTGAGCGCCCACAGGCTGCGTGGCAATCTAGCTTCGCCAGACAACAATCGAGCGAAACATGATCGACAAGCTTTACACAACGGCGCGCGATGCCATGGACGACGTCCAAGACGGTGCCACGATCGCGATCGGGGGCTTCGGTGGCGCCGGCATGCCTGACGAACTGATTGACGCCCTGATCGAACAGGGCGCCAAGGAACTGACAGTGATCAGCAACAACGCCGGCAATGGCGACACCGGGCTGGCGGCGCTGCTCAAGACCCGCCGGGTGCGCAAGCTGCTGTGCTCCTTCCCGCGCCAACGCGATGCGTACGTATTTGAAGAACTGTACCGCGCCGGCCAGATCGAACTGGAAGTCGTGCCGCAAGGCACCCTGGCGGAGCGTCTGCGTGCCGCGGGCAGCGGCATCGGCGCCTTCTACACCCCCACCGGCTACGGCACGCTGCTGGCGCAGGGCAAGGAGACTCGCCAAATCGACGGTCGCGGCTACGTTCTCGAACACCCCCTCCATGTCGATGTCGCGCTAATCAACGCTGCGGCCGCCGACCGCTGGGGCAATCTCATCTATAACAAGACCGCGCGCAACTTCGCGCCCGTCATGGCGATGGCGGCAAGCCAGACGATCGCCGCCGTGGCTCGCGTCTGCGAACTGGGCGAGCTTGACCCCGAGGACGTCGTGACGCCTGGAATCTTCGTCAACCGCGTGGTGCTGCGCGGCGCCGTAGCACAAGCTGAAGCCATGCTGGCAGGGTGAGCGTAATGGATCACGTGGCAAGAAGCCTGCTGGCCGCGCGCGTGGCGCGCGACATCCCGAACGGGTCCTATGTGAACCTCGGTATTGGTTTGCCCACCCTGGTGGCCAACCACCTGCCCCGATACCGGGAAGTCATCCTGCACAGCGAGAACGGTGTGCTCGGCCAATGGTCGGCTGCCGAACCCGGGCAGGAGGACTGGGACCTGATCAACGCGGGAAAGGAGGCGATTCGCCTCGAAAAGGGCGCCGCATTCTTCCACCACGCCGACGCGTTCGGGATGATGCGCGGCGGCCATCTCGACATCTGCGTGCTTGGCGCATTTCAGGTATCGGAGCGCGGCGACCTGGCCAACTGGCACACCGGCGCGCCGGATGCCATTCCCGCCGTGGGCGGCGCGATGGACCTAGCCATCGGGGCCAAGCGCGTGTTCGTCATGATGGACCATCTGACCAAGGACGGGACGAGCAAGCTGCGCCGCGAGTGCAGCTATCCGTTGACAGGTCTCGCCTGCGTGAGCCGCGTGTACACCGAACTCGGCACCTTCGCCATCGGCCCACACGGCGTTTCGGTCATCGAGATTGTCGGCGACATGTCGCCGCAATCGCTTCAGTCCCTCACTGACGTGAAGCTCGAGTTCACCTCCATGGTGATCGGCGAATACGCCTAGCCTCTCACATCCCACTGCCGTCCTGGCGCAGATCCAGCGAGCGTTGGCAAAGCACACACAATATTCGACAGACAAAGGAGACAGGTATGCTTGATTGGTACAAGAATGGGACACCCCAGCAGAAAAAGACGTTCTGGGCCTGCTATTCGGGCTGGGCGCTGGACTCGTTCGACATGCAGATGTTCAGTTTCCTGCTGCCCGCCCTGACGATTGCGTGGGGGCTGACCAAGCCGGAAGTTGGCGTGCTCGGCACCGTGGCATTGATCGTCACGGCCATCGGTGGCTGGGGCGCCGGCATCCTCAGCGACCGATACGGCCGCGCCCGCATCCTGGTGCTGGCCATCATCTGGTTCACGTTGTTCGGCGTGCTTGCGGGCTTCGCCCAGACGTATAACCAGCTGCTGATCGCTCGCACACTGCAAGGCCTCGGCTTTGGCGGTGAATGGGCGGTGGGCGCGGCGCTGATGGCCGAGGTGATCGATGCCAAGCATCGCGGCAAGGCTATGGGCTATGTGCAATCGGGCTTTGCCCTGGGCTGGGCGCTATCAGTCGTCGTGGCCACCCTACTGCTGGCGTGGCTGCCCTCGGAAATGGCGTGGCGCGTAGCGTTTTGGAGCGGCATCATTCCGGCCTCGAGCGTGCTGTTCATCCGGCGCCATATCAAGGACGCGCCGATGTTCGAGCGCGCCCGGCGGAGCTGCGCACCGCGCGCTTCGCTGGCCTCGGTGTTCAACCGCAAGTACGCACGTTCACTGATCCTGTCAAGCGTGCTGGTGATCGGGCTGCAGGCAGGCTGCTACGCCATCCTGATCTGGCTGCCTTCCTTGCTCAGCCAGCGGGAGGTCGCTGCCGCATCGAAAATCGTCACAGTCTTCATCATGGCCTTCGGCTCGTTCTGCGGTTTCGCAGTGGCGGCCGATCTTTGCGATCGAATCGGTCGGCGGCCCACGCTGATTCTGCTATCGGTCTGCGCATGGATCGTTACGGTCAGCTATATGCTGCTGCCGCTGAACTCCACCCTCACCGCCATCCTGGGCTTCCTGGTCGGCTTCTCGGCGATTGGCATGTTCGCTGCCCTGGGGCCCTTCCTCAGCGAACTGTTTCCCACCCATGTGCGCACCACGTGTATGGGCTTTTCCTACAACGTGGGCAAGTCGGTAGGCGCAGGATCCGTCGTCGGTGTCGGCGTGCTGTCTACCCACATCGGCTTGGCCAATGCCATGGGCGCATTCTGCCTGGTTGCCTATACTTTCGCGGTGTTCGGCATCCTGCTACTGCCGGAGACGCGCGGCATTGCCATCGAGAACATCGGGGAAGAAGACAATCACTATGAGGCCGGAGCGCTGGCACACTCGGTGCGGGCGCAAACCTGAAGTACGGCGCTATCGCAGTAGAAAACGCAGAACCAAGATACCAACCTATTCAGAGACAGGGGAGCCAACATGATTCGCATGCTGTACCTGCTAGTCAAGCCAGAGGGCATGTCCGACGATACCTTCCGCGCGGAATGCCTGCGCCACGATGAAATGTCGCGCGGAGTGCCGGGCCTGCACAAGTATGAAGTCCGTCTTGTCGCCGAGCAGCCAACCGACACCCATGTACCCTTCTTCGACATCGGGCACGTCGATGCCATTGGCGAATGCTGGTTCGAGAACGAAGCGGCTTACGAAAGCTATCTTGCGTCCGACATCCGCAAGGAATGGTTCGAGCATGGGAAGACCTTCATCGGCCAGCTCAAACCCTTCCGTACCGCGCCGGTTTCCGGCGACGACAACGTCGCTGGCTGAGCGCCGATCCGACGGAAAGCGCCACCACAGCAGGCCTGTTCGGGACCGGACTGGCCTCGCCACAACAGTCGACAGACAAGGAGACACCATGCTTTACTGTGTTCAAATGGACGTAAAGATTCCTGAATCCCTCCCGGCAGACCGGGTCGACACCCTCAAGGCAGCAGAGAAAGCCCGTGCCATCGAGATCCAGAAAGCGGGCAAGTGGCCGCACCTCTGGCGCGTCGTTGGGCGCTATTCCAACGTCAGCGTTTTTGATGTCGAGAGCAACGACGAATTGCACGAATTGCTCTCATCGCTTCCGCTGTTTCCCTATATGACGATCCAGGTAACGCCGCTGGCGAAGCATCCGTCTGCCATCTGAACGCCGCGCTTTCTACCACTGTTTCAGAATGGTAGTGGCCGTAATGGCGCGCGCGTCCACAGGTGCGTATATGGTCTTCCCGGGCGAGGCGTTCGACGTCGTTGCAACCATGTCGGCGGTGCGCGAGGAACGCAGCACGGCCCTGCAAGACGTGCCGACGATGTTCATCGCCCCAGGTCGATCACCCGGAAGTTGATTTCTCTTGCCTGCGAATCTGCGTCATGGCGCATTACAAAATCCCGCGCTACATCTGCTTCGTCGCCGAGATGCCGATGACCATCACGGGAAGGTGCAGAAGTTCGTCATGCGCGAAGCGATGTCGAGGGAACTCAGTCTCACCGAAAATGGGACCGCCTGACCAAAGGCCGCGTCAACCATTGAGCATTGGCAGGATAACGCCGGCGTATACATCTAGCGATCTGCAGGTAGAGAACGGCGCGTCGCCTACGCTCCTGGCGTGGGCGCGGCTACACGCGGTTGAGATAACCGTAGATGTATATCTTGCGCAGTACCGCTCTGTCATGAACAGACATTCCGGCACAGAGAAAAACCCGCCTGCCCTAAGGTATGGAGACACGGAGGTAGAAATGGGCAGGCGGGGGTGAAAAAAAAAGCTGCTGCTCCTATCCGGCTACGGCGTGGGCGCGATGCAAATGAATTGAAACCAGGGGCAATGTGGCGGGCAGATACCCTTGCAGATCACCATTACTCGGGCACCAGTTCTGCGGCGGGCTGCGCGGTCTCGTGCCGATCGCGCTGCGCATCGGCCGCGTTGCCGGGCCGGATCCTGAACCAGATGGAGTACATGGCCGGCAGGAACACCAGGGTCAAGATCGTCCCCGCAAACGTCCCGCCGATGAGCGTGTAAGCGAGTGCCCCCCAGAACACCGAATGGGTCAGCGGGATGAAAGCCAGGATGGCGGCCAATGCGGTGAGAATCACAGGACGCGCACGCTGGACGGTGGCTTCCACGACGGCCCTGAACGGATCCAACCCTTCCTCCTTGTTGTGCTGAATCTGCCCGATCAGGATCAACGTGTTGCGCATCAAGATGCCCGACAGGGCGATCAAGCCGACCAACGCGTTGATGCCGAATGGCTGCCCAAACAGAATCAAGGTCGGCACCACGCCAATCAAGCCGAGTGGGCTGGTCAGGAAAACCATCACCAGCGCCGGGATGGACCGCACCTGAAAGATGAGGATCAGCAGGGTCACCGCCAGCATGATCGGGAACAGCGGTAGCATGGCTTTCGTCGCCTTGCCCGACTCTTCAATGGAGCCCGCTTGCTCAATACGATATCCGCTCGGCAGTTTCTCGATGATGGGCTGAAGCTGCTTGCTGATCGCCGTCGACACGTCGGGCGGCTGCAGCCCATCGGCAATATCGCCGCGCACCGTGATGGTCGGCATGCGGTCGCGCCTGCGCATGATGGGCTCTTCCATGCGCACATCGATCTTTCCCACCTGTGAGAGCGGAATGCGTTGCCCGTTGGCGCCTGCCAGCGTGAAGTCGCCAATCTTGGCGGGGTCGAGTCGAACGTCGCCAGCCGAGCGGGCCGTCACCTGCACGGTACGGATGTCCTCGCGCACGGCCGTCACCGGAATGCCGTTGAGCAGGAATTGCAGTTGTTGCGCGACGGCGCTGGAGCCCAACCCCACGGCCTGCAAACGATCCTGCTGCAAGGTGAAGTGCAGCGTGGGCACACGCATGCCCCAGTCGGTATTGACGGTGCGCATCATCGGGCTTGCGTCCATCACCTGCTGGACATCGGCCGCGATGCGGCGCAACGTCTGCGCATCCGGTCCGCTCACGCGGTAAGCAACCGGGAACGGCGAATATGGACCGAACACGAGTTGCGTGACCCGCACGCGCGCCTCGGGGGCAAGACCGTCGGCAATGGCCTGGCGCAGGCGCTGCTTCACCGCGTCGCGCTCTTCCTGGCTATCCGTACGGATCACGATCTTGGCGAACGACGGATCGGGCAGTTCCGGCCCCATCGCCAGATAGAAGCGCGGCGCGCCCTGGCCAACGTAAGCCGTCACGATTCTGGCTTCCTTCTGTTTGGCCAGCCACGCTTCCAGCTTGGCCGTGGCGGCGCTGGTCTGGTTGATCGACGCGCCATAGGGCATCTGCACTTCGACCAGCACTTCGGGTCGATCCGAAATCGGGAAGAACTGTTTCTTGACCACCGCCATGCCGAGAATAGCCAAGGCGAAGAGCCCCACCACCGAGCCAGCGACCAGCCATTTGCGCGCAATCACGCGCCCGAGCAGCGCACGGAAGCGGTTGTAGCGCGGGGTGTCGTAAATCGCATCGTGGCCGCCTTCGACCTTCTTGAAGTCGGGCAGCATCTTCACGCCCAGATAAGGCGTGAACACCACCGCGACAACCCACGACGCGATCAGCGCAATGCCGACAATCCAAAACATGTTGCTGGTGTATTCACCCGCGGTGGAGCGGGCAAAGCCGTTGGGCATGAAGCCGACGGCGGTCACCAGCGTGCCCGACAGCATGGGCGCGGCGGTGTGGCTCCACGCATAGGCCGAAGCGGCCACGCGGCTGTAGCCCTCTTCCATCTTCACCACCATCATTTCGATGGCGATGATGGCGTCGTCCACCAGCAGGCCCAGCGCCAGAATCAAGGACCCCAGCGTGATGCGGTCGAAGTTCTTGCCCGTTGCGGCCATCACCACGAAGACCACCGCCAGTGTCAGCGGAACGGCTGCGGCTACCACCAAGCCGGCGCGCCAGCCCATGCTGACGAAGCTCACCAGCATGACAACCAGGAGCGCGGCGAAGAACTTGAGCATGAACTCGTCGACGGCAGAACTGATGTTGACTGCCTGGTCCGTCACCTTGGTCAGGCTCATGCCGAGCGGCATGTCGGCATTGACGGCGCCGACCTCCTTGTCGAGCGCCTTGCCCAGATCCAGACCGTTCCAGCCTTCGCGCATGACGATGCCCAGCAGCAAGGCAGGCTGCCCACCATTGCGCACCATGAGCGTGGCCGGGTCTTCATAGCCGCGTTTGACCGTGGCAATGTCCGACAGCTTCAACGTGCGGCCCTGCGACACAACCGGCGTATCACGAATCTTCTGTAGCTCGTCGAACGCACCGTCCAGACGGATGAAGACCTGCGGACCTTTCGTTTCTACCGAGCCGGCCGCCGTCAGGGCATTCTGGCTGTTGAGCGCGGCAAACACCTCTTGCGGACTCAAACCAAGGGTTGCGAGGCGCTCATGCGAAAACTCGACATAGATGCGCTCCGACTGCTCGCCGATGATGTTGACCTTCTTGACGCCGGGCACGTGCAGCAACCGCTGGCGCAGTGTCTCCGCGTCGCGCACGAGCACGCGTTGCGGCTCGCCCTGTGCCTTGAGCGCAAACAGCGCAAAGGTCACGTCTGCATATTCGTCATTGACCATCGGCCCGATCACGCCGGGCGGAAGGTTGGCCACCTCATCGCTGACTTTCTTGCGCGCTTGATAGAACTCCTCCTGGACTTCCGACGGCGGCGTGCTGTCGAGCAAGGTCAACGTTGTGAAGGCCAGGCCAGGCCGGGTATAGGTCTCCGTGCGGTCATACCAGCGCAGCTCCTGCATGCGCTTTTCGATCTTCTCGGCCACCTGGTCCTGCATTTCCTGCGCGGTGGCGCCAGGCCACGCGGTGATGATGGTCATCACCTTGACCGTAAACGCCGGGTCTTCCGCGCGGCCCAGCTTGAAGAAGGAAATGAGTCCCGCCAGAGAGATCAGGCAGATGAGGAACAGAGTAACGGCGCGCTCGCGCACGGCGAGTGCCGATAGGTTAAAACGAACTTGGCTCACGGGCGCACCCCCGCGATGGCAGTGCTGGCGCCCTGGCCTGCCACACGGACTTGTTGGCCTTCACGCAGCAGTTGTGCGCCAAGCGCGACAATCCGGTCCCCTTGCTTGACTTGGCCGGCAACCCGTGCCCCTTCGTCGCCGAGGCGCACGATGGTGACGGATCGCCACGACACCTTGGCCGGATCCCCCTGGATGACCCACACGCCGGGGCCCTTGCCCGCATCGAACACGGCGCCCAGCGGCACCTGCAGATCGCCTTGCGCGATGGCAAGGCGATCGGGAATCTGGATCGTCACGGTGGCGCCCAGCGGCGCATTGGCCAGTTCCCCATCCAGCACATAGCGTGCTTCGAAGGTGCGGGTAAGCCGATCGGCGGCATCTGACAGCTGCCGCAGCTTGGCAGGTACGCGCGCGCTTTCCCCACCGAAAAGCGTGGCCTGTGCGAGAGAGCCGATCGCTGGCCGCAACGTTTCCGGCAACTGGACCACCGCTTCACGGCGGCCAGCGTGGGCCAGGCGCACAACCGCCTGCCCCGCGTTGACCACCTGGCCGGGCTCGGCCAGCGTTTCCATGACCACGCCTTCGCCATCGGCAACAAGCTCGGCGTAACGGCTGGCGTTACGCGCAACATCGGCCTGCGCTTCTGCCGCGCTCAACTGGGCTTTGGCCGCGTCCGCCGCGGCCTTGGCCTGGTCATAGGCCGAGGCAGAAATCGCGCCCGTTCCGCGCAGATCACGGTAGCGGGCTTCGTCTTCCGCCGTCTGTTGCGCGCGTGCCCGTGCAGCGGTCACGGCTTCTTGCTGCGCATGCGCGGCGAGCTTCAGATCGACAGGGTCGATGCGCATGAGCGGCTGGCCGCGCTTGACGCTTTGGCCCGCGTCCACAAGCCGTTCCAGCACCTTGCCGGGCACGCGGAAGCCGAGGTCGCTCTGCACCCTGGCAGCGACGACCCCAGTGAATGAACGCGATGCGGAAGCGACTGGCTGGACGAACGCGGCCCGCACCAAGGGCGCCTCGGTGCGCGGATCGGCAGGGGCCTTTTCGCCGCAAGCGCTCAATGCGAGCGGCAACGCACAAACGGTAGAGGTAACAAAGCGACGCGAAAGCATGAAAGCCCCATCGACAGGATGATCTGGCTTTCATTCTGGTTCGTGTGACCATTTTAGTCAATAGTCACAAAGAGAAATCCGCGCGTCAGGGGGAAAGACTCCGAAGCACGAGGCTGGAGAGCAGCCCGGGCGCACTTTCCGTGTAGTCAAAGCTGTGCTGCAAAAGCAACGGATTCAGGTACGGGCGCATGACAAGGTAGATGGCCGTCGTGGCCTCGTCCAACGGCGTCTTGCGCTCGAAGTCTCCCGTCTCCCGACCTTCCTGCAGCACATCGCGCAGCACCTTCTGGATGCGCTCTTCGTAGGCGATCACCGCTTGCCAGCGCTCAGTCGCTGCCGAGGCGGCGATCTCGTACAGCTTGCGGTCGTGGGAAAACAACCGGAGGCTGGCCTCCGTCAAGGCTTTGAACATGCGCCGGAGCTTCTCCGGCGGGGAGTCGGCCTCGGCCAGGGCGGCACTCACGTCGGCCTCGATCTCGCGCAGGCAGTTGGCGCAAATCATCTCGCCAATGGCCTGCTTGGACTCGAAGAACTTGTAGATGTAAGCCTTGGAATAACCAATGGCCTTGGCCAGATCGGAAACGGCGGTCTTCTCGTAGCCGTAGCGGCTGAAGTGCTCGGTGGCGGCAGCGACGATCTGGTCTCGCACGTCATGGTCCGCCGGGCCGCGGGCGGGAACGGGGTAAGGGGTGGTCTTCATGGGCTCCAGCTTACGCGAGTCGCGATAGTTGAACAACTTGTGACCATTTTGTACTATAGTCACTTGAGATTCAGATGGAAGAACCCATGTTGCCAAAGCGCTCCCTTGCGGCCCTCTTCGTTGCCAGCCTGGCAACCGGTTGTGCCGTCGGCCCAGACTATGTGAAGCCCGATATGCCGGTTTCCGAACGATTCCAGGGCCAGGCCGCCGTTGAGCAGCGCATTGCCAATGCCGAAGCCGATCTGTCCGCATGGTGGGCTGGCTTTGGCGATCCGCAACTCACGCGGTTCGTGCAGATCGCACTGGAACAGAACCTGGACCTTGCACAGGCCTTCGCCCGCGTCACGCAAGCCCGTGCGGGCTTGGGCGCTGCCAATGCCGCGTTGCTGCCCTCCGGAAATATCACTGGCCAGGCCGCGCGTGTGTATCAGTCCGTCGAAACCCCTTTGGGCCGCGTCTTGAATTCGAGGCCCGGCTTCGATCGCTACGGCAGCGCTTTTGAGGCCGATGTCAACGCAAGCTGGGAGTTGGACGTATTCGGCGGCCTGCGCCGTGGCCGCGAGGCGGCACTTGCCGATTACCAAGCCTCCCAGGCGGGCGCAGTCGCCACACGGCTGGCCGTGGCCGCACAGACTGCCGATATCTACATCACCATCCGCGGCTTGCAGACGCGCCTGAAGGTGGCCCGCCACCAGGTACAGACGCAAGAGGAATTGCTCTCCACCATCAAACTGCTGTACGGCAAGGGCCTGGCCGCTGAACTTCAAGTCAGGCAGGCCGAAGGCGCGCTCGCTCAGGTTCGTGCGTCGATCCCTCAGCTTGAAGCCGGCCTGGATGCGGCAATGAACGCGCTAGACGTGATGCTGGGCTCGCTGCCTGGCACGCACCGAGCCGAGCTTGCGCAAGGCGGTGATGTCCCGGCCGCTCCGCAGATTGCGATCAGCGGATCGCCTGGCGAATTGCTGAGGCGCCGTCCCGACCTCATCGTCGCCGAGCGGCGCCTTGCGGCCTCCAACGCACGAATCGGCGTCGCCATTGCGGAGTACTACCCGAAGTTCTCGCTCAGCGGGCTCCTTGGCAGCGCAACGTCGGTGGGCGCCGGAAGTCTGTTCGGCAGCGGCGCAAGTCAATTTGCCGGCGTGCTCGGTCTGCGCTGGCGCCTGTTCGACTTCGGCCGCATCAACGCGCAAATCGATCAGGCCAAGGGTCAAGAGGCTGAGATGCTCGCCGCGTACCGGCTCGCCGTGCTGCGCGCAACAGAGGACGTGGAAGACGCTTTCTCCGCCCTGGTCAAGCGCGAGGAGCAAGCGGCCGTGCTCGCGCAAGGCGTGGATTCGCTCAATCGCGCGAGAAATGCTTCGTTTGCCGCCTACCAGAAAGGCGTCGTCAGCCTGATCGAAGTCCTGCAAGCCGACGAAAGCCTGCTGCGCGCATCGGACGCGCGAGCGCAGGCACAAACGGAAGCGGCACGCGCTGCGGTCTCGGCATTCAAGGCGCTCGGTGGTGGTTGGCAACCCGATGAATCCGCCGTCGTGGCAACCAAGCCGCCAGAGTTCGCCCAATAGCGCCCTGTGCCTCTCATGAACCGGAATGAATGAGGTCGCTCATCAAGCAGGCCTCATCGGTAAAGCTGAACTGCCGCCATCTCAATTCCCGCATACAGAAAGGAACTGCCGTGTCGAATTCCAAAGTTGTCGTGATTACCGGCGTGTCATCGGGCATCGGCCGCGCCACCGCCGCGAAGTTTGCCCAGCAAGGCTACCGGGTATTCGGCACTGTGCGCAACTCCGCAAAAGCGCAGCCGATATCGGGTGTTGAACTGGTCGAGATGGACATCCGTGATGAAGCGTCGGTTCAACATGGAATCCAGGCCATCATCGCTCACGCCAAACGCATCGACGTGCTGGTCAACAGTGCAGGCGTGACCCTGCTCGGCTCGACCGAAGAAACGTCGATTGCCGAAGCCCAGTCGCTGTTCGACACCAACGTTTTTGGCATCCTGCGCACAACCCAAGCCGTTCTGCCGCACATGCGCGCGCAACGTTCGGGAAGAATTGTGAACATCAGTTCGGTGCTCGGCTTTCTTCCGGCTCCGTACATGGGGCTCTATTCGGCATCCAAGCATGCCGTTGAAGGGATGTCCGAGACCTTGGACCATGAAGTGCGCAAATTCGGGATCCGCGTGGTGCTGGTCGAACCTTCCTTCACCAAGACCGGCCTGGATACCAACGCGCCCCATGCGGCTTCCAAGATCTCAGCTTATGACGATGAGCGCAACATCGTTCTCCAAGCCATTCAGAAAAACGTCAAGGACGCACCGGACCCCGATGGTGTCGCAACCACGATTGTCGATGCCGCCGTGGGTGCATGGGGAATGCGACGTCCTCCGAAAGGCCAAGCCTATCTGCTGAGCAAACTGCGCCGTTTCATGCCTGCAGGCCCGGTCGACGCAAGTCTGAGGAAGACATTTGGACTCTCCTGAAATCGATCTCTGCTCTCACCTCACGAGCGAAAAAGCTTTGTCCAGAGGGATCCGTGCACACCGATATTCGGAAGAGCCCCATGACCAATCCTGACCGCCCCGCAACCGCGCTCTCTGCCAGCGTTGCTCTGGCTCTACAAAATGCGCACCCCGCATCACCGTGGCCGGTGTTCTGGGTGGCCAGCGTTGCGGTGTTTCTTGTCTCAATGGACGGCACGATGCTGTTCGCGGCCTTCAGCGCCTTACGCGCGGGTTTTCCTCACGCAACTGCGGCAGACCTCTCCTGGGTTCTCAATGCCTACACCGTCGCCTATGCTGCAACACTCATCCCGTCTGGCGGATTGGCTGATAAGCATGGGCGCAAGAAGATATTCCTGGGCGGTGTTGGGCTATTTCTGGCGGCGTCCGTTGCATGTGGTTTAGCAGTTAGCGTAGGGTGGCTCGTTGCGGCAAGAGTACTGCAGGCCATAGGCGCCGCATTGTTGACACCCGCATCTCTCTCGCTCGTGCTGGCGGCGTTTCCGACAAGCAAGCGTGCTGTGGCTATCAGTCTATGGGGAGCGGTCGGTGCCCTGGCTGCAGCGGTGGGCCCCAGCCTCGGGGCATTCGTGATCGCATCGGTCGGCTGGCAATGGGCTTTCTACCTGAACTTGCCTTTGGGCATTGTTGCAATGTGGCGCGGCGCAACACTGCTCACCGAGACAAAGCAGCAAGCCAGCACTCGCCCACTGGATCTGTTCGGTATGAGCCTATTGATTGTTGGTACTGGCGCCTTGGCACTATCCATTGTGCAATCGGAGTCGCCTGCCTGGTCACGCCATGAACTGCTGGGTGTTGCGGGCGTCGGGTTAATGAGCATAGTCGGATTTGTGGCTTGGGCTCGGGTCGCCACTTCACCGCTGGTGGACTTGGCCTTATTTCGCAACCGAGCTTACCGTTACGCCAATCTCGCAACGTTGAGTTTCGGCATCGCGTTTTCGATGATGTTTTTCGCCTTCTTTTTCTACATGAGTTCAATCTGGCACTACTCGCTGCCACTGGCGGGTCTTGCCATAACGCCGGGGCCGCTGCTGGTGATCCCGGTCGCCGCCATGTCAGGTCGAATCGCGAGTCGGCACGGCCATCGCCCGCTGTTAGTGGCGGGCAGCCTGCTCTACGCGACCAGTGCACTGTGGTTCTTGCTGGTGCCAGGAATTGAACCCGCTTATCTCTCGCAGTGGCTGCCGGGCATGCTGCTCAGTGGGGTCGGCGTGGGCATGGTGTTGCCGTCGCTGGCGGGCGCTGCAGTCAGCCGCTTACCCGCAGACCATTACGCTGTCGGCGGTGCTATCAACCAGGCGATACGGCAAATTGGTTCAGTCATGGGGGTCGCCCTCACGGTACTGCTGCTCGGCAGTACCGGTTTGCAGCGTGCCGACTTCAATGCAGTCTACCTGTGCCATATGAGCTTGGCACTGGTGACCGCAGCCTTGTGTCTGCCCGTCAACACGTTGTCCGCAGCCATCGCCAAAACCAAAACCCGTGACGCCGGGTCCAGTCCAGAAGCCACAGCGTGAAATTCGCGCATACCGTGTTGGAGACATCGATGGAAAACAATCAAGAATCACTTGTTTGGATAAGCCAGCAGTCAGACGCAAAGCAGCGCATACGTAAAGGCGGTGGAGCGCCTGGCCTCGCCCGAATCGATCAGGTCGCCGGCAAGAGCGGGCTAGAGATTCTCGAGGCCATGATGTCTGGCCAATTGCCATATCCACCCATGAACGAAACCATGAACATGACGTTGCTGGAAGTGGACAACGGCCGCGCCGTGTTTCAAGGCATCCCGCTGCGGCAGCATTACAACCCACTGGGGACGGTGCACGGGGGCTGGTTTGCCACGCTTCTGGACTCAGCGCTTGGCTGCTCAGTGCAAACTATGCTGCCAGCCCGGCGTTCCTACACGACGGCCGAACTTAGCATCAATATTGTGCGGGCGGCTTCTCACAAGACCGGTCCGTTGCGCGGGGTCGCCACGGTTGTCCACTCGGGTCGTCAGATAGCGACTGCGGAGGCGCGTGTCGAAGATGCGAAAGGCAAGCTCTACGCTCATGCGACCACCACCTGCTTTGTCTTCGATGTGCCAGCGGCTTGACAGCAAGGCGCAGCAAAGCCGCTTTTGAAAAAGCCGGAGGGTCATGTAATGAAATTCGGATCATTGGAACTGGCAACATCGGCGGCACGCTTGCCACCGCAAGCTCAGTGCCGTTGGACATCAAACGCGTGCGGCGTTGAAGGCGTCCGCGTGCTTGCTCGAGAAATCGGAGCAGAAGCCACGGGATGGAATTGAGCTCGTTCCGATGCGCCGCGCGGGACCGCGCCAACATGACGCCCGCAGCGGGATGGGGAACGACGGTGGCGAACTCGGCGTTCATTGCACAGATTCGGGTAAGCCCCCACAAGGCAAAACCCCAGGATTGTCGTCGCAAGGACAATCCGGCGTCAAACTCGTTGCCAAACTGCACTGCGGACAGTTTGGCGCGCGCCATCTTGCTTAACGGCTTCAACTTTTGACGCTTCATTCACAGCGTCTTGCCGGTCATGGCCGGCGCAAGGAGACAGACATGAAAGTAGGCAAAGCGAAGTGCGACGACGTCAACGTCGGAGCGGCATCCGGGACGGCGGACCTAGCAAGGGCGGCGTCTTCCGGGCACCGCAAAGGGTGGCGCGGTTGCAGGGCTGCCTTTCTGATGGTCGCGCTTTCCATTGGCGTCGTCACGGCGTCATCGGCCCAGATCATTCCGCAGGACTACTTCTACGTGCCGCCGAATCCCCTGCCGCCCGGCAAGCCCGGTGACGTGATTCGAACCCGCACGATCACCGCGCCGCTTTTCCCGAATGCGCTCATACAGCAGATCATGTATCTTTCGTCGACCGCCTCGGGCAAGCCGGTTGCCGTGACCGGCGTTGTCGCCACGCCGCTACTCCGCGCGGCCGGTCAGCCCCTCGTGGTCATGACGCCCGGGACACGCGGGACTGGTGATCAATGTGCACCGTCCAGGCAGTTCGGCGTCACGAGCGCTTCGCCCGATGGGCTCGATTACGAATCCGGAACAACCCAGCAATTGCTGGCTCGCGGCATCTCGGTCGTCCTGACCGACTACGAGGGCCAGGGCACACCGGGTCTGACGTCGTACCTGGTCGGCCGGTCCGAGGGATACAACGGCCTCGACGCCTTGCGGGCTGCGCAACGACTGCCCGGCGCGGGCGTGCCCGCGGGCGCGCCCGTCGGTGTCGTCGGCTACTCTCAAGGCGGGCAGGCGGCCGGCTGGGTCGCAGAACTGCAACCAACCTATGCGCCAGAACTGAACTTCCGCGGCGCGCTGGTCGGCGGCGTGCCGACCGACATGCTGGTGGAGGTCAACCACTTGAACGGCAACCCCACCGCGGGAGCCGGATTCGGCCTTGCCGCCCTCTCCGGTCTCGACCATGCGTTCCCCGAATTGAACCTCGATGGGCGTCTCACTGACTTCGGTCGCCAAGTCATGCAAGACGTCCGCACGTCGTGCTTCGACAAATACCTCACAGCGTATGGAACCACATCGGCGGCCGACGTGACGCAACCAAATGCCCTCTCCGACTCCCAATGGCAGCAGCGATTCAAGGCCTCTTTGCTCGGCACCAAGGTTCCGGGAGCACCCGCCTTCATCTATCACGGCACCGCGGACCAGGTCGTTCCGTTCGCGCTGGGACAATTGCTGTTTAGCAGCTGGTGCTCGCGCGGCGCCGACGTGACGTTCAAAGGGCTCATCGGGCTTGAGCACGGAACCGGCAACTTTGCAGGACCGCCGGACGGGATCGACTGGATAGCGCAACGACTGGCCGGCGTCGCTGCAGCGCACGGTTGCTTCGATGTGACGCTGCCCTGAGCGGCTCGGGGCCGGCGCCAAGCCTGTGTGGGTACGTGCCCAGCGCGCCCACGGCATTCAGACACGCATTGGGATTTGGTTCTGGCCCGACCTTCTGGCAGTGTTTGCGCGACTGGCAGAGGGCGGGCGTATGGGTCCGACTACATGAGTTGCTGCTCGCGAAGCTGCGCGAGGCCGGCCAACTCGATTTCTCACGAGCGGCCGTCGATTCGTCGTCGGTGCGAGCTGTCGGGGCGGGCGAAACTGGGTGGTCGAACGCACTCATGCGTGGTTCCACAAACTCCGTCGTCTTCGCATTCGCTTCGAGCGTCGGGCTGATATTCACGAAGCATTCCTGAAGCTTGGCTGTTCCACGCAGTGATTCACACCCGGCGCCGTGAAGTACTCGACGAACTTGTCCGCTTCCGCCTGCCCCCCAGCTTGAGCCACGACCTTCGTGTAGTAGTCCGTTGGGCCTGCGGGGTTGCCATGGAGGTGCTGTCCGACGGCGGTGGCGCTGCCGCGCCCTTGCCTTCGTCGGATCCGCCGCAACCGGCAAGACTGCCGATGACGGCGGCACAACCTACAGACAGGAACAACGAACGCGATATTTCGGTACGGCGCACAGTAGTCTCCTCAGATGTCGTGAGCAGGGATGCACCCTACTCGGTTCGGTAGCCCCTTTTTGGCAAAGGCTAGACATTGAAGTGCAGGACAACTGTCATATGCGGGACATTTGTGCGCGGACGTGTGCCGGTGGTTGCGCGGCGCTAGCATGTCGGCCCGGCCGGGCGTGGCATAATTGGCCGCAAAGGTGCCCACGCGTTCAAGGCGGGGAAGGGCCCTAGGCAAGCGGACTGAGATGCATGATCTACTGACTTCTCCCAGGGTACGCCTTCGTCGACGGGGCGCCGACAAGCATCCCCTTATCCTGAAGGCCGCACGCACCCTCATCGCGCAGTCGGGGTTCAGGGAGGCCCAGATGACGGCGATCGCGGAGGCGGCTGGCCTAGCGATTGGGACGCTGTATCGGTATTTCCCGTCTAAGACCGAACTGCTTGTCGAGGTCGTCAAATTCACGGCACAGCGGGAAGTTGATGTCGTGGCCGGCATCGCCATGCGAGACGGCACCGCTTGCGACCGGCTGGGCATTGCAGCGTGGACTTTCGCGAGCCGGGCCTTGCGTGGCCGGCGGCTGGCGCACGCGTTGGTGGCCGAACCGGTTGAACCGGAGGTCGAGGCAGCGAGGCTGACCTATCACCGTGCGCTCTCGCGGGTGTTTCGCACCATCATTGAACAGGGCATTGCTGCAGGCGAGTTTCCCGAACAGGATTCGACTGCCTCGGCAGACTGTATCGTCGGGTGCCTTTTCGAGGGCCTCGTCGCTCCCTTGAGCAGCGAAGCAGCGTTGGCGGGCGTCCCAATGCAGAGTCAGGCCACGTCCATTATTACTTTCTGCCTGCGTGGCGTCGCAGGAACCTCCGTCACGTTCGTTCCACCGGCGTGAAAATCTGAATGTGATGAAGAAGGCGTAAATAAGTAGAAGCGCAATTCATGTTCGGGCCCATTGGAAGATGTTGTCACTTCCTATGTCAGGTCGGTAAGTAATTACCCTGCCGAGTCAGTCCTTGACTTCTCGAGGCGGCCATCTTAGCCTTAAGTGAATCATGATTTCACTTAAGGCTGGAGCCAACCGGCCACCGTAGTAGGAGACGGTCGCCGTGGAAATCCTTTCCCCTTTAGCCGAGTTGGGCGAGCGCGTCAGCGAGCTCATCGATCACTATGCCGATTCTTCGGCGAGCCTGGCGTGGATGTTGTGCGACCGGCATGATCCGGCCAGTGTTGCCTACGATATCGTCGATGCGAATCTCAGGGTCGAGCGGCTGACATACGGTGAGCTGAGAGTCCAATCCGAAGCCTTTGCCGCCGGCCTGCTCGACCTGGGTGTCAGATCCGGCGATCGTGTGGCGACGCTTGCGGGCAAAAGCTTGGAATACCTCGTCGCGCTGCTTGGCATATGGCGGATCGGTGCCGTGCACGTGCCGCTGTTCACCGCGTTTGCGCCACCGGCGGTCGCGCTGCGCCTGGAGGGCAGTGGGGCGAGGGTCGTGGTCTGCGATGCCTCACAACGCAGCAAGCTTTCTTCTTCCGAGGACGGGGAGCCGGCGCCGAGGTACGACATTGTGGTGATAAGCGATGATGAGCTTAGCCTCGAAGAGCCCGCGCTGCATCGATATCAAGACGTTCTGAAGGCCGGTCATCGCGTAAGTCCCGCTGCGCTCGGCGGCGATGCCCCCTTCATTCACATTTATACCTCCGGAACCACAGGCAAGCCGAAGGGCGTGGTTGTGCCGTCGCGGGCGATTGCAGCCTTTCACGCCTATGTCGAATTCGGCATCGGCCTGCGCGCTGATGATGTCTACTGGTGTGCCGCCGATCCTGGCTGGGCTTACGGTCTGTACTTCGGCGTGGTGGGGTCTCTGTGCACCGGGGTCCAGAGCGTCTTTCAGAAGGGGGGCTTCGATCCTGCCCTTACCTACGACGTCCTGCGTCAGTGTGGCGTCACAAATTTCGCGGCGGCCCCTACCGTCTTTCGATCGCTGATGTGCGCTGACGTGACGGCGCCTGCTGGCCTGCACCTACGCTCGGCATCGAGCGCAGGCGAGCCGTTGACCCCCGATGTCAACGAGTGGGCCGCGCAGGCGCTCGGCGTCAGTGTCTACGATCACTATGGTCAGACCGAAGCGGGGATGTTGATCAATAACCATCATGACCCCCGCCTCGTGCGCCCCATACAATCTGGCTGCATGGGAATTTCGATGCCTGGCTGGAAGGCTGTGGTGCTGGATCGGACCGAAGACGTCGAGGTGCCCCCTGGTACGGTCGGGCGCATCGCTTTCAAGTTAGCAGACAGCCCGCTTGCCTGGTTCGCGGGGTACGACGGCTTGCCGGAAAAGAGTGCCGAGAAGTTTTCCAGAGACGGCCAGTACTATCTTTCCGGGGATCTAGCGCGGGCCGATGAGACCGGGGCCTTCTTCTTCTCATCGCGCGAAGATGACGTGATCATCATGGCTGGCTATCGGATAGGTCCGTTCGAAGTGGAATCCGTGCTCACGGCCCACCCTGCAGTCGCAGAATGTGCGGTCATCGCAGTTCCGGACAAGGTGAGGGGAGAGGTGATCGAAGCGTATGTCGTGCTACGTCCTGGCTTTGAGGCGACTGACGAAGCGGCTGTGGAACTCCAGCAATGGGTGAAGACCCGATACGCCGCACACGCCTACCCGAGGCGCGTCACGTTCATCTCGGAGCTACCGAAAACACCGAGCGGCAAGGTTCAACGGTTTGTGTTGCGCGAGGCGCGAAAAAACGCGGACTTGGACGGCAAGGGCGATGAAAAGCACTAGCCCAGACACTATGCAAAGCCAAGGAGTTGCCATGCGGACGATTTCCTACGCTGAAGCAAGCAGCGCGGTCCATGTCCACACGCTCTACGGCTCGACGCGGTCACGCCATCGCACGCTTGAGGACTTCCTGCAGGCGTCAAGCTGGTTCGCCATATTGACCGACGAAGAGAAGGCGCGCGTCAAAATCGAGACGTTCGAGCGTTACTGCGCCGCGGGTGGCATGGCATGTCATCGAGGCGATCCGGCCGATCACTGGCTGGGCGTGATCGAAGGCATCATCAAGGTAGACACGGCCTCGGCTTGCGGCCGCGCCGTGACCTTTGCCGGTGTGCCGGCTGGTTCCTGGTTTGGCGAAGGGGCAGTGCTGAAGTCGGAGATGCGGCCGTATTCGGTGGTGGCAATCAAGGACAGTCGCATTGCCTATGTGCCGCGCGAGACTTTCCTATGGCTGCTTGGGCGCAATCATGGCTTCAGCCGCTATGTCATTGACCAGCTCAATGCACGCTGCGGTTACTACGTCGGGCTGGTGCATAACTTCCGGCTCCACGAGGCCGCCGCCCGCGTCGCTTTCTGTGTGGCCGAGTTGTTCCATCGGCAGCTCTATCCTGCCACGGAGCGCACCCTCGCGCTGTCGCAGGAAGAGCTAGGCAGGCTATCCGGTCTTTCCCGCCAGAACACCAATCGCGCACTCCGTGAGTTGGCTAAAGCGGGCATGATCGAGATGGAATATGGTGCCATTGTGGTGATTGACCTGGATGGACTGCGCCGGTACGCGCATATTGGTGACTAGCCCACCCCAGGATCCCTTGCGGCCATGGCAAGGTGGCAATCGCCATGGCGCCCACCTGCTACAGCATCTCCACCGCCATCGCGGTTGCTTCACCACCCCCGATACACAGGCTTGCGACGCCGCGGCGGCCCCTGGTCTTGCGCAGCGCACCAAGGAGCGTCACCAGAATCCGAGCACCCGAAGCGCCAATCGGATGCCCGAGCGCACAGGCGCCGCCGTGAAAGTTGACGCGAGCGAGGTCGAGGGACAGGTCCCGGATGGCAGCCATCGTGACCACGGCAAAGGCCTCGTTGATTTCCCAGAGATCGACAGAATCCGTGTCCCAGCCAATGCAATTCAGCAGCTTCCCTATGGCACCGACGGGAGCGGTGGCAAACTTCGCCGGAGCCTGTGCATGAGTGGCATGGCCAACCACGCGGGCGATCGGGCTCAAGCCAAGGCTCTCAGCGATGGAGGCCTTCGTCAGCACCAACGCTGCGGCACCGTCCGAAATCGAACTGGAGTTGGCCGCGGTGACAGTGCCATCCTTTCTGAAGGCGGGCTTCAGCGACGCAATTTTATCGACATTTGCCTTGAGAGGTTGCTCATCATCGGCAACGACGGACGTCGCGCCCTTCCGGTCCACGATCGGTATCGAAGCGGTCTCCCACGCGAAGCTCCCATCCCGGATTGCCGCCTGGGCACGCTGCGTGGAAAGAACCGCCCATTCGTCTTGCGCTTCACGAGAAAATTGGTACGCCCCTGCACAGTCCTCGGCGAAGGTCCCCATGAGCCGGCCCCTTGTCTCGGGACTGTAACGGTCTTCGAGGCCGTCAAAGAACATGTGGTCGAGCATGGTGCCGTGTCCCAGCCGGTAACCGCTGCGCGCCTTGGGTAGGAGATAGGGGGCGTTGGACATCGATTCCATACCGCCCGCCACCATCATGTCGTTGGTGCCAGCAGCGAGCAGGTCGTGCGCCAGCATCACTGCCTTCATGCCGGAGCCGCACACTTTGCTGACGGTGGTGCAGGCCGCCGAGAGCGGCAGCCCACCATTAATGCTTGCCTGGCGAGCGGGCGCCTGGCCAACGCCTGCAGGCAGTACGCATCCCATCAACACTTCCTGCACTGCATCGTTCGCAATGCCTGAACGTTCGACTGCCGCCCGGATGGCAGCGCCGCCCAAATCCGGGGCGCCCAGGCTGGACAGCGCGCCCTGGAATCCACCAATGGGAGTCCGGGCAGCCGAGGCAATGACGATCGGGTCTTTCGTGGTCATGGTTGCTCCTGAATCATTTCGGCGGCATCCGGATCGCGCCATCGAGACGGATCACGTCGCCATTGAGGTAGGCATTGCCAAGGATGTATTCAACAAGTCCGGCAAACTCGTCGGGCTTGCCCATGCGGGGCGGAAATGGCACCGCATCGCCGAGCGCCTTCTGCACTTCTGGCGGCATGGCCAGCAGCATCGGCGTCTCCATGATGCCCGGCGCGATGGTCATCACGCGGATGCCGAAGCGGGCCAGTTCACGGGCTAACGGAAGCGTCATCGACACGATCGCACCTTTCGATGCCGCGTAGGCGGTTTGTCCGATCTGGCCATCGAAGGCTGCGATTGACGCCGTATTGATAATGACGCCGCGCTCGCCGGTTTCCACCGGATCCTGGCTTGCCATGATGTCGGCCGCAAGGCGCAGAAGATTGAAGGTGCCCCCGACATTGATTTGCATCGTTCGCATGAACGAAGACATGGCGTGGATGCCGCTCTTTCCGATGATCTTTTCCGCGGGGGCAATGCCGGCGCAATTTACCAACCCCCGCAATTTTCCGAGTCCGCAGGCAAAGGCATACATCTCTTTGACGCTCGCCTCGTCGGAAACGTCGGTCCTCCAGAAGACGCCACCCGTGTCCTTGGCGATGGCTTGGCCCTTCGTGGCGTCGAGATCGACGATGACGACTATTGCACCTTGCTGTGCGAGTACCTTCACTGTGGCGGCGCCGAGTCCGGATCCGCCGCCGGTTACGATAAATACATTGCCGGAGATATTCATGATGGTCGAGCTTCAGTTTTTCAGTGGTTTGTCGGCTGATGAGCGGCTACCGGCGCCAGCGGCTCTTGCGAGACCACCTGACCTGGGCTTTGTCGCGCGGCGGCGCTCTTGCGATGGTCGACCAGGATGACGGCGAGCGTACCGACGAGGCCGGCAACGCCGATGGCCAGGAAGTTCTGTTCCAACGGCAGCTTCATTCCCACCAGCGTACCGATGAGGACCGGGGCGATGATGGCACCCAGTCGTCCGATCCCGGAGGCAAATCCCACGCCTGTCGAGCGAATGGGACCGGGGTAGAACTCACCCGCGTACGCGTAGGCCAGCAACTGCGTACCGAGGGTAGAGGCGCCCACGACAAATACGAGGACAAAGAGCAGTTCGGTCGACTTGGTGTGGCCCATCAGGGCGAGGGAGACGGCTCCGGTGGCATAGAACGCCACCAGCACGTGCTTGATATTGAATCGGTCCCCCAGCCATCCGCCGCCAATGGCACCGCAGACCGCACCGATGTTGAAGACGAGCACGAAGTTCAGCGCCGAGCCCAGGCTGTAGCCGGACAACGCCATCAGTTTAGTCAGCCACGAACTAAGCGCGTACACCATGAAGAGGCCAGTGAAGAACGCCACCCAGATCATCAGCGTGCTAAGCGCTCTCCCCTGCGAGAAGAGCGCAGCCACCGGGGCATTGGAGGCGAGTGCCTCGGACGGAACAAAGAACTGATAGCGCTCACCCTGCTTCAACGCCGGTGCCAGGCGACGCGCTACACGCTCCAGTTCGGCATGGCGTCCCTTTTTTGCGAGGAAGGCGAGGGACTCCGGCATGGTCCACAGAATGAACGGGATGAAGAAAATCGGAAGGCCCGCGACGAAGAACACCGCTTGCCATCCGTACGTCCCGATCAGTTGCTTGCCGGTCAGCGCCACGAGGATGCCGCCGATCGAATATCCGGCAAAAACGAGGGTGACCAACCGGGCACGCATCCTGCTTGGTGCGAATTCGCCCATCTGGGCCGTGACAACGGGCAGCACGCCGCCGATGCCCAGCCCTGCGAGGAAGCGTGTCGCGCTGAATGTGACGGGATCCGTGGTGAGCCCGGCCGCGGCCGTAAACAGGCTGAACAGCGCGACACAGATGCAGATGGACAGCTTGCGCCCGATCCTCTCGGCCATTGTGCCGAGGTAGATCGCACCGACCATCATGCCGAACAGCGCGGAACTGGCCATGAAGCCGGCCTTGGTGGCGTCCACGCGCATTTCTTTCATGATCGAGGGCAAGGCCGCCCCGACCACTGCAAGGTCATAGCCGTCGAGAATCAGTATGGCGACACACCAGAACAGGATCCCGGCGTGGAATCGAGAGAATCGCGCGTCTTCCGCCAACTTGTGTACATTAATTTCGGTTTTCATCTGTCTCCTCCATGCGGTGATGGATGGGTTGCTTTGTCAGTAAGGCTTCATGCCTGTTTATGTGTGGACGACGGTGAAGCTGGATGCGGGCGCACGGTCCGACACCAGTTGGTTTTCCACACGCTCGTCGTCGGCGTACCCCAGGCTCATACCGACCAGGAACTTCTCCTCTGCCCCCAATGAAAGCTCCCGGCGAATAATGGCGTGGTACTTCATGAAGGCAGCCTGCGGGCAGGTACTGAGACCATATGTGCGTGCCACGACCATGAGGTTCTGAAGGAACATCCCGTAGTCGATCAGGCTGCCTTCATTCATGAGCCGGTCGACGGTGAAGAACAGGCCAACGGGTGCGTCGAAGAACTGATAGTTCCGACCATGCTGGGCATGCATGCGCGCCTTATTTCCCTTCTCGATGCCGAGCAGGCCATAAAGCCTCCACCCAACTTCACGGCGCCGATCCAGATACGGTGCCACCCACTTGTCCGGGTAGTACGCCCACTCGTCAGAATGGGCGCCGGACTGTGCGGGGTCATCGTCGACCTGCTTGATTGCCGCGCAAATGCGGTCTCGTGCCTGCCCGGTCACGACATGCACTTGCCACGGCTGGATATTCACGCCCGTGGCGGCAAACCGGGCGACATCGAGGATCTTGTGGACGGTTTCCACGTCGACGGGCTGCGGACGAAAGGCTCTGACGCTGCGGCGGGTGACGATCGCCCATTCAACAGCCTCGCGGACAGACTGGAGTTCTGCGGGTGGGGGTGCAACTCTGTTCATGCTTGCTCTCTCGACATGTCGTAGACATCTGACGGACTCAGGGAAGAGAGTAGGAGCAAGACAGGAGGCGCACTGTCATGTGCGAGACATTCACCCCTGGGAAGCGATACGCAATTGGGAAATCGGGGCATTGTCTCGTGCGAGACATTCTCGACCGTGGCCAGTCGCTACATTTTTATTTCCACAACTAGCGATAGCTGATGAACCAGCTGCGGCACGTCAGGCAGGAGACAAAAGATGAACGCCAACATTTACCAGACACGACTTGAGCGCAACGCGGCCAACCATGTGCCGTTGACGCCTTTGCAGTTTCTTGATCGGTGCGCCGAGCAGTATCCTGAACGCACGGCGATCGTCCATGGAGGCCTTCGTCAATCCTGGCGGACGACTCGAGACCGTTGCCGCCGCCTTGCCAGCGCGCTCGTGAAGCGCGGCGTCCGGGGTGGCGATACGGTTTCCATTCTGGCGCCAAACACTCCCGCCATGGTCGAGGCCCATCATGGTGTCCCGCTGAGCGGTGCGGTGCTCAACGCCATCAACTGCCGGCTGGACGCGGAGGGCGTGAGATTCATCCTGGCCCATGGCGAAGCCAGAATCCTGTTGGTAGATAGCGAATTTGCCGCGCTCGCTGCAACCGCTCTGCAGGGCTTGGACAATCCACCCTTGGTGGTCGACATTCTCGACACTGAAGGCCCGACAGGGACCCGACTGGGAGCGCTCGACTATGAGCAGCTTCTCAGCGAAGGCGATGTCGACTTCGGCGGCATCTGGCCCGATGACGAGTGGGATGCGATCGCACTCAACTACACATCCGGCACGACTTCGGATCCCAAGGGTGTGGTGCCGAGTCATCGAGGCGCATACCTGATGAGCATGCTTCAGCTGACCGACTGGGGCATGCCGCGTGCGCCGCGGTATCTCTGGACGCTTCCCATGTTCCACGCAAATGGCTGGTGCTTCGCGTGGGCCATTACTGCTGCGGCGGGCACGCACGTCTGCTTACGCAAGGTCACTGCGGAAAACATCTTCCACGCCATCGACGCGCATAAAGTGAACCACTTCTGTGCCGCGCCCATTGTCCTGGCATCTCTTGCGACGGCATCGGAATCCGAGCGTCGCCTGTTTTCACATGCGGTCAGGGTACGCACGGCCGGATCGCCGCCGCCCGCAAGTGTCTTGAAGGCCGTGATGGAAATGGGCTTCGATGTGGAGCATGTCTACGGCATCACGGAGGCCTCTGGAACGCCGGTCAGCTCGTATCGCGATCCGGCCTGGGATGACAAGCCTATCGAAGAAAAAGCCCGACTGATGTCGCGCCAGGGCAATCGGGCCGCCGCCCTGGAAGGGCTGCGCGTTGCCGATCCCGACACCATGGAACCGGTACCTTGCGATGGCAAGACGCAAGGCGAGCTGCTGCTACGCGGCAATATCGTGATGAAGGGTTACCTGAAGAACCCCCAGGCGACCGTAGCCGCATTTAGTGGCGGCTGGTTTCACACTGGTGACGTCGCGGTCATGCATCCCGATGGATATATACAGATCACGGACCGATCCAAGGACGTGATCATATCGGGAGGGGAAAACATCTCATCGGTGGAGGTTGAAGATGTCTTGCATCGACACCCCGCGGTATTGATTGCCGCCGTTGTCGCCCAGCCTCATCCGAAGTGGGGGGAGTCGCCCTGTGCCTTCATCGAACTGAAGCCCGGAGTCGACGCACCCACAGAAAAGGAAATCATTGACTTCTGTCGTGATCGGTTGGCCCATTACAAATGCCCGGTCAGGGTCGTATATGGCCCGCTGCCAAAGACGGGCACTGGCAAGATCCAGAAGTATCGCCTGCGAGAACTCGCGAAGAGCCGCGAGGCCATTACCGAAATTGATGGACAGCGGCGGACTCGGGGTTCATTGCACAGACTCGGGTAAGCCCCCACAAGCGAAAACCCGAGGATTGGCTACTCGTCGCTCTGCTCGCGCCAGGAAAGTGCGAACACATCGATAACGGTGAGCCAATTATGCCACCGGATCAGGGCAAGCCGCTTTCGCCGGTTTGCACCATCGCGACCGCGGTCAGAACCCGTGGGCCGAACAGGTGTTAGCAGTAGCTGACATTCCAGGGGCGCGAGCCGGGACGTTAGCGTTCGGCAATGTCACGTGCGAGACATTCTGGGGTGTAGTGAGCCGCTAGATTCGGCAGTCTATGGCGACAGTCAGCCGGACCAAGGCTGGTATGCAGGAGGAGCGACGATGTCCACAAAGGGCCGTTCCGGTTCTGATCAGCCCGGCTGCACCAAAAAAACCATGTTCAAGGAGACATCATGACCTTCGCTCGTAACACGTTCGCTGGCCTTCTAGATCGATCACAAAAGAGCCGGCAGGCCATAAACCCAAGGACGCTCACTCGTTCAACCCTGATCCTGACTGCAACTGCTGTGTTGCTCGCTTCCTGTGGTGGTGGTGACTCACCGCCGAAGACGGCTGAGGCAGCTTGCAACGAGCTATTGAATCAGGAGTTTGAAGGGGCCAGGATTACACGGGCAACGCTCGCGCCCGCCAGGGGTAATGTGCCAGAGTCCTGCGTAATTCGCGGTGAGATGCCTAAGGAACTCGCATTCGAAGTGAGAATGCCAACGACCTGGAACCATCGTGTTCTCTTCATGGGCGGAGGCGGTTTCGACGGTGCCATATATCAGAGCGCGTATAGCCCGGGCGTTGCGGAAAGCGGCTACGCCACCATCGCAACAAATCATGGGCACGATGGGGAGAAACATCCGCAGGGTTCATTCGCGCTTGACCCTCAACTGTTGCAAGACTATGCGGATGGCGCTGTACCGAAGGTGCTCGCATCCGCCAAGGCAATTCTACGCAAGCGCTATGGTGATTCCATCAGCAACTCCAAATTCGTTTATGAGGGATGCTCCGGTGGTGGTCGACAAGCCCTAATTCAAGCGCAACGCCATCCCGACCTTTTCGATGGCATCATCGCGAGAGCCCCTGCGAACGCATACACAGGCCAGTTCCTCTGGTATCAAAAGATCCTCAAGCAAATGGCCAAGCCTGGGGCTGGTCTCAGCGTCGGCAAGGTGCGAACAATCGCCAAGTTCTCGCAGGCTCAGTGCGACGAGCTGGATGGCCTGAAGGACAACATCATCAGCAGGCCCGCATCATGCAACGTCGACCTAACGGCCCTGCGGTGCACCGGTGCGGAATCGGATTCCTGTCTGACGGACGCGCAGTTGGAATCGGCGAAAGCCCTATATGAGCCAACAAGCGTCGCAGGTGGGCGCTACACCTGGGCCGCATTCCCGCATGTTGGCGGCGAAACGGCAGATGACTCTTCATGGCAGGCTTTGGGGGGGACGACCTACCAGATCCTGGGGAGCGACTACATGAGGTACTTTGTTGCTCAGGATCCGTCGGTCGACCCGCTTAATGTGGACCCGCAACAGTACACAACTCGGCTTGACTATCTAGCTAACCTCATCGATGCAGTGAATCCGGATCTCAGTAAGTTCAGCGCCCGCGGTGGCAAGCTGATTCTGTTTCATGGAACTACGGATTGGCTGATCACATTGAATAACACGACGGAGTACTACAATAAGGTCGTTGCTTCGGCAGGAGGACAGCCTGCTGCGGACCGGTTTGTCGAATACTTTGTTCTTCCCGGCAACGATCATTGTGCTGCCACACCAAATGGTGGGAATGGGCCGGACATGGTTGATCTCGTAAGCCCAATGTTTGAGTGGATAGAAAAAGGCGCAAAGCCGTCGAGCCGAAAGATCGTGGCTACCCGGAGCGTAGAGCCTGGAACGGGCATGCAACGCCCTCTTTGCAAGTATCCCCAGTATCCCAAGTACAACGGAACTGGTGATCCCAATGCAGAGACCAGCTTCACCTGCGTATCTGCAGAATAGCCGGTGCTTCAGGGCCGCTGGCCCGTGCTGGCGGCCAACTGACGACATGGCGGAATTGCTATCCGAGGGGGACGAAAACAAGGTGGGGAAAATGAGGCGTAGCGGTCGATGCAGGATAATCGCGAACCTCGTCCCACGAAGCCAATTCTAGCGAGCCGGTGTTCGATTGTCGGCGCTGCTGCACCGTGGGCCGCAGCAAGGCGGTAGGCTTCCGTTCTGCCTTGGTAAGCAATCGCCGCTGACGATTGCTGGGGGCTACTAGAGGATTGCAGGGACGCCAGTAGAAATCGAAACGCGCTTGCCACTACTCCATCGGTAGGTGACCGATTCCAGCTGACACGATGAAGTAGCCAAAACGCAGTCGGATCGTCGGACCGCACGTCTACTGGAAGCGCCGTTGGCAAAACGGGCACATAAACCGCTCGGTGGGCTACCTGCTGGATCTGCAGCCGCACAGCCGATAGATGCAACGACCGATCTTCTAATCCAATCAGGCGGCTAGCGGAGATGTGGCGGACTTTTTTCTTTTTCCCGGTCAACCCTCAAGAGCCAAGCACGCTGTACACCCAGGAACAGCGCTGCCCGCCTGGCTACACCATATCACCGCCACCCTGGACGGCAACCTATCGACTTAGAGACTGTTTCAAAAAGACGGCTCAGCGCGCCTGAAGATGTTCCAGCAGACGAGAGAGCAGCCGAGTTTGAGGAACGCTTCGTGAATGTCGGCTCGACGTTCGAAGCGAATGCGAAGACAACGAAAGTTGAAGCCACGCATGAGTACGTGATGGGGACGCATTGCATCGACGAGGATGTGATGCTTGGAACCTGGTCGCGAGCGATCCGTGGGGTTCGGACCAGTTTTTCGCCCGCCCCAACGGCTCGCACCGACGATGAATCGACGGCTGCTCGGGAGAAATCGAGCTCGCCGACCTCGCGTAACTTCGCCAGCAGTAGCTCGTGCAATCGCTCCAAACGCCGGCCTTCTGCCAATCGCTCTCCGCTTGCTTACGCGTAAGAGCAGCCATCCCAAGCGGACGTAAGACCCTCGCAATTGCCAGTTTGCGCTTCGTTGCAACCCTCATCGCAAGCTCAGGGGTAAGTGTCTTACCTACATTAGGCGAATTACTGGACAAGCGACCCACGTTGGCGGACTTAGTGAACGCGATGTCCAAAAATTCGTTGCCTGGGAATAACAGTGGTAGAAGTCACAATGGAATATAAATCACTTACGAATAAGTAGGTTAGATCATGTGATCGTTAGCGAATATAGCGGCCACCGTTAGCCGAATTGGCGATCTGCAACAGCTACTGCTGTGTGCCGTGCTGCAACTGGGCAAGCCGTTGTCGTCGTTGACGCACGAAGATCTGCTCATTTATGAACGCTTCCTCGTCGACCCGCAGCCCGCGGCGCGCTGGGTGCTCGCCAGCAGCAAGAAGCTTGCGCGCGGCCACTTCGACTGGCGGCCGTTTGCCGGGCCCCTGTCGCCGGCCAGCGTGCGCCACGCGCTGGTGATCCTGAACGCCCTGTTCGCCTGGCTTACCGAAGCCGGCTACCTGGCCGGCAATCCGCTCGCGCTGGCGCGCCGGCGGCGCGCGCCGACGCAGCCACGCATCACGCGCTACCTGAATCATGAGTTGTGGGACCCCGTCAAAGACGCCGTCGCAGCGATGCCGCGTATGACCGACACCGCCACCGCGCGCGAGCGGCTGCATGCGGCGCGCTGCCGCTGGCTGTTGAGCGTGCTCTATCTGGGCGGATTGCGCGCGGCGGAAGTCACCGGCACGGCGATGGGGGCGTTCTTTTGCCGGCGTGATGCCCAGGGCGTCGAGCGCTGGTGGCTGGAGGTGACCGGCAAGGGCGACAAGACCGGGCTGGTGCCGGCCACCGACGAACTGGTCGCCGAACTGGCACGCTATCGCCGCGCCCACGGGCTGGCGCCCACCCCGCGACCCGGCGAGACGCGCCCGCTGCTGCTGCCGGTGATTGGCCGCAAGGACCGGCAGCACGACGAAAAAGGCCTGTCACGCGGCGCGCTGCACTTGATCCTGAAGGAGGTGTTCGGCCTGGCGGCCGCGCGGCTGCGGGCGCGTGGGCCCGAGTAGGCGGCGCAGGCCGATGTCCTGGCGAGCGCCTCGGCTCACTGGCTGCGCCACACCGCCGGCTCGCACATGACCGACAATCAGGTCGACCTGCGCTATGTCAGGGACAATTTTGGGCGTCGATCTCAACGACCAGCGGCTACCTGCACAGCGAGGAGGATGCCCGGCACGAGGCCACGCAGGCGCGGCACCGCATCGGTTGGGGCCGCTCATAAGAAGGAAGGCCGCTGATTCCCCAACTTCCCCGCGTGCGTGTCGGGCGTGCAAGAGGTTCGCGCCGGCGCATGGGCACCTTTAATGGGTTTCAGTATGAAATTGCATATTGCCGTTTTATACTGAAACCGATGAATCCGTGGATCGAGTTGGATGTGGATGCTCTGCGTCAGTACATCGCTGTCCTCGCGGCACCAGGTCTTGATCGCCTCGCGCAATTCGGCCTCAGGCTCGACGTCCGCCATAGCTCATGAACGGCGAGCAAAATCCCTGCACAAGACTCAGGTTGTTATTCGCCAAGTCGCTGGTGGAGGGAATCATGTGTGAACTCAGCAACATCCGGACGTCGCCCGCCAATGAATAGTCAATCAGTTAAGGGTCGCACCTGCCTGCTTCACGATTTTGGCGTGCTTATCCAATTCCGCCTTGAAGAACGAGGGAGCACCCTCAGCGCTCGACGTCGAGATGATCACGCCCTGCTGCGCAAGTTGTTCCTGGACGTCCTTTTCTTGCAGAGTCGTCTTAATCTTCGACTGCAACTGTGTAACGTTTTGGGGTTGCATGCCGGCCGGGCCCACAATCGCAAGCCAGGCGTCAAAGTTGTACTGAGGCAGTCCAGATTCTGCGAGCGTCGGCACGTCGGGCAAGCCAGGCACGCGCCGCGCCGTCGACACTGCAATGGCCTTCAGCTTGCCGCTCTTAACTAGAGGCAGGACGGTCTGAAGAGTCAAGAAGCCGAACTGAACCTGACCACCGACCAAATCAGTCGTATAGTTGCCCGCCCCCTTGTACGGGACGTGGCTGACATTGACCTTTGCCTCGCTCGCGAACAGTTGCCCAGCAAGGTGCAGAACCGTCCCGTTACCCGACGAGCCATAGTTGTATTCGCCCGGGTTGGACTTCAGCACTGCAATGAGTTCCTTTGTGTTGTTCGCGCGTACCGACGGATTCACAACAAGGACCAGCGGCAACGTGCCGATGACGGTGATAGGAGTTATGTCCTTCAACGCGTCATACGGCACGTTCTTGTATATGAACGGATTGATGACGTGGTTCGAGGAGATCAATCCTAGCGTCGAGCCGTCTTTCGGCGCACGAACAAGTTGCTGCGTCCCCGGCACGCCTCCAGCTCCAGGCAAATTCTCGATCACAACGGAGTGACCCAAATTCTTGGACAGTGACTGGCTCATAGCGCGGGCAACAGCATCTGCTTGTGAACCAGCCTGTGTAGGAACAATCAAGCGGATGGGTGTTTGCGCAGTTACAGGAGAAAAGATCCCTGTAACGAGCGCACACGATGTCACCACAACAAATGCATTGCGCACTTGCTTCAGAAGCGAGATGGGCATTTATGTCTCCGTCTACTGTGTGGCACCGCGTGTCCGCGATGACCTATTGGACGGAGTTTAGTGCGGTAGTCTGCCGTAGCAGAGTGCTAATGCGGTAGACCCGCTATCGCACCCGAGCATATCCACTGTTACCCTTGCTGTTTCAGCGCCTCAACCAACGCTGACACCGCGCGGAGCCGCGGATTCTTATAGGGGGCGTAGATAAGTAAGCGGCGGTTACTCCACGTTTCTTGCAGCGGTATTCTGACGAATCTGTCCGAGCCGGCATATGCCGCACTGGCGCTATTTGGCAGCACGGCTATGCCCAATCCGGCCTCCACCATTCGACAGCCGGCTTCAAAGCTGGAAACAGCAACGCTTTGGTTAAACGGCACCCGAAGATTTGTTGCCTGTTCACGGAGTTCCTGCGCCAATGCACCTCCAGGCTGCACGACTACCAAAGGATGGTCGAGAATCTCCGCATACCGAAGTCGCTTGCGTTTTGCCAGCGAGTGATTCACCGGCACTACAACGTTGAGCGGATCAATGGCGAAAGGCCACGACTCTAAACCAGGCGGAGCGTTAGCTGCGACGCCAATGCCCACATCTACGACATCGTCCAAACAGGCGCGAATCGACTCGGACGTCGATCGTTCAAACAGCGCAATTTCGACGAGCGGATGCGCCTGCTTGAACCCATGCAAGCGCTCAGGAAGAAAACCGATAATAGCCGAAGGACTTGCAGACAGTCTTACGACGCCTGCGACCTTGTCCCCAAGGTCCTGCACCTCACGAGTGAAGGCAACGATGTCCGCATTGAGCTTCCTACCCAACTCCAGCGCACGCTCCCCTGCGTCTGTAAGCGCCACGCCGGTGGTGGAACGGATAAACAGCCCGACCCCCAAGTTGCGCTCCAGTTCCGCAATTCGTCGGCTCAGGGCCGACTGGGCGATGTGCTCGAGCTCCGCCGCACGCTTGATGGAACCTTCTCGCGCGACGGAAAGGAAAAGTTGAATACTGACAGGGTCTATGCGGTGCATTGTTTGTGAGCGCAAGTGCAGTGTCGGACAGCCGTGCACGGCTAGGGTTTTCCCGATATCTTCTGCCGCGATACCGGGAATGCTACATCAGCGCTTGGTCTTAGGGAACAGACCGACTTAAAGTCCAATGAAATCCCACAGGAGATCCCCATGAACGTCCTCGAGCCGAATGGCCGCGTCTTGTATCTGGTCCACTCGACGGCGGCAATGGAAAAGCAACTGCAAGGGGAGAGACTGACTCCCGCCGACTGTGAGCCGCTTCGAAATGATGTTTCCACCGACGAAATTACGCCGGTGCCCATTCTCACCCACTACGACGACGCACTAGGACGGTATCCGTACACTGGATATAAGGTCGGTGCGACGCTGCCGTTTAAGCCCGATTCCGTTCGGCAAGGTAAGTTCTACATCACCGTCGCCGGCAATCGCTACGGCAAAGGCTCCTCCCGTGAACACAGCCCGGCGGCCGAAAAACTCGCCGGCATCCGGCTAGTCATCGCGAAAAGCTTCGAACGGATTTATCGCCAGAACGCGGACAACATTGGCCTTTACACGTCCACGGACTTCAGCCTGGTTCCGCGCCTTGAAGCTGGGGAAGCAATTCCACTTGATGAACTCGTGGGAGGTCGAGATGCGCTGGCAGCTTCCATTTTGAAGCATGGCGGCCTGCTCAAGTTTGGCCAGCAGTACCTTACCAACGTCACGCCGGCCGCGAAGGTCGACGCACAGCGTCCCCAAACACTTTTCGAAAAGATTGTTCGACGCAACTTGCTGGCGACGCCAGTTACGTCTTCCGACCCCAAGCCTGGCGACGGTATCTTTGTTCAGGCCCACTGGCGATTCATTCACGAGTATTACACCGGCATGTGCGCTCATATGCTGCACGCGACATTCGGCAAGCCAGTGAAGTTGAAACATGCTGACCATATTGTCGTCTTCGAAGACCACACTTCGTACGTGACAGAAAGCCCCGCTCACGTTCGCAATGGCCTCGTCGAGAACGTCGTGCAGATGCGATTCGCGCAGCGCGACTTCGTGAAGACCTATGGGCTCACGTTTCACCGTACCCTTACGGATGAAGAGCTATCGAAGGACGATGGAAACAACGTCGCCGGCATTTCCCACGCCATGATGGCCGAGCAGTATGCCCTGCCCGGTCAAGTGGTTGTTGGCACGGATTCTCATACGCCTCACAGCGGCGCCCTGGGTTGCGTAGCCTTCGGCGTTGGCACCACCGACATGGCCAACGCCTTCGTTACCGGTGCTGTGCGCATGACGCTGCCAGAGTCGATCCGCGTGCATCTCGGTGGCAAGCTGCAGGCAGGCGTCACCGCCAAAGACGTTGTTCTCCAACTGCTGGCCCAGCCCGCAATCAAGGCGGGTGCCGGCGTTGGGAAGGTCTTCGAATTCGCCGGCCCGGTAGTTTCCGCCATGAGCGTGGACGAACGGGCAACGCTTACCAACATGTGCGCCGAATTGGGTGGGTTCACTGGCATCGTCGCGCCAGATGCCGAGACTGTTCGCTTCCTCCTGGAACGGCGTGGCGTCGAGTTCCAACTCGAGCCCTGGATGCACAGTGACGAAGGAGCGAAGTACGCCGCAAATCTTGAGGTCGATTGCAGCGTTCTGTCTCCGATGGTTGCACGTCCTGGCGACCCTGGCAACGGCTTGCCGCTCGCTACACTCGATGAGACTGTGAAAGTCGACATCGCCTATGGAGGCTCTTGCACTGCAGGTAAGCGCGAGGACTTCGACCAGTATCACGCGGTATTCCAATGGGCCGCCGAACGTGGCCTGAGAATCCCCGAACACGTGACCCTCTATCTCCAGTTCGGCACGACCGACGTGCGGGACTATTGCCAGAACAAAGGCTACCTTAAGGCCTTTGAAGCGGTAGGTGCACGCATTCTGCAGCCCTCATGCGGCGCATGTGCAAACTGCGGCCCGGGATCATCCACGAGCCCTGAGCAGGTAACCGTGAGCTCAATCAACCGAAACTTCCCTGGACGTTCGGGCCCTGGCCAAGTCTGGCTGGCGAGCCCTCCTACTGTGGCTGCCAGCGCCATCGCAGGCAAGCTCGTTTCGTTCAAAGAGCTGCAGCTGAACCAACCCGCTTCATCTCACTGAACACGTACAGTACGATCTCGAAGTGCTGGAGTCTGTCGCCCATCTCGTAACGGTAAAGTATTAGGCCCGAACGTATGTTGTGCCCCGATCTTCCTGCGCTGATTCTCACTGCAGCGGACCACTACTTTAACGACGAGCGTACTGGTCATGATCCGTGGAGTCTCGTGGGCTCTGCCAACCATGTTCTGTCGGAGCGCACGGACGCGTTCCTGAATGTTGGGTATGCCCGCAACAAGGAAGGTTCGAGGCGCGGGTTGAATGGATTTGATACAAACATTACGCCGGGAAGCAATCAAACCGGCGTAATGCTTGGGCTGCGCCACAAGTTCTAATCGTGGTACGCGGCCGCCGTGCTAGCGACCACAGCGTAGCGACACTCGCACCTCGACCGGCCGGAGACTTGCTTGGCCGCCGGCAGCTGCTGCCGTTCCTGACGGATTTGCCCCCCGCTTTTTTGCCACTCCCCCAGCAAGACGTAAGGCGTGTCCGCGTTGCAAGCAACCCGCATTTTCGAACCGATGCAGGTTACAACGCCCCCAGCAGTTCATCGCTTGCCTTTCCAAATTAACTCGGAAAATGCCATCAAGCGCTCGTAGTCAGCGTCGAATAGCGGTTCGGTGCGGTAAGCGTTTAGACGCCTTTCACCAACTATCGCGTGGACGCGTAGCCCCCGCTCACTCCGCGACGATCTTGCGGTCCGCCGCGATCCGTTTCCACTGCGCAAGATCCTGCCTGATCCGGACGCCGAATTCGGCAGGCGACGCTGCCAGCGGATGCGAGCCATCCGGCTCCAGCACCACGCGCACGTCATGCGATGCAGCGATCTCGGCGATCTCGCGATTGAGCCGCTGTACCAGCGCAGCCGGCGTGCCGGCCGGGGCCAGCACACCTACCCAAATCTCGATGCCATAGCCCGGCACCGAAGCCGCCAGTGGCGGCAGGCCAGGGAACGCGGGGTTCGGCGTGACAGAGGTAACGGCCAGCGGCTTGACTTTGCCGGCCTTGATCTGCGTGGCGATTGAACTGTAGTTCGACATCATCACGTCAATCTGCCCAGCGGCAAGGTCGATCAGCGCATTGGCCGCGCCTTTGTACGGCACATGCATCATCTGCACCTTCGCTGTGTCGCACATCAACTCGGTCGCGAGCTGTCCAAGCGAGCCCACGCCCGCCGAGCCATAGGTGATGGTCCCTGGCTTCGCGCGTGCGGCTGCAATCAGATCTACCGGCGTGTGGATCGATTTCGACGATGCAATCGTAGACGACACCGCCAGCAATAGCGGCCCGTCAGCCACTAGCGCCACCGGAGCAAACGCGGACAGCGGATCATAGGGCGAGCGCGCCTGCGTCGCAGCCGCGGTCAGGAAGGTTGACGACGTCAGCAGCAGCACTGAGCCGTCTCGCGGCGCTTTGGCGACGTAGTCCGCACCGAGCACGCCGGCCACGCCGGGACGGTTTTCCACGATCACCGTGTTGCCAAGGCGCTTGGCCAGCGCCGGCGCGATCGCGCGGGCGATCACATCATTGCTGGCCCCTGCGGAGAACGGCACCACAATCCGCATCAGCGGCGGCACGGCGGTTGCGCTCTGCGCACGCGCCGCGCCCGCCGGCCAGGGCGCAACGGCAAGCGTCGCCAAGATGACCGTCCCAGGCAGGCTACGTGCCAGCAGGGTCCAAATGCGCTTGAGAAAGGTCTTGTCCATATGTGGATCCGAATTCATCGTAATGCAGGAAAACTGCGGGACGCAACTGCGGAAGCCGCAATGCGAAACGGTGCGCACTTCCGGGCATCTGGCCGCGGCCGGCCCTTGGGGGCGGGCCGCGGTAAGGTGCACTCGTATCAGGCTGGGATCTCGAGTTCCAGCAACGGCGCGTACTGCTGCGCGCCGAAGATGTCGCCATCGCCCGCGCTGCCGCTCGGACGCTTGCGGTACATCGTGAACTTGATCGCGAAGGCCGGATCGTATTCGACGAAGTCGGAGATGCGCTCCACCGGAACATGGAACAGCGCGGCCATGCTTTCTCGGCTCAGCACGCGGGACCGCTTGACGCGTTCATATTGCGCTGCCTCGCGGAAAATAACGTCGAAGGTGATCTTGTTGACCCCGGCGTTCTTGCTGCGGATGGTCTTGGCCAGCTCGTGCAGCTTCTGGGTCGGCGCCAGGCTGGGTGCGGATGGATTGGCAGTGGTCATGATGGGCTTCCTAAGGAACGGTGGCGCGTCAGACGCCGGCCTCTACGAGATGCGTGGGAAACAGCGCTAGCGGATCGTGCACCTCCACAGTGTGATTTAGCGTCCAACGATAGGCCGAGCTGGCGTGCAGTACCTCGTCGAGCGGAAACGACACCGAGCCGGCGGTGCCTTTGACGTCCGGCAAGCGCGCATAGAACATCTGGCGAAGGCCAATCATCGCCACCTCTTCTGCCATCTCGCGGGTGGGCGCCACCCCCTGCACCATGACGCACAGCTCATGGCCGGGGCGGTCGCGCAGCGGCTCCAGTTCGCCCATCACGCCATCGCGCCCATAGACGTTGTAGTGGAGCTCATAGCCGGTCTCGCCGAAGCGCGCGCGCACCTGATCTTTGGCCCAGGCGATCACGCGGTCCACGTTGGCGATCGTGTACGGATCACGGATGCCGCACAGCCCCACATAACGCTCGCCGACTTTGCCCGACCCCTCCAGCTTGACGCGGATGACCTCGTCGGGCTCAAAGCGGGAGCCGGTGATGCGGGTGGTGCGCGGATCCACCTGTTCGTAGTGGCATTGGCTCATGTCGAGTCTGCCGCCCGCGACGAATTCCTCGAACGGGTTCGAGCGTTCATACATCGCGTGCCCGGCCACCGACGCGACGGTGCAGCGCTGCTCCGGATGCATCGCGGTGACGCGCACGGCGTCGCGTGAGATCTCGCCCAGCACCGTCTCCTTGCCACCGTAGGGCTCGGCGCAGAACGAGGCGCATTCGAGCACCTTGCCCAGATAGTAGGCATGATCGGCGGCGAACCCGTGGTGCAGAGCCGGCGCTGCGAACACCGCTGCGTCGGAGCTGCGCCCGCCGATGATCACGTCCGCACCTTGGGCCAGCAGTTCGAGATAGGGATGCACGCCAGCCATTGCCACGATGCGGTCGGTGCCGTCCAACTCCGACAGCGTCAGGTCGGCAAAGCCGTCCAGCCCGCGGATTGTCTCGCCCGCGCCGAGCTTTTCACGCAACAGCGACTTGGGCACCTCGGAGTAGAAGTAGCCGATGCGAAAGCGCTTCAGCCCGTGCTTCTGCGCAAGCTCACGGATGATGTTCACGTAGAGGTCGACCCGGCTGTTGGTGCCAGTATCGCCGGCCGAGCCGATGATCATTGGCACGCCCAGCCGCCGAGATGCCAGCAGCATGTGCTCAAGGTCGTGGCGCTGCCACGCCTCGGGGCTGGTCGACGTATCCGAGCCCAGCGGCACTGGGCCCACGTCATCGCTGCCCGAATCGGCCGCGATATAGTCCGGCCCGGCGGCCACTCCGATCTCAAAGCTTCCCGTGCGCAAGGGAGCAAAGCCGAGGTGGCCATTGGGGCAAATGATCTTCAGCGACTGCATTCAACGTTCTCCAGTTAGGTGACGCTTCCTTAAAGAGAGTCACACGACACATACTAAGCAGAAGCTGTGCCAGGAGAACGGGTTGATTTTTTCCCTTTTAAATCAATGACTAACAATCGACACCTCTGGGAATCGCGTGACTAGCACGCGTATATGCGGCGGCCCGCGTGAGATGCACACTACGGCGCGTGATTTTCACGCGAATCAGTTCGAGGCTAGTCCCAACTTGATCATCTGGTGCCGCAGAGCGTGGCGGCTTAGGCCGAGTCGCTGCGCAGCCCGCGCGACATTGCCTTTGCAGGCGGCCAGGGTCTGCTCGATGAGTTCTGCCTGAAAGCGGGCCGTGGCAGAGTAGTAATCCAAGCCGTCATCCGTCGCTGCAGTTGCTAGCGACGCGTTGACTTCGACAACGGTTGCCGCTGCGTCAGCCGGGTCTGCCGGCGCCGCCGCCATTACTCCCACTGCCCGGAGGATGCGTGCGGGCAGATGCACAGGAAGCACGCAATCGCCCTGCTCCAGCAGGCAGATCCGCTCGAGCAGATTCTCAAGCTCGCGCACATTGCCCGGCCAAGGGTACGCGCGGAATATCCGCTCGACCTCCGGGTCCAACTGCTCCATCCGACTGCCGTACTGGAGGTTGTAGCGATGCAGCGCGCTATGCGCGAGCAGCAGGATGTCGTCGCCGCGCTCTCGCAGGGGCGGAATATTGATCGCGATTACCTGTAGCCGGTAGTACAGGTCTTCGCGGAACTTGCCGGCATTGACCTCGCTAAGCAGGATCTTGTTGGTGGCGGCGATGAAGCGAACATCCACGCTGATGGGCTTGACCGCGCCAACGCGACGGAAGCGCCGGGTATCTAGCAGTGTCAGCAGCTTGGACTGCATCACCAGATCCAGCTCGCGCACCTCGTCGAGAAAGACGGTGCCGCCATTTCCGGCCTCGATTAACCCCTCTTTCTTCCCGACCGCGCCGGTGAAGGCGCCGCGTTCGTGGCCAAACAGTTCCGATTCAAGCAATTGCGCCGGAATCGCCGCGCAATTGATATCGATGAATTCTGCCCAGGCGCGGCTCGATTGCTGGTGCAGCATGCGAGCCACCAAGCTCTTGCCAGTACCGGTTTCTCCATACAACAACACTGTGCGCGCTTGGCTCGCTGCCACGCGTGCGATCAGGTCGCGCAGAGCGGCGATCGACGGATGGTCTCCGACAAGTTGCAAGGGTGCATTCATCGCGACGCACCCAAGTAGCCGACCGCACCCAAATAGTCCGACACATCGTAGCCCATGAATTGTTGATTTACCGGATTTGCGAGTGCCGTGTGTGAGAGGCCAAGAACGGTTAGCCAAGATGGCTCGCGGGCGGCGCATCTCGTTGTCATGGCTGCTCCCATGCAGCCAACTCGCCGGTCTTGAGCGCATGAGCCGCTGCCTGTTCGAGCCAAGGCGCATGAGTCTTGGGAACGACCAGCATCGTCAAGCCTAGTCCGTCCATCACACGCAGGGCGCGCTCGAGATTGACGCCCTTGCCGTTCTCCAGCTTGGACAGCATTCCAATGGAGACACCGCAATGCCTCGCCGCCTGGTCAATGGGCATCCCTTCCCCTGCGCGGGTGGCTCTGGTTGATGGCATTGGAAAGTCCGGATCTCAGGGAATCATCATGCTGCGCTCAAAGCACGCTCACCCCCATCTGAAGCAAGCTGTCGTCCTCGGCGTAATCGCCCTTTTGCTGCATGTATGGACTCGACGCCTGCGGTCGTACGTTGAATGAATGGGCGCGGGCTCAAGCGATAGGGCTATCTAGGGACATCGTCGAGCATCCCGGCGCTGGCCATGAGCGTTGCTAGGCCGGTCTCCTCGAGCGCATAGACCCCACGGGCCGCGCGCCATACAAGCGCCTTCTCCTGCAGCGCCGCAAGCGCTTGCTGAGCGCCAGATACGTCGATCTTAGCGTCGACATTGGGTGATGTCGCTTGCAACACAGCGTTGTACGACTCAATGGTCGCGGCTTCGAATGGCGCAAATTTCTCACCGCGGACCGCCATGACGCGAAGAACCGTCGATTGCGGTGGCGTCAAATTATGCACCACTCGCAATTGCTCGCGCTCGCTCTCTGCGATCTGCTCGTCGATGGCCTCGGCGAAGCGCGTGCTTACCTGATCCGGCGGCAACCCAAACTCAAAGCGTACCGCATCCGCTGCGGCCCCGAGTAGCTCAGGACGGAAGGAAGCGCGCTTAAAGAGTTCGTAGACTCGGGCAGGGTCAAGGGGGGCGCCGAGGTTCAGCCGATGGCAGAACCACTGCACGTAATCCATACCGAGGGTGGGAAAATTAATGAGCGGCGCGCCCATGAAAGCCTGATCGCGACCGGCACGCAGCATCGCCAACTTGTCGCGGTTAGAACCTGTGGCCACGACACGAAGGCCGAAATGGCGGCTGCTATTGAGCTCGTCCCTCGCAGCTTTAAGCGCAAACAACGCATCGTTGCCCTTTTCGCTCGCGATAGCTTGCTGTGCTTCATCGATGACCAATGCGATCGGGCGCTTCACCTCGTCAGACAATTCGGCCAGCGCGGTCGACAATGAAATGCCATCGCCAAGACCGATGCGATCCAGCGAAAACGAAAGTCCCCCCACGGCGACCTTCTCCATGCCAGCAGATCGCGCGAGTCGGGTAATGACGCCCTCGTGCTTCGCCAGCTCTGCGCGCACCATGTGCACGATGGTTTCGCCAGGATCTGCGCTCCGGTCTTCCCACAGATCAACGTAAAGAACCAGCGCGCCTTCCTTTTCGAGCGCTGGCCGCAGATCCTCTCGCAGGAACGTTGACTTGCCCGTGCGCCGCGGAGCCGCCAAAAACAGCCCCGAACTTGAAGCGGATGTCGGCGACACTTCCAAAACTTTCTTGGCGAGGTTGGTTGCAAGCTCCTCGCGCCGGAAGAATTCCATGTTGCTTTCTCTGCTCTATTATCAACTATAGGAAATTATAGACAATTATAGAGCCGCTATCTGATGAATCTTCCTCGCCGCTACAATACATCGCCAAGATAGGTTTGATGCACATCTTTGGCGGTGTTGCGGTGGCGCAGCCTCCTTCCTATCGGGCTTCACCGTACTCCGGGCAAAATCTCTGGCAGCGAGCAACTGGAGTCCGCTGCTGTACCGCACGCTGGCCTTCGACGCCCCCGCGTGGCCAGCGCGCTCTCTCTTATACCCGGTAAAACTCCGCGCTCTGCCCCGCATTGACCGCCCGCCGCAGCCAGTCCGGCATCTCGCCGGCCCCGTCCCAGCTCGGCCCGCGGCGTTGCGGTAACAGACCACCGGCGGCGGCGCTGGCGGCGCTGGCGGGGGTGCGGGCGGCACCGGCGCCAGCGGCGGTGGTTGGGGGCGGCCGATCAAAGCACCCTGCCGCCCGCAGTTTCTCCATGGTCAGGTCGTAGTCGGCCATCCGGTCCTGGATCCAGCGGACCGCCGCCGCCCGCTCAATTTTTGCTGTCATCGTTTTCGTTGTCGTTGCGGTCGCTGCTGTCGCTGCCATCTTCCGGGTTCGAGCCGGTCGGCGCCCCGTGCTCGTCGGCCGGCTTTTCGTCTGGTGCTTCGCTATCGGTCGATGCCGGGCCGCCGAATTTGTGCCGCCGTTCCTGCTCGCGCGGCAGGCGCAGTTCTGCCAGCAGCTGGCGCGCCAGCACGGCTTCCGCCTCGGCGCGCTCGGCCCGGCGCTGTGCTGCCGCCAGTTCCGTCTGCGCCGCGTCCCGCTCGCCGGCGGCCTGGCGCTGCGCCGCCTCGGCGGCCGCGAGCCGCTCGTTGAGCCGCTCCGCGAGCGCCGCCGCCTGGGCTTCGAGTCGGGCCCGGACCTCGGCCTGCGCGACTGCGGAGTCGCGGGCCTCCTGGCGTGCCGCTGCCAGTTCGCCGCGCAACTCTTCGGCGGCGCGCTCGCTCTTCTGGCGCGCGGTACGCTCCGCATCCAGTCCGCGTAGTGCCCGCCGCTCGCTGGCCTCGGCCCGTTCCTGGGCAATGGTCACGTGCTCGCGGGCGCGTTCCAGCCCGGTCGAGAATTGGGTACGCAGCTCCGTCAGCTGGCGGCCCGCCGCCTTTTCTGCCCGCCCCGCTTCCAGCCGGGCCTGGGTGGCGGCGTGCGCCTGCCGCTTGCTGCCCTTGCGCACCAGGCTGTAGAGCTTGTTGGCGGTGGGCGTGACGCCATAGCGGAAGAACAGCAGGCCGCAGACCTCGCGATACAGCGCGCGGGTCTCGGAGAAGCGCCCGCGCAGTTCAGCCAGGTCGGCCTGCAGCGCGGCGCCGGTCAGAGCTCCCGATCACCCCCCTGGAAAGCTTGGCGGCCCCGCTGCCCAGCCCGCTCGAACGCCTGCAGCTGCCGCCGGCGCTCTCCGGCGCCGCCGGCAGCAAGAAGCTCGGCCGCGGCCACCGCGACTGGCGCCCCTTTGCCGGGCCCCTGTCGCCGGCCAGCGTGCGGCACGCGCTGGTCATTCTGAATGCCCTCTTCGCCTGGCTGACCGAAGCCGGCTATCTGGCCGGCAATCCGCTCGCGCTGGCGCGCCGCCGGCGCGCGCCGAACCGGCCGCGCATCACGCGCTACCTCAGTCACGACTTGTGGGACGCGGTCAAAGAGACCGTCGCGGCGATGCCGGTCGCGACCGAGCGTGAACGCCTGCACCCGGCGCGCTGCCGCTGGGTGCAGACGGTGCTCTACCCGGGCGGGTTGCGGGCCGCCGAGGTGACGGGCACCCCCATGGGGACGTTCTGGACCCGCACCTCAGGGGTTCTTCACTTCTCGACCCACTTACTGCGACAGAGCCTCTTTTCGCACCGGGTGGAACTTGGCGCGGCATTCAATGGCATCGTATTTTTCCAGAGTCACCTGCAAACGCCCCTCTCCACCTATTCCAGCCTGGATCAGTATGCACGGCAGTATGTCGAGTCGGTCAGCGCGCGCAGCGGGCAGACGGCGGACGAGAAAGTGCGTCAAATGATTGTCGCGTTGATGCCCTCGGGGGAATGTTCCCTCGCCCGTATTGCTGGCCTGCTCGGCGTGGATGTACGGACCATCCGGCGCCGGCTCGGGGCACGTCGTACAACGAGCTTCTGAACGAGGTACGCAAGGATCTGGTGGTGCGATACCTGAGTGAGGTGTCGCGCAAGCATGCGGAAATTGCGTTGCTCCTTGGTTTCAGCGGCCCCAGTTCATTCTCGCTCTCGCGCTGGTTCAGGCACGAGTTTGGGTACAAGGTCCAGGACTGGACCGGCGGCAGCACGCCCTCTGTCTGAGCAGCCGCCCCCCCCCCGAGCATTCTGCTCGGCGTGTCAGTTCGGAACGGCAGAGCCGGCAGGGAGGTCTGCACCGCGTCGCGATCCGCGAGGGTGCCAGTCACATCGGGCAACTGACATAGAATGATAAATGCCTGTCACGTATTGACAAGCGGGAGAAACTCGCGACGCCCAAACTCTCAATGATCGATCGGCCTAATCGACAATAGGAGACAGGGTTCATGATTCAGCGCCTCAAAGCGGCACCCGCAGTGGTCCGCGCAACCTCTCTGGGCAATTCGATCCAGGTCGAGCAAGTCACTTGCACGATCGGTGCGGAGCTCAGCAACGTCAACCTCGGTGCGGCTGCCGAAGACGACCAACAGATGGCGGAAATCCGTGCCCTGCTCCTGAAGCATCGCGTGCTGTTCTTCCGCGACCAGGACATCACGCGCGCGCAGCACGTGGCCTTTGCACGCCGCTTTGGCGAGTTGGAGGACCATCCGGTGGTGGGCAGCCATCCCGATTACCCGGGACTGGTTCAGATCTACAAAACCCCGGACAGTCCTCCCGATCGTAACGAGAATTCCTGGCATACCGATGCCACCTGGCGCGAAAAGCCACCGCTAGGCTGCGTGCTGCGCTGTATCGAGTGCCCGCCCGTGGGCGGCGACACGATGTGGGTCAACATGGTCGAGGCCTATAACCAGTTGCCCGAGGAGATCAAGACGAAGATCGCCGCATTACGCGCGCGCCACGGCATCGAGGCGAGCTTCGGTGCCGCCATGCCGATCGAAAAGCGTCTTGCACTGAAGGCTCAGTTCCCGGATGCCGAGCACCCGGTTGTGCGCACCCATCCTGAAACCGGAGAGAAGATCCTGTTCGTCAACGGAAGCTTTACGACGCACTTCACCAATTACAACGTGCCGGCCAACGTGCGCTTCGGCATCGACAAGGCGCCGGGTGCCGCCAATTTGCTTAGCTACCTGGTCAGCCAGGCCACCATCCCCGAATACCAGGTGCGTTTTCGCTGGAAGAAAAACAGTGTTGCGTTCTGGGACAACCGTTCGACCCAGCACTACGCAGTGATGGATTACCCCCCGTGCCACCGAAAGATGGAGCGCACCGCCATCATCGGTGACGCACCTTATTGAAAGACCGATATGACCGCTACGGCACCGACCGTCCTCATCGTCCCTGGCCTGCGTGACCATGTGCCGGAACACTGGCAGACCCTGCTGGCGGCGAAGCTGCCTCGCGTCGTTAGCGTCGCCCCGCTTGAGCAAGACAAGCTGAGTTGCGCGGCCCGCGTCGACGCGATCGATCGCGCCCTGGCCACCATCGAGGGGCCAGTGATCATCGTGGCGCACAGCGCTGGCGCGATGATGGTCGCCCATTGGGCGGCTCGGGGCGCCACCCGCGAGATCCTCGGGGCACTGCTTGCAGCACCGGCGGACCTCGAGACGCCCATGCCGCTAGGCTACCCCACAACCGACACACTGAGCGACCACGGCTGGCTGCCGATCCCGCGCGGGCCATTGCCGTTTCCGAGCATCGTTGCGGCAAGCAGCAACGATCCGCTGACGCGTCTCGATCGCGCCCGCGACCTGGCGCAGGCGTGGGGCAGTCGCTTCGTCGAACTCGGCGAAGTCGGGCATCTGAATCCCGCTTCAGGCTATGGCGAATGGCCCCGGGCCGAAGCCTTCATTCGCGAACTCTCCTGACCGCACCACGGCCGATTGCCATCGGCCGGGAAGACGCAACGAGCACGATCCGCATGACTGCCTGACGGACGTGCCGTAACGGTAGACACCCGGTCGGGTGACTACCGTAGCGCCGGCGACCGGCGCACACGCTGAAACAATATCGCGATGTCAGCCCGGAAAACCGGGACTGGTATCCAACCAGCTCTTTCTCTTATGGAAGGGCTTCCATAGTCACCAGGCATGGCTCCTTGCAGGGGTGATGCTCACACGCAGCGCCCGTGACGTCGAGCCATATGCGTACCTGCACCGCTTGCTCACCGAGCCGCCGCAGCGTGCGCGTTGCGGACGTCCGCTCTATCTTGCAACTCCCCTATCCGCGTTATCCGGCAACAAGCCGCGCTGCAACATTACGGGTAAGAACCGGCTCCTCGAGGTGTGTTGAATTTGGCACTAGGTGATCCGGTGCTCCCTGCGCCAGCGGATGACTGTCATAAAAGGCCAAGTTCATGGCGTGCAAGGTAAAGCGGGATGTCGCGCCAGGCTAGATGATCCGATGCAAGAGTCCCATATCAGGGATCGTGTCGCCGAACGTGATGCAACCTTACTCGTCGGCCGCGATCTGTTCACGCACCTGCCTGGAGGTTGCCCGCCTTTTTCTGCGCAAGCAGACCTGTGATGCTTGTTCCGCAACTGTGCGCCGATGCATGGCGAAATCGAGACGATAAGCCATGGCGCGGCAGCTGGCATCAGCGACCACGGCCTCTCATGACCACTGCCAGCCCTGCCTGAAGGCCTTGCCTCACAGGGGTCACACGACAACTGGCGGCACTACTAGTCATGAGTTTCAAGAATCATTAGAGGAGACAGAATTGAGCACGTATACAAGTAACGCGATGCCGGCTGAGCCGGCTGCGGCTACCACTGGCGCCCGCCCCTACGCGTGGGTGGTATTTTCATTGATGTTCTGCCTGTTACTGTCTGACTACATGTCGCGGCAGGCGATCAATGCCTTGTTTCCGCTCTTGAAGGTGCAGTGGCAGATTTCCGATACGCAGCTCGGCTCGATTAGCAGCGTGGTGCCGTTGATGGTCGGCGTACTGACCCTCCCGTTCTCCATACTCGCCGACCGCTGGGGACGCGTCAAAAGCATTGCCCTAATGGTTTCGGTGTGGAGTGTTGCCACGCTCGGGTGCGCTATCGCCGCTAACTACCACGAGATGTTCGTCGCGCGCTTGTTCGTTGGCGTCGGCGAGGCTGCCTACGGCAGTGTCGGATTCGCTATGCTTGTGAGCATCTTTCCAAAGCATATGCGGTCTACCATTGCCGGCGGCTTTACATCTGCCGCTGCTTTTGGGTCCGTGCTCGGTGTCTCGCTTTCCGGCCTCATTGCGACGCACTTGGGCTGGCGCTGGTCGATGGCTCTGATGGCGATCATTGGCTTTGTGCTGGTGATCATTTACTGCTCCGTGGTTACGGAAAAAAAACTCGCAAGTGTCCGACTGGACAATGGGAACAGAACTCCGGCATACGGGCATGTGAAACTGACACCGCGTGCGTTCTTCTCTGGCCTGTTTCCGTCCCCTTCTGTCTTTTGTGCGTACCTCGGCTGCGCCCTGCAGATCTTCGTCCAGGGCACTCTTTTCGTGTGGCTGCCCAGCTACCTGAACCGCTACTGGGGCATGCCGGTCAGCGAGGCGGCCGTACTGGCTGCCGGCCTTGTCCTTGTCAGCGGCCTGGGCCAACTCCTGTGCGGTGTGATGACCGATCGGATCAGCGGGGATTCGTTGCTCAAGAGGTGGAACATGGCCATTGGCTATTGCCTCGTGCTAGGCACGCTGCTGGCGATCGCGTTCCGCATGCCACAGGGCAATCTGCAACTCGCGCTCCTTGCGCCCGGGGTGTTCTTCCTTGCCAGCTCGTTCGGCACTTGTAGCGCGATCATTGCCGGTGCCACACCGCCAGCCATTCATGGCTCGGCATTTGCCACCCTGACGTTGTTCAACAACATACTGGGCCTCGCAGCAGGCCCATTTATCACCGGCATGGCAGCGGACGCGGTAGGTCTTCAGGTCGCCTTGCGATGGCTACCGCTCGCGGCAGTTCTTCCCTTCACCGTGTTCCTCATTGGCAGATGGTGTTACCTCGCGGAAACGCGACGCGGCTGAGCGCGCTGCCCGCGTGTCACCTGCAGGAGAGCGACCTGACGATCGGCGAGGTCGCGCGCCTGATGGGACCTTCAAGCCAGAACAGTTTCGGCCATTGGTTCCGTGCTGCTTTTGGCTGCACCATGACGCAATAGTGCAGGCAGCCGGCCGATCATTCTCGCCAACGTGACAATGCCCTCAGGAGGGAACGCCCTTGACCGTATCGAAAGCCATCTATCTGGAGCCACCCGGAGGGCTCGACCGCCTGGTCCCGGGGACGGTAGAAACCCGCCCGCCCGGCCCCGCTGAGATCACGGTGCGCATCCATGCAAGCTCGCTGAACTATCACGACTTCGGTGTCGTCAGCCGCGGGGTGGGGCCTGTGCGGTGCATCCCGATGTCAGATGGTGCGGGGGTCGTCACCGAAGTGGGTGCGGGGGTGAAGGAGTTCTCGGCCGGCGACCATGTGGTCAGCACGTTCTTCCCGACGTGGCTGGACGGTGAGCCGAGCCTGTCCGACTTCGCCACGGTTCCCGGCGACGGTATCGACGGCTTTGCGCGCGAAACCGTGACACTGCCCGTGACGGCTTTCACGCATGCGCCGGCTGCCTACAGCCATGTGGAAGCGGCGACGCTGACGACCGCGGGGCTGACTGCCTGGCGGGCACTGTTTGTCGATGGCGCGCTGAAGCCCGGAGAGACCGTGCTGATCCTGGGAACGGGCGGTGTCTCGGTGTTCGCCCTCCAGTTTGCCAAGGCGGCAGGTGCCACCGTGATCGCGACGTCAGGCTCGGGCGACAAGCTTGCGCGCCTGCGCAGTCTGGGCGCGGACCATGTGATCAACTATCGCGACGACCCACGGTGGGGCCATACGGTACTCACGCTGACCGGCGGCGCCGGCGTGGATCACGTCATTGAAGTCGGTGGCGCGGCAACGCTGGAGCAGTCCGTTGCCGCCGCGCGCACGGGAGGGCACGTGGCGATCATCGGCGTCTTGTCGGGCGCGGATTCGCCGTTCAATGTCAGGCAGATCCTGCGCAAGCAGCTACGCATTACCGGCCAGCTGGTGGGCAGCCGGCGCCACCAGCTCGACATGGTGCGGGCGCTGGATGCCACCGGCATCCGTCCCATTATTGACCGGCACTTTCCGCTGGACGAGATCGCCGACGCTTTCCGCTACCAGGCGGCGCAGAGGCACTTCGGCAAGATTGTGCTGAGCATCTGATGCCTGGGCGAGCGGACAGGCCAAGGCCCCGGCCGCCGCCACACTCGACGGTCGCGCGTATCGCTGCGATGACGGCCCTCAACCGCCAACGTGACAATGCCGTCTACGGTGGCTGGTCGATTCCTGCAACGTCACGACGACGTCAATATATTGATGTCGACACCAAAAATGCGACTGCTATGATCGGGCTCACGATAGCACGAGGCGGCGTCCAGAACGATCTGCAAGTCTGGACGAAGATCGCCAACGACGCGGGGATCAGGATCGATGAATATGATGTGTCGCGCGCGGCATCGCGGCCTGCCTGGGACAAAGCCGCCATTTCTCAGCCTGATAGCAGCCAGCCGTCACGGAGCCCTGGCCAGGTTCGGACGGCGCATTCAATTGGCGGGGGACCGGGGTGCTCGGCTTGTCGGCCTTGGGCATGTCGGTCACTTCGACCTTGCATCCGAATACGGCCCCTGGCCGACCACTAAGGAATGATTGCGTGAATTGCTCTGAACTTTCGGGTGCGGTCCCTGCCCCTGCACCGTCGCAAACTCTGCGCGTTGATTTTTACCTTGACCTGATTTGCCCCTGGTGCTGGATTGGGTTGCGAAATCTGCGTTCGGCATGGGCAAGCCTGCGGCAGCAGCACCCCGGATTGGCGCTGGAGACGGTATGTCATGCCAATGCACTGCTGCCGCAGATTCCTGCCCAAGGCATTCCCTACCAGGCATTTTATGAGGCACGGCTTGGTGGCCAACGGGCGGTGGCGATGCGCCGCGCACAGATTCGCGCCGTGGCAGAATCGGTTGACCTGTCGTTGAACTTCGAAAGCATCGCGACCTTTCCGAATTCGTCGCTGGCATGTGCCTTGGTCAATGCGGCCCAGTCCAGGCTGATGCCGGAGGCCATGTACCAGTTGGTAGAGTCCATCTACTGCGCTTTCTTCTCTCAAGGGCAAGACATCGGTTCAGCGCAGACACTGCAGGCCCTGGCTCAAGCGTCTGGGTTCAGTTGGGACGCCAGGGCGTCCTCTGCGCTCCAGTCCTCAATGGGCGCCGACCCTGCAGAAGGGGTTCCTCATCTCGTCTTCAATGGGCAGTGGCCGGTCACTGGCGCCGTACCGGCCAGCGAGTTGGTTCGCGTCATGCAGCAAGCCGTGTTGACCGGGCGTTTGCACAGCGAGTGCAAATCCAATGCCTGATCCCGGATGGATTCTGCTCGGGCCTCCGGAGTCACTGGCTCCAGGCGCCCGCAAACTGGTCTTCTTGCCAGACGGTCAATCGGCAATCGTGCTCAACCTTGGCGGCCAATTCTTTGCCATGGAAAACAGTTGCCCCCATGCCGGAGCCTCCCTCGCAGGAGGTTCGTGTGTGGAGCACATGATCAGCTGCCCTGCACACGGCTTGCGATTTGACATTCGCAACGGCCAGTGCACCGCATCTCCGAGCTTGCGTATCCGCACCTATGAAGTCGTGATGGAGGACAAGCAACTTTGGCTACGCCCGCCAGGGCTCAATTGCTGAGAGTTCCCTGAAACAGGGCGACTGCTTCCGCGGTGACATGAGAAGGAATGAAGATGAGCAATGGCTTTGACACGGAGTTTTTCGCCGAGCGCTTCGGCCTGCGCGGACTGACGGCAATCGTTACCGGCGCTGGCTCGGGACTTGGGCGGCAGGCGGCAAGGACGCTGGCCGCCACCGGCGCGCATATCGCCCTGCTGGGCAGGCGGCCGGAGCCGCTGCAGGAAACTGCAAAACTGATCGCACAAGCCGGCGGTACAGCGCGGGCCGTTCCCGTCGATGTTGCCGATCAGGAAGCCGTGCGGCTTGCCTTGGATGACATCCAGCAAAGCATGCCGCCGCTATGGGCGCTTGTGAACAATGCGGGCGTCGGCGGGCGCGCGGCGCTGTTCGACGTGGACGAGAAGATGTTCGACCGGGTATTCGACGTGAACACGAAGGCCGCGTTGCTGATGTCTACCGCCTTCGCACGCCGGCTCATCGACAGGCAGTTGCCGGGACGCATCATCAACATATGCTCCCTGGCCGCGCAGACGCACTCGCCGCACCTGGGCATCTACGGCTCCAGCAAGGCAGCGCTGGAGCACTTGACCCGCACGATGGCCCATGAATGGGCGTGCCACGGCATCAACGTCAACGCCATCAGTCCCGGCTACATCGAGACTGACATCAACCGCGCCATGTTCCAGAGCCCCGCGGGCAGGAAGATCGTCGAGGGCCTGCCTCGCCGGCGCCTCGGCACGCCCGAGGCGCTCGATGGCGCGCTGCTGACGCTCGCTTCGCCGGCCAGCGCATTCATGACTGGCTCGACGCTCGTCGTCGATGATGGGCAAGGCTTCAGCATCTGCTAAGTCCGGTCTCTCCGTCCATTTCGTGACGCTGCTATCGAAGCGGTCGCTGAGCCATCTGGAGAAGGTGCTGAGAGAGGCGAACCGCCGCGGCGTGCCCGACGCACTCTCACTTCGTCATCAATGCGCCTGCTTTGGTAGTCGATGGTCCAGTGCTCCTGCGCCAGCCGATGACTGTCATAAAAGGGAAAGCTCAATGCGTGCAAGGTAAAGTGGGAAGTGGCGCCAGGCCAGATGATTCAATCGTCGCAAAGGACAGCCGTTCCCGCTCAAGCATCCCTGCTACCCGGGAGAGGCCACAGGCGGCTTGAGCAAGCCGCCTGTGGCAATTTTTCTATCGCCTGACCAGCTTGCCGCGACATGGATTTGTCCCTTGGCGAGCCGCGGGCGTATTGTGATAGTTGATACCGAACAGGAGACAACATGGCGAAGGCCGTTAAGTTCTATGAAACGGGCGGACCCGAGGTCCTTCGTTTTGAAGACGTTGGCGTTGGTGAACCGGGACCGGGAGAGGTCCGCGTCCGCCACGTGGCGGCAGGCCTGAACTTTGCCGATACCTATTTCCGCAGCGGCACTTACAAGGTTCCGCTGCCCAGCGGTATCGGCAACGAGGCTGCTGGCGTGATCGAGGCCGTCGGTGCCGGCGTCACCCATCTGGCGGTCGGCGACCGTGTGACCTATACGGGATTTACCAACACGCTGGGCGCCTACAGCACGGAGCGGCTGATCTCTGCCGATCCTCTGATCAAGCTGCCGCAGGCAATCAGTTGCGAAATCGCGGCGGCCATGACGATGCGGGGCTTGTCAGCGGCCTACCTGATGCGCCGGATCTACCCCTTCAAGGCGGGCGACTCCATCCTGCTGCATGCCGCGGCAGGTGGTGTTGGCCTGATTGTTTCGCAGTGGGCCAAATTGCTGGGGCTGACGGTGATCGGCACGGTTTCCACCGATGCCAAGGCCGAAGTGGCGCGCGCCCACGGCTGTGACCACACCATCAACTACAGCCATGAGGACGTGGCCAAGCGCGTGCGGGAACTGACGGATGGCGTGGGCGTGTCCGTGGTCTTCGATAGCGTGGGCAAAGACACCTTCATGGCCTCGCTCGACTCCCTCAAGCGACGCGGCCTGCTGGTTTGCGTGGGGTTCGCCTCCGGTCCGGTCACGGGTTTCGATCCGGCAATTCTGGCCCGCAAAGGCTCGCTATTCCTGACGCGCCCGGGCCTGGCCGACTATATCGCCGATCCTGCCGAGAAGGCGGAACTGGTCGGCGAGCTGTTCGGCCACGTGGCGGCTGGCCGCATCCACATCGGGATCAATCAGCGCTATGCCCTGGAGGATGCAGTGCAGGCACACCGGGACCTGGAGTCTCGAAAGACCACGGGCTCGTCCATCTTCGTGATTTGAGCGCTCCCCCTCCTGGGGGAACCGGAGCCGTCAGGCCTGGCCGGCAAGACGGCTCCCGGTGATTTGGCAGTCGGGCCAGGTTGTTCGGGACCCGCTGTCGGTAGCGCTCTGCGTTGTACGCGGCGCGGGGATCCGCATATTCCACGCCATCGCGCAATGTGCTGACATGGCTGCGCCCTTGCGCACGCTTCCGGTTGGTGGCGCGCTGCATTACGGCACAGATCAGGAGATCAAAGGGTGTCGGCAGTCATTGATCGCCGACAACCTTGCTTTTTTAAGCTTCCGCGATTCCGATAGGCAGCAAGGCCGGTCAGAATGTCGCGCACATTCGCGCATCGGACCGGGTTGGCTTACCCCGACGTAACTCGGCCGGTTCCGTGGCCCTGGACGATGACGGTATCGTTCACGTCTGCGATGGTCGTCGCGCCAAGCATGGCCATGTTGCGATCGACCTCATCGCGCAACAGCGTGATGGCGTGGCGAATGCCTTCGGCTCCTCCAATGGCCGCAGCGTAAACAAAGGGCCGCCCTAGGAAGACAAAGCGGGCTCCCAGTGCCAACGCCTTCAGAACATCACCGCCTCGCCGGATACCGCTGTCCATCATCACGGTTATCTTATGCGCGACTGCCTCACAGATCTCCGGCAGGACAGCAAGCGGTTCCACGGCGCCGTCCAACTGGCGCCCACCGTGATTCGAGACAATGATGCCGTCGGCGCCCAGGGCGACAGCGCGTTCGGCATCGGACGTATGCAAAATGCCCTTGATGACGAGGTTGCCGCGCCATCTTTTCCGGATTCGCTCGATATCCGTCCAGTTCAGGTGATCCCGCCCCGCCGTATCGCGAATTGCGGAGGCCGACAAGATCGGTGCGCCGCGAGATGCAAAAGAATTCTCAAAATGCGGCATCCCACTCGAAATAAGCGTCCTGGCGAACGTCCCGGCCAGCCAACGCGGCCGGGACACGCCATCGAATGCCAGACGCACAGATGGTCGCAGAGGCAAGGAGAAGCCCGTACGGACGTTATTCTCCCGGTTGGCCCAAACGGGAATATCAACCGTCAGGACAAGCGTTTTGAACCCGGCCGCTTCAATCCGGTCAATCAGCGCGTCCCTGCGTGTGGCGTCACCTGGCAGGTACGCCTGGAACCACGTGCCCGGCGCGGCCGCGTGAACGGTTTCCATCGGAATCAGGGACGTACCGCTCATGATTGCGGGTATCTGCTCTTCCCGTGCCGTTTGGGCGAGGACCACATCGCCGCGGTAAGCGGCAATCGCACTGATTCCGACGGGCGCCACGCCAAAGGGAGCAGCGTAACGTTGCCCGAAGATCTCGGTCGCTTGCGACCTTCCCGATACGTCGACAAGGACTTTTGGACGAAACCTGACCTCGTCGAAAGCGGTCCTGTTCGCGGCAAGCGACTTTTCATCCTCCGCAGCGCCGGCAATATAGCCAAAGATGGGGCGCGGAAGCACCCGCTTTGCCGCGACCTCAAAATCGGCAAGCGAGAGGATCGGCCGCAGTCGTCGAGGAAGCTGACGGTTGACGCCATAGGCAGGCTTGGCAGGTGTTCCGGCGCCCGGAACGGCCTGGCTTCTTGCAACTTCGGTTTGAGATGTCATCATGATTTGAAGCTTCTATCAGGCCCAACCGCTGTCACTGTCAGCCACGCCGGATCACATTGATAATTAGGCGAACGTGCCTCGCTGGCGCATCAGCTCACGGAACAGGGCCTCACTCTTCTCGAACGGCGCACGCCCGTGGAGGTAGAAGTAGTTGTTCAGGACAACCAGGTCGCCGACGGGCAGCGACACTTCCCTGGTTCCCGGCGAAGCCTCCATGGAGGTCGACAGGTCGTTCAGGAATGCAGCCTCCTCGCGATTGCGAGGCTGTACAAACTGATCGATGAAGGACATCGACAACCCAAACTCGTTCTGGAAGAAGAGCGGGCGCTCGACCTTGTCGCTGACATTCTTGGACCCCGGCGCCTTGTAGAGGAAAGGCTGCGTCCCGAGACGGTGACTGACAAAGCGGTCACGCCCTTCCCAATCGTCCAGATGCAGGAACCGGGACTCGCCGCCAACTGCATTCTGTTCTGCAAACTTCATCATCAACAGCCAGTCCGTCGCTTCGGTAACGAAGGTGCCGTCGGTGTGCATCGTGAAGAGCCGATAGGCCTGGCGCAAATAGGAGTCGCTATTGTCCGTATGCTTGACCACGAAGCGCGCATAGTAAGTGCCCGACATCGAATCGTGGTTGCTGGGGCCCAGCAGGTGCCCGATGGCAGTGCCGAAGCGAACGAAATCGTCGGCGTCCGTCGTCAGTCCCTGGAGGCCTACCGTAAAGCCACCGTGCTGCCGGTCCTTCACAATCTTGTTGATGGTTGTAGCGAAGTCCTCCCCGACATGCTTCGCGAGCACGTCCGCGAGTTCATAGCGCATGAAGGGGACATACTCCAGGTTCTGGACATCGACCTTGCGTACGTCATGCAGGAACCCAAGAAGTGCATCGCGCTCAACGGTCACATGCAGGATGCGATGGTGATCAGGGTGGGCAGACAACTGGAAGCGGCACTCATCTTGGCTGGCAAGCACTGCAGCGGGAAGCGGGGCATTCATCGATAGCTCTCAGGAATGTGGTATGGCGCTATTTCATCTGGATTCTTTGATATGATCCAGATAGACGTGTGTAATATTTGTTCCGAAATTGAGATTAAAACGATGATCGACGTTCGCCAACTGCAGTGCTTTCTCGCCGTGGCGGAAGAACTTCACTTTGCGAAGGCGGCAGATCGCCTGGGGGTCGCACAGTCAGGGCTCAGCACCCAGATCCAGCGCCTTGAGCAGGATCTGGGAGTCACTCTGCTGAACCGAAACAAAAGGAAGCCGGTGTCACTTACCGACGCGGGGCACCTGTTCCAGGCCGAGGCTGTCGCTGCATTGCGACACATTGAGCGCGCCGACCAGGTGGGACGCCTGGCTGCCCGAGGACTGGCCGGCGTCATCCGTGTCGGCTATGTGGCATCTGGCGCAAGCAGCGGCCTGTTGTCCATGATGCTGAGCGAGTTTCGGAAATCACACGAAATGGTCCGGATCGAAGTCGTGCCAATGGAAACGCCAAGGCAGCTTGAAGCGCTCAGCGATGGCCAGATTGATGTGGGAATTGTCAGGCCCAGGCGGCTCTATCCGGCTGGCGTGGTCACCAAAGTCGTACAGACCGAACGTCTGCTGGCTGCCATGACAGAAAGCCATCCCCTTGCAAGGCGAACGACAATTCCAGCGCGCGCGCTGGCAGATCAATCGTTCATCGTCCCTCAGTTTGCAGACGAGGAAGGATTCGGGTCCGCGTTATCCGCCCTGGGCGAAGTCGGAGGGTTCACGCCGCATCTGGAATATCGGGTCCAGGATTTCATCTCGGCAATTTGCCTTGCGTCTGGGGGATACGGAGTGGCCATCGTGCCTGAGTCAATGCAGAACTTCTCCCAGCCAGGAATCTTCTACGCACAGATCTCTGACTTTAAATTCTCAGTGCAACTGGTGCTGGCTCACAGGCGTCGGGAAATATCCCCAGCAGTACGCGCATTTGTGCAACTCGGAACTCAGATGTTCAATGGCCGGGCGTCCTAGCCTCGCCATTTGCACCAGCGCCTGATCGAGGAGGACGAACCCTGCCGGATACCTGGCCACCACAAGGAGAGAAAATGGAAGACAACAGCGACGACCTGCGCATCGTTCTACATGCGCCCACCGTCGCCGCGCTAGCCCGGGCGCGTAGACTCGCCCCAAACGACCGTTAGCATTGTCGTGAATTCCGAGGCCGTGGAGGCCGCGCTGGACGTGCCGGATTCCGCTTCCGACGCCCTCACCCTGGTCTGTCCCAACACGCTGGCCAAGATCGGCCGGGAGGCGCGAGCGCCATTTACCGTCGGCCTGCCAGCAGCAGCGTCGGATTGGGCTGGTACTTGGCCGTGCGGAACAGGCTCTCCACAAAGGCGTTATCGTCGCTCACGCGTGGGCGCGAATACGAGGGCTTGACGCCCAGCCAGTGCAACATCGCCAGCACCGTGGTGGCCTTGAGCGTAGCACCATTGTCCCCGTGCAGCACCTGCTTGGTCGCCATGGCGTGAATACCCTCGGCCAGCGCCGTGCGCTTGACCAGATGCGCCGCGTGGTTGGCGTCGTCCCGATCGTGGACCTCGAAGCCCGCGATCTTGCGGCTGTAGACGTCCAGGATCAGGTACAGATAAAACCAGCGCCCGGCGACCTCGGCCGGCAGGTAGGTCATGTCCCAGCACCACAGTTGGCGCGGCCCCGTGGCCACGTGCGTGGTGGGTGGGCGGCTTTGGCGCGGTGCCTTGGCGCGTCCTCGATGCCGGGTCTGCCCATGGGCGCGCAGCACCCGACCAAAGCTCGATTCGCTGGCCAGGTAGACACCCTCATCGGCCAGCATGGGCACGATGCGCGCCGGCGGCATGTCCGCGAAGCGCGGCTCATTGGCAACCGCCAGAATGCGTTCGCGCTCCTCGATGGTCAGCGCATGCGCGGGCGTGGGACGCTCTGCCCCGGGGCGGGGGTCTCCGACCACCAAGCCATCGTGGGCCTTCCAGCGTTGCAGAGTGCGCACGGTTATGCCAGCGACCTCGCACGCCTGGCGCAGGCGTGCGCCGCCTGCCTGAGCGGTTTCGATATGGCGGACCATCGTGTGGCGATCTTCCAGGCCGATCATGCGTCCTCGTCCTTGTCCTTCGGAAAGATCCCCTCTAGCTTCTTTGAGAGTATCAACAAGGCGGCGGCTTCGGCCAGGGCCTGCGGGGGGCGACCGGCAGGAACTTGCGCAAGGTCGCGACAACCTGCCGATATGGCATTTGCGCCTAGTACGGAGGCTCGCAGAGGCAGGACACGATTCGGGCACTTTGACGTCCTTATATGAACACCGCCCGGATGCCAAGGTAAATTGAAGGGCTTTGGCTTGTAGGTATGGGTTGCTGTCTTATATCCGACCTTGCTGCAGGAACGTGCCTGCGGGCCTTGATGGAATCAGCCGGGAACGTCCCCATCTCCCACGACGGGCTGTAAGCCGCTTGGACGTCATCGGGTTTGCGTTCCCGCGGTCCGACCTAGTTTGCCATCACACCTTATCTCCTTACCCTGTGCAACCCTGAAGGTATTCGTTTGTGCCCTGCTGTGGTCGTGCTTTCGCTACGCAGGCCGTGCGCTGATATAGCCGGGTTCATAGACGCGGCGATGGGCAAGCAATGCCCAGGCGGTGCGCGCCATCTTGTTGGCTAGCGCGACGATGGCAACATTGGTCGGGCGCCTGACCAGCAGGGCCTCAGCCCAGCACGGGCGCCGCTTCGAGCGGGTCAGCACGATGCGTGCGCCATGGATCAGCAGTTTGCGCAAATAGGGATCGCCACGTTTGCTGATATGGCCGAGGTGAACCTTGCCGCCGGTGCCACTCTGGGTTGGTACCAGGCCCAGGCTGGCCGCGAAGGCTCTGCCTGAGCGGTAAGCCTGGGGAGATCCCATGGTGGCAACCAGGGCCGTGGCGGTGATCGGGCCAATTCCCGGAATCGCATCCACACATTGGGCGGCAGGCTCGGTTTTTAGCCATGCAGCGATCTCTTGCTCGGCCGCGAGGATTTCAGCGTCCAACTGCCTGAGTCGCTGTAACTGGCGCGACAACAGTCGCCACAAGGGAGCCGGGATGGTTTGCTCGATCTCGCTCAGTCGGGTGACAAACTGCGCCATGGCAGCCTTGCGACCAAGCACGAAGTGCAGGCCGTATTCGCCCAGCAAGCCGCGAATCTGATTCACTTGCCGCGTGCGGCTGTCGACTAGTTCCGAGCGAATTCGGTGCAATCCAAGTAAGGCTTGCTGTGCCTCAGTCTTTACCGGTATCGGTCGCATCCCAGGTTGCTGCGCGGCTGTCCAGATCGCGCGCGCGTCGGCCGCATCGGTCTTGTTGGTCCGCACGAACGGTCGCACGTACTTTGGGTGGAGTAGGATGGCTTCATGGCCCAGGCTGATAATCTTTCTTGCCCACCAGTGCGCGCCGCCACACGCCTCCAGTACGAACTTGCCGGGGGTGCGATTGCTCAGAAAGGAAATCAGTTGGGTCTTGCTGAGGCGCCGGCTGTGCGTCTCGCCCGTCTCTGGGTCGACCCAGTAGAGCTGGAAGATCGACTTTGCAAGATCCAGCCCATATGTCGTAGCATTCATTTGGGCTCTCCTTACCTCAAGTGATGGTTCGGATCTTCACTTTGGCACATCGATGCCGTCGGTCAAGCGAGAGCCCTTCATCGTGGAACCCCCGCTAGCGTTACTGACGGGCGGTGTTCATTCCATCTCCCCTGCCTAAAGGCAGGGGATTCCCACACCTGGCGATGCACGTCCGCATCGGAGAATGTTTAACGCAGCATTGGTATCACGGTCATGCACGACACCACATCTACTGCAGGTCCACTCTCTTATTCGCAGTCCTGCGATACCTTTCGGCCGCGTCGTGCTGTCCTTCGAACCGCACGCCGAACAGGACTGGGTAGAACCGCTTTCGTTCACTTCCTCAAACGTGGCTCCGTGCGCAATCGCTTTGTAGCGGAGCTTGTCCCGGAAGGACGACCAGGATGCGTCGTAGACGCTCTTCGCCATCTTGGTTTTGGCGAGTTTCAAAGCCGACACGTTGCCGACCGCGATGTAATCGAAGCGCCGGACGAGCTCGAGCGCAAGCTTGTGTTGGAAGTCGGCGCGGGCATTCGCCACCTTGGCATGCAGCTTGGCAATATGCCGCTTGTGCTTTCGCGCACGCTGCGCCTTCGCCAGTCGTTCGGCGGCTTGCCGGCCAAACCGGTCATTGGGGAGCTTCTCGCCGGTCGAAAGCGTCGCGAAGTCCTTCAAACCAAGATCGATGCCGACGCCAGTTTGAATCGGGCGTGCCGGCATATCAGCAACTTCTATCACGATGTTGAGAAACCAGTTCCCGCGCGAATCCTGCGCAAAGTTGCTGCCGTCCCTGACCTTGCCTTCGGGCAACAGGCGACTATTGAAAACGCGGAAGGTATGCCCGGCAAAGCGAAACGCCTCGCCCTCTCGTTTCAAATCGCGGCCCTTCATGGGCACCCATCCAAGGCTCTTCCTACCGCGGTATCGCAAGTAAGGACGGCGATGCTGGCTGCGCGATTTCGCGTACTGCTCGCATGTCGCGTTGACCGTGCCGGAATGGATGCCGAGTTCCTTGCTGCTGCCCGTGGTCAGCACGTTCAGATCGAACCCGCTCGGCCACGTCTTCCCCCATTTGAGCGCGTGCTTCTGCGTGTCATTGCAGAAGTTCCAGACGTAGTTCACCGCGCGGCTCTGCTTGTTGAGCAGGCCGTTGAGCGACTTCACCCGGTAGCGGTAGACACGAATCATGCCGCTCATTCTAACGTGGGAATGCCGCCTTTCGGCGGCGCTCCTTTCACTCCCCGCCTTGAATGGCGAGGTTTCTCGGAGCAAATCTGATGAAAGGCGACCTTACCGAAGACCGTTGTCAACTTTGCGTATCCGATAGTCCTTGAGTGGAAGCCAGAGGCCGCATCGAGAACAGACCCGTCGCAACTCGCAAATCTCTTCGGATTGCTCGGCGACCATGATTTGTTGCAGCTTATGCAGAACCTCTTTCCCGTCCGCCAGTGACAACCCAACTGTCTCCGGCGTCAAATCACCGATTGGCCGCTCGGACCGACAGAGCTCGTGTGTGCTGGAGCCCCCCCAATCGGTCTGGACTTCGGGCTGTGGACACGACAGATTGTGGCCACGCTCATCGATGAGAAATTTGGTGTGAAGATGGGTGTCACAGCAGTGGGCAGGCTGCTGGCGGGACTGGACTTGAGCCCGCAAAAGCCATGGCAGCGGGCGTACCAACGAGATCCGCAGGCCGTCGAGCGCTGGCAGCGTGAATCATTTCCGGGCATTGCGGCTGCGGCCAAGCAAAGCGGTGCGGACATCTACTTCTGGGACGAATCAGGATTTCGAGCCGACGCGGTGCATGGCAAGACCTGGGCGGTCAAAGGCGAGACACCGGTGATTGAGCGCCCCGGGCAGCGCCAATCGAATTCCGCCGCGTCCGCGGTGAACGCCGAAGGTGCCTTCTGGTTTGCGACCTACAAAGGGGCCTTGACCGCGGAGCTATTCATCGAATTGCTCAAGAAGATGATGACGGGCCGCAACCGCCCAGTGCATCTGATCGTTGACGGACTGCCAGCACACAAGAAGGCCAATGTGCGCGAGTACATCGAATCGACCAAGGGAAAGCTCACGATGCATGTGCTGCCGGGTTACGCGCCCGACCCGAATCCCGACGAGTTCGTGTGGAGTCATCTCAAGCGAACTGGTGTGGCGCGCGATCCGTTGCGAGCGGGCGAGAAACTGGAAATCCGCGTTGAGCAGCACCTGCACGACGTGAAGAAGAACCGCCGGCTTGTGCGCTCATTCTTCGACGCCCCATCTGTCGCCTATATTTCGGACCGCTGAGTAGAAGGCACCCATCAAGCGGTCGATCGCCGTCACGAGTATGACCGCTTCCACGCCACGGCGCCACGCGACGCTACTAGCTAAGCATTCTGGTCCCACGCCACATCCTCGCCAATCTTGGCCGCATGGGCCGCTGCCTGTTCGAGCCAAGGCGCATGCGCCTTGGGAACGACCAGCATCGTCAAACCCAGTCCGTCCAATACACGCAGGGCATGCTCGAGATTGACCCCCTTGCCGTTCTCGAGCTTGGACAGCATGCCGATGGAGACACCGGAATGCCTGGCCGCCTGGTCAATAGGCATTCCTTTCCCTGCCCGGCTTGCTCGAATCCGGTCGCCCAGTTGGTGAATGGTGCGAATCGTCGCGCGCGACGGTGGAGTCGGATCAGGTAGTGACCGTGGCATGGGGGCCGTTCGTGCAGAAGGAAAGCCAGCGAGGAGGCGGTTTTCCATGTTGTTTCATAAATGTGAAATTATACTCTCACAATGGCGGCCGGGATGCCGGCAAGAATCCGCGCCTGCTAATAAGCACTTCGCAGAGGCCCGTAGCGGAGGGATGGCCATGGCCAAGTCACGCGGGGCACCGAAAAGGATCGCCAAGGAGATCACCCTGCGGCAGTTTCGCTACTTCGCCGCGGCCGGCTTCGGCGTGCTGACCGATATGGTGTACCGGCCGTGGTCGCTGGAGGGCAAGCAGATCGAGGTCAGGGCCATCGCCTCGGCGGTGCCGGACATGGAGGTCGGCATGATGTGGCAGGCCGGCCGCAAGCTCGACAAGCCGGCCGACGCGCTGCGCGAGTTCCTGATCCACGCTTGCGGAAGTCGAGCACGCTGTTCCAGGTCTGCGGGCGCGCGGGCCGGCCGACTGCCGAGGGCCACTGTGGCAGCCATGCCGGTAGTCAACGCGAGCTGAAGGTAGGCAAGGGCTCTGTCAACTTGCCGACAGCGAGACAAGGCAATCACGGGTGGGCCGGTGGCTGTTCTCGGCCCGATTGTTCACGCGGGCGGTCGCCTTCACGAACACGTGCTTGACGCAGGCCAACTCCGGGATGTCGGCTTTCGCCGCCGGGTAGCTGCGCAGCTGATCGGTGACAATCTTGCGCGGCGCCGGGCAAGAGCACAGCACGCGCAGGAAGAAACGTTTAGCGGCAGCCTTGTCGCGCCGCTTCTGCAGCAGGATGTCGAGTTCGGCGCCATGTTCGTCGACCGCTCGCCATAGGACGTAGGGCTCACCGCGCAGCTTCACGAACATCTCGTCCAGATGCCAAGTGCTGCCTGGCTTGCGCCGTGCGACCTTGGCGCGATGCGCGAAGCCGGCGCCGAACTTTTCGCACCAACGGCGAATGGTTTCGTAGGTCACGACGACACCGCCCTCGAACAGCAACTCCTCGATGTCGCGCAGACTCAGGTTGAAGCGAAAATACCAGCGCACCGCGCAGCTGATGATCGCCGCCGGAAACCGGTGGCCATGAAGAGCGATTTCTTCTTCATCTCGCCTCATCTTACCCGACCGCTTCGCCAACTTGACAACGCCATTAATCGGTCTCAGTACACAATAGACCCCTTTCCTGACGGATTTGCCCCCCGCTTTTGGCTCACTCCCAATACCTCATCAACACGAACGTCCACTTCAGCCTTGATGGGCAGGGTGTCGGCTTTATGGTTTTGAGTCTTTTTGCAAGAGCTTCTCGTGCAACTCGACGGTCAGCGTTTCGACACGCACAGTTAATTTTTGGGTAAGTTCGGTCAGTTCCGTATTCCGCTGCAGCAACTCCAGCAGTTGTGCCGCGTTCTGCGCGGCAATTGCCTGCCGCTGCTCGTTAGCGACAGCAAGGGCCTCCCTGTGTTGCGCGTCAGCCTCGGCGTGTGCGTTGTCTCGCGCTGCCTGTCGCGTCTGAGCTAGCAAAATGAGCGGCGCGGCATAGGCCGCTTGGAGACTGAATGCCAGATTAAGGAGAATGAATGGGTAAACGTCGAACCTGGTGAAACCGAGGGCGTTCACCCCAATCCAGATGGCGACGATTACCGTCTGTGCCCCTAAAAAAACGGGCGTCCCAAAAAAACGCGCGAAGGCTTCGGCCTTGAGCGCGAACCTGTCGTTGCCGAACGCCGGGGCAAGATGCGCGTGAGGCCGGTGGAAGCGAAAGTGATCAACGTTCGGAATGTCGAACGGAGCGGCATGGGAGCCGGAGTTCGGTATTTTCATACATTCCCCAAGTAAGTAATCGTTCGAGACCAGTCCGCAGCGACGTCTGCGGCACTATACCGAGGAAGAGACACTCAATGAACAACGGAAGCCTATCGTCAGCCCATTCCTCACCGCAGGCAACGCGGCGTGGGAACGAACAGAGTGTACGAAACACCCCCAGACGATTTCACCAATCCGTTGCATCCACCAGTTGAATCCACAGCGGTCAGCGGTCATTCACGTACCCCAAACGGGCACTCCGACTTGAAGGCTGGCTGCAACGAGGTAGTAAAAATCGCCGCGTTGAAGTACGCAAGAGAGTGGCTCTGGCGGCGGACTCTGCGGGCGCGCGAGCAGCGCCGCCCCTTGTAGCGCGCCCATCAGGGGCCAGGGGGGCACGAGTTGGCAGCAGACGGTTCGCCCAGGCTCAACGGCCCATGCTTGCGCATCCATGTAGCGCTCAGCCCCGACTGGTACAGCGCAGCCGCGCTTGCAGATCATCCATTTCTTCCAGCAGGTCGGCCACCAGAGCAGCCAGTTCCGGTATGGCGTCAAAGTCACGCTCCAACTGACGCATGCGCCGCGCCCGTCGAAGGCTGGCGCTGGAAAACCGCCAGACGCCAGCGACGCTTACCGCATGGGGAAATAAGCCCTCATTTACATGCTGCATGAGCCACTCTGACTCTACCTTGCAGGCTGCCGCCACTTGCTCCAGAGTCAGCCAAGCTTCATCCAACAGGCAGCCGATCAGAACGTCATCATCAGACATGGGTCAGGCTCTCCTATTCGGGCGCGGATTAAAAATCATTTCCCGCGCCATGGTTTCATAGAACTCCCGCGCTTTGGGGGTGTTTGCCGGCGGCAACACCACTTGGATGTCCAGCAGCAGATCGCCCGGTGGATTAGCGGGGATGCCCTTGCCGCGCACACGTAGCTCGCTGCCGCTCTGGGCGCCAGAGGGAATGCGCACCTTCAGTTCGCCCCCGGGCAAATTGATCGGCACCACCGCCCCCAGCGCCGCCTCCCATGGCGCCACCGGCAGGGTGAGGTGTAGATTGCGCCCCTTCACTTTCAGTCGGTCGTGCGGATTGAAATGCACCTCCAGAAAAAGATCCCCCGCCGGCGCGCCGCCCATCCCCGGCGCCCCCTGCCCGGCCAGACGGATGAGCTGACCTTCGCGCACGCCTTTGGGAATTTTCACACTGAGGGTCCGGCTCCTCAACTGCACCACGCCTTGGGCGTCCATGCTTGGCAAGCGCAGCGAAAGTTGGCGGGTGGCGCCGGTAAAGGCGTCTTCCAGGTCCAGCAGCACCTTGGCGTGGTGATCCACACCGCGTGACTGGAAGCTGCCACCGTGTGCATGGGAGCCGCGGTGTCTGCCCCCCACATGGCCAAACAGCTCGGCGAAGAAGTCGCTGAAATCGGCCTCTTCCTGGGGCGAGAAACCCCGACTGGAAAACTCGAAGCCGGTGTCCCAGTCCGGCGGCGGACGGAACTCCTGGCCGGGCTGATAGCCTCGCCCCAATTGATCGTACGCGGCGCGCTTGTCCGGGTCGGAGAGCACGGCGTAGGCCTCGTTGAGCTGCCTCATGCGCAGTTCGGCATCGGACTCCTTGGAAACGTCCGGATGGAACTTGCGCGCGAGCTTGCGGAACGCTTTCTTGATGTCCTCCGCCGTGGCATCGCGTGCCACCCTCAACGTCTTGTAGTAGTCATGGAACTCCATGCGTGTTCCCCTTTTCCGGTCTCGAGGGCCTGCCCTTCTTCTCGGAAGAATGATGTCGAATACCAGTCAAATCAAGACCTTGAAATCCGCAGGCGAAGCCGTACCATTGCAACCGGGGGCGTCCGAATATGGCGCCCACGCGAAAGCGAATGGAGGCAAACATGATGTATCGATCGTTGTTTCCCCGTGACATATTCTCAGAGCTGGAACGCCTACAGCGCGAGTGGCAGCAGCCATTCGAGCTGTCTCCCAGCATTCGCGGTCGGGTCAGTTTTCCGGCCATGAATGTAGGCGGCACACCCCACTCGGTGGAAATCTACGCCTTTGCCCCTGGCGTCGATCCGGCCAGCATCGACGTGCAGCTGGTGCAGAGCGTGCTGACCATTGTCGGCGAACGCAAGCCCGATCTTCCCGACAAGGACGAGCAAACCTCCGTGCATATCGATGAACGCTTCGCCGGCCGCTTCCGCCGTGTGGTGAGCCTACCAAGCGACGTGAATCCCAAGGCGGTGGAGGCCAGGTACCGCGACGGCGTGCTGCACATCAGCATCCAGCGCCTCGAGGCCGCGCAGCCGCGCCAAATCAGCATCCAGTGAGCGAGGAGGATCTGGCCATGAGCGAAAATACTGCTGTCACCAAGCAAGCCGAAACTGCCAGCCCTGAAGCAGCCCTGATGCCGCCGGTGAATGTGTACGAGGACGCCGCAGGCATTACCCTATACGCCGATCTGCCGGGTGTGCCCAAGGACAAGCTGGCCGTGCAGGTGCAAGGCGGTATCCTGACCATCAAAGGCGAAGTCGTCCTCGATCTGCCGGAGGGCATGGAAGCCAGTTACACGGAGGTTTCCCTGCCCCGTTACCGGCGCGTGTTCACGCTATCCAAGGAACTAGATGCCGAAAAGGTTGTCGCCGAGTTCAACCACGGCGTGCTCAAGCTACGCATCCCGAAAGCCGAACTCACACAACCGAGCCGCATTGAGGTCAAGGTGGCGTGATGTAAGCCGAGCGGGCAGTGGGCTTCACCCAATACTGCCCACACGTAGGAGGGCTGAAATGAAACTGGAATCGTTGAAAGTGAGTTCCGGTATTCGCCCCTTTGAACAGCGAGGGACAAACGATGCGACTGATCGAACCGGATGAACAACAGGACTTTCTTGCGACCTTGCAGCGTAATGGTCTGGCAGCAGATGATTTCGAACTCGTGGAGACGGATACGACTGACCCAAAAGGCGACGAGAACATCGGTTTACAGGGCTACGTCACGGTAACCAGACTATCGACACAAGTTACAAGGGAATACCCAATCGGCGATGAAACCGATTGGGTTCAGCATTTCAGGAAAGATCTCGAAGCCGGCATCTTCGATAAGTCGGAATGAGATCCTGCGTGCTATTGGGGCGGCGGGTGAAAGATGACTACCTGCCCGATTGGACGCCTGGAAACAGGCATATCCAGACGATGCCGGCATCTTCGATAAGTCGGAATGAGATCCTGCGTGCTATTGGGGCGGCGGGTGAAAGATGACTACCTGCCCGATTGGACGCCTGGAAACAGGCATATCCAGACGATGCGCATGTATCTGGAGGAACAGATTCTCCTGCGAGATCCCTGTGGTCGGGTTCAAACGGTTGCTGCCGGTAGTGCCGTTCAGATGGCTTCTTTGTTGCGGTGAAGGACGGCGTAGCCGGGGAGCCTGTCAGATTTCTTGTGTGTTGAGGTCATGAGACGATATCGAAAGAATCGCCCTTATGACCGAAACAACAAGCATGACCAAGAAAAGCAAGAAATCGAGCGCGCCGAAGCTGTTTCCGGATGAGTTGATCGATCAACTGCTGGCTCAGGTACAGAACAAGGACGCCGAGTCGATTCTCGGTGAATCAGGCTTGGCCGGCTTGCTCAAGAAGCAGTTGGCCGAGCGTATGCTTGCCGCCGAACTGACGCACCATCTGGCCAGCGAGGCCAAGCAAGGCAAGAGCGGCAATCACCGCAACGGCAGCAGTGCAAAGACCGTCATCACGCCCAACGGCGAGCTGGAACTGGACATTCCGCGCGACCGGCAAGCCACCTTCGAGCCGCAACTGGTCGCCAAGTACCAACGCCGGCTGTCCGGCTTCGACGACCACGTAATCAGCATGTATGCACGCGGGATGAGCGTGCGTGAGATTCAGGGCCATTTGCAGGAACTGTATGGGCTGCAGGTCTCGCCTGACCTGATTTCCACCATCACCGACGAAGTGCTGGCCGAGGTCGAACAATGGCAGCAGCGCCCGCTGGAGGCGATGTACCCCATTGTCTACTTCGACGCGCTGCGCCTGAAGATCCGCGACGAAGGCACCGTCAGGAACAAGGCGGTGTACCTCGCGCTGGGCATCCGCGCCGATGGGCGCAAGGAAGTCCTAAGAACCGCGGCCTGGAGGACATCCTGATCGCCGTGGTCGATGGCCTGCGCGGCTTCCCCCAGGCCATCGAGGCCGTCTACCCGGCCGCGCAAATCCAGAGCTGCATCGTCCACCTGATCCGCAACTCGCTCAACCTGGCGAGCTGGAAGGATCGCAAGGGCCTGGCGACCGCGCTCAAGCCGATTTACCAGGCTGCCACGGCCGATGCCGCTGCCACTGCGCTGGATGCCTTTGCCGGCAGCGACTGGGGCCGCAAATTCCCGACGGTGGCCGACATGTGGCGGCGGCAATGGGAGGCAGGTCATCCCGTTCTTCACCTATCCGCCGGAAGTGCGCAGAATCATCTACACCACTAATGCCATCGAGAGCATGCACATGCAGTTGCGCAAGATCGTCAAGAACCGGGGCCACTTCCCCAGCGACGAAGCCGCCAGCAAGCTGCTGTACCTGGCCTTGCGCAACATCGAGAAAGATTGGAAGATGCCGCCCATCACCTGGAAACAAGCGGCCAACCAGTTCGCCATTCTCTTCGGTGACCGCTTCACCAACGCCCTACGCTGAGATTTATTTAACCGACCTCAGCACACAGAATTCCTGACACCTCCGCCCCGCCGGCCGCATGTGGCGTACGCGCAGGGTGCACACGCCTGGCTCCGCGCCGAGCATCCCTTGGGAAACCTCATGCAAAATCGCTCCAGCGCGTTGCAAACGGATCGCCCCCGATCTCACGAAGAACCTTACGGTACCCGGGATGGCATCGATCCGGCGCACGTCCCACCCGGCCTGACCACCGCGCAGGCTCGTGCGCGGCTGGCGGAGGTGGGCCGCAATGTGCTGCCTCAGGCGGCCCCGAGGTCGGTTGTCGCGGTGTTTCTGCGCCAGTTCCTCAGTCCGCTTATTTACATCCTCCTGGCCGCGGCGGCGGTGTCGCTTGCATTGGGTGACCTGAAGGATGCACTGTTCATTGGGGCAGTACTGCTGATTAACAGCGTCATCGGCACCGCACAGGAGCATACGGCCGACAAGGCGACCGTGGCGCTGCGCAAGATGGAGCAGGTCCGTGCTTCTGTCCTGGAACCTTACGCAGGAAAGAGCTTGCATTCCAATCACGGCCAACGCGTCATCATTGGCCAGCGTCTCATGCAGACTGCTAGCGACGTATTCCTGGGGTGGATCCGGGGAAAAAACGGACGCGACTTCTATATACGCCAGTTGCGTGACATGAAACTATCGGCGGTCATCGAAGATTGGGATACCGGCATGCTCAGGCAATACGGCCGGATGTGCGCACACGCCCTCGCCCGAGCGCATGCCCGTTCCGGCGATGCCGCTATGATCGCTGGTTACATGGGGTCAGGACAAACCTTTGACGACGCGATCTGCGAGTTCGCGACCGAGTACTGCTCTCAGAATCGGAACGACTATCGAGCATTCCTGGCCGCCATTCGCAAAGGACGCATCGAGGCGCGAATGGACCAAGAGTAGGACCGTACTCCCCTGCTGCGCAACAGCGCGCAGGAGGAGCCGGCAGGATGTATACGGCATCAAGCTTGCGATGCATCAATGGGCCAATGCGCATACGACCTACGCTTCAGAACAGGCGGAGTTATATTGCGCGCCTTTTCTGCCAAGGCAGGAGGATTGCCATGACCGTGATGCTGCAGTCTGGAAACGAGGAAAGCCATCATCGATCACTTGCCATGCACGATAGCAAGGTTATGCGTACGGCTGCCGCTGCGTTGGTTCTTGCTACCGCGCCGCTTCTCCACGCACAGGCCCTCGCGGCGCATCCAAAGCCGCCGGAAATCCACCAATCCTCTGGCGTCCGGTATGTCTCGGGCGGGATCGGGCGCGAAGCCGTGCGGCAAATGCAGTCTATCGCCGGCCAATTCAATGTGCGGCTCAGCTTCCAGGATCCTTCGGAAGGCAGGCCCGTTTCGGGCGTCATGCTGATCCTGGCCAACGAGAAGGGCAAACGTCTGCTACGACTGGTCACGGACGGTCCCCTGGCCTATCTCAAACTCCCTCATGGCAGCTATTACCTGACGGTGATCTATCAAGGGGCCGATCATGAGCAGTGGATCACGGCCGAAGACGAACCGATGGATCTCACATTTCTCTTTAACCTGATCGATCTGGAACAATACTGGCTACAAGCAGGGACACACACGCCCCAGTATCCGACTCCGACATAAACAGGCCTCAAGGCGAAGAACACCGGCGGCCAGGCCGGCGCGTGCGGTGACAGCATAACGCATGCAAAGCCGACACCCCTTATTGCGGGCGAATGGCCGGCCATTTTGATGATGTAACCAAAATTCCGGGATCTTTCTCATCCTATAGTCGGTGCCTTGCCGAAAGTGGAGACTGCAATGGTAGGTTCAAGAATGAGCATCGCGTCGCCGGCCCGTTCCACTCCGAACGGATTGATCACCCTGCTGTTTCACCTGAGTCACGCAGCCTCTCAGGGACAGCTCGATCCCGTTCTCGTGCGTGATCTTGGCAAACGCATCTACATCGAGATTGATGCATGCAGGACAGACGAAGCCAAGAGCCAGGTCGAGTTGAAACTGCTGTCCGAGGCAATGTTCAGGTTCGAGGATACTTTGCTGGCGGCGCGAAGCCACATGCTGCTCGCGTCGATCCGGCGTTTAGGGAGCACTGAACGTCCGCATCCTGAAGCGGATCGAGGTGCCGGCCAACATGAAGGTGGCCCACCAATCCCGACCAACCGGCCGCCCAATCCTTCGCCCGTCACTGCCCGCTGCACGGATTATCTCGAGCCGCTCGCCACTCTCGATCAAGGTGATTCCCCCTTGTGATAACGCATGGATCAGCTCTCTCGCCGGGCGACGTAATCACTGCAGGGCGGAAAGAGGCTTTTGCGATTCGTCAGGAACGGTTCGGAGTATTGTTTGATATGAAACACGAGGGTGAGGTCCCTGCGCCCTTCAACTGGCTCCTGGCAGCAGCAGCATTGTGGGACGCCGATCCCTTCAACCATTTGGCTGATAAGAAACGCCTGCCGGCGTTGTTTGATTCTGGAGAATTATCATGGTCACGACCACTGTGTCGCTCGCGCCCACCCTCATTTCACGAACGTACGCTGTCGGTCGCGCCCTTCTCGGCTCTCTTTTCTTATTTTCCGGTCTCCTTAAGATTGGCAGCTTCGCGGCGTACTCTGCGTGGATTGCCAGCGCTGAACTGCCGAGCCCGGATCTGCTGCTGGTGCTAACCATCGTGATTGAAATTGGTGGCGGACTGACCGTGATATCGGGCTGGAACGCGCGGTTGGGCGCGCTGCTTCTTGCACTGTTCCTGGTGCCGACGACCATCATTTTCCACGGCTTTTGGCGCGCCGATCCCGCAGATTTCCTGAATCAGCTTAATCACATTCTGAAGAATGTCTCAATCCTGGGCGGCATGCTCGTCGTATTCGCCATTGAATCGTCACGTATGCAAGCAAGAGCCGCATAGCCGCTAGGGATGGTGTTCTGAAGTCGACATCACCGACGCCGAACTGGACCGTCTGGTGGAGATGGGTTTCGACTGGCTCTGGTTGCTGAGCGTTTGGCAGACCGGGCCTGCCGCGCAGCGCATCTCGCGCAGCAGCGCGGCGTGGCGGCATGAGTTCGAGCAAACGCTGCCCGACCTGCGCGAGGCGGATATCGCCGGCTCCGGCTTTGCGATCACGCGTTACTCCGTGCACCGCGACCTCGGCGGCGACGAAGCGCTGGCGCGCTTGCGCACGCGCGCGCGACAGCGCGGGCTGCGCCTGATGCTCGATCTCGTGCCGCCCCGGATCACGCGTGGACCGACGAGCACCCGGACTATTTCGTCCATGGCAGCGAGGAGGATCTGGAGCGTTCGCCCCGCAACTATTGCCGCGTGGCAACGAAGAACGGACCGCTGCTGCTTGCCTACGGCAGGGACCCATATTTCGACGGCTGGCCAGACACTCTGCAGCTCAACAACGGCAATCCGCACTTGCAGCAAGCGATGATTGGCGAACTGGAGCGCATCGCCGACCAGTGCAAAGGCGTGCGCTACGACATGGCCATGCTGGTATTGTCCGAGGTGTTCGAGCGCACTTGGGGCATCCGGCCCGACCTGTTCTGGCCGAAGGCGACGGGGTCAGTGCGGCGCCAGCATCCCGGCTTCCTGGTCATAGCTGAGGTCTACTGGGATATGGAATGGACGCTGCAGCAGCAGGGCTTCGACTACGCCTATGACAAGCGCTTGTACGACCGCTTGCGCGAACAGCGCGCCCGCCCCGTGCGCGAGCACCTGGGCGCGGACATGGCATATCAGAACAAGCTGGCGCGCTTTCTGGAGAATCACGACGAGCCGCGCGCGGCATCGACCTTTGCACCCAAAGTCCATGCGGCTGCCGCGGTGCTGACCTTCCTCTCGCCCGGCTTGCGCTTCTTCCACCAGGGACAGTTCGCGGGCCGGCGCACGCGTATCTCGCCGCATCTGGTCCGCGCCCCGGAGGAAGCGGTGGACGGAGTGCTCGCGCAGTTCCATGAACTGCTGCTTGCCGTGTTGCGCCAACCGCTGGTTCGCGATGGAAACTGGTCTTTACTGGAATGCGTTCCGGTCCGGGCCGACAACACTACGTCGGACAATTTCATTGCGTTCCGTTGGGTACCGGCTCCTCACGAGTGGATGTTCGTGGCCGTGAACTACTCGCCGCAGCAAAGCCAATGCTTCATGCGTGCGCCCTTTGCCGAACTGGCGGGGCGAACCGTACGACTCCAGGACCGCCTCAGCCCGGCTGTCTATGATCGACCGGGCGAAGACCTGCGCGCCCGTGGTCTTTTCCTGGACGTGCCGCCCTGGGGCTACCATGTCTTTGATGCAATGGATTGATTGACGGGGTAGTTTGCCGCAGGGACGGCATCAACCCTCCGGCGTGGTCGCCCACCAACTGGCCGCGAGGGGCCGGACGCACCTTACTGCTGCTTACCTCCCTTGATGTTGCCTGCAACACCCCCGGCGACGGCCCCTATTGCGGCACCAGTCCACCCGCTTCCTCCCGCGATGGCGGCAATGCCTGCACCGGCTAATGCACCCACGCCCGCGCCGGTCACCGTCCCTTGTTGTTGCGGCGTCATGTTCGTGCAGCCGACAACGCCGGCGAGGACGAGCGCCATGCCAATTCCTTCGAGTCGTTTCATTGTGTGTCCTCTACTTGTTGCTCTGCAGCCCCGGCACGACCATTTCGAACCATATCGTTTCGATGACCGGCCGCTGCAGGCGATCCGAATGCGCGGCGTACCAGCGGTCAAGTCCTTCGCGCACCGTGTCGAGCGTCTGGCCCTTCAACCCTTTCGCAAGACGCGGAATGACGCTTTGCGAATCGGCTGGAGGTTTGCCTGCATGAAAGGCGATATCAACCTGGGCAAGATTGGCGATGCCGACGAGGTAGGCCTTTTTCGTCTGTTCCGATGACTCGGTCCACTGCTTGCCGGTAATAAGCGGGATTTCTTCCGCGCGGAGAGTACCCGATACCACCGCCAGCGTCACGCATCCCACGGCCATCGCCGCGCGCAGTCTCAGTTTCATCAACATCGCGTTCTCCTCGGGACCCTGTACTGCAATGGTCCCATATAGCGGGCTGGACCCTGCGATACCCCAAAGCGCGCTTGCGCAGGTTCCAGGCCGAGGTGACAAGATAGCGCGTCCAACCGGCCAGCCCCGTCGACGCTCTCAATCCGCAAGCTCATTTCTTCGACGCGGGCTCGACCGACACCACCACCGCTTCGGTATAAACCGCCTGAACCTGGTCTCCCTTCTTGATGTTCTTCAACTGGTCTGGATCCTTAACATTCAGGTCGACCGTATTGCCTTTTGGTCCGCGCAGCGTCACGAGTTGCCTTCTCGTGTCCACTGCGACGACGCTCGCAACGAGCGTCACCTCGCGGGTTGCGCTCCCGCCCGGCTTCGCGCCGAGAGGAGTGCGATCCGCCGACTCGCGCTCAGTTTGTCCGGCAACGCTGCCACCACCTTTCTTGAGATCCAGCGACAGCGCCTGCTTGTATTCGGCGACAACCTTGTCGCCTACCTTGAGTTGATCGAAGTTTCGTACTTCTTCGCCCGCCACGAGATTGGATACCCCTTTCGATCCCTTCAATGTGATGATCCTCGTCGCCGGATCGATGCCCACTACGGTTGTCGTCTCTTTGACGGTTTGGGAGAAAGCGGCCTTACCAGGCGCAGTCATCGACTGGCCCGTGGTTTCCTGCGCCGATGCGATCACTGGCTGCGTGAGCAAGGCAAGCGTGGCGAGGGTGGAAAGTATCCTCCTCATCCTCATTTTGTTCTCCTTTGAATAACCGGCCTCGAGTTCTACCGCCTTCGCCACACGTGAGTCATGTGGCAATGCGCTTAAGGCGGCGAACGCTTCAAGTCCGTACGATGGCCCTGGCACATCGAGACAAGAAGCGATCTCATTGAGGTCGCACCGAATTCCAGGCCATGGGATGGATTTTCCTCCACGTTTAACTATAGGAGCCAGTCAGCGCGCCGAGCCAATAAATCGCAAGGAGATAAACACGCGGCCCCGAACCATTGATATGACGGCGACGGTACGCGACATCCCGATGCCGGAGAAGCGCCGTGCGTAGTACGTTTCGCTCGCCTGCCAGGCCGATTGAGCCCGCGCGGTGATAGCGTGGCCCCCACTGCGTCGTGAAACTCTGAATCCACCGCGCGTCGGGGCATCACTTACTGTTCGCGCCATACAAAGGAGGACGCCTTAAACGGCTGCGCAGCGGGAAATCCCGCCTGATCAACTGGCGGAAGCCCGGTAATCGCCATGTTCTGGACTCAAGGCATCGATGGCCAGGCGCGGAATGGTTGACGGGCGCGCAGGGGCTGTCGCGGAAGGCAGGCGGCGCCCACCGTGGCTGGGCGTTGCCGCGGTGCGCACGGAGGTTTTCGTTAGAACGCGTCCCGGCTGTTCCATACCGTTGCTGGATTCCTGTTCATGCTGGCAGCCTTTGCCTTACAAGGTGTCCAGGGCGCTGAACCGCAAGCGCCGGCAGACGCCTCAGCACCGGCCTCTGCCTCACCAGCACGTCAGTTCAACCTGAAACTGCGCCTTCAGCGCTGATGGCGCTGGTGTCTGCGACCGCGGCCGTGCGCCACACAAGTCGCGGGCAGACCCCGCATGTCTGACACGCGTCTGACCTGGCATGTTGGCATGCGTGCTGCCCTATCCGTCGCTCTGGCATACGGTATTGCGCGCGTGCGCGCTCAATGTCTTCATCCACACGACTTGCCGCCCCCTGGGGCGCGTCCCCCCACGATGGTGGCGTTGCTCGAGCGCACCGGTGGCGCGGATGTCGCAGCGTTCGCACGCTTGCTCGGCGAGACGCCGGAAGTATTTCAGTGGTCGACGCTCGGCGCGCTGCAGTCTTGGCTGAGCGCGGCGCTGGTCGTGCCGCAGCCGCGCCTCTGCTTCGCCTCTCTCGCTGCCGGCTACCACACGGCGCATTTTTCCGTCGCGTTGCTCGACGCGTGCCCGATCCACGGGACGCCGCTCGTTAACCGCTGTCACTGCGGCGCGCCGTTTCACGCGACGTTGCACTCCCTGGAAGACTACGCAGCGGCCGGCAGCTGCCGCTGTGGTCGGTTGCACTTTATTGCGCACGAAACCTGCCGTCGGCCGACGCTAGCGCCGGAGACAACCCATGCGCTCGATCCGGTCGCCGCCTGGCTGGACGCCATGTCGAGGCTCATCCGCTCCGCGCGGCTGGACGAAGCCTTGTGCCAACACGCTCCCGGCGGCCTGGAGTGGGTGATCACCGCCGCGCAAGCGCTGGGCCTCGCCTATCCCGCGTGCTTGCGGCCGATCCGTCTTGTACCGCTCCCAATCGGCACGGTGTGGTACACCCCCCGCCCACGGCAAACGCCATCTCGAGCTCATGCGCCACCACCACCGGGCAAACGCGAGCAGGGGAAGCCGTCGTATTGGCAGCCGACGCCCGCCACAACGCTGTATCGGGCGCTCGCCCGCCACGTGCGACGACACCTGGCGCCCGGCGGCGCGAGATGGATGGCTCGGTTCATCGCCTCGTGCGATCCGTTCGCGATCGGCACGTGGATCGGCGGCAGTCCCCGCGCGCGGCAGGCGTTCATCGACATGCTGTGGGGACGTGCGGCCGAACCTGGCATTGAACAACGGCGTTGACCTGATCGCTCGCCGCCGGCAGGGACCGCGGGTCAGCTTGCTGAACCCGTGCGAGCCGATTGTCAGATGCGCGGCGCGGACCATGCCGATGCCGCGGCGCGACACTGGCTCGCCTGCCATGCGGCGCGCGTGAGTCTGGGCACGCTCTGGCGCGATGCGCAAGCGCGCGACCGTGGCCGTACGCTCGGGCGTCACCGCGTGGGCAGACGCGGCGCCCAGCACATCGTGGCGTGACAGCGCCTGGCTGGCGCGCATCACGCCCCGCGGACTCGGCTTCGCGGCGCCGATCCTTGCAGACTGGACGGCGTCCGCGCATGCGAACAAGGCGATGCGGCAGGTGGCAAACGCCGCGCGCCGACAGGCGCGCCGGGACACGATGTGGGCGGCCAGCCGGGGCGCGTGCCCGACCTGGTCGGTAGCGACCGGTTGGGAGGTGATCGAGGCGATCGCGCCGGCCGATTGCGATGTGCAACGTCGCCGCGTGCTGGCCCTGCAGGACGGGCGTCCGTGGTGCTGGCTCTATCGCGCGTCCGATGCAGGAAGGGTTCTGGCAGGAGGCTCATGACCTGACCGAGGTGGCCCTGCTACCAGCGGGCACGCGCCCTGCCCGATGTTGCCGGGCGCTGATCTGCCCTTCTCTTTTTGGCCCGCGCGACCCATCATGCGGTCAGGTCCGCGTCGGGTTGCGACGAGCTAAATATGGCGATTCAGCCACCCTGGCGAGGGGTTACAACTTTAGTTGAAATATTGACACAACCTTAGTTGTGCGTGCGGCCGCCAACTTACGGGCGCTGCATGACGGGGCCCACACGAATCGCATGCGCAATACAATGCTCCCGTATAGGCGCGGGTCCTGAGGGAGTCTCCAGATGGCCGACAGCAGAGTGAAATCCAATCTTCGCAATACGTGGGAGTCGGCAGCACCCGGCTGGTCGAAGTGGGAGCACGTGTTCGCCACCAATCTTTCGTGCGCCACGGACACGCTCATCGATATGGCCGGTATCCGGCCGGGCATGCGCGTTCTCGATCTGGCCTGCGGTGCCGGCAGCCAGAGCATCCAGGCAGCGATGCGAGTGGGCGCCGGCGGCGAAGTGGTCGCCAGTGATATATCGGGCACCATGCTGGAGCATGTCCGCCGAAATGCCGCTCGTGCCGGTCTTCAGAATATCCAAACGCTGGAATGCGCGGCAGACGAATTGGACGAGACACTCGCCCCGTTCGACGCGGCGATGTGCCGATTGGGATTGATGCTTTTCCCGTCACCGAGTGAGGCATTGGAAGCTGTCCGACGCGCACTCAAGCCTGGCGCGCGTTTCGCGGCACTGGTCTTCACGACGCCGGCCAACAATCCCTTTATGGCCCAGCCGATGGCGATCCTTCTGCGCCACGCGGGCAAGTCCCCTCCCGCGCCCGGACAACCTGGAATCTTCGCACTGGGAGGCGATGGCGTCTTGGAACGCCTGATGAACGACAGCGGTCTTAGCGATGTGAAAACACAGCACGTTCGAGCGCAGCTCGTCTTGCCCAGCGCGTTCGATGCTCTGCAACTGATGCAGGAAGCCGCCGGGGCATACCGGGCTGTGATAGCGGACCTCGACGTCGCGGCGAAATTGAGTGCCTGGAACGATGTTTATGAATGCCTAAAGCAGTTCGACGTCGGTGAAGGCTTCAAGGCCGAGCTTGAACTCATCATCGGGTCGGGCGCCAGACCAAGATAGTTTTCGCCCGTTGGAGACTGAAGGTCGCCTACGGGTCCAAATCGCGTCGCCTCATGCTCGAAACTGTACGACAGGAACGGGCACAAGAGTCCACCGCTCGCGACTGACCGAAATCGCTTGCCGGCCCGATACGAACGTTCATGGTTAGTCGGCGTACGTCCGAATTGCGCTGCGGATTCAACAGGCCGATGCAGATCGGGAGAAAGCTTGAGTCCTGTCCGCGCGACCAAGTTTGCAGGTGTGAGCGAATGACGGCTCAACAACTATGGACGGCCGTACCAGACACGAAGACTTGATTGACGGCGAAGGGTCGGCAAGAGACGACCGGGCTGCGACCGAAGCACGCCCTGCCCCGCTTGATTAGAGCGATCGAAACTGCGGCGGAGACCGTGGGCCGGTCGCGCGACATAATCGCTAATAATGTTCCAGGAAGTGGAGGCATCGATAGGACGTTCATCTTGGGAAGATTCAGAGCGTGCTCTTGAGCAACGCCTTCAGTTGCGAAACGTAGGCTGGTGCCCACGTCTCAGCTGATGCAATCGCCTGAATCAGCGCACGGTATTCTCCATATCGACGATTGCGGTTGAGTGCCGCGACGCCTGGCTGCAGTGCCGGTATGCCAGCGTGATGTCATATCGCGACGCTGGAGGCAGAATGCGGCGGCAATACCTAACGCCAACCGTGCTGCCAGCTGTGCTGGCTACCGCCTTCCTCCCTAGGTCAGCGTAGCCCTTGATGCCAGAATCGCGCTTGGTCAGCAGGCGAGTTCCGAACGAGAAGGTATTGAGAAAGTACAGCGCCGATAACAACATCGATATCAAGATAGTCTCCGGCAAAGACTATGCAGACGCCCTGCAGCTCGTTGAAAGCGAGCGCGCGTCCGCACTGGTCTTGGATGACGTTCTGCTGTTCGGCTTGCGCGCCAATTCGAGGAACCCATCTTCGCTTGTGATTGTGGGTGATCCGCTTCAGGTGGAACCGTATGCCAGTATGGTTCGTAAGGACGACGCGGAGTTCAAGAAGCTGGTGGATGGAACCATAACGCGACTGATAAGATCGGGGGAATTTACACGACTCTATAAGAAATGGTTTGAATCGCCGATCCCACCCACCGGCGTGAACCTCAATATGCCAATGAGCGAGCCATTGCGGGCTAACCTCAAGTCACGTAGCGACAAGCCGGCGCAGTGATACTGCTGCATTGATCACATCGGCGGAATGTGCAGGCGGCACACAAGGATCCCGCTGGGGCAGGTTCAAGACTCTTGCCAACCGAGTTAATCACGACATAGAGGCCGGCAATCTTCGACGTTGTTTTGGTAGGAGGCAGATATTCTCAGACGCCATGAAGCACACGCGCATCATAGTCACACATTACGGCGGGCCTGATGCACTACAGGTGGTGGAGGAAGAGCGTCCCGAACCCAAGGCCGGCGAAGTACGGGTGAGGGTGCTGGCAGCAGGCGTGGGTCAGCCAGACCTGATGATGCGTGAGGGCTTTCATCCGGAAACGCCGCCGCTCCCGTTCACGCCGGGGTGGGATCTCGTTGGCTTAGTGGATAAGCTCGGCTGTGACGTATCTGGCGTTGAACCAGGCCAGATCGTTGCAGCCCTGCCGATCAACGGCGCGTACGCTGAGTTCGTCTGTCTAGCCCAGCGTGAACTGGTTCCTGTGCCCTCAGGGTTGGACGCGGCCGAGGCTGTCAGCCTTGTACTGAACTACGTCACCGCGTACCAGATGTTACATCGCTGCGCCATAGTCAAGCCGGGCCAGCGCGTGTTGATTCACGGTGCGGCAGGCGGGGTCGGCTCAGCACTAATGCAGCTTGGAAGCCTCGTAGGGCTGGAGATGTACGGTACCTGTTCATCGCAAGATGCGATCGCAGTTTCGGGCTTGGGCGGTATTCCAATTGACTACCAAAAGCTCGATTTCGTCGGGGAGATTCGTCGCCTCACGGGTAAGGGCGTGGACGTGGTCTTCGACGGCATCGGCGGTACCCACATCTGGCGTTCCCGCGACGCTCTCCGTCTTGGCGGGAGGGTAGTAGCCTATGGCCTTACTGCCTCGCTACGTGGGGGGCGCTTAGCATCAGGTCGTCCAGGTCGCCGTAATCGCTTTCAGCGACTCGCAATTTTCGGTTTGTACATTGCTGGCAGCTGGCTTCTCCCGGGCCGGAAGCGGGTGGTCCCCTACAGCATCCAGTGGCTCAAGCGGCTGAAACCGGCATTGTTTCGACAGGACTTGATTGCCCTGTTGGACCTTCTTCAACAGAAAAAGATCAAGCCGCTAATTGCCCGGAAGCTTCCTCTTGTCGAGGCACGACTTGCACACGAGTTGCTCGGCGAGAAAGGCGTGGCTGGGAAAATCGTGCTTGTGGGCAATGAGACCTTGATGCGGTGAAGAACGGGTGAAACAGCCGAGACCCTGCCAGCCGACATGACTGCTGAAAAGCTGCCGTTGGGGCTGCGCGGGGCCGAATGGCATAAGAGGCTCGGACAGCAACCGTCCAGAAGAGCGCAACTCGAATCTCCTTTCGTAAGAAAGGAGATCACCATGGAAACGCTGTATTCCCCTGCTGGCAATCGCGCGCCATGGAACAACGGCAAGATCACCGGTCGTAGGCGTTGAAACCTTTGCGGGTGAGATAGCCATGATGAGCCTCCTGCCTGCGGCGTTGAGAGCGTGTGCAATGTCCCTATTGGTCGAGGAGCACGCCGTCGGTGGCCTCTTTGACGATGCGCGTACTCCGCCGCAAGGCTTCGCGCTAGGTGGGGTTAGGTTCCGGATAGGCCAGTAACTGCGCCCCGCTGCCATTGACCACCATCGGCAGCGACAGACATAACTCTGGACCTGGCCAGGAACATTTCGAGTGGCATGCCGGAGACCGTCGCGCCGGACCAGTCGACACCCGGCGACCCGATCGCTTCTCTCCGAGCGGCTGCGCGTCGTAGCGCCTGCGATTCACGCCTACGTTCTTGGTGGACACGGCGAATCCGCGGTGATCGGGTGCGCCGGTGCTGATGGCGCGCTCGCGCGCGCAGCGCAGGCGGTCAGATATGACCCGGGCGTTGGCGACCGGCCTCCCATCGAGCGGGAGGATGGCAGCGCAGTTCCTGCTGCCTTCGTCACTTCGAGAGTGAGACCATCATGACGGCACTACGTCCGCGCATGCCTCGTAAAACGAGCCAGCATTAGTGTCGCGGCCGTCTAAGACGCAATGCCACCCGGCAAGCCGGCCAACAGAGTCCCCTGCCGTGACTCCGTGAGCCGCATGGCCACGTATCTGGCCATGGACAGCCAAGCTGGCGACGCGCCCCCTTTCCGCAAATTTGCGTTCATGCCAACCACGCTCCAGACCAATCAGGAGGCCAATAGTTAGCGCAACTGCCTGACCCATGGCTTCAGAGAGAATGCAGTCGAGGTCAAGTCCGCTGCGTTTCGCTAAGAGACCGACCTCCCCTATTGGGCAGGCTCCAGAATCACAGAACAACTGGCTTGTTGCTCAATTCATTCTTGCCGCTGTCTCGCACAGGGAAATGCTGTCGCAAGTGCTGGCTGATGGCCAGGATGCCATCGATGAGACCGTGCTGATACTCACCGCGTCGGAAGGTGGCTTCCATTTCCCTACAGATTGCGTCCCAGTCGCTGGCGCCGACCTTCGCATGGATGCCACGGTCGGCAACAATCTCGACGCTCCGGTCTGCCAGCAACAGGTAAATCAGGACGCCATTGTTGTGTTCCGTATCCCAGACACGCATCTGAGAGAAGACCTCGACAGCACGGTCACGCGCCGATTGCCCCGCGAATAGGCTCGCCAAACTCAGCGCACCCTCAACAACAAAGCAGAGTTGTCCGAAATGGCTGGATTCGCTCTTCGCAATGGCTTGTTCGACTTCCCTCAGTACATCCTCTGGGAAGGAACGCCCGACCCGCCAGTGCGTCATCAACAGATGTCTCACGATGCGTTTGACGTTTTCCATCACCATTTACCCGAAGCCCCACCGCCGCCAAAACCGCCACCGCCCCCGCCGAATCCACCCCGTCCGGACCGGCCACCGAAGCCGCCCCGACCGCCAATACCTCTCCAGCCAATGTGTGAGCCGCCGAACAGCGTAAAGAAGAGCGCGATAGCGCCAGCCATAAGCCCGACTGCAAGGGCGCCAGACAAGAGCCAACCGATGAATCCGACCGCACCGCCGGCGGCCACCGCCCCCGGGCCTCGCCCCAAGAAGGACCGCAGCAGTCCGCCTAATACAACCGTGAGCACAAGGATCACCGGCATGAGTTGCCGCACTGGGTCGCGCTCACCTCCTTCACGCCGTGGTGTCGGCAACGGCTCCCCGCTGATAACACCCATGATGCGTTCCACACCGGCTGTCACGCCGCCATAGAAATCACCCTGCTTGAATCGGGGAACGATGTCGTCGCTGATGATGCGCTTGCTCATAGCATCCGTGAGAACGCCCTCAAGGCCATAGCCAACTTCGATTCTGACCGTTCGGTCGTCCTTTGCAATGATGAGCAGCGCCCCGTCATCCGTCCCTTTTCGCCCCAGTTTCCATTTCTCGACGACGCGAATTGAATACTGCTCAATCGCTTCGGGTTGCGTAGTTGGCACCATGAGAACGGCGACCTGGCTCCCTTTCTGCTCTTCGAATGCTTGCAGTTCTTGCTCTAGGGCCGCCTGTTGCGCGCTCGTAAGCGTGGCGGTCAGGTCCGTCACGCGTGCCGTCAGGGAGGGAACGGCAACGTCGGCTGCGGCGCCCAGAGACGCGAACACCAAGAAGACAAGAAACAAGCCTCTTGCGGCCGACAGCCATTTCACTTGGCACCCCCAGGCGCGCTTGCCGGCGCGGCACCGAAGTCCACCAGCGGCGGCTTGGCAATTGTCGCTTCGCTAGCGACGGTGAAGTTGGGCTTCTCCTTGTAACCGAAGACCATTGCCGTCAGGTTTGAGGGAAACGACCGCACGGTGACGTTATAGGCCTGAACTGATTGGATATACCGGTTTCGCGCTACGGTTATCCGATTCTCCGTGCCCTCAAGCTGAGACTGCAGGTCTCTGAATCCCGCATCGGCCTTCAGCTGGGGGTAATTCTCGGAAACCGCCAGCAGCCTCGATAGGGAGCCGGAGAGCGCCTGCTGTGCCGCCTGAAATTGGGCAAAGGCCTGCGGGTTGTTGAGCAGCTCAGGTGTGACCTGGATTGCGCCGACACGCGCCCGCGCCTCGGTCACCTGCGTCAGGACTTCACGCTCATGGCTGGCGTAACCCTTCACGGTGTGGACCAGGCTAGGGACCAAGTCAGCACGGCGTTGGTACTGGTTCACCACTTCCGACCAGCCTGCCTTGACCTGCTCGTCCTGGGTCTGGATCGCGTTGTATCCACAGCCCGTCAGACCAATTGCGAGCCATTGCCGCAAGTGCCACCCATAGCTTGTGCACGAGACACCTCCATCCTTTGGCAATCTTCAAACGCCGGACCACATGAGCCTAATAATGCCCCAGTAGCCCTGACGCGACTAGCCCGCAATCGAAAGTCCAGTTTTCAGCATTTATGCTAGGCAGCGCGAAAGGCCGTTTGCTTGTTTTGCCTCAACAACGCTTGTTGGCCCAGTCGGGAGCCGAATGGTTCGCGACTTGACCCAGCGCCGCTACATAGAATGACTACAGGGCGACGGCGTGAAAGGGGTTCGAGATGTCTATCATGGAGAACATTGCGATTTCTATCTCGCGTTGGTCGTCGTGGCGAGGCGAGCAGACGGAAATGTGCGAGCACAAGGGCATCGGACATCCCGATAGCCTATGCGATGGAGCTGTCGAAGCTGCGGCACGCGCCTTGTGTCACGCCTACCTTGAAGCCTATGGAGCAATCCAGCACTTCAATCTGGACAAGGCCCTACTCATCGGCGGCATAAGCACGCCAAAGTTCGGCGGTGGCAAAGTGCTGCGCCCAACGCGGTTGATACTGTCCGGCCCTGTTACCGAACTTCCATCGGCCAAGGCCGAGCTAGTTGTCGAGCAGGCCATTCGCGAGTACCTGGCAACATCCTTGGGCAGTATTGGCAATGACATCCGCATCGAGCCAATCCTCCGGCCCTCAGCCCCGAACCTCCGGCGAGTGACCAACGCAGCGTCTCTTCCACTATCCAATGACACATCCTTTGGCGTCGGCTATGCGCCACCCTCATCGCTTGAAAGAGCGGTGCTGTTGGTTGCCGACCTTCTACGCTCACGTGCCGCCAGGGGAGTGTTTGAGGCGGCGGGCCTCGATTACAAGGTGATGGGGTGTCGGCTGGGTGAGCATCACCGTCTGACTCTTGCACTGGCGTTTGTCGACCGACGCGTACACGGCGTCGACGAGTACTTCATCCTCAAGGGGCGAATTGGGCAGTATCTGGCCGAGCGCATCGGCACTGAGTGCGAGATTGCAATCAATACCCTCGATAGCCGGGATGCCTGCGACGAAAGTGGGATCTACCTGACGGTCACTGGCTTGAGCGCTGAGCACGGTGATGACGGCCAGGTCGGTCGCGGAAACCGTGTCAATGGCCTGATCACCCCCTATCGGCCAATGTCGCTGGAGGCCGCAGCGGGCAAGAACCCGGCGTCACATGTCGGCAAGCTCTACAACGTGCTTGCCCACCGGTTAGCCACTCATATTCAAGCAAGCGTGGATGGTGCGGATGAAGTCATCGTCCGGCTTCTCTCCGGAATTGGACGCCCCATCGACCAGCCCCAACTGTTTGCCATTGATGTCGTGGCCGAGCGCGGCCTCTCGAGCGCCCAGGCGCAGCAAGTTCGTGAACTCGCGAGACAACAGCTGGCGGAGTTCCCTGCCTTGGTCAATGAGCTGATCCATGGCACGGTAGCGGTCTTCTAGGCCCGCAATACGGGGAGCACAGCAACCTCGGCTCCGGCATCAGCTGTCCCAGCGGCTTCTGCAGTCTTCAAACACGTGCTTCGTGTGGCGTTCGACATTCATTCCCGAACCGGCACCCCACTGCGTCCCTGATCTCCCATGAACGCTTGATTGAAATCAAGAAGCAAATCGACTGGTCGCCCAGAATGAAAATGTAATTATGCGCTGCAGATCCTCCTAATCGCCCCAAGGAGAGGATGGAATGCCGACCAAGTCCACCACCCCTAATGGGAGGAATTACGGCATTACCGACGCCCAGGCAGTTCCAACGGCCGCCGCGGGCCCAGCCGCACCCCAGCAGTTCGTGCGTGACCCAGTTTGTGGCATGGAGATTTCCCCACAGGAGGCCGCTGCCAGCACGGAAGTCGACCAGAAGCGATATTGGTTCTGCTCCCCACACTGTGAGCAGGCTTTCCTCGCCAACCCGGCGAAATATATTCTTCACCCCGTAGATAGGCGTAGCTCGGCTGGGCCTTCTAGCAGTCCTAGCCCACCGGACGTCGCTCCTATCCCTGCGGCGAGGCCCGCGCTTGCTTCCCGCGCCGCTAAGCAACTCGCCAAGGACCCCATCTGCGGAATGATGGTGGACAAGGCTACGGCCCTGTCCGCCGAGCGTGGCAACCGCGTCGCTCGTTTTACTTTGAATCGGAGGCGTCGCGAACGGTTTTTCAGCAACACCCGACGAGATACATACATCGGCATCATCGGCACCACGGCTGCTGCTAGGCGATACCGTCTTCCCTTTAAAGGAGGAAAACATGAACCACGACCACAACGGTCATGAGCGGCCTGGCGACGCGCTGCGCACCGTGGCTAGGTCCAAGCAGCCTTCGAGGAATTCACGGCCGACGCGTAGCCCGACCTAGTTATTATCGAATGGCTTTTTCTCTGCGCCGCATGTGTACTAGCTGCATTGCCTGGCTGAGCACGGTCCCGCTTTCTACCCGACAGGTACCTCGCAAATGAAAAAGACCTTTACTTGTGTCGCTCTGGCAGTTGCTGCCTCGACCGTCCCGCCGCTTGCCAACGCTGCCGATGTCCAGCGCCAAGTCGAAATCGCCGAGCGAGGCAAAAACGTCATGCCGTTCAACCTCAAGGCTACAACCCATATATTTACCAAGACTGCTTTCCCTCCTTCAGGTGTCGCCACTGTTGCCCATGCGGCATCACAGAACCTCAACACGCCTCCGCTCTTTGCGGGCTGTCGTCATGCGGTCGGTCGGCGGAGCAAGATTGCATAGGCAGTCGGATTGGCTAACCAACTGGCTCGCCTGCGGTTGGCTCCGTCGCTACGGATGGTGCGTCGTGCTACTTGGCTGCCCGCCAGCATGTAGTCAACGGCGGCTTTCACCTCCTCATCGGAGGCGCTTCAGCCACCCCTGGGGTAGCCTCATACCGAGACCGCCCAGCGCATGCGCATACAACGTTGCCAGGCCCAGCTTAATGCGGGGGCCCATGAGGCCTCGTCGCGAAATCTCGGTGCAGTCATTATTTGTTGGAGGCCGATATACCCGGTCATTCATGTATTGCCGCTGCTTTAGCTGCTCCGGTGCTGCATCGCGGATATCGATGAGAACTACCGTTTTTCGGACTTCAACAGATCCGACAGCTCATTGGACTCCTCGGGGATCGTCTCAGGTCGAAATTTGATGCGCTGGCGGTGGTGCCCAACGTGTCAACCAAGTCTGATTGCGGCATAGCACGGGCCGGAAGCGAGGCCAATGCGTCGGGTGAGTTCCCAAACACTTACTGACCCGTGCACTAAATAGTGCGTAAATCAGGCTGCGTAGCAAACATGCTTTTCCTGAAAAAGGTTACGGATGACATGAGGTTGCTTCTGCAGGCGATGCAGATGGCGACGCACGCTATCGATCATTTCCGCCTTGCTGGTCGGCCGGCCCTTGCCCATCGCGTCGGTTTTCACATCCTGATTGAGCAACTCATCGGGGTTCAGCTCGGGACAGTATCCGGGCAGCCATATCAGGCGCAGCCGCTCAGCATTTTCCGCGACGAATTGCCCAACTGACGGACCTGAAGCCGTGGTATGCAGCGAAGCCGTCATTCCGCGGCAAATATTGATACGCGATCTTCTTAGTTTGCAGCGCCTGCTACGCGGCCTACGATTCTGGCTTCCCTGCTTTCAGAACGCCGAAATCGCGGGTAGCCGTCACGCGCTGACCAGCCCGCGCTGCAGGGCGGTTTTGAGCATTGAGAAGACATGCCGTGCAACAGGATTGACCGCATTGGGACGCGCCCAAAGGTAGTAGGTGACATCGGGCAACCGCGGCAAGCCATCGTTCTCGCCCAGGATACGCATGTCCGCCGTCAGCAGGTCGATGCTGCGCGCCGTAATGCCCAATCCACCGCGCAGGGCCGCCTTGATGCCGATCAGGCTCGGTGCCAGATAAGCGATACGCCAGGGTACACCAGCATGCGTCAACGCCTCGAGCGACAGCTTGCGGAACAGGCTCGGCTCATCGGCCAGGATCAGCGGTACCGGCGTGCCGTGCTCGTAGACAAAATCCGCCGAACACACCCAGATCGTAGGCGTGGTGCGCAGCACAATGCCTTCGAGCGTATTGTCCTCGCGCGTGGAAACGGTCAGGTCAATTTCGCCGCGCCGCAGCGATTCCATCAGGAATGGGCTTCTGCCGACATGGATCTCCAGCCGCAGCGCCGGCGACGACCGAGCAATATGCGACAGCAGCACCGGAAGGATGGTATCCGCCACATCATGCGGCGCGCCAATGCGCAGCGAGCCGGTCAGGTCTCCCTCGCGCAGCATTCGGAGCGTCTCGTCGTTGATGGTCAGCAGCTGCCGCGCGTATTCCAGCAGCTTCTTGCCATGCCGCGTCATCTGCTTGCCACGGCCCTGGCGCTCGAACAGCGTCAGCCCAAGCTGTTCTTCCAACCGCTGCATCTGCTGGGTGACGGCCGATTGCGTGCGTTGCACGGCTTCGGCGGCGGCGCCAAAGGTCTCATTGTCGGCAATGGCCACCAGTGTGCGAAGCAGGTCCAGATCGAGGTTACGCATTCATTAGTCCTGCTAATGGGTTTTCGTCGCGCATTAAGTGGTTTTCAGAGCTGATGTTCATTACAGTGAAACACGAAAGACCGTTCTACCCCTCAAAAACAGAGATTACAAGGATCGATTGCATCATGTCCATCACACAACAGCGCCAGGCAGCCGTCGGAGAGACCATCGAATCCATTAAGAATATCGTAGATAAAGGCGCCGTCACGCGCGCCAGCTTGGCCGATGTCCTGTCCCATGTGGAAGAACTGGCCGCCCGCACCGAACTGTGGGGCGAGACCGACTTCCCGCCGCCCGAGCCCGGTGAACGCCAGGCGCGTTACCTGATCGCCGAGGATCCTGACCAGACCTATGCGCTGTACCTGAACGTAATGCGTCCGGGCAAGCGCATCCCGCCGCACAACCACACCACCTGGGCCTGCGTAGCCGGTGTCAGCGGCATCGAGTTCAACGATGTCTACACCCGCACCGACGATGGCAGCCAGGCCGGCGTGGGCACGCTCGAATACTCGCATACCGTGGAAGTCGGCCCGCGCTGCGGCATCGCGCTGCTGCCTGACGATATCCATTCCGTGGAAATCCAAGGGGAAGACGTCATCCGCCATCTGCATATGTATGGTCGGGCGCTGGAAACGCTGACCGAACGGCTAACGTTCGACCTCGAGACCGGCCGCTGCCAGATCATGAACGTGGGCGTACAGACCCGCCGCTAAAAGAAAGCCTGAACGGGGGCCTGAGCCATACCGTCAGGCCGCCCACTCCTGAGATCCGACCCGACGAATTTCCTCTCCGCGGAGAGGGCGGCCACCCTTTGCCCAAAATTTCATGAGCCAAGCTTCCTATACCGCTGCCGACGCCGTCACCCTGAAGGGCTGGCTGCACGATGCCGACGAGATCGCCCTGTTCGATGTGCGCGAACACGGCCAGTATGGCGAGGGCCATCCCTTCTATGCCGTGCCGCTGCCCTACAGCCGGCTCGAACTCGACATCGGCCGCCTGGCACCGCGTACCGATGCGCGCATGGTGCTGGCCGATGACGGCGACGGCGTGGCGCAGGCCGCAGCCGCCGCGCTGGCACGCCTTGGCTATACGAACCTGTTTGTCCTCGATGGCGGCATGCCGGCCTGGCAGGCCGCCGGCTACGCGCTGTTTGCCGGCGTCAACGTGCCGTCGAAGACCTTCGGCGAACTGGCTGAGCACCACTACCGCACCCCGCGCGTCACCGCGCAGGAACTGGCAGCCATGCAGGCCGGTGCCAATGCACCGGTGGTGCTCGATGGCCGCCCGACCGGCGAATTCCGCAAGATGAACATCCCGGGCGCGATCAGCTGTCCCAACGGCGAACTCGCCTATCGCCTGCGCGACCTGGTGCCCGACAGCACCACGCCGATCGTGATCAACTGTGCGGGCCGTACGCGCAGCATCATCGGTGCGCAGTCGCTGATCAATTTTGGCGTGAGCAACCCGGTCTATGCGCTCGAAAACGGTACGCAAGGCTGGTACCTGAACGATTTCACGCTCGAACACGGCGGTACCGCACGCTATCCGGAGAACGCGTCGCCACGCGAACTCGATGCCGCGCGCAACGCCGCGCAGGCGCTGGCCGCCCGCTTCGATGTGCCGCGCATCGCCGCCGCGCAGGCCATTGCATGGCTGGCCGACAGGTCGCGCACTACATTCCTGTGCGACGTGCGCACCCCCGAGGAATACGCCACACAGACGCTGCCCGGCGCGCAACACACCCCTGGCGGCCAGCTTATGCAGGCTACCGATCAATATGTCGGCGTGCGCCGCGCCAGGCTGGTGCTGTTCGATGCCGAAGGGGTGCGCGCCATCGTAGTGGCCAGCTGGCTGCGCCAGATGGGCCATGACGCTGTGGTACTCGATGGCGGACTGCAGGCAGGACTCGCGGCCGGAGTCAAGGCTGCGCACGGACCCGCATATCAGGTGACCACGCCGGCCATCATCAATGTCGCCCAGTTGGCCGCCGGAATGGCCACGCAATCGATGCTAGCGCTGGACCTGCGCGGCAGCATGACGTACCGCGCCGGCCAAATCGCCGGCAGCTACTGGTCTACGCGTGCGCGATTGGCACAAGACCTGCGCGGCGTGCCGCACGACACCACGCTGGTGCTGATCGGCGATGCCGACGGCGATGATCCCGCTGACCTGGCCTTCGCTGACCTGCACACGCTCGGCTATCGCGATGTACGCCGGCTGCACGGCGGCTTCGGCGCATGGCGGGATGCCGGCCATGCCGTGAGCCGGGGCGCCCAGACGCTCCCCGATGCGCGCTGCATCGACTACCTGTTCTTCGTGCACGACCGCCACGACGGCAACAAGGCCGCAGCCCGCCAATACCTGGCCTGGGAAACGGGGCTGATCGGCCAGCTCGATGCGCAGGAATTGGCCACCTTCCGTTTCAAGCCTCTCGACTGATTCCCACCCGAACCTGCAAGTCCGCCACGACAAACCTGCCAAAAGAGAACGAGGTCGCCCCATGTCACGCCCGATGTCATCACGCTTTCCGCAGCTTCTGGTTGCAGCACTCACCTTCACCATGTTCGGCGCCGCCACGGCGCAGCCGCTGGCGCCGGTCAACGATTATCCGTCGCAGTCGCTACGCATCGTGTCGCCGTTTCCCGCCGGCGGCGGCAATGATGCCGTGACGCGCGTGGTGGCCACGCGGCTGTCACAGGTGCTAGGCCAGAGCGCGGTGACGGACAACCGCGGCGGCGCCGGCGGCAATATCGGCACGCGCTATGTGGCGGAGTCGAAGCCCGATGGCTATACGGTGCTGACGTCGCAGGTATCGATCATGGCCGTAAACCCGACGCTCTATCGCGCGCCGGGCTTCGACCCGATCAAGCAGTTCATTCCGGTCACGCAGATCAACGCTGCGCCGCTGGCTATCGTCGTCTCCAGCAACGCCCCCTGGAAGTCGTTCGAGGAACTGGCAGCACAGGCCAAGGCGCAGCCGCAGAAGATCACCTTTGCCACGCCCGGCAACGGCACGCTGTCGCACCTTGTGGGCGCGGTGCTTGACAAGGACAGCAAGGTCTCGCTGCAGCATGTGCCATACAAAGGTGCCGGGCCGGCCATCAACGACCTGCTCGGCGGACAGGTAGATGTGCTGATCACGTCCACCTCGTCGGTGGCCGGTTTCATCCAGACTGGCCGCATGCGGGCATTAGCCGTCACCAGCCCGCGTCGTCTCGGGGTATTCACTAAGGTGCCGACCCTTGAAGAACTGGGCTATCGCAATGCACGCTTTGAGGACTGGTACGGCTTCTTCGTGCCGGCCGGCACGCCGCCCGAGCGCGTGGCGCTGCTGAATCGTGCCATCGTGCAGGTGCTGCAGATGCCCGACGTGGTGAAGACCATCCGCGACAGCGGCAGCGACGTCATAGCCAACAGCTCCGAAGCATTCGCCGTACAGCTCAATCAGGACATCTCCCGCTGGTCGCAGATCGTCAAGCTGTCCGGCGCTCATGTCGACTAACGGAAGGCACGAACCTTGCGACGTCTCCCACAATCGTGAGCCACCCCACAGGCCAACCATGACGAAAGCGCTCCCAACACGCCTTGCCCATGCCGGGCGCATATCCGCTGTGTCCGGCGGCCAACCGGTCAACCCAGCCGTGGTGCGTGCGAGCACCGTGCTGTTCGAATCCGTTGCCCAGCAGCGAGAGATGCGCGCGCGTCGCGATACCGAGCGCCTGTTCACCTACGGTGCGCGCGGTAACCCCACCAACTTCGCGCTCGAAGACATGGTGACGATGCTTGAAGGCGGCTATCGCACACGCCTGTTCCCGTCGGGGCTGGCTGCGGCGGCGATGACGATCCTAGCCTATGTACGCCCCGGCGAGCATGTGCTGCTACCCGACTGCGTCTATGAGCCAGTGCGCAACCTGGCCAACGGCTTCCTGCGCCAGCACAGCATCGCTGCCGACTTCTATGCGGCGGACGGCTCCGACCTCGATGCGAAGCTGCGCCCGGAAACGCGGCTGGTCTATGCGGAAGCCCCCGGCTCGTTGGTCTATGAAATGTGCGACCTGCCCGCGCTGGCGGAACGTGCACATGCAAACGGCGCACTGGTCGCCGCCGACAACACCTGGGGATCGGGTCTGCTGTATCGCCCGCTGGAACTCGGCGCCGATATCTCCCTGATGGCCGCCACCAAGTACCTGTGTGGCCATTCCGACGTGATGATGGGCACGGTCTGCACCACCGAGGCCGCCTGGCAACCACTGGCGACGATGTCCGACTCCTTCGGCATGGCCGTGAGCCCCGACGATTCCTATCTGGTCCAACGCGGGATCCGCTCCCTGGGCGCGCGTCTCGCGCAACATCAGGAAAGCGCATTGGCGGTGGCGCAATGGCTGCTCGATCGCCCCGAAGTCGCACAGGTCTTCTGCCCTGCCCTGCCGCACGATCCCAATCACACGCTGTGGCAACGCCACTGCCATGGCACCAATGGCCTGCTCTCTTTCACCTTGCATTCGCAGGCGCCGGTGGCGCCCGAACGCTTTGTCGACAGCCTGCAGCTGTTCGGCATCGGTGCCTCATGGGGCGGCTTCGAAAGCCTGGCGGTACTCGCCGACATGCGCCGCGCGCGCAGCATCAGCGACTGGTCATCGCACGGCACCGTGATTCGGCTGCATATCGGCCTGGAGGCCGTGTCCGATCTAATGTCCGACCTCGATCAGGCATTCGCCGCCATCGCTCACATTGAATCGACTGAACAGGAGTCCTCCCATGCCCATCATCGGTGACTGGTTGCGCCAGCAATCCGGCCCCGCCCGCACCAGCGGCCAGCTGCCTGTCGGCTCGATGGCCTCGGGCGTGAGCGTCACGCTGCCCTATGTGGCGATGCGTGGCGCGCAACCGGCGCGAGGCCTGGGCACGACCGCAAACGGTGATTGTGCAGGACATCTGTTGGACGGCCACGGCACGCCATGCCGATATCGTGCTGCCAGTGACCACAGCATTGGAGCGCAACGATATTGGCGGTTCTTCGCGCAACCGCCATGTGCTGGCAATGCACCAGGCCATCGCGCCGCTGCATCGGGCACCCGCGGCCACCAGCCTGCGGCGCGTCAGGCGGCGCGGCCGGATCACCGCCGATGAAGGCGGCCTGTTCATTCCGGCCACGCGTGCCGGGGATCTGGTGCATGAGGGTGCGTCGATCGGGGACACGCTCAAGCTCGATGCCTCGCTCACGGCCGTCAAGCCGTTCACGCACGACGGCATCCCAATCGGCCTGCGCAGCGATCCGGTCGTCCACACCGGCGAACGGCTGGCCTTCGTGGAAACTCAACTCGTAAAGCACTTCATACAGAAAAGATGATGCTCAACCATATCGGTTGATATGGAGATAGCATGGGCAGAACGGAGATAGACCGACTGGTTGTTGTGGTGGGGCACGCGATTGCCAGGCACCGCATAGCAGCCAACCTCACTCAGGAACAGGTGGCGGAACGGTTGGGGATTGGCAACGAGGCGGTCTCCCGAATGGAGCGTGGCGTCGTCATGCCCACGATCGCGCGCCTGGCCGAGTTGGCTGACATCTTCCAGTGCGACACCTCGGAACTGCTGACCGAGGCCAGCACCCGCTCCAGCGATCAGGCCAACCATCTCGCCCGGCTACTGACGAAGGTCAGCAGCCCGGACCGCGCCATGATCGTGGCCATGGTCGAGACCCTGACCGCGCGACTAGCTCGTCGCTGATCCGCTCCACTTCCGTTACCCTCAGTACCCCTCCGGTAAGAGCAGGGTCGTGACCGAGCGATCTGCCGGGGCGCGTTCATATAAGTTGGGGAGGCCTCCAAGGGAGCGGGCGCTAGAGCATCCGGGCACCGCGCCGGCGCCCAGCGATTGATGGTTGCAGGCGAAGCTTGGCGATTAATTGCATTTCAATTTCGGCGTAACGGCTTGGCCTGGAACGGGGGCGCCGCCACTGGCGGAAGAGCGCAACCACGGCGACCGCCAGGAAATCCCGTCCGTCGCGCCCATCGATGGCCTCCGACCTCTTCGCCGCTCAATTCGTTATCCCGATGCCATGCCTCGACCTGCGCGCCAATTTCGTCGACCTGACGCTCCAGCATCCTTCAGATGCTCCAGCAGCCGCTGGATGAGCAGACGGAACGAGCCTGGCAACTCATTGGTCGCATCCTCGATCAGCTCCGGCACCTGCCTGGCAATACTCCCGATACCCTGGGGAACTACCAATCCAAACTCGGCCAGCAAACCACGAATCTGGTTGGCCTGCGAGGTGTGCGCCTTCACGAAGCCCTGACGCGCACGATGCAGCGCCGACACCGCCTGCTGCTCAACGTACTTGATCGGCACAAACCTCATGTTCGGCCGTGCTACCGCTTCGCAGATTGCCTCGGCATCGGCCGCATCGTTCTTGTTCGTCTTGACATACGGCTTGACGAACTGCGGCGCCATCAGCCGCACCGTGTGACCGAAGCTCTGCAGCTTTCGAGCCCAGTGGTGCGCGCTGCCACACGCCTCCATCCCAATCACACCCGGCGGCAGAGTCGCAAAGAACTCGGCCACCTGGGCACGCTTGAGCTGCTTTCTCAACGTCGCTTTGCCCAGCTCATTCACACCGTGGATCTGAAACACATTCTTCGCCAAGTCGATGCCAATCGTCGTGACCTGCATGAGGGATGCTCCTGTTTGAGAAATTGCCACGCTCACCAGTTTGGCACTCATGTACCTTCACGGGGAGGGGGCGTCCATCCCATTAACGCCCCGATGAAGATATGGAACGTATGATGTCAAAAACAGCCAAGATGCGGCGCAGGCGATACCCGCAAATGGGGCTGTGCCACAACGTTCCATGGGACTAAATTACAGCAATGCCGAGACCCCTTTCTCCTGCCTCTGAAACAGCCGGCACCGGACGCATGCCCTACCGGATCGACCGGGAGTTCGCGCGTGGCCTAGTCTGGTTCCGGCGCGACCTGCGCGCCGACGACCATGCAGCGCTGCACTATGCCCTCAAGCACTGCCGCCAAGTGTGGTGCGTGTTTGTCTTCGATCGCGAAATCCTTGACCCGCTGATTGCCCGCGGACGCAAGGTCGATCGGCGTGTAGAGTTCATCCTGAGGTCGTTAGAGCCGTTACGCAGGACGCTGACCGATGCGGGCGGTGGCCTGATCGTGCTTGACGATACCGCGCGCGATGCCATTCCTAGGCTGGCGGCCGAACTCGATGCAGAAGCCGTCTTCACGAACCACGACTACGAACCTGCGGCGAAGCGGCGTGACACGGCCGTAAGTCAGGCACTGGCTTCCGACTTCCGGGTGCTGTTCACATTCAAGGACCAGGTTATCTTCGAGGCTGACGACCTCATGACCGGCCAGGGCCAGCCGTTCAGCGTCTTCACGCCGTACAAGAATGCGTGGTTACGCGGAGTGCAGCCGTTCGACCTTCGACCGTATCCAGTCGACAAGTATCTGGGCGCGCTGGCACCGGTGCCCCGCCAGTATCAAAAGGTTTCGCCAATGCTGGACGATCTCGGCTTCGCTGTCAGCAATCTTGTCGAGATTGCGATGCCCACTGGCAGTGATGGCGCCCGTGCACTATTCGACGAATTCATCGACCGCATCGGCGACTATGGCAACCGGCGAGATTTTCCCTCGCTGCGCGGCCCGAGCTACCTGTCGGTACACCTGCGCTTCGGCACGATCTCGATCCGCACGCTGGCGCGAGCCGCGCTCGACGCCGTACTGCGCGGCGGCAGCAAAAGCGCCGGCGCGGCCGTCTGGCTGTCCGAACTGATCTGGCGCGACTTCTATTTCATGATCCTCCACCACCATCCCCGCGTGGCCGACGGAAAGTCTTTCCGCCCCGAATACGATGCGCTGCGCTGGGTCGACTCTGTCACGGGCGACAGATATTTTCAGGCATGGTGCGACGCGCAGACCGGCTATCCGCTGGTCGATGCCGCGATGCTGCAGATCCACCAGAGCGGCTACATGCATAATCGTCTACGGATGGTGACTGCAAGCTTTCTCGTCAAGGACCTCGGCGTCGACTGGCGACGCGGCGAGCAATATTTCGCCGACCAGCTCAATGATTTCGATTTCTCGGCAAACAACGGCGGGTGGCAGTGGGCTGCATCAACGGGCTGCGATGCACAGCCGTACTTCCGTATCTTCAATCCGGTCATGCAATCGGAGAAATTTGATCCGCAGGGGCGATTTATCCGCAAGTACTTGCCGGTGCTGGCACAGATGCCGGACAAGTACATTCATGCGCCATGGACGGCGCCGGTGAATGTGCTGGCTACAGCGGGGGTGAAGCTTGGGGAGAACTATCCACCCCCGATCGTGCAGCACGACGTTGCGCGGAAAGAGACCCTTGAAAGGTATGCGGCGATAAAGAAATAGATGCGCACCGAGTTCTAGATCGGCGAACTTCAGCGCGCTCGTCGGGTGGCGCCGCTGCGCCGGAATCTCGATGCCTTCGAGCCAGGCGTTCAGTTCGGCCGGCGAGAAGCCGCCCTGGGCCAACGCCGCCAGCGAGGGAAAGCGGCGGCGCTCGAGTCGCTCGTACCACAGCACGAAGCCGGTACGGTCCCAGTAGAGGATCTTGACCTTCGAGCGGTCGCGGCCACGAAGACGAACAGGTGACCCGACAACGGGTTCTGTCCTAGCAGCGGCTGCACCAGATATGACAGAGCGTCGATGGACTTGCGCATGTCGACCGTATCGCGGCAGATGAAGGCTCGCACATCGCCGGTGATCAGCACCGTCCGCCTCCCAGTTGCCCGAGCACAAAGCGTACGATGCGCTCGGCATGCGCGCCGGTGAGTTCGATGCGCGCGCCGGCCAGTGCGATCACTACATGGTCACGCCCCCTCGATGGCGCGATGTCGGCCACCGCTTGCACGGCGGGTGCTGTGCCCGTGGCCGCCGCGATGAACGCGGTGTCGGCGGTCACCGTCAGAGGCATCACAGCCGGCTGGTCGTGGTCCACGCGCTTGCGCCACAGGCCAGAGGTGCTGACCGCCAGGCCATGCTGCCGGCAGAAAGCGCGGATGCCCAGCCCGCTATTGTTCCACTGCGCCACCATCTCCCGCCAGAAGGCTTGATCATGCCGGTAATACCTCGTCCCTTCGTGTCCACTACTGCCGTCTCGATGCTCGGCCATCGCTTCACTCCTCATACCGTGAAGCCGCTACCTTCTCATCGCTGCTCCTGCCTCACCAGATGGGTTCCGCTGACGCTTACGATCGCGCGGGAGAGGCATGCGGCGCGCTGTCGCTGGCTCTGCACGGTGCTCTATCTGGGCGGGCTGCGGCCTTTGGATTCACCGGCACAGCCATGGGCGCATTCCTCGGCCAGCGCAACGCCCAGGGCGTCAAGCAGGACGGCCGGCCCAGCGACAACTATCTTGGCCGGTTGGCCGGGATGGTTGTCCGAAAGCTTTAGTTCATGGTTGTCGGCGGCGCTGACCGAACCTTAAGTCAGCATGACTTTCGTCGAGGCAATGGCTGGCCTGCCAAGCGTATCAACGTTAAGGCACACAATCATGCTAGGCAGAACATCCACGCTTTGCCGGTCGACAATGTTTGGACAATCGGTAACCGTACAAGTATTGCTTACCGCTTGAACAATTGAGACGGACCAAGACGGCAGGCGGACCCCTATCAGGTCACTCTGCGATCGCAATGATCTGGTTTAGTTGCTCACAAGCCGCAGCAAATACCTCCAAGGGAGCCTGTCTCCAGGTCTCACGGCCACCTTGCGGATTGCAGTCGATCCAGATGATGTCACGTCGCTCAGGCACCCATAGCTTGCCCGCCATTAGATAGCCTCCGCGCCGATGCGTTGCGTGACCATGGATTCGCCGCCGTGCTTGATTGGGTCAAACTGAAGGATATGCATCCGATGCTGGTCCTGTCCCGCGGCCGTTCAATGAACGGACCAGCATCGTGATTGGCTTGCCGATGACTACCGCAGCCTACAACGAGACCAATCCGTTTGCGATCAAGTTTCAAGGACCGAAGGAAAAGGTCAGCTACGTTCTGGCTCATCAACCCAAGTCGTTTGACTGGCGTGCCCGGAATGCAAAGGCTCACAGCCAGACGCCCCGGCGCTCCGCGCGTGCTTGTTGTTGGCGATCAATATTTCTGCTAGCGACGCCCCTATGTGCGCTAACAGGCCAATCGCAGGCCGCTGCGTCCGGGCCACAGGAGCGCAATTGATCGATCAGCCGCGTCGCTCGCAAGGGCCGAAACGCTGCGGTGGCCGCAGACCTCAGCACTTGCACGTGGCGATTCCCCTTGGCCAGCTGCTGGCAGCATGTCCGACCTACCTTCACAAGACAGCGGGCTTCCGGCAGAATCATCTGTAATAGGCACCGCTTTTGGCGTCCAATTTAATGCTGGATAAAATCCAGCAAATTGGGCGGAGCTATAGATGCGTCAACGAGTTAGGGTCTCCCGGCCTCCCCGTGTGCGACATGGGTGGTGATAAACGGCACTTCGGTGCCCATTACAATACGTTAGAGCACAGGAGGCCGCCACGTGCACCAAACTTGGCTACAGATTCGCTCACTGCTGGAGACTCGAAGCTGTCTCTCGTTGTTTGACCTGAACCCACCCGCATCTGCTGACGCTATCCGCTCCCTTGAGCGACACATCAGACTATCATTACCGCAATCGTTCAAGGAGTTGCTCGCTTTGCATAACGGGCAAGGTCCGGGCCGGAAGTGTGGCTTGTTCTTCGGAGACGAGTTCCTGTCAATCACCGAGATTCAAACCCAGTGGGACAACTGGAAATCTCTCGAGGACGAGAATCTGAACGAAGAGTTGGCGTCCTCCATGTCATCGCAACCACCCGGGGTAGTCAAGCCGCATTACCTCAACTCAAGGTGGGTTCCCTTCACGCACGATGGGGGAGGCAACCACAGCGCCCTGGACTTTGACCCTGATTCAGAAGGTCACATTGGGCAGGTCATCGCCTTTGGGCGCGACGAAGATGAGAAGAAGCTGCTTGGCAGTTCCTTCGAAGACTTTCTCAGTCAGTTTCAGCGGCGCCTTCTCTCTGTTCGCTGGAGCTTGGTGGAAGGCTACTGGAAATTTGAAGAACCTCAATACCGCTGCCACTACCATGCGTGGCCTGTGCTCTAACCCGTATCGAGCGGACAGCCACATGCGTCTTCGCCCGCTTGCGTCTGCCGCTCATATCGAACGTTAGAGATCATGAAGAGCATCGTCCTACTCATCGCATTGTTAGTTGGGCCAATAACAGCTATGGCTGAATCTGTCCTTGAAACATATCCCATTCTGACAATTCCTCGATCCGATAACTCTGATGTCTTGCTTCGGTATAAACTCACCGCTCGCGAAAAGACTCTGTTCAAAGAGATCGATTCGGAAACCGCAAAGCTCTCCCCGACTGCGGAATTGTCCGAATACCATGACGTCGCAATTAGGGTGAGCAGAAAATATGGTCTTAGCACAGACCAGAGCGTCGCATTCTTCACGCGGACAACATTCAGTGAGTTTGAGCAATGATCTCTTACAATTCACTGCGGGGACGACTGCCCTGACGGGCCGTGCCTGAGCTCAAACGTTTATGCGCGAAGGCGAGGAGTCGACTATGAGCGAAACGAGCAAAGACGCGAGAGCCGAGCTGATGGCAGTTCTAGCCAAGCTCGATCAGGTTCTTCCTGCCGAAGTGCATACGACGCTTCGAGCGCCAGTGCAGGCAGCTGACCTGGCTGGACTGGCCCGTACCCTTGCAGAAGGCGTCCAACTGCCAGATGACCTTCAAGTACTGCTCGGCTGGCATGATGGGCAGGTTTGGAATTCGCCACTCAGTCGGAAGAACAATCGTCGGCTTCTATCCGTTAGGGAAATTCTCAGCGAGCGTTCGTTTTTCGCTGATCCGATGTCGGATTTTATAGAGCCTTGGTGCGCTTCATGGCTCCCGGTTCTGACCAACGACGCAGGAGACTTCGTGGTGTACGAAACCGTCGGGGATCTCAGGGGTAAGTTGCTGCACTACTGGCACGACGATCCATCGAGGAGCGTCGCACACTCGTCATTGCTTCAATGGGCCGAGAGGCTACTTCACGAATATGAGCGGCCCGAAGCCTAACCCCTCCATCGAGCGGCAGCCGCAAGCTGCGCTTGAGGCTGCCGCTCATGTCGAACGTTGAGTGAGCGCATTTGCCGCGCGATCCCGCGCCACGAATGCCCGCTCTGGGTCGGTCAGAGACCGGCGGCCAGGAGCAGCGTTCCTGAAGGTGACTCGGGTAGCAGCTACCATTCGGAAAGCCATCCCTACAACGACGGTGAGAAAACGATGGGTTCAAAAATGACCGAGCCAGATCTGACGCTTTATCGAATAGTTGACGAGATTCTCTATTATCTCTGGGATCCCATTGGCGTCGCGAACTCTGCGGGTCCTCGGGATGAATATCGCATGTACGTGCCAAAAGTCTTTGAGCTGGTGATATTGGCTGATGGTCCCACCCTGTTGGCATACCTTCTGTCAGTCGAGCGAGACGGGATGGGCCTCGCTGGGAATTCCGCATCCGCCCAGCAGATTGCCGAACTACTGCTCGCCTGGCGAGCAAAGCTTTCCGAAGCTTCCCTTTCGTGACAATGCGTGCCGCTGTCTGGTTGGCCGCATCCGGCCATCTACAGACGTTCGGCCACGCTTGCACACGGACGTCCGAGCGTCGGCTCCGCCCAGACAACGGACCTTCGCGCGCGGATGATTTCGGTCGCGTCGGCCACCGCGGCCATACACCCGACGTGGTGGATTTGCCTTGCCAAGGCTCGGTGGACGCTGGCCATATGCATAGTCGCAGACTCCAAGAAAGTTCTGACACGCCGGAATGTGGCGCGTCGCGTGTGGCGCGCCAATGTGCCTCCACAATTCTGCCCCCGCAACCCACACGAGTTCCGAAGCCTGGATCGCGGTATCCTTGCCCAGCGGAGTCCGAAAGCTGATGGATTGGCGGAGTCTTCCCGGAACAGCACTTCCGGGTCAAGCCTGAACCTCATACGGTGCAAGCGTCGACAAGCGTTGATCGACCATGGCGCAGCCAACGGTAAAGTGATACAGGCTTTGCCATGTGTGATCCTTGATGCCGAGCACGGCATGCATTTCATCGTCGAAAAAGCAGCCGATCCCCGTGGCGCGCTCTCCGGTGGCTTCGGCTTCAAGATAGAGTGCCTGGCCGAGAATGCCGCATTCCCAGAAAAGATGGCGATAACGCCATGGCTGCTTCAGGGCGATTTCGAAGTTTGCGAGCATGCCCAACGCGAAGTAGGAATCGGCGGCGATATCCTGGTGGCAACAGATCAGTTTTGCCACTGCGCGTAAATCGTACGGCAGCAGAAGATAGAGTGGCAGATGGTCCGGTCCGATTCTCTGCCACAGCCATTCCGGGCGCATAGCCTGCTTGAGTCCATGCAGCGCCCCGGAGTTTCTCACCAGCACGTACAGGCCCGGCTCCAGTCCGTCCACGCGGTGAACCAATAGCGCCAGATGCACCGCAGCAGGAGACATCAGCGCGTTCCACGGTGGCGTGTCGCGACGCGCCAGCAGGCTTGCCAGCATTGTAAAGAAGGCGGTAGCGGTAATGTGCGCCGTGCCATCGAAGCTCGTGGCGCTGCGGCGCTGCCGGGCGATCCGGGCAAAGCTCAGGTCGAAGGCGGGCGCCGCAGGCCGCAGTGGCGGCTCCGGATTCAGCGGGGTCGGTTCGCTAGTCAGAGACTTGCGCGTGGCACGATCGACCGAATCGATATCCGGCCAACTTACGTGTCCCGCGCTTAGTTGGTTTGCGTAGCCGTACCAGTGCGCCTTATCGAGAGTGGACCACAGGCGCTCCAGGTCAGGCCGTGTTTCCGCATTGCCGATCCATAGCACGACATCCGGCACCTCCCGCTCGGCCGCTCCGAAATCGTCGCTGCGATCCAATCCAAGCAATGCGGCCAAGGCATCATCCGCAGCAGTCTCGATCAGCCGCGTCTGCCATCCGAGAGCCGCTGCCGCGTAACTGACTGCGGCAATGGCATGGCCGCAGTCATGCTGGCAGTAGCGCCAGGCGCGCATTCCGTATTTCCATGCCTCGCGCCAATGGATCGAGCTGATACCAACTAGGATACCGCCGCCCGGGAACGCCTCAGTCCATCGTGGATCATCCAATGCAGCCCGCTGTTCAAGGACGTGGTCGCGGCTCAGGTAATGGTAGACCCCGCCCGGCAGATCGGGCAGGGCAGGACAAAGAAGATAGCCCTCGGTCGGATGCAGATTGCCGCTCGAGGGATTGCAGCGCAGTGCCCACCGCTGAGCGCCAAAGGCTTTCCACGCTGACAAGCCGAGCGAAAGCTCAAACAGGATTGCGAGGGTACGAAGGCTGAAGCCCTGCGCGGGCGGCAGGGCGCCGCAGCGCAACGCGTTGTAGCGTGTGGGCAAGGTGTCCGCGGCCAGTGGCAGGACAATCCGCGGTGAGCCATGGAACGCGCGGAACGGATCTGGCTGGGTTGCCCAGTCAAGCCATCCGGGGCCTGGGGCGTAGCGGTTGACGCGGTGCTTGCTGCGTTCGTGATACTCAAGCAACGCTTGCGCAGATCGGTTCATGTTCCTTCTGCCCGAGAATGCCCGACACCCCCGCTGCCAACATCAAATAGCTCACCTTGTCATGCAGTCGTTACCGACGGCACCGGACGGGGGCTCAATTCGCACTTTAGGTGGTTTTGAAGGTATTCGCTGCCTATCGCCATGCAGCATTTCTTCGTAAGCGAATGTAAGAATAGTGACTACCGGCAAATGGACTGCGCGAACGTCCACTTCGGCCGATAACGCGCCGTCCGACGCGGGTCAGCGAAGTCAGCGAATGGCCGTTGTCCCGTACCGGACGTTCAGGCATATGCTAGCTGCGCACGCGCAGGCAAGCCGCTCAGCGCCCCAGTCCCAGGAACGAAGGCTGTCGTTTGTCGAGGAAGGCCGCCACCCCCTCACGGAAGTCGCTGCCCTGCAATGAAGCCGCGATCTCGCGCTCAGCCAGCGCCACGCTTTCACCTAGCGTCTGGCCAAGCGCGAGGTACGACTGCCGCTTGGCCGCCGCCATTGCGCTGGGTGAGCATAGCGTCGCCAAAGTAGCGGCACGTTCGAGCACCGCCGGCAGGAACCCATCGGCTTCGAGTACCGCGGAAACCAGACCGGCCTGATCGGCCTCCTGAGCGGACATTGACCTGCCGCTAATTAGCCACTCGAGCGCACGTGACAAGCCAATCAGCCTGGGCAGGATCCAGGCAATGCCGTGCTCGGCGGCCAACCCGCGCCGCACGAACGCCGGCACCAGTCGCGCGTCGTGACTGGCGTAGCGGATATCGCAATAGAGTGCGAGCACAAGGCCAACCCCGGCTGCGGCGCCGTTCAGGGCGCAGATGATGGGCTTGCCGATGGCCAGCAGATAGCTGTAGCGCTGGTCAAAGTCTTCCCTGGCGGTGGCATCGTCAGGCATGGGAGCCGCCGTGCCAACGGCGCATTGCGGGCCGGACGCTGTCAGCCGCGCGCGCGCCGCCGACAGATCGGCGCCGGCACAGAAGGCCTTGCCGGCCCCCGTCAGCACGATCACACGGACCTCGCGGTCGTCCCGGCAGCGCTCGAGCGCTGCGCGCAGTCCCGCTTCCATTTCGGCGTTCCAGGCGTTGAGCCGGTCTGGCCGGTTGAGGGTGATGACGGCAATCTGGTCCGCCACTTCGCAGCGTATGCTCGCGGTGGGGCTCGGGCTGGTCACGCTCATGATTTGCTCCCCACGCGTTCCGTCAGCAAGCACAGTGCCTGGCGGTGCGCTTCGGTCGTATGCGCCAGTGCCTGCATGCTGGCGGAGAGGTCGAGCACGGCGTCGAGCGTGTTGAGCAGGGACGCGTCCACCAGGCGTTTTGTCATCCTGACTGCGTGCCCCGGGTTCGCAGCGATCGCACGCGCAAGCGTCAGCGCAGTCTCCATCAGTGCTTCAGGCTCGGCCAGGCGCGACACGAGACCCCATTCCATTGCCTGCTGCGCATCGATGGCGTTGCCGGTGAGCGCCATTTCATACGCGCGCGCCAGCGGCAGGATTCGTGCCAGCAACCAGGCGCCGCCGTCGCCCGCTACCAGGCCAAGCTTGACGAAACTCTCGGCAAAGGTAGCGCGGGTCGAGGCAATGCGGATGTCGCGCATGCAGGCGAGGTCCAGTCCGGCACCAATGGCGGGGCCGTTGACCGCGCGATCACCGGTATGTCGATTTGCTGGAAGGCACGCGGAATGCGCTGGATGCCAGTGCGGTAGCGCTGTTCGTTGACGATCGGCTCACCCGCTGCGAGCTGACCCAGCGATTGCAGGCTGCCGCCGGCGCAGAACGCGGGCCCGGCGCCGGTCAGAATGGCCGCGCGCAGGGTCGTATCGGCGGAGATCTCCGCAAGTGCCGTGACGATCGCCTGGATGCTGGCGTCGTCTGCAATGGCATTGCGGGTCTGGGGGCGATTCAGCGTGAGGATGGCAATGCCATCCTCACGGACAGTCTGGACGAAATCAGACATGGCTGGAAGTCTCTATTGGCAGACGGCCGGTTTTCACTTCAGAACGCTCCTTGCTGGCGCAGGGTGTCGATCGCGGCGGCCGACAGGCCGAGCAGCTCGCTCAGCACCGCGTTGTTGTGCTCGCCCAGGCCCGGGTTGGGCTTTAGCACCAGCGGCGCAGACTGATGAAAGCGCAGAGGGCTGTTGGGCAGTACCACCTCGCCCAACTCGGGATGATCAACATAGCTCAGCATGCCGCGCTCGTGCATATGGCGGTCGTGTACCACCTCATCGAGCGTGCGTACTGGCGCGCAGGGAAAGCGATAAGCCTGGCTCGCCGCCATGATCTCGGCTCGGGTCAGGTTCGACGTCCAGGATGTGACCAATTCGTCCACTTCGCTCATCACCTCGCAACGCGAGGTGTGCGTCGCGTAGCGTTCATGCTTGCCCAGTTCGGGGTGACCCATCGCTTCGCACAGCGCCGGCCAATGGCCTTCGGTGACACAGATGATGGCGATGTAGCCGTCCTTTGCCAAATAGCTGTTGTAAGGCGCCATGGCGAGCGCCCCGTGCTTGTTCCCGGTGCGCGGATTGCGCTTCGGGTCCTCGTAGTACAGCGTCAGGTTGGAGGCCAGCGTGGGATACATCGCGTCCTGCATGGCGATTTCGGCAGTTCGTCCGCGGCCGGTCCGTTCGCGCTCCAGCAAGGCTGTAACGATGGCGCCATAGAGGTGGATACCACCCAGGAAATCGCTGATGGCCGGCCCTGCCTTGACCGGGGGGCGATCGGCATAGCCGGTCACGTGCATCGCCCCGCTCATGGCCTGAATGGTCAGGTCCATGGCGAGATGATCGCGATTCGGCCCGCTGGTGCCGTAGCCCGAGGCAGACGCGTAGATCAGGCGAGGATTGATCTCCAGCAGCGCCTCGGCGCCGAGGCCGAGGCGTTCCATCACGCCCGGCATGAAGTTCTCGAGCACTACGTCTGCCTTAGCCACCAGGTCGCGAAAGACGCTGCGGCCTTGCTCGGTCTTGAAATTCAGCGTGATGCCACGCTTGTTGGAATTGAGCATGGCCAGGGGCAACAGCGACTCGCGACGCGACCGCACCGGCTCTCCATGTGGCGGCTCGATCTTGATCACATCGGCGCCCGCCATCGCCAGAAGGAAGCCGCAATAAGGTCCCTGGTAGATCTGGCCCAGGTCAAGCACGGTCAGGCCTGCCAGCGGAAGGTCGCGCGCCGGAAGGTCATTGGTCACACTCGTGGTCGGGTTCGTCGTCATGGTATGGATCTCACTGTTTCTGCATTCCGGCCTGCCGGGCTGCCTGCTCCCAGCGGCTGATTTCCTCAATTTGGAAGCGTCTGAGCTCGTTGGCATCGCCAAAAAACGGCTCGCCATAGGATTGCCGCACCTTTGCCACGCCTTCGGGCAAGCGGTAGATCGCCTGCAGATGCTCGCCAAGGAGATTGGCGATGGGCGCCGGCGTACGAGCCGGCACGAAGGCCGCAGTCCAGTTGATCATGTAGTAATCTCGGAAGCCCGACTCCTGCAGCGTCGGCACCTTGGGGAAGGCATCGACGCGCCGGTCGGCACTCACGGCCAGCATGCGAACCTTGCCGGACTGCAGGAAGGGAACAACGGCGCCGAGGTCGGCAAAGGCAAAATCGAGTTGGCCGCCGGCAAGGTCCGACAAAGCTGGCGCCACACCCTTGTAAGGCACGGGCGTAGCGCGGCCACCCGCAAGGTGAAGGAAGAGTTCGGTGGCAATCTGGTACGAGGCCGCACCGGCGCCGTAGTTGAGCGTGCCAGGCTGGGCCCGGCTGCGCTCTGCCAACTCACCGATAGTTATCGCACCCGAAGAGGCCGGCACCACCACCGCCATCACGCCACGCGTCAGCCGAGCCACCGGTGCGAAGTCCTTCACGGGGTCGTAGGGCAAACGCTTGAAGATGGCAACATTGGTCGCCATCGGCGAATTGCTGGCCAGGAAGATCGTGTGGCCGTCGGGGTCAGCACCGGCCACGGCCTGGGCGGCAATGAAGCTGTTGGCACCGGGCCGGTTCTCCACCACCACCGGCTTACCCAGCCGCTCACCGAGCTTCTGTGCGACATAGCGCGCGGTGGTATCGGCGCCGCTGCCGGGCGGGAAGGACACTACTAGGCGGATTGGCTTGTCAGGGTATGCGCCAGCGCTGAAAGGCAATGCCAGCGAGAGCAGCGAGGCCGCTGCGGCAAGGCGCAGGGAGGTGCGTCTGTTCATCTTGTCTCCACGCTAACTTATCGAGGGCGAGCTCTGTCTGGCCCGCATGGCTGCAGAATAGGCAACCATAGACATGACACCAATCGCGGTGGGTCTATATCAGTCATACCACTACTGGTATGACCAGGTGGCCCTTATCGGGCGGGGAGTGCGCGCCTGATCTCGGCTCGCAGCCAATCGCAGGCTGCATCGCGGTGGGTGAGGTTGTGCCAGTACATGGAAACATCCGTGGCAGGCGCCTCAAAAGCAAGCTCGGCCACGACGACGTTGTCGGGCAACGCCAGCCGCCTGGCCGTCCTGGCAGGGATGGCGCAGATCATGTCGGTCTCGCTGACGATCTGCGGCGCCGCCATGAAGCTGGAAATGGTGTACACCACTTGCCGTGAGCCGCCTTGCTTGCGGATAGTTCGGTTGATCAGTTCACCCAGCAGGGTCAGACCCGTTGGCGAGACATCCAGGTGCGGCAGAGCGCAGAAGTCCTTCAGGCTGATCCGCACCTTTCCTCCGGTGTGGCGCGGCTTTCGCATTACACAAACGAACGCCTCGGAGTAAAGCAGCGAAGTGTGAATTCCGGGCGCGGAGGGGATGGCCGAGCCAATGCAGAGATCGAGTTCGCCGCTTGCCAACGCATCGACTGCGCCGCTCCGATGCAATGGACTGAATTGCGCCGTGATGGAAGGGGCGGCGGTGCGCAGCGCAGTCAGCAAGGAAGGGGCCAGCGAGAGCTGGATATGCTCATTGCAGGCCAGTGAGAAATGTCGCACTTGGGTCGCGGCATCAAAAGGTGCATTGACGCCGGCCAATTGAGCCGTCGTCTCCAGCAGTTTTTCCACGATCGGCAGCAACTCCTTGCCATGCGCAGTCAGCAGCATATGGTTCCCCTCACGCACCAGCAGGGCATCCTGGAATACGATGCGCAGACGGTCGAGGGTTCGACTCATAGCCGGCTGTGAGACTTCCATCTGGGCCGCCGCGCGCGATACGCTTCGCCCCCGTAACAGGGCTGCAAGCGCAAATAGGGTATGGAAATCAACGTTGCCCAGCCGATCCAGAGCAGATGGCGAGATAGATTTGCCTGATTTGATTTCTGGCTCCACGTCACCATTAAGATGTCCACATGATAGTGCCTGTCGGAAAAGAGCTACGCGGATTCGGGTGAAGGAACGAAAAACCAGTGTCGCGACTGCCATAGGGTATCGAACATTTTGCAGTCCGATGTACGTTCGCTTCGTCCGAAGACCTGCCGATCACGGTAAGGGGGGCGATGTCGGTTGTACTTCGGAAGCGGCCATTCGTCTTCCGGTACTCGCAACGGCGGAGAAGGGTCGTTCTGAGACGGATGCTCACAAGATCTCCAGCGGCGTGAATCCCGCTTGCGTAAAGGTCTGAAGCGACCGAACGGACGAAATCCTCTCGGCTGGCCAGGGCAGTGATTGAGGGGGTTCGAATTGCCGAGAGCCAGAAGCCCAGTTAGCTGACGGTCACTGCCTCAGCGCGACGCCGCATCGCATGCTATATGGCGCGAAGAGATATGCGTAGCGGGTACGACCTGCGCCTGAGGCGCGTTGCGCCCCGTACCCCAGTCTCAGGCCCCCGACCTGCTCAGCAACACGGGATCATTGCGATAGAGATCGGGAAAGATCTGCTTCAGGTTGCCGATCTTGGGAAGGTCGTTGATCACGATGTATGGGTGGCGCGGATTCTTCGTCAGGAAGTCCTGGTGATAGGCTTCCGCCGGGTAGAACCCTTTGTAGTCCTCCAAGCGCGTCACAATCGGTGCGCGGAACGACTTGGCTGCCCCAAGCTGGGCGATATAGGCCTCGGCAATCGCACGATGCGCCGGCGTGACCGGAAAGATCGCGGAACGGTATTGGGTGCCGTGATCGGGCCCTTGGTAGTTGAGCTGGGTCGGGTTGTGTGCCACCGAGAAGAAGACCTGCAGCAGCTTGCCGTAGCTGACTTGCGCCGGGTCGTAGCGGATCTCGACGGATTCCGCGTGGCCCGTCGTGCCTGAGCCTACCTTCTCGTACTGCGCCGTGCTGGCCGCGCCGCCGGCATAGCCTGATGTCACACGCGTCACGCCGCGTACGTGCTGGAATACGCCCTGGACTCCCCAGAAGCAACCGCCAGCAAACACGGCCGTCGCGGCGTGGTCATCACCGGGCTTCTCGTCCTGCGAGGGGGCGGGGATGCGTACCGCGTCCTCGGCGGACAGTGCGGGCCGCCCCCAGATGGCGGCAACGGCCACCAGCATGACGACGCCCATGAGCTTGAGCGCGGTGGCGTGTGTCCAGCGCTGCAGTGCTGCAATCGCGTTCATGTTAGGTTCCTTGGGTTCGAAGGGTTAGCCAAACGTGAAGGCATAGGCCTCCACGCCGGGATCGAGGAATTCGATGGCAAACGTGCGGTCCCTGATCTCGCCGTCCTGCCGCACCAGTTGGTAGAGGCGCTGGGCGGTGACCTCGCCGGTTCCATCCGGTGCGGTGTCGGTGCCGTGCGACGTGCCTGGCTCGGCGCCGTCGATCGTCACGCGGAACCTGACCGGCTTGTCGTCCTGGGCCGGACCGAGCACGAGGTGCAGATCGCGTGCGTGGAAGCGGTAGACGATGCGTCCGTTCGGGCGGTCAAGCGTGGCGCGCTCCGCGCCGATGCGCCAGTTGCCGGCAAGGCCCCATTGATTCAGGTCGGGCTTCGCGGGCGCCGTGTAGTCCTTGGGCCGGTCATGCGCCGCGCCGCCAGGCGAGCCGAAGTTCTCCGCGCGTTCGTATCCAACATAGGTCTCCGGCGATCGTATCGCACCGTTGTCCGCCGCCATCTGCACCCCACCGCCGGTCTTGTCGTTCAACGTGGCCGGCATGGCCATCGCGATCTTCGCCACATCGGCGTGGCCGGCTTCCTCCAGCAGTTGGCGAATCACGGCTTCCGAGTGTTCGTATTCACCTTCGCCGAAATGGTGGAAGCGAATTCGGCCCTGCGCGTCGATGAAGTAGTGCGCGGGCCAGTACTGGTTGCCGAAGGCGCGCCAGATGGCGAAGTTGTTGTCAATCGCCACAGGATAGGTCACGCCGAGCTCGCGGGAGGCCCTCTTCACGTTGTCAATATTGCGCTCGAACGCGAATTCCGGTGCGTGGACGCCGATGACGACGAGCCCCTCGTCCTTGTACTTGTTGGCCCACGCCTTCACGTAGGGCAGCGTGCGCAGGCAGTTGATGCAGGAGTAGGTCCAGAAGTCGACCAGCACGACCTTGCCGCGCAGGCCCTCGGCGGTCAGCGGCGGGGAGTTCAACCATTCGACGGCACCGTTGAGTCCCGGGAACAGACCTTCGACCGGAAGCGCCGCTGCCCTGCCCCCGGCACGTATCATCATCGCGCCGCCATTGGCGTCGCCCGGCACCGGGCCTTTCGAATTCGCGCTCATCATCATCGTGCCGTCCTGCTTCTCGGCGGCCTTGTTGCCGGCCAGCCTGTTGACGAGGTGCTCCTCCAGTCCGCCCGTGGCGATCGTCGAGACACGCGCCAACACGCCGGTATCGAGACCTAGCCCGATCGCCACCACGCCGACGAGCATGGCGGCACCAATGCCGCGGCGTATCCATTCGCCAGTGTCGAGCGAACGCTTCATGGCCGCGAACACCCGTCCCCCGATCAGCAGGGCCACCGCCAGTGACGTCGCCGCGCCAGCCGCATACGCCAGCAGCAGCAGCGTGGTACCAAGGTTGGCGCCTTGCAGTGCCGCGCCGGTCAGGACGAGGCCCAGGATCGGTCCCGCGCAGGGCGCCCAGAGCAGCCCAGTGGCGATGCCCAGCAGAAACGACGAGGCCGGGCTGGCTGCACGGCCATCGGCTTGCGCGAAGTTGGACAGGCGGCTGCCTGCGCTGACCAGCGGGCGCATCAGCCGCTCGGCAAGCTGAGGTAGCAGCAGCGTCAGGCCGAACACGGCCAGCAGCGCAATGGCGAGCCAGCGTCCATACTGGTTGGCTTGCGCCACCCGGCCGCCGCCCACGGCGGCCAGCGTGGCCACCAGCGCAAAGGTGATGCCCATGCCGGCCAGCAGCGGCAGGCCGCTGCGCGCGAAGGGCTGGTCCGCGCGTGCGAATACGAACGGCAGTACGGGCAGGATGCAGGGGCTCAGGATGGTGAGCGCACCGCCGAGATAGGCAAGGATCAGGAGCAGCATGGTTCTGTACGTGTCGACAGGGAGGGCTTCACGGGAGTCGTCAGGCGGCGGGCCGGAATGTCATGGCGACCCCGTTCATGCAATAGCGCAGGCCGGTCGGCTTCGGGCCATCGTCGAAGACATGTCCCAGGTGACCGCCGCAGCGCCGGCAATGGACCTCGGTGCGCAGCATGCCGAGGGTACGGTCCTCGGTGGTACCCACGGCATTCTCCAGCGGTGCCCAGAAGCTGGGCCAGCCGGTCCCGCTGTCGAACTTGGTCTTCGAGGAGAACAAGTCGAGCTCGCAGCCAGCACAGGCAAAGATGCCGTTGCGGTGCTCGCCGTTGAGCGGGCTGCTGAAGGGTCGCTCCGTGCCCTCGTTGCGCAGCACGGCGTACTGGGCCGGGGACAGCTTCCGGCGCCACGCCTCGTCGCTCATGGTGACCTCGAAGCGTTCCGCTGCCTTGCGGGTCTCGCCAGCAATCGCCGCGCCGCCGGCCAGCGCACGCCAGCCGCCCATGGCGGCAAGCGTGGCGGCCAAGGTGCCGCCGGACAATAAAAAGCGCCTGTTGATGCGCATGATGGCCTCCTATGCAGGTGAGGGCGGCGCAGGTCTGGCAAGCACTTCCGCTGGCTGTTCCTGTCGCGCTTACTGCTGCATTTAAGGTGACCGGTGTATCTGGCCTGTAGTGCCTTGCGACGCGGGTTGTCAGCGCAAGTAGCTAGACTCCAGCTTGATACACAGCGATACAAGAATCCGATGGGACCGCCCTGCATGTGACGCCGGCACGATGTAGCGGCCGCCGGTCATCCGCGGCCGCATGATGACGATTCTGGCCCTTTTCGGAGTGGCCGTCTCTACAGGCCAGCGGCTCCCTTCGGCTCGCCCGGAATCTCTTCAGTGAAGTGACTGTTGCCTCGAATCGAGCAACCACTCCAGTTCCTGCACCTTCAACGAAATTGGAACATCAGAACATCCCTTATGTCCGTTCGTTGCCGGTTCGTGTGGTCGGCGGGCTACGGCCTGAGCCGGCCAAGAGCGGGCGCTGGGGATCGGCAAAAATCAGTCCGTTGAGCAGCCGCGAACGGTCATTCGGGCCGCGCACGGGGACAGTCTAACGCTACCGATTGACGGAAAATCTACCACTCCGGCCGTTCGGCGTTGAGTCGCTGGACGGCAGAGACGGGTCCGAAGTCGCTTCTGGCGCTGCAGAGTCCGGTCCCAAATGGTCAGCGGGTCGAGACCGGCCAGAAGCGGCCTGTACCTCGCCATCAAGGCCTCTAGCTCACTAATGGCGGCTTCCAAGCTTGGAGGGACATCAATTTGGCCGGCCAAAAACGCCCCACTCCACCGAGCGGGGGCGTCTCCCTGTTTAATCCCTGTCAGCCTACCGGATTGCGTGCCATGACGATCCACGCCGCGCCGTTGATCATCACCGACCGCTCGCCGGGGAGGCCCGCGAAGGCGGCACGAACTGCGGCCGAGGCGCGGGCGCGGATGTCGTCGGGCTGATCAGCGAGCGCACGCGACAACGGGCCGACCTCGAGTGTCATCTTCACCGCGTCGTCGATCGCAGCGTCCCGCGTCCCGCCCTCGCCGAACGGGACGGAAGCGTCGAAGGGGGCGATAGCAATATCGGTGAAGCCTGCCGCCGTCAGGATGCGTGCCACGCGCCCCCGGTCGCCGAAGGAAAACGGGCCGGGCGCTTCGGGATCGGGCAGCGCGCTCGGCGGGACGATGCCCTTGAGCGCGCCCATCGGCAGGCGCACCCAATCGTTCTCGGCCGCGCCGCGCCAGCAGACGAAAGCGACCCGCCCGCCGGGCCGGAGCGCGCGTCGCATGTGGGCGAACGCCGCTATCGGATCGTCGAAGAACATCACCCCGAAACGCGAGAACAGGATGTCGAACGCGGCCTCGGGCAGCTCTGCGCTGCTGGCGTCGGCCACCTGAAACAGGGCCGGCGTATCCCGTTGCGCAAGCGCGCGCGCTCGGCCGATCAGCGGTTCGGATATATCCACGCCCAGCACTTGGCCCCCTGCGCCGACGCGGGCTGCGAGAGCCAGACTCGACGCGCCCGCGCCGCAGCCGATGTCCAGCACGCGCTCACCCGTCGCGGGCGCGGCGGCTTCTATCGCGGCCTGGCCGAACACCGCCACCATAGCGTCGAGCCGGGCCTGGTTGGCAACCCAGCGCTCCCCGCTTTGACCATTCCAGTCACCGACCTGATCGGCACTTTGCTCTGCCATGTCATCTCCTTGACTCGACGATCCGTCCTTCACCGCGCCGATCTACGCCAACCTTTTCGAAGGCGACGACGCAACGGGAGAAAGGAATCCGTGCTCTCAAACAACCATCGACTGCTGGGCGAAGATACCCGCCATCGCGCCCTGCGATGATGCCTGGGTGACCGAGGGCAAGAAGGGCGTGGCGAGGTCGCCAGCGGCGTAGATGCCGGGGATGCTGGTTTGGCGGCGCTCGTCGACTTTGAGGACGATGCCAGTGGGCGTATCGACCGTGGCAAGGCCCAGTGATTCATGCAGGCTTGCGGACGGTTTGTTGCGCGGATGGGCGAACAGGACGTCGACCGCGACATTGCGGCGGGTATCGAGATTGACCGTGGTGATATGGCCCTTGTGATGGGCGATCTCGACGATCCGGCCATCGACGACAGGTATGTTGCGGCGCGCCAGATCGGCCTGGATATCGGCCGCAATGTCATGACCATCGGCGAAGACAGTCAACTTGTCAGTCCAATCGCGGAACAGCCTGGCAGACTGGTGCGACTGTGGGCCGGACCAGACGAGGCCCCAATGCTGGCCGGCGACTTCAAAGCCGTCGCAATAGGGGCAGGGCACGATGGACGTGCCCCAGCTTTCGGCAAAGCCCGGAACATCAGGCATCTGGTCGGCTACGCCATAGCTCAGGATGAGGCGGCGCGCCCTTAGGCTTTCGTGATCGTCAGTGACGACGCAGAAATCGTCGATGGCGCCAGACACGCTCTCGGCCCGAGCATTGACCAGCCTGATCGTTGGATAGCGCGCGAGCTGCTGCCGCGCCTCGACTAGGATGTCCAGCGGCGGCTTGTGATCGTGGCCGAGCAGGCCATGCGAGTGGCCGGCAAAGCGGTTGCGCGGCCGGCCGGTATCGAGAACGGTGACCTTGCGGCGCGCACGGCCGAGCTGCAGGGCGGCGGCGAGGCCGGCAAAGCTGCCGCCGATGATGATGACGTCATTCATGGTGATGGGCTCCGTGTTGTGGATAGAGGGGTGGCTAGGCCTGGTGCGCAATAACGTCCGGAGATAAGCACTTGAGACGGTCAGCGAGCAGGGCTTCGGCATTGGCAGAAAGTTGCCCATGGCTATTGACCGGCTGGACAATGCCGCATTCGTTATCGCCGGGCGGCCCGGGGAAAGCTGATTTGGACAACCGGTTGGAACCTACCCTTGGCTTGCACATTTTCGATACTCCGTGGTATCGTAGTGCAAGAATTTGAATACTGTCAAGTACTGGAATTTTCGTGACCGAAAACAGCCAGGGCCGGCGCGGTCGGCCCGCCAACGAGGCGCTTCGCCAAACGATAGTCGACACCGCCTGCGAACTCTTCGTGGAACTGGGTTTTCAAGCGACGACCATGGACAAGGTCGCCCAGCGGGCGAAGATATCCAAGCTAAGCATCTATCGGCACTTCGAGAACAAGGAGGCGCTGTTCAGCGCGGCCATGGTGGCCCGCTGCGAGCAGTTTGCACCGCAGGCTCTTTTTGAAGGCGTCGACGGTTCGGCCGAAGATCAGCTCATGGCGGTGGGGTCATCCCTGCTTCGCACGCTGTTGAGCCCGGACGTCCGCAGTGTCGAAGCCATGGTTTTGGCCGACAAGACGAATCAAAAGTCGTTAAGCAAGCTCCATTACGAAGCCGGCCCCGCCCATGTCATCGCCCAAATCGAGGCCGTGTTGCGTCAGTTGCACGCGAAAGCGATTCTGAACGTACCCGATGCTCTCCAGTCCGCCCGCTTGTTCGCCGCGCTTTTCAAAGGATCCGATCTCCTGCTTATCGCCCGCTTCGACGAGGCGAGAGCAGAGGACGACAACGAAATCGAATCCTATTGCCGGTCGGCCGTCGCCATGTTCATCGCCGCGCACGGTGGCATCTAAAGATGCCATCGCGGCCGATGAAGAACACGCAGCAGTTGCATACGCTGTTCGCCCTGAGCAACCTATGGATGATGCGTGGACGACTGATGGGCGAGGCCATTGCATGAGCGCAAAAGCCGTCCGCGCGGGCAGGCAGAGGCCGCTTTACACACGATAGCGGCCGCTACTGCGGCCCAAGTGGAACGACAGAGTCACGCCCTGAGGCAGTCCGTCAAGGCCATTTAGCGATTTAATTTCGTATCCGGTCGGGCCTCGAGGTGCCCAATGAGTGGCGAACCACGCCTCTTCAAGGCGTTGAGGTACAGGTCTTCGTCATACCTGGTTCCTGTCTGCCAGCAGCGGTACAGGATACGTATCCATTTGAATGCTAGTGCGCGGACGGCCGCTTGGTACGAACTGCCCTTGGCCCGCTGTTGGCGGTAGTAGGCCCCAGCCCAGGACGATTTGTTGATGGTCTGTCCCGCCCATTCGACGAATGTCTGCCGCAGGAAAGTCGGGCATTGCCAGCGCCAATGCACCCAGCGCTTCTTACCGCTGCGCTCAGTGACTGGCGCAATGCCGGAGTACTTCTGCAGTTCCTCCGCCCCGTTGTAGCGATCACGTTGCTCACCAAACGCGGCTAGCAGCCGCGGCGTCAAATGCGGCCCGGCGCCAGGCAAACTATCAAATAGGTCGAAGTCAGGCAGTGTGCGTGCGATCCTCGCAATCTCCTTGTCGAACACGTCGATCGCTGCGAGCACTGTCCGTAGCTGAGCTACCAACATCAACGCGAGCAAGCGATTGGGTGCGACAACGCCGGGATCGTCCGTCATAGGCATAGCACCCCGGATAGACGCCAAACGCCTCTCGATTAGTTGGGCCCGTCGACAGTTGTGCGCATGGAAGAAGTCTTCGAGGGTCGTCCTCCGCGCGCGTTTGGCTGCTGGCAGCGTGGGCCAGCGAGTGAGGAAATCACAGAACTGTATGGTGTCAATGTCCTCAAACCATTCCAAGGCTTGAGGATAGTACTGCTTCAGAGCATGGGTCAGTCGGTTGGTGAATCGAATCTTATCGCCGACCAGTTCGCGACGCTGCTCAATCAAGCTCAGCAAAGAGCGCATATCAGCGCTCTGCGGATTAAGTGCACTGAACCGATCAGGATGACGAAGCAAAAGGTCAAGTGCCAACTCTGCATCGGTGGGATCGTCCTTGGCTCGGCTCGGTTTGAACGCCTCGCGGTACTTTGCGAGCATTGAGGGGTTGATCGGAAACAGCGTCAAGAATGAATGTCTCTGTAGCACAGAAACGATCGGACCTCGGGATAACTCAAGTGCAACGGCGATGGGGCCCCCGAAGCGCTTATGCAACGCCGCGACCCATTCATCAATGCGTGCAACCTGATGAGGGATGCACGCGAACTCTCTCGTATCGTCACCTGCCGGCTGCAGGCAGATATCATGCTTAGCATCAGCCCAGTCGATACCGACGAATGCTCTGAACTGCTGACTCAACAGAGGTGTCATGCGAGCCTCCACAAGTGATAGATTACTTGGCAGGGACATGCATGCTTGCGTTCAGCGAAGGCAATATAGTGAGCCGGTGCGACGGCGAACCCTGAGTATTCGTTTGAGCGCAAGCGCACCCGCGGGCTCGAAGCTAACTCCGCAATCGTCTGGCGTTTGGGTCGGGATATTCGTAGCCCGCAGGTGCATGTCCCGCCTTCACTGGCAGCGAAGCTGCCAGTCCCAAAGTATCGATGAAAGCGGGACGGACTACCTATAAAGGGTCGGGAAGCGACGCCCGGGATCAGGAAGGCCAAGGCTGCTGATCGGCCATCAGGGCCATTTACCGAAGGCCATTGTGGTAGACGAAGTCGGCGGCACCTGGGGATCGAAACGCACGCATCCCACCTATTCCCACGCGAACTCCTTTCCCCTGGGCATTGGAACCATAGATACATGCCAGCACTGCAATTCACACGAGGATCCCGCGAGCCCAGATCCGTGAAGGTACCCCGCCAGATCGAAGACCTATGACCTCGACCGCGAATTCGCTGCGCGAGCAACGTAAAGTTTGGCTCTGTGTGAGCTAGGTGTTGCGGGAGCAAGCGTAGGCTCCCACGGAGGACAGGCAAATGAGAACTTCTTAGGTCCTACGTTCTTAGGAGCCGTTTTGCGAGTATTGCTTTAAGGTCTCGCCTGGTGTCGCTTATGATGTGTATGTAAATGGTGTCGTTTGCAATCTGGTAGATGATTCTGTTCATGCCGCTGATGACTTGATAGTATTTCGTTGGTTGGAAATCTATCAACTCGGGTGGGTTGCTACCCTTCAGTGGGAAATCTTCTACCTGCTTGATTGATTGTTGAATCTTGCTTCTGGTCTCAAGCCAAGTCTTGTTGCCAAATTTATTAATGATGTACCGTCGCAAGTCTTGCAAGTCGGACTTGGCAGGCCCGAGAATTACAGACTTCATTCGATCCCTTCCTCCCTGTCCATGCGCTCCAATTCGGCAAACACTTCGTCCGTCGGGGTGAAGTTGCCCGTCTCGATGTCATTCTGACCCATCGCCAGAATCTTCAGAAGGGCAACCGTCTGTTGCATGTCCTCATAGGATTGGGCATCCTGCACGACTACCTTTGCCTCGCCGTTCTGTGTGATCAGCATGGGCTCGCCGCTCTCGGTGATGTCCCGGACGATTTCTGCTGCGTGGCTTTTCAGATAGCTTATGGGCTTGACCTGACTCGGTTTCATATCCGCTCCCTAGGCTTGAGACTACCGGTCCAAATATAGACCTGAATTCAGTCTGCGTCCAGCACAAGGAATTTCCTGCGCTATGCAGTGGCGCATAGGGCAGGCAATCGATGCATGTCCTCGGTGAGGAGCCGACTCTACCAGTGGGCGCCAGACCCAGCCCAGACAGCCGCGTAAAGTTTTCCGCCCCGTATAGGTCAGGCAGCCATCGCTGTGGGCCAATAGTCCACTCATTAGACGCTCGACGTTACCTAAACTGCATTGGCCGCCCGGCTTGGGCGGGGAAGGAGTGCGTTTTTAATCACGCATAGATATGCGGAACGTTCTTCGACCAGTACAGTCATCCCGAGAACAGACTGACGCATGTCCATGTCGATGATCTGCCGGCTGTAACGCAGCGTTGAATGACCGCTGTACTTCAGAAGTTGACGCCGGAGCCGTACTGGGGCGAACGACGGCAGCGGGTCGCTATGCGACCTTCGTTTTTCCCGCAGGTTGGGCGGGGGAATCCGTGGACCCCTTCCTCGCGCGCGGCTGCAATGGCGCTGGCTCCGCGGCCATGGATTCAGCAGGCGCGAGGGTCAAGAAGATCCTTGCCACCTCCGGATCTCGACACCCAAGCCAGTCCCGCCACAGGCCAGCAATTCCGAAGGCCCGCTCGCCGGGGAGCCGTGCGGCCATGAGACAGGGGGATAAATTGCGATAACGTTGCCAGTCATACGGGTCGGAAGCGAGGATGACTTCCTCAACACCTTATCGCCAGCCTATGATTGTGACAATAGGATGACAGTCTGGTGACTGGGCCGCGCGGCCCGCTCAGGCCTGTCTGAGCAGGTTCACGGACGCCCCCACAGTGGCGGAGCCCGCGGCGAGCTGCGCGCAGAGGTCAAGCAGCGACCCCAGCCGCGTCATGCCGTCCGGACCCGGACGTGGCCGGGGCACTATGTCGAGGTCGATCACCGGGCGGCCAAGGCTGTCGAGGTCTTCGTCCTGATGACTACCCCCGCCACCGGAAAAGTCGAATCCGGGGATCGGCGCGCCCAGGCTGTCCAGCTCCTCTCCCGTGCTTCCGATCGTGCCGCCGGCCGCCACGACGGCCCTGAGTGCACCGAGCCAGCGTCCGTAGCGGGCATTCGTATCGCCCAGGCTGTCGACCCCTTCCTCGCCGCGCCACGCACGTCCGACCAGGGCGAGCAGCGTGTCCCGATCCATCCCCGCCAGGCGGCCGTCCGGATTGCCCTCCTGGTCACCGTCGTCCCCGTCGCCCGCTGGCAGGCCGGTCTGGGCATCCGCATCCGGGTCGGGATGGTCGTCGTCGGGGGGGCCGGAGTCGTTGGCGTTGTCCGCCACATTGCTATCAGCGTTGTCGTTGTGATCGCCGTCGCCGGAGTCATCCGAGCCTTCCGAGCCATCGGCATTGCCGGCGGTGGGGCCGGCCACGATCTTGCCGCCCTTGACGGTCTTCGGCTCGCCGTTCGTGATCTTGCCGTCCTTATCCACCGAGTCCGTCTGCTCCGTGCCGTTGCCGTTCTTTTCAACGGTACGCGTCTTGATGGTGTAGCTCCCGTCCGCGTGCCTGGCCACTTCAGTCGTGGAGGTTTTACGGATATGGTGCGTACTATCCAAGCAAAGATTTCCAGACTGCCACTACATGGTAGCTATCTACGCATTGGGTCGAAATATATCGCATATGTATTATAAAGAAATATGCGATGAGATTGACATCAATCCAAAGAAATTATTGAGAGTCTGATGAGTATCGGCAAGAGCAGCATGGGTTTATTAAGTGAATCCAGAAATCGCATCAAGTTAATTGATTATGTGTCTCCAGACACGGAAATCTCCGGGTACGAGTTTGCTCTCATGTTCGGCAGTCGGCATGCTCAACCGGAGCTGGTTGACGCCGCATTGGAGCTATTTCACTCCGGATACTATGAAACCCTGATCATAGCGGGAGGGAAAACCAGAAATCGCGCAACCAGCGAAGCGAGTGAGATCGCAGAGCGGCTAATTTCCGCAGGCCTGAGCAGCACAAGAATAATTCTGGAAGAAGACTCATCCAACACTGCCGAAAATGTGCTATATGCGCGCACCCTAATGAAGAGCAGTAGTGTTCGGGAATTGCTTCTAATCGGAAAGATATACGCCAAGCGCCGGTACGTAATGACCATAAAAAAGAACTGGCCGGAGATTGAGCGAGTTTCATGCTTCGCGGTTAACTATTTTGGTGTCAGTCGGGCTCAATGGTGGAAATCTCCAGCGCTAAGAATGCGAATCCTGCAGGAGATTAGGAAGATCGAAAGATATCTGGAAATGGGCTACCTCTCTGAAATAGAGGTAATTAAGCGTGAATTCAGGCTGTGGTCGCCGTCACAACCTCTAATGTCCAACGAGTAAATGCGATGAGAATTGGAATAATCGGCGCTGGCCATGCCGGCCTCGCACTGGCAGCCATGCTGCTTCGGTCCGGAAAGCACGAGATACGTATTTATTCGGACGGACGCCATAGCGAGAAGCTGTCTGCGATAATGGACGGCGGCGGCCATATGCGATTCGTAGATCAGCCAAATAATGTTGACGCTGCAGGGCAGTGAAGTCCGGCCCGGGCCCGAAGCCAACCAAGAGTTGTTCCTGCTGCGTCGCGAAGCCGACGGTTAGTGGCGATTCGCCCGCTACATTTTCACGACCACCCACTCGCCGGCCCGCCCCGAGTGAACGGCCATGGCCACCTACGCCCTACCTCATGGCTGGTCGCCTTGTGCAGCTCGCCAGCGTTTGACCGGTCCGGCTCAGCGTGAACACCTGAGGGACGTCCCCGTGACTGGACCGCTGCAAAAGCCCGTAAAGCGCGCCACCTTGCGGCGAATGCCTCGCCGCGCCACCCGGCGCCTTGCGGTTTCCGTGAGCGTCAAAATGAGAATCTCATGACAAAGGCACGAATGAACTGAGGTAGCCTTACGTCCCGCGGACGTCCGGTGTTTGCAGACTGCACGCCCTTATCACGGGTTTCCACCTGAATCTCGAATTTCGAAGGTGCAGGATGCCATTACAAGGATCGGCCTGATCCCGCAGCCGCCCAAAGTTGCGGATTGCCAGCTGGGCCCCGTGCAAACGCATCGTATAAACTGGTCAGGCCATCAAACCGAAGGAGTTGACTTGCTGTTCAATCTGGAAGCCGTCTCAGCGCAGCGCCTTTACCGGCTAATCGCTGAGAAGATTGCCGAGAAGATTCGCGCCGGGGAGTTCCCCGTTGGCAGCCGACTGCCTGCAGAACGGGATCTGGCGGAAGCCTTGAACGTCAGCCGCTCGTCGGTGCGCGAGGCTCTGATCGCCTTGGAACTCAGCGGCTACGTCGAAGTGCGCCTAGGGAGTGGCGTTTACGTCACAACCCCGAAGGAAGGAACAGCTGTGGGTTCACCGCCTCCGACCGAGTCCACGGCTTCTTCATCCTCCCGACCCGCGGGCGATGTGGGCCCTTTCGAGTTGCTTGAGGCACGCCTGCTCGTCGAGCCCGAAGTTGCCGCGTTGGCAGCCCAGCATGCCAGCAACCAACAGCTCTCGGTGATTCGGGAAGCCCAAGAGGCCATGTCGGCGAGCGGAGCACCTAGCCATCTCGACCGCGTATTCCATGCAGCAATCGCGGCCGCCTGTGGCAATGCGGCGCTCGAAGCCGTGGTCCTCTCGCTACGCGATTTGAGTGAAGCCAGCCCAGTCTATCAGCGCCTGGACAAGCACTTCATCGGCCGCAAGGCCTGGAATGCTGCGTTGGTCGAGCACGACCGCATCACTAGCGCGATCCTTGAACGGGACCCAATCCGCGCGCGTCATGAAATGTACGCTCATCTGATTGCTATCATGGCGCGGCTGCGCGAGGACTTCGGTGACAGCCTGTCTTCATCCAGGCGCAAGGTTACTCCCAAGAAACGCGCGCCCAGTGTCAGCGACCGGAGTTCCAGAAACGCAACTACCGAAGTGGAGGACGCCACCGACCTGGTCGACGCTGAGGCACTTGCGCGGCACGCGTCTCGGACCGCCGCCCGGCGCAAGGTATGAGTCCCACGTAGTGCTTCGCTCCGTGTGCCCGCCGGCCGTTCGCTCAATGCATCTTCACGCGTGGTCGTGTACCTCGAGAGAATAATCGCGCCAGCGTGTCAAGCGCCGCTCTAGGTAAGCCATGTAGCGCTCGCTGGTGCATCTGGTACAGCGACATATACATCAGCCTGGCGAAATAGCCCTCCAGCCACAGGTTGCCGCGAATCAAGCCCCCCATGAGATTACCGACCGTACTGTGTCGACCGAGCGAGACGAGGGACCCGAAGTCTCGGTATCGCCAGGGCTTCAATGGCTTGCCCGCGAGCCGCCGGATGAGTCCCTCGGCCAAGTGCGAGGCCTGCTGATGAGCCGCCTGTGCCCGAGGGGGCACCAATACTCCAGCCTCGCGCCCTAGCCACGGACAGGCCGCGCAGTCTCCAATGGCAAATACATGCTCGTCGAGCGTGGTCTGCAGCGTCGGGCCGACCCGTAGTTGATGGATTCCGTTGACTTCCAAGCCATCCAGACCGCGAGCAAACTCCGGCGCCTTAACCCCAGCCGCCCAGACCACCAACTCTGCGGCAATGCTGCGCCCGTCTGCCAGCTGGACACCGTGCTGCCGCACCTCCGACACGCGCGCGCCTGTGTGGATCGTCACGTTGAGCGCGCGCAACTGCTTCGCCGCCCCGGCTGATAATCGTTCTGGCAAAGCAGGAAGAATACGTGGGCCGGCCTCAATCAGATGGATCCCGAGTTGCGCCGGATCCAGGCGCTCCAGACCGTAGCTCAGCAACTCACGTGTGGTGTGCTTCAGTTCGGCCGCCAGCTCTACCCCCGTCGCGCCAGCGCCAATAATGGCCACCTGCAACTGGTGGGGCTGAAGCTGCTCGCTCTGGGCATGCGCTCGGATGCACGCGTTGACCAAGCGCCGGTGAAACCGCTCGCCATCCGCGGGAGTCTCGAGCGCGATCGCGTGCTCCCGCACGCCTGGAGTACCAAAATCGTTCGTCCGGCTTCCCACCGCAAACACCAAGGTATCGTAGGGGACATCGCGCAGCGGCGTAACGGCATCGCCGAACTCGTCCACATGAGGTGCCAGATGCACGACGCGCCGGCTCCGGTCCAGCCCAATTACCTCACCGATGCGGTCGGTAAAGCCGTGCCAATGGCCTTGCGCCATGTAGCACAGCTCGTGCATACCAAGATTCATGCTGCCTGCCGCAATTTCATGCAAATGCGGCTTCCAGAAGTGCGTGCGTTTCTTGTCGATTAGTGTGACATGTGCCTGCCCGCGCTTGCCCAGTCTGTCGCCCAGCAATGTGGCAAGCTCCAGGCCGCCGGCGCCACCGCCGACGATTACGATGCGGTGCAGCCCGTCGGGTGCTGTGGTCTGTGGTATTAGGGACATGTCTCAGCTCAATAAGTCGAACTTCGATTGGCGCCGGCTGATGACTGCTTGCTTCATAGGCTCGGTCTCCAAGGAAATCTCGTGTGGCGGCGCTTACATATAGGACCGGCGTTTGCTCATCTGGCCCACACCGGGATTGAAGGTATTCGTCGGATCCACATCCCGATAGAACGCAGCCAGCGCCGGCTTTGCGCAATAGACGTGCCCGACGTTGTGTTCGGCGGGATACTCGCCACCCTTGGCGGCAATGAGGTCTAGCACCCGCTGCTTGATGGCTTCGAGGTTTCCGCCCTTCTTGACTATGTAGTCATGGTGGAATACGTGACACAAGAAGTGCGCGTAGCGGTAGCGCCCAACGAGTTGGGCTTCGATATCGGCCGGCAGGTGCTCGACCCAATCGCTGCTATTTCGAGGCAAAGCAAAGTCAAGCGAGAACACGCCTTCGACGTCTGAGCGGTGAATGGCGTTGTATCGAATGGCTGCCCCACCGGCAACGAAGCGGTGCAGAAATGCTTTCTGGCCTTCTTGCGGGTCGCAGGCGAACCATTCGCCGTCGTCCGGATCGCGTAACAGCCGTGCCAGCTGCTCCAGTATCGGCGCAACGTCACCGCCCGCCACTTTCAGGAGCACGATATGCTCGTACCGCTCGCGCAATGTCCGCAGCCGGACTGGCACATGCTCGGGCAGGAGTTGCCCCACCATTTGTGCGATCCGGTCCGCGGGATTGGCCGGGAGGAACCTGAACCGGCCCAGCAAGCGGTCAATCTGAGACTTCCACGCGAAGATGCTTGGTATCGCATCGGTGCCGAAGCGCTCGATGACAGAGAACATGTCCTTTGCATAGCGTGCGGACAAGTCGAAGATGTCCCGATGCATGTACTCGCAGGCCACTGGCAGCGCCATCTCGGGGGCCAGTAGCCGGTGCCTCAGCACGCTCAACATGGCAGGGTCGCGCACACCAATACAGAAGACCTGCGTTTGCTCGTCTGCCTCGAAGGTGTCCACTCGCACCGCAAACACCGCCAGCTTGCCAGCGCTGCCGGAGGTCTCGTACAGTCGAGCGGGATCATTGTTGAAACGCGCCGGTGTCGGCGCCGCGAAATCGCGCACACGGGCTTCATAGTCGGAGCATGAGCCCTTCCCGTTCACAGCGCTATCGATATCGGTCTCGGTAAAGTCGCCGTGGTCCAGGCGCGTGAGAATGGATTCAGGCGTATCGCCTAGCCGTATGCCAAGGTGATTCACCAATTGCAGCACTCCCGAGGCGTCGACACGGGCGAACAACGCCAGTTCTGTGTAGGCCGGCCCCCGGCGGACCAACATGCCACCCGAGTTGTTGCAGATACCACCGACGACGGAGGCACCGATACACGATGAACCGATTTCTGAATGCGGTTCCCGCCCGAAGGGCTGGAGTGCACGTTCCAGGCCATGCAAGGTGGCCCCCGGGAAGCAGATCGCCTGCCTGCCTTGGTCGATCACCCGGATAGTCGTCATCAACAATGTGTTGATGACGACTACCTGCCGCCCGTAGTCCTCGGCTCCGCCGTGCGGCGTGGAGCCCTCGGTGAGGCCAGTGTTGGCCGCCTGCATGACCACAGCCTTGCCGGCGGCGACACATGCCTGCAGCACCTGCCATTGCTCCAGCAGCTTCGTGGGAAACACCACCGCCAGCGCCTCGCCCTCGCCGGAGCGAAAGCCTCGGCGATAGCGCTGCGTGCGACGACGTTCAGTCAGCACGTTGCGTGGCCCGACAATACGACGCAAGCGCTCGACAAACTCCGCGTCGTTTGCCTGATGTGGCGGAAAAACAGGCAGATGCATCTGGGCCTCCCTTGATTGACCCGCCGCTCAGGCGGCGATGTCCCCCAGGCAGAGGTACTTGAGCTCGACATACTCCTCAATGCCATGCTCCGAGCCCTCGCGCCCTAGACCCGACTGTTTGACGCCACCGAATGGCACATGTTCCATGGAGATCATGCCGGAATTGACCCCTACCATGCCGTATTCAAGCGCCTCACCCACGCGGAAGATGCGGCCCACGTCGCGGCTGTAGAAGTAGCTCGCGAGGCCGAACTCCGTGTCGTTAGCGGCGTCGATGGCTTCCTGCTCCGTGCCAAAGCGGAACACCGGCGCAAAGGGGCCAAAGGTCTCTTCACGCGCGCACAGCATGTCCGGCGTGGCGTCGGCCACTACCGTCGGCTGGAAGAACTGTCCCGCGCCCAGTTGCGCTAGCCGATTTCCCCCAGTCACGATGCGGGCGCCCTTGGCCAAAGCGTCCGCCAAGTGGCGCTCGACCTTGGCGACGGCCGCCTCCTCAATCAACGGACCCTGCTCGACACCGGCCTCGAAGCCGTTGCCGACCCTGGCTCGACGCACGCGATCGGCGAACTTCCGAACGAACTCGTCGTAGACGCCGTCCTGCACATAGAACCGGTTGGAGCAGACGCAAGTTTGGCCGGCATTGCGGTACTTGCTCGCGAACGCGCCCTCAACGGCACTGTCGATGTCGGCGTCATCGAAGACAATGAAGGGTGCATTGCCGCCCAGCTCGAGCGAGAGCTTCTTGACCGTCGGGGCGCACTGCGCCATCAGGATGCGGCCCACTTCGGTCGATCCAGTGAAACTGAGGTGGCGCACCACGTCGCTCGCACACAGCACCTGGCCTACAGCGATGCTGTTACCACTATCGGCCGTGACAATGTTGAGCACGCCTGCCGGGATTCCAGCGCGAATCGCCAGCTCACCTGCAGCCAGGGCCGTCAGCGGCGTCAACTCGGCCGGCTTGACGACCACGGTGCAGCCTGCGGCAAGTGCAGGAGCGACCTTGCGCGTGATCATGGCCAGCGGGAAGTTCCACGGCGTGATTGCCGCACATACACCGATGGGCTGCTTGAGCACCAGCTGACGGCGGTTCTCGTCAAACTGCGACAGGGTCTCGCCGCTTACGCGCTTAGCCTGCTCGGCAAACCATTCGACAAAGCTTGCGCCATAGGCCACCTCGCCCCTGGCCTCGGCCAGAGGCTTTCCTTGCTCGGCTGTCATCAGGTGCGCAAGATCGTCCTGATGGGCGATAAGCAGGTCGAACCATTTGCGCAGAACCTGGCTGCGCGCCTTAGCACCCAGGCGCCGCCAGGCCGGCCAGGCCGCGTTGGCGGCAGCGATGGCGGAATGGGCATCAACCGCCTTGAGGTTGGCCACATCGGCCAGCTTCTCGCCGGTGGCAGGATCGTGCACGTCAAAGCGGCTCGCACCCGGCACCCATTGACCGTTGATCAGCGCATCGGTCTTGAGCAGGCTCGGATCGGCGAGCCCGTCCAGCGTGAGATGAATCTTCGTCATCATTCCTCCCTCAGGCCTGGACGGCGCGCTCGATGATGTCGAGCGCCTTAGCGAACAGAGCGTCGTCGATGGTCAGTGGGTACAGGAAGCGGATAGCGTTGCCATGCATGCCGCAACTTAGCAGCAGCAGACCTTCTTCCATGGCGTTGCGCTGGACTTGTTGAAGTCGCGCCGCGTCCGGCTTGGCGGTCTGCGGGTCGCGAAATTCGATGGCGACCATGGATCCTAGGCCGCGCACCTCGGCGATGACTGGGCAGCGCTCGCGCAGAGCTTCGAGGCGTTGGGTGAGCTGCGCGCCCAGCTTCTGCGAACGCTCGCACAGTTTTTCTTCGGCCAGGACGTCCAGCACCGCATGGGCCGCAGCGACAGCCAGGGCGTTGGCCGCGTAGGTGCCACCGAGTCCGCCCGGCGCCGGCGCATCCATAACCTCGGCACGACCGCACACGCCAGACAGCGGCAGTCCACCCGCCAGGCTCTTGGCCATGGTAATCAGATCAGGCCTGACGTCGTAGTGCTCCATGGCGAAAATCTTGCCAGTACGCCCGAAGCCGGTCTGGATTTCATCGGCAATGAGGAGGATACCGTGCTGGTCGCACAGTGTACGCAGGCCACGCATCAGTTCGGCAGGCGCCACATTGAACCCGCCTTCACCCTGCACCGGCTCCAGGATGATCGCGGCAACGCGCTGTGGGTCAATGTCGGTCTTGAAGAGACTCTCAATGGCAGCCAGAGCGTCATTGGTGCTGACTCCCTGCAGTGCGGCCGGGTACGGTACGTGAAACACATCGCTAGGGAAGGGACCGAAGCCGAGCTTGTACGGAGCCACCTTACCGGTCAGCGCCATGCCCATCAGCGTGCGGCCGTGAAAACCACCACCGAAGGCGACCACGCCCGGACGGCCAGTGTGGGCACGTGCGATTTTGATGGCGTTCTCCACAGCTTCGGCGCCCGTGGTGAAGAACGCAGTTTTTGCCGGCCCTTCAATCGGCGCGAGTGCGTTGATTCGTTCGGCCAGTGCTACGGCGCTCTCGTAGGGAACGATCTGGTAGGCCGTGTGGGTGAAGCGTCGCAGTTGTTCTTCCACTGCCTGCACGATCCGGGGATGGCGATGCCCGGTGTTCAACACGGCGATGCCGGCGGCAAAGTCAATGTACTCGCGCCCCTCGACGTCCCACAGCAACGCGTTCTCGGCGCGGTCCGCATAGAAGTTGCACATCACGCCTACGCCGCGGGGCGTGGCCGCCGTACGGCGCTGCTGCAAGTCGGCGTTCATAGGTTTGCTCACGATAAATACTCCTTTTTTGAAGATGGCAATGGGCGCATTACATCGGCAGCTTGATCCCTTCTAAAGAGCCAATCTGAGGTTCCTAAAGGGGCCAATCCCATCGTTGGACGGGTGCGCCTAACCACGTTGGTCTCAGGCACTCCGCCAATCGCGCTCGGAAAGACAGCTGGACCCCCCAATTGCTCGAGCACAAGAGCCGTGCATTGGTACTAAGCGATTAAACGTCACATCGCAAATTGGCCGGACCAGTAGTCCACTTTAACGGCACTCCGCGCACCTCGCACCACCCATAGTATGCGCTAGTGCATTGTTTTTATAGTGGCTTTTCCGCTGACATTGAAAGCAAGGGAAAACACCTACGTGACCTTGACCGAAGAAGAACATATTCTCCACTGGCCTGACCACTAGTCCAAACCAGCGTATCATGCACCATCTGGAAGCTGTCTCTGCTCAGCGCCTCTACCGACTGATTGCGGAGCGCATCGCCGAAAAAATCCGCTCCGGCGAGTTCCTTGTCGGAACGCGTCTGCCCGCGGAGCGGGACCTCGCAGACATCCTGCAGGTCAGCCGCTCGTCTGTGCGTGAGGCCTTGATCGCACTGGAACTGAGCGGATACGTGGAAGTGCGAGTGGGCAGTGGCGTCTATGTGATGGCAACGCGCGGCAACGAAGCCAGCTTCGTAACGGACGCTGCTCGCTGTATCACCGAGCTGGCCAGCGACATTGGCCCCTTTGAATTGCTCGAAACGCGTTTACTGATTGAGCCCGAATGCGCTGCACAAGCCGCGCAGAAGGGCACGGACCAACAGCTCGCGAAGATTCGCGAAGCACAGGAATCGCTCTCAGAAGCCGGCGCCCCGAGTCACTATGACCGGGCATTTCATGCCGCCATCGCAGCCGCTTGTGGCAACGCCGCCCTGGATGCGGTGGTCTCCCATGTCTGGGACCTTGCGGAAGCCAGCCCCGTCTACGAGCGCCTGGACAAGCATTTCGTCGACAGCAAAGTCTGGGATGTCGCGCTCCTCGAACACGACCGAATCGCGGACGCGATCCTTGAGCGGGACCCAATCCGCGCACGCCATGCAATGTACGCACATCTGATTGCCATCATGGCGCGCCTACGCGAAGACCTCGCCGGCAGCCTGCCTGACATCGCCGCACGGCCTGCTGCCAGCGGCAAGGTGCACCAATTGCGGTTGTCCCGATGAAGCCTCGACCCACTACCCCAATTCGAAACAAACCCTTCCTGGAGTCACCATGCGTCTTCTAAAGAGTCGATTGAGCACCTTGCTTGCCGCCACGGCATTTGCGGTCGCTACGCCGCCCGCGCACGCGCTCGACATCAAGCTCGGCCATGTACTGGCCGCCAGCCATAGCTGGCACAAGGCCGCAGAAGGATTCGCTGCCGAGGTCAAGGACAAAACCGCTGGCCGCGTCAATTTCATCCTGTTCCCCAGCGGTCAACTCGGCAATGAGAAGACCATGGTTGAAGGCATGCAGATCGGCAGCCAGGGCGCGGCGGTTATCGGATCGGGCTCGTTGCAGCCGGTGGACGCGCGCTTTGGCGTGGTTGAACTGCCATACACCTGGAACAACGCCGCACAGGCCTACAGAGCCTATGACGGCGACCTCGGAAAGGCGCTGGAGAAGATTGCCGATGGCAAGAACCTGGTGCTGTTGTCCTGGTGGGAGAACGGCTTTCGCCACATCACAAACAATCGCGGTCCTATCAAGACGCCGGCTGACCTGAAGGGCCTGAAAACGCGCGTCACGCCCGACAAGATGCGGCTCGACACCTTTACCCTACTGGGAGCCGCGCCCGCGCCGCTGGCATTCGGCGAGCTCTACTCTGCGCTGCAGCAGAAGGTGTTCGACGCCCAGGAGAACCCGCTGTCCATCATCTACACCTCGTCGTTCTTCGAGGTGCAGAAGTACCTGTCGCTGACGGGCCACGTGTGGAGCCCCGCGAGCCTGGTCGTGTCGAAGTCAGTCTGGAACCGCATCTCGCCCGACGACCGCAAGGCCATCAAGGCTGCCGCGGATCACTGGCGCGACGAACAACGCCGCATGATCACCGAAAGCGACAAGCAATACCTAACCCAACTCAAAGACAAGGGGATGTCGATTAACGAAGTGGACAAGGCTCCGTTCGCCACCGCCATCGCCCCAGTATGGAAGTCGTATGAGGCGACGTTCGGCCCGGAACTCATGGGTCTGGTGAAGAAGTACCGCGAGACAAAATAATGCTCACGCGCCTTTCATACGCCCTCTCCGCGCTGAGCAAGGCATTCGTCGCCGTCGCCTGCGCTGTGCTCGCGGTGCTGGTTACCGTCGTGGTATTCCAGCGCTTCGTCACGCACGACACACCGCGCTGGGCCGAGGAGCTGCCGCGTCTCGTGCTGGTGTGGTCCGCTTTCATTGGTGGCGTGGCCTGCAGCCGAGACCGCAGCCACCTAATGGCCGGCCTCCTGCCTTTCATCGTCAAGAACCCGCGAGTGCTAGGCATGGTAGACCGAGTCAACCATGTGCTGATCATCGCCGGACTGGTGGCCCTGGGTTGGGCTGGCTGGCAACTGGCGCAAATGACTATGGACCAGATGCTGCCCGCCATCAACGTCTCGGCCGGCGTGGTCTACCTCGCGCTGCCGATCGCCTGCGCGCTGACGGCTGTCGTCCATGTCGCCCAGCTCTTCGAGCCTTGGCCCCCGGCGCATGCCGAGTCTTTTTCCCTGGAGTAATGCGTGTCGAGCGGAGCTCTCTTTCTTATGGGCGTCTTCATGCTCACCATGCTGGTGGACTTGCCCATTGTCTATGGCATGGTGCTCTCGGGGCTTGCTTACCTGGCGCTTTTCGACGCCGCGCCGGTCGCCGTGGCCGCGCAGCAGTACGTCTCGGGCCTAGACAGCTTCACGCTGCTGGCCATCCCCCTGTTCATTCTTGCCGCCCAGTTGATGAACGGCGCGGGCCTCACGCAACGCATCGTGCGCCTGTGCGCGGCCATCGTCGGCGATATCAAGGGTGGGCTGGCCGTCGTCGCCGTTATGTCCTGCCTAGTCTTCGGCGCCCTGTCTGGCTCTGGGGTTGCCGACGTCGTGGCCATCGGCAGCCTGCTGCTGCCGGCAATGGCGCGCGCGGGCTACGACAAGGGCTTCAGTTGCTCGCTCGTAGGATGCGCCGGCACCACCGCTACCATCGTGCCCCCCAGCATCGTGCTCATCATCTACGGCACAACCACCAACACCTCGGTGGGCAAGCTCTTTATGGCAGGCATCGTGCCGGCCGTACTGCTGAGCCTGTCGTTGATCGTCATCGCTGTCTGGCAGGCACGCAAGTACAACTGGAGCGGCGGCAAACCCTTCGAGTGGGCCGAGCTTCGTGCATCGCTGGTCGATTCTCTGCCCGCGCTCATGGTGCCGGTTCTGATCATCGGCGGGATCCGTCTCGGTGTGTTCACGGCCTCGGAGGCCGCTTCCAGCGCCATCGCCTATTCGCTGTTAATCGGATTGTTCTGGTACCGCACGCTATCGCTGAGCGCCATCTGGAAGAGTCTCAAGTCGGCAGGCGAAGGCAGCGCGTCCATTTTGCTGATGATTGGCGCCTCGGGCTTTTTCGCGTGGATCCTGGTTGCAGAACAGGTGCCACAGGCATTGGCCTCGCTGCTGGCGAACTGGACCGACAGCCGCACCACGGTGCTGCTGCTCCTGACCGCCGTCTTGCTGTTGCTCGGCACGTTCATGGAGGCAATCCCAATCATCATCATCGTCGCTCCCGTCGTGATGCCGGTGCTCGCGCACTACCAGATCGACCCGGTGCACTTCGGCATCCTGCTGACTATCAACATGGCCATTGGCGCGGTCTCGCCGCCCGTGGGTGTGGATCTGATGGCCGCCTGCAAGGTGGGCGGCATCACGATGATGCAGACGTTGCGACCACTGACATGGATGATGCTTGCGATGGTGGGCGTGCTGATGCTCGTCACCTTCGTGCCTGATCTCGTGATGTTCCTCCCGAGGCATGTGCAATGATAATGCGCCCTACCCCCTCCCGCCGCCCGGTTACGCTGCGCCGAAGCTGGCTGTTCACCTCAGGCATGGACGAGCGCGCGCAGGCGGCCGCGCTTGCCAGCGGCGCCGACGTACTGGTTCCCGACCTTGAGGAGTTCACTGCGCCGGCCGACCGTCTCGTGGCGCGCCCACGCGTGGCCGCGCTGATGTCGCGCTGCCGCGCGCTGGGTATTGTCGCGGCGGTACGCATCAACCGACTAACTGGTGACGGCTGGGACGACCTGCGCGGCGTCATGCCTGGATCGCCGGACGCGGTTTTTCTACCCTACGTAGAGAGTGCCGACGAGATCGCCACACTGGATCGCGCCATATCGGCACTCGAAGCCGAGTTGGGACTGCCGAAAGGGACCACCGAGATCGTCCCGACCATTGAATCGGCGCTTGGCTTCATTCATATCCAGCACATCCTGGCAGCAAGCGAGCGCGTTCGTGCGTGCCTGCTTGCGGCCGAGGATCTCACGGCCGATCTCGGCGCCGAGCGCGGCCCCGACAGCCTAGAACTCAACCATCTGCGCAGCCGCTTCCACGTTGAGTGCCGGGCCGCCGGCCGCGTGGCCATCGACTGTCCGTACAACTACCGAGATATGCAGGCGCAGGCTGAGGATCTTGCCTGGGCCCGCCGCATCGGCCTCAAAGCCAAGTGCGCAGTGTATCCGGAGCAGGTCGCGCAGATCCATGCAGCATTCACGCCATCCATCGCGCAGGTTGAACTCGCAAAAGAACTGGTGGCGCGTTTCGAAGCAGCTCGCCGCGGCGAACCCATTGGTGACGCGCTCGTGGAGAGTCCCGACTACCACACGGCGCGGCGCCTGTTGACCCGTGACGCCGAATTTAAAACCTGGACCGCCTAGGCGCGGACCGAGACAGACTACGGAGAATCCCCTTGACATCGACTTTGCATTCAACGCCTGCTACCCTGCCGCGCCGCAACGGCGGCCAGATCCTGATGCAGCAACTGCGCATCCACGGCACCCGCCGCGTGTTTCTGGTGCCTGGAGAGAGCTACCTGCCCTGCATCGACGCGCTCAATGAGCACAAGGGTGCCATCGAACCCATTGTCTGCCGCCAGGAAAGCGGCGCTGCCTACATGGCCGAGGCAATGGGCAAGCTCACCGGCGAACCGGGCATCTGCTTCGTGACGCGTGGCCCCGGCGCGACCAATGCCAGCATCGGCGTGCACACCGCCTTCCAGGACTCGACGCCGATGATTCTATTCATCGGCCAGGTGGGCAACGACTTCTACGAGCGTGAGGCCTTCCAGGAGATCGACTATCGCCGCATGTTCGGCCAGATGGCCAAGTGGGTAGCGCAGATCGACCGTACCGAGCGCATTCCTGAGTACATCTCGCGTGCGTTCTCGATCGCCACCAGCGGCCGCCCCGGCCCCGTCGTACTGGCACTGCCGGAAGACACGTTGTGGGGCACAGCCGAGGTGGCCGACCTGCCGCGCTACACCCGCGCCCACAGCCACCCGGGTGCGGACGACATGCAGCGGATGGCGGAGCTGTTGGAGACCGCCGAGCGCCCCTTCATGATCGTGGGCGGCACGGGCTGGACGCGCGAAGCCATCAGCCATGTCGAGGACTTTGCCGTGCGCTTCCAACTGCCCGTGGGCACGGCATGGCGTCGCCTCGAGTGCTTCGACCAGCGCAGCCCCAACGCAGCCGGCCATGTTGGCTGGGCGATGACGCCCGAGTTGCGCCAGCGTCTTCGCGATGCCGATGTGGTCCTGGCCGTAGGCACTCGATTGGGCGAGGCAACCACCGAGGGCTACACCGTCATCGAAAGTCCAATGCCGCGTCAGAAGCTGATCCATGTCTACCCGGACGCCAGCGAACTTGGACGGGTCTTCGCACCCACGCAGGCCATTGTGGCGGACGTGTCAAGCTTTGCGAACGCCTTGGCGTCCCTCACGCCCCTCCAGCCCCTGCAGCGCAAGGCCTGGGTTGATTCTGCACGCGCGGAGTACCTGGCGAGCCTGAATCCACTGCCGGCCAAGGGCCCGTTCTCCCTTGACGAGGCTGCGGCCATCGCGGCCGAGCAGCTTCCGCGCGACGCCTGCATCACCGTGGGCGCGGGCAACTACGCGCTCTATCCGCACCGCTACCGCCAGTACACAGGCCCCGGTACCAGCCTGACGCCGACCGTCGGCTCCATGGGCTACGGCCTGCCTGCCGCGATCTCGGCCAAGCTCGAGAACCCGGACCGCACCGTGGTGTGCTACGCCGGTGACGGCTGCTTCCAGATGAACCTGCAGGAGTTGGGTGTCGCGCTCCAGTACCGCGTGGGCGTGGTCGTGCTGGTGTTCAACAACGGCATCTGGGGGACCATCCGCGCACACCAGGAACGTGAGTTCCCGGGCCGCGACATTGCACTGTCCTTCTCCAATCCGGACTTCGCGGCCCTGATACGCAGCTATGGCGGCCACGGTGAAGTGGTAGAGCGCACCGAAGACTTTTCTGCGGCACTGGCGCGGGCGTGCGCCTTCGCCGACCGGGAGAAGCTGCCAGCGCTCATCGAGCTGCGCTACGACGCTGACGGCATCGCCCCCGGTGAAACCCTCGCCGGCATTCGGGAGGCTGCCTATATTCGGCAACAGGCGGCCACATCCTCGAACTGACGCAGGAGCACCACATCATGAGTACATTCGATAACACTCAGAGTCTCGCCATCAACGGTCAGCGCCTGTGGCAGTCTTTGATGGACCTGGCCCGCATCGGCGCCACGCCCAAGGGCGGCAACGCCCGGCTGGCGCTGACCGCCCTGGATGGCCAAGGCCGCGACCTGGTGGTCGGCTGGATGAAAGACGCCGGCCTTGAGATCCATGTTGACCAGATCGGCAACATTTTTGGCCGCCGTGCCGGCCGCAACAACGCCTTGCCCCCTGTCATGACCGGCAGCCACATTGACACGCAACCGACGGGCGGCAAGTTCGACGGCTGCTACGGCGTGATGGCGGGACTGGAAGTGATGCGCACTCTCCAGGAGCGCGGCGTCCAGACCGAGGCGCCCCTGGAACTGATTATCTGGACCAACGAAGAGGGCTCGCGCTTCCTGCCAGTGATGATGGGCTCGGGCGTCTTCACTGGGCGCTTCACCCTGGACACCGCGCTCAACGCCCGCGACAGCGCCGGCCTGAGCGTGCGCGACGAGCTGGCTGCCATCGGCTATGCAGGCACCGAGCCTGTGAGCGAGCGCCCGGTCGGGGCCTACTTCGAAGCCCACATTGAGCAGGGCCCCGTGCTCGAAGCCCAGAACAAAGTAATCGGAGCCGTTACGGGTTCGCTGGGCGTGCGCTGGTATGACGTCACGGTCACCGGGATGGAGATGCACGCGGGCCCCACGCCAATGCCCGTGCGCAAGGATGCGCTCGTTGCCGCCTGCGAGATGGTGCAGACGGTGATTGGCATCGCCAACGACAATCTGCCGCATGGCCGTGGCACCGTGGGCGTGCTCAACGTGCACCCTTCGTCGCGCAATGTGGTGCCTGGCCGCGTGGATTTCACTGTGGATCTTCGTCATATCTACGCGGAAACACTGTCGGCGATGGACCGGCACCTGCGCGAGTCCTTCGCAACGATCGCGCAACGCCACGACGTGGAGCTCGATCTGCGCCTGGCTCAATACAACATGCCCACCCCATTCGCGCCGGAGCTCGTGGACAGCGTTCGCGAGAGCGCCGTGCGCCGCGGCTTGTCCACCATGGACATCGTCACCGGCGCGGGTCACGACGCCGTGCACATGGCCATGGCCCACCCCACGGCCATGATCTTTGTGCCATGCAAGGATGGCGTGAGCCACAACGAGATCGAGGACGCCCAGCCCGCGCATCTTGAAGCCGGCTGCAACGTCCTGCTCGATGCCATGCTGGCGCGTGCCGGCGTCGCGGCCTGATGCTGCTTCCAATCGGAGAAAACACATGGAACTGCACAACCTCGCCTACTGGCGGAGCAGGGCCGAAGCGATGCGCTTCGATGGCCTGGCGTACATCGACGGGGCCTACACTCCCGCCACCGACGGTGCCACGTTTGCCTGCATCAGCCCCATCGACGGCCGCAAGCTAGCCGACGTTGCGGCCTGTGGTGAAGCCGACGTGAACCGGGCGGTGGCAGCCGCGCGGCGCACCTTCGAATCCCGGGTCTGGTCTGGCCTGGCGCCGCGCGAGCGCAAACGGCGCCTCCAGCGCCTGGCCGCACTGATCGAGCAGCATGCCGAGGAGCTCGCGCTGATCGAGGCCCTCGACATGGGCAAGCCGGTGCGCGACGCCCTGCTGTTCGACGTGCCCGAGACCGCGCGCTGCTATGCCTGGTACGGCGAAGCCGTGGATCAGCATTACGACGAAATTGCCCCCACCCACGAGGGTGCGCTCGCCACCATCACGCGCGAGCCCGTCGGCGTGGTCGCGGCCGTGGTGCCGTGGAATTTCCCGCTGATGATGTCGGCCTGGAAGGTGGCGCCGGCATTAGCCGCAGGCAACAGCGTGGTGCTAAAGCCTGCCGAGCAGTCGTCGCTTAGCGCGTTGCGCCTGGCGGCGCTCACCGCCGAAGCTGGCATTCCTCCGGGCGTGTTCAACGTGGTGCCCGGTCTGGGCGCAGTAGCCGGCCAGGCTCTGGGCCTGCACCCGGACGTAGACTGCCTGGCCTTCACCGGCTCGACCCTCACCGGCAAGCGATTCATGCGCTATTCCGCCGACTCGAACCTCAAGCGTGTCTGGCTGGAGTGCGGCGGCAAGTCCCCGCACATCATCTTCGACGACTGCCCCGACCTCGACCGCGCGGCGCTGGTCGCCGCCCAGGCCATCTTCGTCAATCAGGGCGAAGTCTGCATTGCCGGCTCGCGGCTGTACGTGCAGGAAGGCATCTACGACGCTTTCATGGAGCGCCTCACGGCACACGCTCAGGCGATGGCCCCGGGCGACCCGCTCGACCCCGAGGCCCCAATGGGCGCGATCGTCGATGAACGGCAGATGCAAGGCGTACTGGCCCGCATCGAGGCCGGTGTGCGCGAGGGCGCACGGCTTCGCACCGGTGGCCAGCGCGTGCGCAACGAGACGGGCGGCTACTACATCGAACCGACAATCTTCGACTGCGCCACCCAAGACCTGTCGGTGGTGCGCGAAGAGATCTTCGGGCCGGTGCTCGCGGTGCAGCGCTTCGCGACCGAGGAAGACGCCATCCGGCTGGCCAATGACTCGGTCTACGGCCTCGGTGCCGGCCTGTGGACCAGCAGCGTCGGCCGCGCCCACCGGCTCTCGCGCCGGATGCGCGCCGGGCTAGTGTGGGTCAACTGCTACGCCGACGGCGACATCACCGTGCCGTTCGGCGGCGTCAAGCAGTCTGGCTTCGGCCGGGACAAGTCCTTGCATGCACTGGAAAAGTACAGCGACCTGAAAACTACTTGGATCGATTTGCGGGATTGAACCTGAACCACGACGTGCCCTCCCCCGGGGGGCACGGTTGCCACACAACAAGAGATACTGAGGAACTGCCATGAACCGCCCCGTAGCCGCTGGAGAGCCAGCGAAAGCAACCCACAGCATCAAGCGCATCGCCGTTGCGAGCGTCATTGGCACCACTGTCGAGTGGTACGATCTGTTTATCTTCGCCACAGCGTCCGCGCTGATCTTTAACAAGATCTTTTTCCCGGCGTTTGACCCACTGGTGGGCACGCTGCTGGCTTTCGGGACTTTCGCCTCGGCCTATGTCGCGCGCATTGTGGGCGCGGCGCTGTTCGGCCACTTCGGCGACAAGGTCGGGCGGAAGTCGATGCTGCTGGTCTCCCTCGTCATGATGGGCATGGCGACTTTTGCCATCGGCCTGCTGCCGGACTACAAGACGATCGGCGTCTGGGCCCCGATCCTGCTCCTGACGCTGCGCGTTATCCAGGGCCTCGCGCTGGGGGGCGAGTGGGGCGGCGCCGTTCTGATGGCCGTGGAGCATGCGCCCTCCAACCGCAGGGGATTGTATGGCTCATGGGTGCAGATCGGCGTCCCGCTCGGCACCTTGATCGCCAACCTGGTCTTCCTGGTCAGCAATACGTTGATGCCCGCCGAAGACATGCTGTCCTGGGGCTGGCGCATTCCCTTCCTCGCCAGCATCGTGCTGGTGGGGGTGGGCATGTATATCCGCTTGAACATTGCCGAGACCCCGTCATTCAATAAGGTCAAGGCAGCGGACGAGCAGGTCAAGGTCCCGCTGTTCGAAGTCTTCGCACGCAACTGGCGCCAGGTGCTGCTCGGCGGCGTTGCCACCATGTCCACCGGCACTTCGTACAACCTGCTGGTTGCGTTTGGACTGACCTATGGCACGCAGACTCTGGGCCACACCCGCAATGAGATGCTTGTGGTTGTGCTGGCGGCCTGCGCACTCTGCGTCGCCCTGCTGCCGCTCTTCGGCCGCCTTTCGGACACCTTTGGGCGCAAGCCGGTGATCCTCGCGGGCATTGCCGCTGAGGCTCTGCTGGCATTTCCGCTGTTCTGGCTCATGGATTCGCACGGATTCGTCGGGGCGCTTTTGGGCTATCTGCTGATGATGACCGCATTCGCTGCCAACTATGGCCCCATTGCCACCTTCCTGGCCGAACTGTTCGGCACCAAGGTCCGCTATTCGGGCCTGTCCATCGCCTACATGCTGTCGGGGCTGCTGGGTAGCGCCGCAACGCCCATCATCACCACCGCCCTTCTGTCAGCGACGGGACGTGGGTCGTCCATCGCCTGGTACATGATCGGCTCGGCCATCCTGTCCGCCATTTCGTTGTGGCTGCTCGCAGAGACGCTGGGGCGGGAACGCGATGAAGGTGCCGTCACGCACTCGGCCGCAACGGTGGGGAGGGTGTCGTGAGCGTATCCCCCATCCCTCCTGAACTGCTCGCCCGCCTGCGGGCGGTGAGCTTCCCCACCCTGGGTCATCTGCTGGAAGATGGGTTCGTCGACTCGGGTATCCGGGCACTCGTCCCGAACGTCAAGGTCGTCGGCCGGGCAGTCACCCTGCAGGTCACTGACGCCGATGCCGTGGCCGTGAACCAGGCGTTGGCCAGCCTCACCCCCGGTGACGTGCTGGTGATCGACATGGGGGGCGACCATACGCACGCCCCCGTCGGTGCCGTGACCGCCTGCGCAGCAGCCAGCGCGGGCGCTGCGGCCATCGTGGTTGACGGCGTCGTCACCGACATCCTGGAGCTGCGCGAAACGAAGCTCCCGGTCTTTGCACGCGGCACGAGCCTGCTGACGACCAAGCGCCTGGGCGCCGGACGTAGCCAGCTCAACATCCCGGTGCGCTGCGGGGGCGCTGTCGCGCGGCCTGGTGATCTGGTCCTTGCGGACGACAACGGTGTGATGTTCCTGGACGCCGACACTGCCGCCCGCGTGGTCGACGAGGCGCTGGCCTCCGACCAGGCCGAGCCAGCCACCCTGGCCAGGCTGCGCGCGGGCGAACCAGTTACTCGCGTGTTGCTTGGCAGCTAAGACGACTTCCCCTTGCACTCCATCAGGAGAACCCCGATGTCCTCTCTATCCCTTTCCTCCCTGCGCACGGTGCCCGCGCTGGCATTCGCAGCGGCCCTGCTTTCTGCCACGTTGGCCCCGGCAGGCAATGCGCACGCTCAGACGCGCGGCGGTACGCTGTCGGCCATCGTCCAGCCCGAGCCGCCAGTGCTGGTCAGTGCGATCAATTCCCAGGCACCCACCCAGTACGTTGCCGGCAAGATCTACCAGGGCCTGCTGACCTATAGCCCAGATCTCAAGCCGCAGCCCGAGCTGGCCAAGAGCTGGACGATCTCGCCGGATGGTCTGACCTACACCTTCGAGCTGCAAAGTGGCGTGAAGTGGCACGACGGCAAGCCGTTCACGGCTGCCGACGCGGCATTCACCATTGGTCAGCTACTGCCTGAAGTGCATGTGCGCACGCGCGCCGTGCTCAACAAGTACGTTGCCTCCGTACGTGCCGTGAGCGCATCCACGCTCGAGATCAAGCTGAAGGAACCGTTCCCGCCCTTCATCATGATGTTCGAGGTCGGCACGATGCCGATGATGCCCAAGCATCTGTATGAGGGCACGGACTATCGCAAGAATCCGGCCAACCAAACGCCGGTAGGCACCGGCCCCTTTATGTTCAAGGAGTGGAAGAAGGGTGCCTACATCAAGCTCGTGCGAAATCCCAACTACTGGAAGAAGGGGCTGCCCTACCTCGATGAACTGGTGTTCAACGTGATTCCGGATTCGGCGTCGCGTGCCGTCGCCTTTGAACGCGGCGACGTGCAGGTGCTGCGTGGCGGCGACGTTGACAACGTGGACGTCAAGCGGTTGCGCGCGATCTCTGGCGTCGAGTATACGACCAAAGGCTGGGAACTGTTCTCGCCGATGGCCTACCTCATCCTGAACCAGCGCAAGCCCCCGTTCGACAACGTCAAGGTACGCCAGGCCGCGATGCATGCGCTCAACCGCAAGCTCATTGCCGAGAACATCTTCTTCGGGCTGGGCAAGCCAGCGACAGGTCCCTTCACCTCCAACACGCTGTTCTACGACAAAAACACGCCGACGTTCGACTTCAACCTGAAGAAGGCCCGAGAACTCGTCAAGGAATCTGGCGTGGACGTGGCCAAGTATCCGGTCAAGATCCTCTCCACCTCCTATGGTGCCAACTGGGACCGCCTTGATGAGTACATCAAGCAGATGCTGGAGAGCATCGGCCTGAAGGTGAGCATCGAGTCGTCGGACGCGGGTAGCTGGTCCGGCCGCGTGAGCAACTGGGACTTCGACATGACGGTCACCTTCGCCTACCAGTACGGCGACCCGGCACTGGGTGTGGAGCGCTTCTACCGCAGCAGCAATATCGTCAAGGGATCGCCCTTCGCCAACGTGCAGGGCTACAACAATCCCAAGGTAGATCAGCTCTGGATGCGCGGTGGCTCCACGCAGGTAGCTGCCGAGCGCCAAAGCGCCTACAGCGAGATACAGAAGCTGCTTACCAGCGAAGTGGCCAATGCCAACCTGCTGGAGATGGAGTTCCCCACCCTCTACCGCGCCAACGTGAAGAACCTCGTTACCACGGCAATTGGCCTGAACGAGTCGTTCGACAAGGTCTACATCGACAAAAAGTGAGCCCAGCCGTGGGCCGCAGTTGGTCGGCCCGCGGCTCCTACCTTGCGCCTGGAGCCCTCGATGAACTTCCTCTCCTTTCTGTCGTCCCGACTCGCAAAGGCCCTCGTGGTCGTGCTCGGTGTCGTCATTCTGAACTTCTTCCTCGTTCGCATGGCGCCCGGCGATCCGGCCACGGTACTGGCCGGGGAGGCCGGCGCTGGCGATGAGGTCTTCGTCAGTCAACTGCGCGAGCAATTTGGACTCGACAAGCCGCTCGTTATCCAACTCGGTACCTACCTCAAGGGAATCGCCCAGCTTGATCTCGGCTATTCCTACCGAAACCGGCTGCCGGTGCTGGATCTGATCCTCGACCGGCTGCCCGCGACATTCCTGCTCATGGGCAGCGCCTTCCTGCTCTCCATCGTGATGGGCGTGGCACTTGGCGTCCTGGCCGCCCGGACACGTTACGAGAACCGGCGCCGGTGGCTTGACAGCGCACTGATGTCCGGCGCCCTGCTGCTCTATGCCACGCCGTTGTTCTGGTTGTCGCTAATGGCCATCATCCTGTTCTCGGTCGTACTCGGTTGGCTGCCGGCTTTCGGCATGGAATCGATCGGCGCCAACCTGAGCGGATTCGACCGTATGCTGGACATCGCCCACCACATGGTGCTGCCCACGTTGTCGCTCGGCTGCTTCTTCATGGCCGTCTATGTGCGTCTCACGCGAGCATCGATGCTCGAAGCGATGGGCATGGATTTTGTGAAAACCGCGCGCGCCAAGGGCGTTCCGGCACGTCGTGTGATCCGCGTACATGTGCTGCGCAACGCCTTGCTGCCGGTCATCACCTTTGCAGGCATCCAGCTCGGCCAGATGGCAGGCGGTGCGGTACTCACCGAGACCGTATTCGCCTGGCCCGGCATCGGCCGCCTGATGTTTGATGCGCTGCTTCAGCGCGACTACCAGCTTCTGCTGGGCATCTTCTTCATGACCTCGGTCCTGGTCGTGACCTTCAACCTGGTGACCGACATCGTCTACCGGTTCGTCGATCCCCGCATCGCAGCCGGTCAAGGAGCACCCGCATGAAATCCTTCCTTCGCCGCTTCTCGCGCAACTACGGCGCGCTGTTTGGGGTATTCATCTTCCTGGCTGTCCTATTCTTCGCAGGAACCGCCTCGCTGTTCTACGAAGAGTCGCCGTGGACGATGGTCTCCTCGCCGCTGGTGGAACCGTTCACCGACCCGTCGCTGCCCTTCGGCACCGACATGTTGGGCCGTGACGTCACGGCCGGCATGCTCTACGGCGCGCGCGTGTCGCTGCTGGTTGGTGTTGTCTCCACCATCGTGGCCCTGGTGTTCGGCATCCTGATAGGCGCGGTCGCTGGCTACAGCGGCGGTCGGATCGATGATGGGCTGATGCGCTTCACCGAGTTCTTCCAGACCATCCCCCAACTGGCGATGGCGGTGGTGATCGTGGCCATTTTCAGCCCCTCGCTGGTGACAATTGTGGGAGCCATCGCGGTCGTGTCGTGGCCGCCGGTGGCGCGGCTCGTGCGTGCCGAGTTCCTGAGCCTCAAGCAACGCGAGTTCGTTCAGGCTGCCGTCGTGATCGGCCAGAAGCCGCTGCGCGTGATCCTCACTCAGATCCTTCCCAACGCGCTTTCGCCCATCATCGTCACCGCTTCGTTCATGGTCGCCACCGCCATCCTCACCGAGTCGTCGTTGTCCTTTCTCGGCCTGGGCGACCGCAACATGATGAGCTGGGGCTTCATGATCGGCGCCTCGCGCACCATGCTGCGCGAGGCCTGGTGGATGAGCGTGTGGCCCGGTGTCGCCATCCTCCTGACCGTGCTCGCCATCAACTTGATTGGCGAAGGCCTCAACGATGCCCTGAACCCGCAACTGCGCAAGCGCGGCGAATAGGAGATCCCCATGCCCCAGAAAGATCCATCCCAGGCGCCGCTGCTGTCGATCCAGCAGCTCAGCATCCCACTGCCCCCAGGTGCGGACCGCTCCTATGCGGTAAAGGACATCTCGTTTGACCTGTTCCCCGGCGAAATCCTTTGCATCGTCGGTGAGTCGGGTTCGGGCAAGTCCATGAGCTCCAACGCCATCATGGGCCTGCTTCCCCCCGGCCTCGTGCCCGAAAGCGGCCGGATTCTGTTCCAGGGCCGTGACCTGCTCCAGCTCGACGAAGCCACCCTGCTGTCCATGCGGGGCAAGGACATGGCCATGGTGTTCCAGGAGCCGCTGTCCGCGTTGAATCCCCTGATGACCGTGGGCGACCAGATCGCCGAAGTCATGCGCGTGCATCGCAGTCATGAGCCCGAGGCCTGCGAACGCCGCGTACTGGAGCTGCTCGAGTTCGTTGGTCTGCCTGATCCTGCGACGCTGCGCCACAGCTACCCGTTCCGCTTGTCGGGCGGCCAGCGCCAACGCGTCGTCATCGCGATGGCCCTAGCGCTCGAACCCGGCTTGCTGATCGCCGACGAGCCGACCACGGCTCTGGACGTGACGACACAGGCGCAGATCCTCGCGCTCATTCGCCGCATCCAGGACGAGAAAGGCATGGGGGTGATGTTCGTGACCCACGACTTTGGCGTGGTGGCTGAAATTGCCGATCGCGTCGCTGTCATGGAAAAGGGCCGCCTGGTCGAGATTGGCCCCGCCGAGCAGGTGCTCAACGCGCCCCGGCACCCGTACACTCGGCGACTTATTGGCGCCGTACCCCGCGGCCGCGCACAGCGGACGTCGTCGACGCAGGCGGAAACCGTGCTGGCAGTGCGCAACCTGCGCAAGACCTACGCCACCGGAGGCGGCTGGTTCGCGCCTAAACGTGTGGTCCACGCGGTGAATGACGTGAGCTTCAGTGTTCGCCGTGGTGAGACGCTAGGGATTGTCGGCGAATCGGGCTCGGGCAAGTCCACCATCGGGAAGTGCCTGTTGCGCCTGACAGATATCGATGGAGGAGAGTTGCTGTTTGACGGCTGCAACCTCGCCACGCTGAGTGAACGCCAATTCCGTCCTCTGCGCCGCGACGTGCAAATGATCTTCCAGGATCCTTTCGCCTCGCTGAACCCCCGGCACACCGTCGGCCGGATCATTTCCGACGGGCCGGTCGCTAATGGCGTGCCCGTCGCCGCGGCGCACCGTCGCACCCGAGAGCTGCTGGAGTTGGTGGGTCTGGAGGCGTCGGCCTTCGACCGCTACCCCAACCAGTTTTCGGGCGGCCAGCGCCAGCGCATTGGCATCGCACGTGCGCTGGCGCTTGAGCCGAAGCTCATCGTCGCGGACGAATCCGTCTCAGCTCTCGACGTGTCGGTCCAAGCCCAGGTGCTGGAGCTGCTGGGCCGGCTGCAAAAGCAGCTAAACCTCGCGTTGATTTTCATTACACACGACCTGCGGGTTGCCGCCCAGATCTGCCACCACGTCATCGTCATGCACCGCGGCGGCGTGGTGGAGTCCGGCCCGCCCTCGCGCATCTTCGACGACCCGCAGCACGAATACACCCGCCGTCTTATTGGCTCCATTCCTGGACAGACTTGGGAGCCGCCAGTCGATGCTCCTGCTGCGGCCTGCGCGTGAACGGCCATCTATCGACAATCTCCCCCTCTTGAGGAGTGCAAGTGACCCTCTCCAACTTCGGCATCGCTGGCGTCCAGATGTACGTCTCCGCCTCACAAGACAACGTAGAACGCATGGGTGGCTACATGAAGCACATCAGCAAGCGTTTCCCCTGGGTGCGCATGGTGCTATTCCCGGAGTTGTGCCCGCTCGGTCCCAGCCGCGAGAAGGCTGAGGCGCTGCCAGGGCCGACCGAAGAGCGCCTGCGCGAACTGGCCCGCGAGACCGGCCTGTGGCTGATCCCCGGGTCGATGTTCGAATCTGTGGCGACACCCGACGGCACCGTGGTCTACAACACCACGCCGGTCATCGATCCGCACGGCAATGTGGTGACTCGCTGCCGCAAGCTGTTCCCGTTCCGTCCCTATGAAGCCGGCGTCGACGGCGGCACTGAGTTCTGCGTGTTCGACGTGCTGGATGTTGGGCGATTCGGGGTCTCGATCTGCTACGACATGTGGTTCCCCGAGACCACGCGGTCCCTGGTCGCCCTCGGTGCGGAGGTGATCCTTCATCCGACCATGACAGACACGATCGACCGCGACGTCGAACTGGCGATCGCCCGAGCCTCGGCAGTGACCAACCAGGTCTATTTCTTCGACATCAACGGTATCGGCGACGGCGGCGTCGGCCGCTCCATCGTCTGCGATCCGTCTGGATATGTGCTGCACGAGTCCCAGGCGGGTGATGAGATCATCGCCATCGAAATCGACCTGCAGCGCGTGCGCCGGGAACGGGAACGCGGTCTGCGCAGCTTGGGCCAGCCGCTGAAGAGCTTCCGCGACCGAGCGTGTGAGTTTCCCGTGTACGCGCGCAATGGGGCGAACGGCTATCTCCACACCCTTGGCCCGCTGACCAAGCCCGTCTGAGCATGCCTTGCCGTTGTCAGAAGAAACGTGGAACCAATCCTATGAGCCAGAAGATCCGCACCATCGCCGACATGCTGTTGATGTTCCACCGCAACGAGCGTCCCATCTATTTCATCAGCGCCACCAATTTCAACCTGCTCGGTGTAGATCGATGGGTCAACCGTTTCCGCTACATCAGCTACATCGACTGCTTCGACGGCAGGCACCCCAACGTCTTCGTTCCCAGCGAGACGCCCCATGAGGAGTTCGAGTCCATTGAGGACATTAACAACTACCTGCTGCAGCACAAGGAAGTGATCGACCTCATCGAGCGCCGCGGCGGCCGACCGGTGGCCACCTTCCTGATGTTCGACGAGAAGACCGAAGCGCTGGCTAAGGAAATTGGCATGGACGTATGGTTCCCGCCCGCAGCCCTGCGCCAGCGCTGCGACAACAAGATGGAGACCGTGCGCATCGGCAACAAGGCTGGCGTCCAATCGGTACCGAACACGCTCCAGAAGGTCACCAGCTACGAGGGACTCCTATGCGCCGCCGGTGCGGCGGGTCTCGGAACAGATCTCGTGGTGCAGTCAGCGTTCGGAGACTCCGGCCACACGACCTTCTTCATTGCCAGCGAAGCTGACTTTGAGAAACACAAGGACGACATCGTCGGCGAGGCCGAGGTCAAGGTCATGAAGCGCATCAACTGTCGCGGCGCTACTCTGGAAGCCTGTGCCACACAGTCCGGTACGCTGGTTGGTCCCCTCCTCACCGAGGTCGTGGGCGCGCAGGAGTTGACACCCTACAAGGGGGGCTGGTGTGGCAACGAGATCTTCCCTGGCGCGTTCTCGGAGGAGGTGCGTGCCAAGGCGCGCGATATGGCTGAGCGCTTTGGCAACCAGTTGCTCGAGGAGGGCTACCGCGGCTACTTCGACCTTGATTTCCTGGTTGATCAGGACACGGGAGAAGTCTATCTGGGTGAATTGAATCCGCGTATTTGCGGCGCCAGCCCGATGACCAACCACGCTGCCTTCGCCTACGCCGATGCCCCTCTGTTCCTGTTCCACCTGCTCGAGTTCTCGGGTATGCCCTTCGACCTCAACGTCAAGGAAATAAATGACCGCTGGGCGCAGCCGCAATTCATCGACTCGTGGTCGCAACTCGTCATTAAGTCTACGCAAATTCAGGTGGACGAACTCGTTAGCGCGCCGCCGACAGGAATCTACCGGATGGCCGACGACGGCACCATTGGTTACCAGCGCTTCGATTATGAGCGGCGCGCTATCGACTCCGAGCGCGAGGCGTTCTTTCTGCGCATCTCAGGCCCGGGCGACTACCGCTACCAGGGGGCCGATCTCGGCATCCTCATTACCCGCGGCCGGGCGATGAAGGACAACTTCCGTCTCAATGTACGCTCGCGCGACTGGATCCGGGGGATCCAGCAGCTCTACGCCGGCAAGCCGTTCGTTCCCGCGGCCAACGAACCCGCCCCCGCCCCGGGCACGTTCAAGATCCTCTAATGTCATGACCCTCCATGCCGTTCACATTCCGGTGCGCTTCGAAGCGTGGGTGGAGGACCAGCCAGGTCCCCAATGGAGAGCGCGCTTCGACCGGTACTGGCCCGCCTACCGCACCTGGTTCCTGCGCACCGGTACGGTTGGCCGCCCGAGCTATCTCGATTGTCGCCGCGCACTGCGCAAGCACATGCCAGAGCTCGTTTCAGTATGGGAATCGCTCGTGGACCTGGCCGGCGGCGGTGACATCGAAGCGCGCTTTCTGTCCTTATGGTGCCCGCCGCCGTACATCGGCGGCTGCACGCAAGCCATATGGACGGACCCTGCAGGCCACGAGGAGCCGGCGCTGGTGCGCAACTACGACTATGCGCCCGCCCTGCTTGAAGGCGACTGGGTGGCGACCCGCTGGCGTGGCCCGCGCGTCGTCGCCATGAGCGACTGCTTGTGGGGGGCGCTTGACGGCCTCAACGAAAGTGGGCTCGCCTGCTCGCTGTCCTTCGGCGGGCGCACCGTATCCGGCGAGGGATTCGGGGTCCCTCTGGTACTGCGCTATGTGCTGGAGGTCGCCACCACGACCCGCGAGGCCATCCGTCTCCTCGAGCGCGTGCCCGTGAGTACCACCTACAGCATCACGCTGCTTGATCGCCAGGGCGACTGGGCCACGGTATTCGTGGCACCGGACAGGGCTACAGAAGTCCACCGGCTGGCCGTCGTTGCGAACCACCAGAAGTGCGTCGAATGGCCCGAGCACGCCAAGGCGACCCGATCCGTGGAGCGCCAGCAGTGGCTCGAGGGCCGCATGACACAGCCGGGAAGTGCCCGCGACATGGCGATGGCGCTGACGCGTCCCCCGATGCTTCAGGACTCGTACCAACGCGGCTACGGAACACTCTATACCGCCACCTACTGGCCTCGCAGCGGCGCGGTCGAGATGCAATGGCCAGGGAGAGAACCGTGGATGCAGTCGGTGGCCACGTTCGCCGAGAGCGAGCGCACTGTCCTCTTCTCGTTTGCGCCCGGTGAGCCGCGCCAGCAGTGGCCGGCCGATTTCAAGACTAACCAAACGAGGGCTAGGGATACCGCGACTGGTGACCGTGATATCCCAACACCTTTCCTCTCATGAGACCACAGCCGCATGCCCGTCAAAGCTAGTCTGCTCTCCGAACTCCTGTTGCAAAAACGCGCCTGGACCCCTGGGGCGGGCACTGGCGACTGCATGCATCGGGAGCTCTATGAATTCATCAAGCGGGAGATTCTTGAAGGAAGCCTGTCGGGCGGCAGCCGGCTTCCACCGTCCCGTCTATTGGGGCAGGAACTAGGCGTCTCTCGAAATACGGTCCTCAACGCCTACGATCAGTTACTGGCCGAAGGCTACGTCACCGCCACCGTGGGACGCGGGACTTTCGTGGCGCATGTCCCGCTTCGAACCGCCCACCCTGCACCTGATCCCGCGGGCCGTATTCATGGGCAACTCACAACTCAATCCCCGAGCCTGTCTGCGCGAGGCACCCAGTTGCTGGCACACCGGGGGGCCTCGAACCGGCAATGGGGCGCCTTTGTCGCGGGTGTTCCCGATGTTTCGCTCTTCCCTCGCCAGATCTGGTTGCGACTACTGAACCGGCACTGGCGTCGCCCCGGCGCGGAGACGCTCAGCTACAACACGGTCGGCGGCCATCCAGCGCTGCGGCGTGCGCTTGCTGAGCACCTCCATCTTTCACGTTCCGTGCAATGCGATCCAGAGCAGATCGTGATTACCTCGGGTATTCACCAGGCCATCGATGTCGTCGCTCGTCTGCTGGGCGACCCGGGAGACCGCGCTTGGGTGGAAGACCCCGGGTACTGGGGAACGCGCAGTGTGCTCACCAGCAATGGCATTGAGGTTGTGCCGGTCGCCGTCGATGCCGACGGCATGGCACCCAGCGACGCGCACCTCAACGGTCAGGCGCCGCGCTTTGTCTTTACCACCCCCTCCCATCAGTATCCTCTGGGAATGGCGATGAGCGTGTCGCGCCGGTTGATGCTGATTGACTATGCACAGCGTGCGGGTTGCTGGATCATTGAGGACGATTACGACAGCGAGTTTCGCTTCGAGGGCCGTCCGCTGGCATCGCTACAAGGACTGGACAACAATGAGCGGGTCATCTACATGGGCACGTTCTCGAAAACTCTGTTTCCGGGCATGCGAACGGGCTACATGGTGCTGCCGAGATCTATCGCGAAGTGTGCCATGCATGCATTGGCGGAGCTGTACCGCGAAGGACAGCTCGTCCAGCAAGCGGCATTGGCTGATTTCATGACGGAGGGCCACTATGCGGCGCACATCCGCCGCGTGCGGCATGTTTACGCCAAGCGCCATGGACTGCTGCGCCAGTCCATCGCTGCGCATCTTGGGCCCGACTGGCCGGTCGCCGCACAGGATGCCGGTCTCCATCTGGTCTTGCTGCTCCCTGACGACATGGACGACGTAGAGATCAGCCATCAGGTTCAAGCCCGGGACGTTGCCGCGAGACCGCTGTCGCATTACTATCAGAGCCAGAATGCGCACAACTTCCGCAAGGGGTTGCTCCTGGGCTATGCCTGCGTTCCCGACAATGCCATCGACCAGGGGGTGCAAGTCATCGCTCGCGCCATCCGCGAAGCACAGGTGCCGCGCTGCACTACTGCCGGGCACACCCAGTATCACTATCCCTTCCGGAGCGAAAGGTCGCCACAGGAGTCTTGGCCGTCGCCGTCGCCCCTGTGATTCTTCGCCTCGCTTAGCTCAGTGCAAGCGGCCGTTTGTTCGGACTCAGCAATGGTCGCGAACATCGAATCGTTGCTCGCCAGCTAGCCCGCGATAAAGTCAAGACTGAACTTTCGGATCGTGGAGCTCCACCACCATCTCGATTTCCACGCAAGCACCTAGCGGCAATTGTGCCACGCCAAACGCGCTCCGCGCGTGACGACCGACCTCTCCGAACACCTCGCGCAGCAGCTCCGAAGCGCCATTGGTCACCACGTGCTGCTCCGTATAGTCCGTCGAGGAGTTCACCAAGCTCATGACCTTGACGATCCTCTTCACGCGGCACAGATCTCCGAGGAATTCATGCAAAGTAGCTACCAAGTCCACGGCAGCTGCCCGCGCCGCCGCTTTGCCTTCCTCTGTGCCGATGCCGGCCCCGAGCTTTCCTTGCCACGATGCGCCGCTCCTGCGCGCGATATGGCCAGAAACAAACACCAGGTTGCCGCTTTGGACCGCCATCTCGAACGCGGCGCCCGGCACCAGTATCGGATCGAGCTCTATGCCCATTGCTGCGAGTTTTTCGTAGGGTGTGAGCATTTCGATTGTCTGAGTGGTCATAGGGTAGTGTTCCTTTCAATCTGGCCAGGCGAAGGCCTTCTCGTCGGCACGCCTGGCATTTATTTGTAAACTTCGAGTTCGGGGATCAGTTCACCCCGCAACGCCTTGAGATGCTTGTAGACGGTTGCCCGTCCCATTCCGAGCAGGTTCGCCACATAGTTCGCTGCGCTCTTTCCCTTGAAGGCCCCCTCGATGTAGAGCGCTTCGACAAGTTCGCGCTTGTGGTCTCGGCTCAACGAATTGATCGCAAGCTGGCGCTCTTGCAGCCATCGGTGCAGAAACACGTTGATACGCTCCTGCCAGTCATCCTTGAACAGGTCGAGAGGATGCGAAGGCGCTACTCCGACACCACGTACGAAGAGTTCCAGTACATTACCGATTTCCTCGAATACCGCGATATTAAAGTTCACGCACATGACCCCGGCCATCGCCCCCTTGTCGTCCTCCAGCGTGACGCTCACCGAGCGCATCCGACGTCCATCCCAATTGACCTTCTCGTAGGGGCCATAGAGCCTCTTGGCCGGGTCGATATCGAGTTCATCGATCGCCGAATCGTCCCCCACTTCCCGCCGCGAAAGATTGTTGGCGATGTAGACCACCTTCTTGCTGGCAGTATCGTGGATGACGACCTCAGCATAGGGGAAAAAGAGCAAGGCCAAGCCATCCGAGATCGGCGCATATCGCTTGACTAACACATCTGCATTCCCGGTCTTCCGCTTCCGATTCATTGTTGTTCCTTTTTGCCAACACTGACTTCGCCAACAAGATACCGCAATCGCGGTCGACGAATTGCCATGGCAGCCTGAAACGCCTATTTGAGGTTGCTCGACAGAAACTGCCTGAGTCGGTCCGACTGGGGATTGGCAAACAGCTTCTCTCCTGACCCGGACTCTTCGACCTTGCCACGGTGCAGGAACATGACTTGCGATGAGACCGAGCGCGCAAAACCCATTTCGTGGGTAACCACCACCATCGTGCGACCCTCGGCGGCCAGTTGCTGCATTACCTTCAGCACTTCGCCGACCAGTTCCGGGTCGAGCGCCGACGTCGGCTCATCGAAGAGCAGGACGTCCGGCCGCATGGCCAGCGCCCGGGCAATGGCAACGCGCTGTTGCTGGCCGCCGGACAGGTGGGCGGGATACGCCTGGCGTGTACGGGCGTTCAGGCCAACCTTGTCCAGACAATGCGCCGCCCACTCCTCCGCTTCTTTTCGCGCTACACCCAACACATGGCGCGGAGCTTCCATCACGTTCTGCAGCACTGTCATGTGCGACCACAGGTTGAAGTGCTGAAAGACCATGGCGAGCCGGGTACGAATCCGCCGCAGTTGCCTAGCATCGCTGACGTACATCTTGCCGTCCTTGCCGCGATGCATGCGAATCGATTCGCCGCTTACAACGATGTCGCCGGCATCGGGCTGCTCGAGAAAGTTCAGGCAGCGCAGAAACGTGCTCTTGCCCGAGCCGCTGGATCCGATGATCGAGATCACATCGCCTGACGCGGCAGCCAGTGACACGCCGGATAGTACCTCGTGGTCGCCATATCGCTTGTGGATGCCAGTAGCGGCAAGCGCCGGCATTACAGCGGTGGACCGAACCGGAACAGGTTCCGGCGTAGCCATCTTCAGTGCTTGTGTCGACATCATGTCTTCTCCGTCGGCCGCAGAAATGCGAGCCATTTGTACTCTGCCTTTTTGAACAGGTGGACCACCGCCAGTGAGATCACCAAGTACAGTGCCGCGGCTAGGCCAAACGCTTCGAACGAGCGATAGGTGGCGGCATTGACATCGCGTGCCACCTTGAGTAGGTCGGGTACCGTGGCAACAAAGGCAACGCTGGTAGCATGCAGCATCAGAATCACTTCGTTGCCATAGTTTGGTAACGCCCTGCGCAGCGCCGAAGGCAGGATCACCCGCAGATAGAGTTTCCAGCGCGACATGCCGTATGCACGCGCTGCCTCGACCTCGCCGTAGGCAGTGCTCGCGATGGCGCCGGCAAAGATCTCCGTCGTGTACGCGCAGGTATTCAACGCAAATGCGAGGATTGTGCAGTTGAATCCATTGCGGAAGAATTGGTTCAATACGTCGATATCTCGCACCGTGGCCAGCCCGTATACGCCCGAATAGATCAGCAACAACTGCACGTAAAGCGGAGTGCCGCGGAAGAGATAGGTATAAAGGCGTACCGGCGTTGCCAGCCAGCGGTTTGACGATGCTCTCGCCACGGCCAGCGGCACTGCTGCCATGAAGCCAATGGCCAGCGACAGCACCAACAGCCACAGGGTCATTGCCAGGCCGGTCATCTTGCCGCCGTCGGTATAGAGATATACCTTCCAGTATTCGAATAACATGTCCATCAGAGTCTTGCCTCCCTGACACCGAGTGAGTAGCGCTTGCCCAGCCAGATCAACACCAAATTAGAAGCCGAGGTCAAGGCCAAGTAGATCACTGCCGCGACCAGGATGAAGTGGAACATGCTGAAGGTGCTCTTGCCTGCGTCTTGCGCGACCTTCACCAAGTCCGTCAGGCCAATCAGTGACACCAGTGCGGTCGCCTTCACTAGGACCTGCCAATTGTTGGCAATGCCCGGCAACGCAAAGCGCATCATCTGAGGAAATAGAATCCGCCGAAACACCTGGAATCCCGTCATGCCTACCGAAACCCCCGCCTCGAGTTGGCCGGCTGGCACGGAGAGGAACGCACCGCGGAACGTCTCGGTAAAGTACGCGCCATAGATGAAGCCAATGGTCAGTACGCCGGCTACAAACGGATCGATGTCGATTTGGCCGATCCCGGCGTAGTCGGTCAAATGATTTAGCCACATCTGGATGCTATAGAACAGCAACAACATCAGCACCAGATCCGGCACACCGCGTATCAGCGTGGTGTAGAGCGCGGCGACCCGATTCAGGCCCTTGCGTCTAGCCACCTTGGCGCTTGCACCTAGCAGGCCGATGAGAACCGCCAGTAGTAGGGACAGGAAAGCAAGCTTGACGGTCTGCCAGGTCCCTTCGGCAATGACCGCACCATATCCATGAAGCATTTGTAGTCTCCCTAGTTATGCCATCGGGCGCTCACCCGAAGCGGGCCGGACGGTACGGCGTGGGATCCGTGAACGGCTTCTCGCCGGTCATCATCTCCGCCAGCAGCCGGCCAGTAACCGGGCCGAGCGTCAGCCCGTGATGGTTATGGCCGAACGCGAACCACAGCCCGAGGTGGCGCGACGCCGGGCCAATCACCGGGCGCATGTCCGGCGTACAGGGTCGATTTCCCATCCAAGGTTCATCGTCCAGCCGCCTGCCCAGTCCAAAGATGGGCTTCGCCTGGCGCTCTGCCCGGTCAAGCTGGATCGTGGTCGGCGGACGGGATGGGCTCGTCACTTCGACGCCCGTTGTAAGCCGCAGTCCCCGCTGCATGGGCGCCACCACGTAGCCGACTTCAGCATCGGCGATTGGATATCGTTGCGGATGGCGGGTCTCGGCCTGGTAATGCATGTGATACCCGCGCTTGGGGCGCAATGGGATCCGGTAGCCAAGCGGCGCGATCAGCTCCGTGGACCAGGGTCCCTGCGCCACCACCACCTCAGCGGCTAGCATGTCGCCACCGGCCTGCAAACGGACTTGCCAACCTTCCGCGCGCTTGCTAAGCGCCTGTACGGTGTCGCGTTCGATACGGCCGCCCAGCGATTCGAACAGGCGAGCATAGCCCTGCGTCAGCCGGCCTGGGTCGGTCACACTGCGCGGGTCGATCCAATGAATTCCGCCGATGAAGCCCGGGCCAAGGCCCGGCTCGGTCGCCTCCAGTCCGCGCTGGTCCAATGCCGCCATCGCCAGCCCGTGCGCATCCCCAAGTGCCCTGCACACTTGAAGGCGACGCTCGAGCGCAGCCTCGGTCCGGTACGCCTCAATCCAGCCGTCAGGTTTCACCAGTCCCCCGAGGCCTCCCAGCTCGATCAGTTTGTCGTGCTCCGTGACACTATTGGCAACAAGGGGCAGCATATCGGCGCTTGCGCGGGCCAGCCTCGCCGGCGCAGATTCGCGCCAGTATCTGAACAGCCAGGGCGCAAACGACGGCAAGGATCTCGTGTCGTAGCGCATGGCTGTCTGCCGGTTGGTCGCGTAACGCACGATGGTGAGCAGGTCACGCGGGAAAGCATAGGGTACGACCGAGGCTCGCTCGATCAGCCCCGCGTTCCCATGGCTCGTTTCTTCGCCGGGCAGACGGCGGTCGATTACGACCACGCGCCGCCCGCGCTGTGCGAGGTGAATGCCGACACTCACACCTACAATCCCGGCTCCGATTACAACGACATCTGCGTCCACGCTGTCCCCTCCAATCCGCTTCTTTTGCCACCGACAAACGACAAGGCTTACCGTCAATCTTTGACAATGATGTCTCGCTTGAAGTACTTCTGCGAAAGCGTCGACAGCGTACCGTCCTGCTTCAGTGCAACGATTGCGCCCTGCAGCTTCTCGCGCAACGCGCTGTCGCCCTTACGGATGCCAAGGCCGGTACCGATCCCAAGCGTCGAGGGATCAACCAGCGGCTCGCCGGCGAACTCGAAGTCGCGCCCTTCGGGCTTGCTCAGTAACCCGTCCAGTGCCGTCTGCGATTCTTGAACCGCGCCGTCGATGCGCCCGGCAATTAGGTCCGCAAAGACCTGCGCCTGGTCCTGGTAGGAAACGATTTCAGTACCTGTCTTCGACCAATGTTTCTGCAAGTAGGCCTCCTGCGTCGTTCCACGCATCACGCCCACCGTCTTGCCCTTCATCCCGGCTGGCGTGGGCTGCAGTTTTGTCGACTTGCGCGCTACCAACTGAATCGGCACCACGTAGATCGGCGCAGTGAAGTCAATGACCTGCTTACGCTTCTCGGTAATGTTCATCGCCGAGTTGACCACGTCGAACTTGCGCGCCTGCAGCGCGGGAATCAGCCCGTCGAAGTCGTTCTCCACCCAGACGCATTTCGCATTGAGCTTCTTGCAAATGGCGTTACCAACATCGATGTCGAAGCCCTGCAATTCGCCGGAAGGGGCTTTGCTTTCGAATGGCGGATACGTCGGGTTCAGGCCCATGCGCAACACCTGAGCCGATTGTGCGCCCGCTGTGCCGGCGAATCCCAAAGCAGCCAGAAGGCTCGCCAGCAGTTTCGTATTCCAGTTCATCGCGTCTCCTTTGATTGTTTCGCTGGCGGCTTCCGCCAAACCAGCATGACGATTCGTGGAAACGAAATATAGACAATTAATCTATTCTGGACAATCGGGTATACGATAGAGCAACTCGCCAATCGGGCGCAAATGCAGCACAGACGCGGCGCGCGAGCATTGGTCTGGTACCTGCACGTGGAATTGGCTCTTATCAGCGCCACGCCCAATGACTACCATGGACGCGGAACGACCTGTATTCGCGAAGAGGAACGGCATTGAGCACCGGCATGGACGCACCGCACGGGGGATCGCCCTGGCACCGAATTGTCGGTGCCGCGTCGATTCATGTGTTCCTGCCCGGGGATCCGGCATACCTGCCGGCGGACGTGGCCCTGCTGCGACAGATTCTGGAATTGGCAGGTACCGAGCATGAGGCGCTGCGTGTCTCAACTCTGACGCCTCAGGCCGCGACGCTAGCCCCGCCGGATGTACTGATCCTATGGCAACAAGAGCCGGACTGGCTTGCGGCGCCGCAACTCGAGTCACTGGTCGAGCGCGCCACGTATGTCATCGCCGTTGGCGCGGCGGTGTTATGGATGATCCACACTGGGCGCGCCAAGGGCATCCGCGTCGCGCCGCACTGGATGCAGGCAGCCCAACTCGTGGCCGAATCCGACAGTATTCTCTCGCCAGCCATCATTGAGCACGCAGGTCGATGGACCACCTGCTGCGGTGGTGCGGCGGTCATCGACCTAGCTTTGATTTTCCTGCGCGACGTACTGGGAACGCGTGCCGCTGCCGACCTCCAAGCTCGCCTCTGCGTCGGGCAAGTGCGTGCGCCCGCCGACCTGCAACGCCCCGCCGATCCAGTGTCTGCGGGGCACCCGCCGGCCTTGGTCGAAGCTATCGCGCTGATGGAGGCAAACCTCGAGGAGCCGCTGCAGGCTGACGAGATCGCACGATTAGCCGGCGTTTCTCGGCGGCAGTTGGAACGGATTTTTCGGCAGTGTCTCGGCACTGCACCGTCGCGACATTACATGGAACTTCGCCTAGCCCATGCACAGCGGTTGATTCGCGATTCCCGCCACTCGCTGCTGCAAATCGCACTGATGTGCGGCTTCTCCTCCGGCCCGCATTTTTCCACGGCGTACCGTACGGTGTATGGCACGACGCCACGTGAGGAGCGGCAGCGCATCTTGGCTGGCGGCGCGCCCTGAAGGCTAAGGCACGACGTCAACTGCTTTACGCAACGACGCAACGACGCAAAATCTCGTCGCAATCCTGAACGGCAACCGCGCAATTTATCCGTAGAGTGACATCCGGATAGTTGATGGAGCTTCCCCGCCATGTGGATTGCACGCCCCGCCGCCGATGACGATGTGCCAAGCCTGATGGCGCTTGCGGAAATGGCTCCCCCGCATGTCCATACACTCCCCCGTACGCACGACGCCATTGAAGAAGCCATCGCGCACACGCGTGAGGCCCTGGCCCGACTGGTTGATGCCCCTGCAGACGAGCACTACCAACTCGTACTGGAAGACGACACCGGTGCCATCGTCGGGACGGCGGCCATTGCCGCCACGGCAGGATCCGCAGGCGCCTACTTCTCTTATCGCAACGATGTCGTACACCACGTCTCTCGCGACCTGCGAATCGCCAACAATGTCCATGTACTGACACTGAATTCAGACCTGACGGCGCATTCCCAACTGTCCGGTCTGCAGGTTTCGTCCGGGCATGCCGCTGCCGCAACGCTCTTGTCGCGGGCGCGGCTGATGCTGGCGGCGGCCGACCGCCGACGCTTCGCCGACAGCTTCTTCGCCTGCCTGCCGGGGCAGACCTTCTCCGACCATACATCGCCCTTCTGGGACGCAATCGGTCGCAAGTTCTTCAACATGGATTACCTGTCTGCCGAGCGCGCGGTGCGTGGCGCCCGCAATGGGACTCTGATTGTGGAGCTGATGCCGCACTACCCAGTCTACGTACCACTTCTGCCCGAAGCCGCTTGTGAAGTCATAGGCCAGCTCCATCCGGCAGCGAGCACCGCCTTCGACATCCTCGCGGGGGAAGGCTTCGAGGTGGATCGCTACGTCGACATCTTCGATGGAGGCCCCGTGCTCGAAGCTCACGCGTCGCGCCTGCGCACCCTGTCGACGACCCGCACGCTGACCGTCGCGGAAGCCGTCGATAGCCGTCCGGGCGAAACCTGTCTGATTGCAACGGCCACCGCGACCCAGGCCTTCCGCTGTGCGATGGCACCGGCTACGGTTGAACTCGATCGGGGCCGAATCCTTCTTTCCGCCGCGACGCAGGACGCGCTCCACGTCGGCACCGGCGATGCCGTCATCGTTGCATCGGCCTGATGCGTCAGGGGAAACAAACATGCTAGTACTGCGTGCGATCCGTTTTGCTGACCTGCCCGCCCTCCTCTCCCTCGCCGGCCGTGTCGGGCCAGGAATGACGACACTGAAGGCCGACCCTGACGCGCTCGCGAGGCGCATCGTAACGGCCGAGGCCTCCTTTGCCGGCACGATTGCCCCCACCGAGCGCGACTATGTGTTCGTACTCGAGAACACCCGCAACGGCGACATCGCCGGCGTCAGTGCGATCAAGGCCGCGGTCGGCCTCGACGAAGCGTTCTACAGTTTCCGCCTTGGCCAGCTCGTCCATTCGAGCCGGGAGATCGGCGTGTACTCGAACAAGAAGACACTTTTCCTGTCGAACGACCTCACTGGCTGCGCCGAACTGCGCACGCTCTTTCTCGACCCTTCGCACCGGCAGGGACACAACGGCAAGCTGCTGTCCAAAGGTCGCTTGATGTTTGCCGCCAGCTTTGTCGATCTGCTACCGGACGTCCTCTGTGCGGAACTCCGTGGCTACCTGCGCCCGGATGGCACCTCGCCATTCTGGGAAAGCCTAGGCCAGCATTTCTTCAAGATGGATTTCTCTGTCGCCGACGACCATAGCGGCGGCGGGGCGAAGTCGTTTATTGCCGAACTGATGCCACGCTTTCCTATCTATGCGGACTTCCTGACCGAGGAAGCACAAGCGGTCATCGGGCGTGTCCATGCATCCACGGAGCCCGCCCGCCGCATGCTCGAGCAAGAAGGGATGGCCTATGAAGGGCTGGTCGACATCTTCGATGCCGGCCCGGTTGTACAGGGCCACATCCGGCACCTACGAATTACCAAGGAAAGCACATTAGCAATTGCGTACCCGGTGCCGGATGGGACGCGCGCGCTGCACGCCGGGGCTCCGCAGCTAGTCTGCAATACGCGTCTGGCGGACTTCCGCGCTATCGTCACCGATGCTGCACCTGCATTTGGGAGGCTATCGCTTACGCACGAGGAATGCGCCGCCCTAGCCGTCGATGCAGGCAATCCGGTGCGCGTCGCCACGCTCAAACCAGGAAACATCGCTCATGGCCAGCCTACTTGACACTTCCACTTCATCGACCTGTGAGGCCCGAGAATTCAACTTCGACGGACTGGTCGGCCCTAGTCATCACCATGCCGGGCTAGCGAGCGGCAATGTCGCCTCCATGCGCCATCGTGGCACGGTATCGAACCCACGCCTGGCAGCGCTGCAGGGGCTGGAAAAAATGCTCGCACTTCATCGTCGCGGCGTTCCCCAAGCTATCCTGCCCCCACTGTCGCGCCCAAACCTGCGCCTGCTGCGCCAACTGGGCTTTCGCGGGAATGATGCCGCGGTACTCGCCGAAGCCGCACACGCGGACCAGAGACTGCTTTCCGCGGCGTATTCCGCTTCCTCAATGTGGGTGGCGAACGCGGCAACGGTCAGCCCTGCAGCTGATTCGGCCGACGGCAAAATGCATTTCACCCCGGCCAACCTGAGCGCCAAACTGCATCGATCCATCGAACACCCCGATACTACCCGACTGCTTCGCGCAATCTTCGCTGATCCGGCGCGTTTCGTCGTGCACGATGCGGTCCCGGGAGCCACGTCGCTCGGCGATGAAGGCGCGGCCAACCACACGCGGCTAACGGCGGGTCACGGCCTGCCCGGCGTGCAGTTGTTCGTCTACGGGGGAGAAACCTTTGGCGCAGAACCCAGTGCTCGTCAGCGCTTTGACTCTCGCCAATATGATGAGGCCAGTCGCGCCGTTGCGCGCCTGCATTGCCTCGATTCGTCTCGTGTGCTCTTCGGCAAGCAGTCCGCCGCGGCGATCGACGCCGGCGTGTTCCACAACGATGTGATTGCCGTTGGCAACCTCGACACCCTTTTCTACCATGAGGCCGCCTTCGAGGACGAGTCTGGCCTAATTGGCGCGCTCAGACGGAGTTGCGAGGCCGTCGGCTTCACTCTGCGAGCCATCCGGGTCGATTCCCGGGAAGTTTCGCTCGACGACGCCGTCTCCACGTACCTGTTCAACAGCCAACTGCTGCGCGATGCGCAGGGTCGCACACTGATTGTCGTGCCGCAGGAGTGCCTTGAGCTGCCTGCGAGCCGGCACTACCTCGAGGCGATCTCTACCCCCGGCGGCGCGGTCGACGAGGTGCTGTCGTTCGACTTGCGTGAAAGCATGCGCAATGGCGGTGGTCCGGCTTGTCTGCGGCTTCGAGTCGTGCTCGATGACGGCCAGGCGGCAGCCATCCGTGCCAACGTCTTCTTCAGCGAGGAACTTCACGCGCGCCTCACAGACTGGGTCTGCCGTCACTACCGCGACCGCTTGCTGCCGCAGGACCTCGCGGATCCAGCTCTGCTTGACGAGATTCGGCGCGCGCTACAGGAACTGGAGACGATCCTCGCGCTTCCGGGCTTTTACGCCGAATCCTGACATCCGACGCATCGATCTACGGGCGCCGCAATTCGAAAACATCTGCAACACATCGACATGGAAAACAACGCATGGGTGGAGGTGGACCTCGGCAAGTTTGAGGCCAACGTCCGGGGCATACAGACGCGTATCGGCGATAGAGCCGAGATGTGTGCCGTGATGAAGGCGGATGCCTGCGGGCACGGTATCGCGCTGCTGGTGCCTACGCTGGTTGCTCTTGGTGTGTCGTCAATCGGCATCGCGAGGAATGACGAGGCGCGGCAGGTCCGCCAAGCTGGCTTCACGGGCCGTCTACTGCGCGTACGCGCCGCCACGCTGGCTGAAATTGAAGACGGACTGCCATATGGTCTGGAAGAAATTGTCGGCAACCTCGACTACGCCCGGCACATCGACGCCCTTGTGCACCGCTACCGGCGCGTGGCCCGCGTGCACCTGGAACTGAACTCCGGCGGCATGAGCCGCAATGGCTTCGACCTCGACTCGCAACCGGAGCGCGAGAAGTGCCTGGCCGCCGCCGCATTGCCACACCTACGGGTGGTCGGCATCATGACCCATTTCCCCGTACAGGAGGTTAGCGACGTCGAACGCGGCCTCGCGCGTTTCCGGGATGAAGCCGCATGGCTGATTGCCAGCGCCAGCATGGTGCGCAGTCAGATCCAGCTACACTGCGCCAACTCTTTTACCACGCTGGAAGTGCCGGCTGCCCACCTGGACATGGTACGCACAGGTGCCATACTGTTTGGCTGCCTGCCAGCCTATCCGGACTTCCAGCCAATCGCCAGCCTTAAGTCGCGCGTGGCGTCGGTGAATGCCTATGCCGCTGGCAACACCGTAGCCTACGACCGCACCCTGTGTCTGTCGCGCGATTCGCGGCTTGCCAATATCCCCGTCGGATATGCCGATGGCTATCGGCGCGCGTTATCGAACCGCGGCCAAGCACTGATTCGCGGCAGGGTCTACCCTGTGGTGGGGCGCGTGACTATGAACACGCTGATGGTCGACGTCACCGAAAGCCCCGACATCCTGCCCGGCGACGAGGTGGTGCTATTCGGAACACAGGGCGGCTCGCGCATCGACGTGGCCAGCATCGAAGCCGCAGCCGGCACGATCTATCCGGATCTTTGCGTTGGCTGGGGAAACTCTGTCACGCGAGTCGCCGTTCCGGCCAATCACTAGCAGCTTGCGACGCAAGGCCAGCTCCTAACCAACAATCTGCACACCATGCAAAGTATTCACATTCCCACCGACAGAGTTCCCACCGAGCAGGCTATCGGCCAGCCCGCTTGCCCCGCCGAAGCAGCCAGGGAGACAGACGTCGCCGGTATCACGAGATTCTTGCAGGTCGTCGACGAGGATCCACTCGAACACATCGCGGTGCTCGGCTACAACTGACGACAGCGTGGTGCAAAGCAAGAATTCGATGATCTCGGCCTCAGCATAGGCGAGCACGCAATGACTGATGCGCGTCAGCTGTCGCGCCACTTTACAGGCGAGGCCTCCGAGGACCGCGGACCCTCCGCTGGACAATGCGTCCATGCCGGGCGAGCCATGATGCCAGCTCTCTCGCTGGCTGGCCGACGTCATCGGGCAATACACGCCAGTTCTGGTGGATTGGCACCTATAAGGAGAAGGAAATGGCACTTGAACTGCTCGTACTGACGCTAGACGACACGGTGTCGTGGCATGACGACCAGAACGAGGATCAATTTAACGGCGCTCGCCCTACCACGGGCGCCATCGACGATCGGCACGCGGTTTCGGCCGCGAAGGCTTTGGCTGACGCCTTCAGGCAATATTGCCACGAGGCGCATCTGGCAAGAGGCGAGTTGGCTCGTGCGCATGCCAAGTCCCTCATGTCCGCCTGTGAGGAGAGCTTCATTGCTGCGTGCGAAGAAGGCAATTTCCATATCCAGCGACAGGCGCTCGCGTGGATGGAAGATGCCGAGCGTACCGGCGGACGCCTCGCGCTCGCCTCGATGCTTTCGTCCCGAATGGTATGCGCCATTATGGAAAGGGCGCTGGGACGGGATTGGTCCGAACGATTCTCTGTTGTAGCCACTGCCGATGCCATGTCCGCCCACCAGGCGGAGGGCGAGCAGTATGGCCTGATTCTGCGCACAACCGCCATACCGGCACACCAAGCCTTGCTCGTTACAGCGTCAGCGCACTGTGAAAAGATTGCTCGCGGTATCGGCATACATGCCGTACGGGTCAATGCGCAGGTGCCTGTAGCCGCGCCATCCCAAAACAACGAGTTGTATCCTGGCTAACGGATGACGCGGCGACGCAAGCCCGTAGCAAGGACACGGTCGAACCCGTGGTTGGTTAAGTTCCCGACTCTCGCGAAAGGTCATGAAGGTGACTCTTCACGTCGGCGACAGCGCTGCCGGGATGTAAATCGCCAGCCAAAATCGCATGCCATGGAAGCGCAGGAGTGCCGTAGATGGACGGTATAGCGAATTAATATAGGACGCGTCAGATTCGCCATTCGTCCCGCTGGGAGAACGACCATGAATTTCAATTCCGACGATTTCCGAGTGCGTGAGGGCGACACGGTTTTGCTTACGAAATGGCCGACGCGCGTGACTCCCCTCCACGGGTCGAGGGACCAGTATCGTACTCTGCTAGCCGAGCACATCGAGAGGCTCAGCAAGCTACAAAGTTTGCTCTATGCGGACAACCGCTACTCTGTTCTCCTCATCTTCCAGGCAATGGATGCGGCGGGCAAGGACGGCGTCATCAAACACGTCATGTCGGGCGTCAACCCGCAGGGATGCCAGGTGTTCAGTGGCCTTCGGCCACGAACACGAGCCGCGCGGCATCGACGCGCAGGCTGATGGGGCGGTTGGCAAACGAGGCGGGTACGCTGTAGCGGTTGCGCTCGAAGGTCACCAAGCAGGTCGGCGAGACGCGCGTGGTGTGCTCGACAAAGCCGTCGAACGGCTGCCCGACCGGCATCAGATGTGGTCGCTCGGAGCGGCTCGAACGCGCGCTGGCATTGTTCATGGTGGCGGCCTGGCGCATCGCACGGCTAAATGCGGCTGAGGCGCGCCTGCCCGGAGCTCGAAGCGCAATTGCTGTTTGAGCGAGATGAATGGCAGGCGGTGTTCATTCTCAGCAGGAAGGGGAGCCGCCCGAGACGCCGCCAAGCCTCAATGAAGTGGTTCGTCTGATTGCCAGGCTCGGCGGCTTCCTCGCTCGCAAGGGTGATGGCGAACCGGGAGTCAAGACAATCTGGCAGGGCTTGCAACGCGTCATGGACTTCGCCGCCGGCATCAAGTACGCCAGGGAAATTGGTCACGAGTGACTTGTGTGTAATGCAATGCTTTAAGCGGTCACACGGCTCCGTGAAGAATCAGAAAAGAGGGCCGCATTGCTGTGGCCGAACGCATGAGTCAGTAAGGCCGGTTGCCACGCGTCAGAAGATATGCCTGATACCCAGCGCCGCGCCAAACATGCTGTTCTTCCCTGCCCCGAGGTAGTAGCCGGTTCCCAGCCCACCGACAGAGGTATCGAAGTTCAGGGACGCGTTCTTGGCATAGGCAGTAGTCAGATAAAGGTTAGTGCGCTTCGACAGGTAGTAGTTGTTGATTACCTGCACCTGCCATGGATTGGCGATATTGCCCAGTAGCGCATTGGTAACCGGATTGGCGACTTGCTTGACGTTGTCATAGTAGTAGCCGGCCCTCACCTGCCAGGTCTGGGTCACATGGGGGATGGTTCCGGTTTGCTGCGGCAGATCGGCGCATAAATTCTAGACTTTGCGTTGGGCCTCATTCCGACTTTTACGGCATGCGCGCGTCCTCGTTCCGGCCACTCCCGCCCTCAAATCGCGTGTCGCTGTGGTCCTCTACAGAGGAGTCCTCGCTCAGAAAAGAGCGTCACGGTGCAATAGGTTGGGCCGCAATGTGGAATTCTCAGGCCCACCAAGGAGTCATGACTTCAGCAAAGCGGCCAGGTACTGGCATCGCACGACCCTATGGCTTGCATCTCAGATGCAGACCGACCTTTGCGCTCCAATCCATTGCACCATACAGCCCGCCGCCGCCGCCGCTGCCGCTGCCGCCAATAATTTCGTGATCGTGAAATTGCAGATTAGGCCCCGCTGATATGCCGCTGTGCATGCCAGGCCGACCGTATGCGGCGTGGAGGTCCGAAAGTCCTGTTGCTATTCCCTTGGGCTCGACCTCTTTGGCGACGCGTCCTCGTTGCTCAGCGCGTGCTGGCGCGGCCCCTCTGGCGGCGGTCGCCGACCCACCAGGCCATCGTGAGGCTTGCCAGCGTCCCACCTCAACAACGCAAACTGACGATGACGCGGTGATGTTCAACAAACTAGTCTAATTTCCGTATTTTGACTAGAATACTGAACATATGCCAGCCTTCACTGATACTACTTCCGTCCTAGAACGTCACTTGCTGCTGCAACTCGGCGACCGCATCAAGCGTCTGCGGAAGGCCCAGAACTTCAGCACGGTCGAGATGGCCAAGCGCGTTGGCATCTCCCGGACGACCCTCGCTTCCGTTGAGGCAGGCGACCCCGCGCCGACGATGGGCACTTACCTTCGCGTCATGTCGGTCCTCGGCGTGGCCGGTGACCTCGCCCTGTTGGCCAGCGACACCTTCCAGCCGCCGCCGGCAAATTCAGCAGCCGCCTCGTCCAAGCGTACCAGACCGCAGGTGCAGGTTATGGTGACGACGGATCCCAGCCGCCATCAAGCTCAGGATTTGCAGAGCATGGCGCTCCACAAGGAGGCGATCCGCATGATTCATGAGGATCCTGCGCTACTGGGCCGGACCCAAGAGATGCTCAGGCGATGGCGCTCGCAGGGAGACTCACGGTCTGATTCACTTTGGTCCGAGTGGGAAACGATTCTTGCGAACCAGTCGTGGCGCAAAGCGCTTGGCCGAACTCGACGTGCTCAAGAGCTTCGCCAGGCCTCTCCCCTGCCGGCGATTCTACCCGACGCCCTTCGGCAGGACGTGCTTGCACAGATCCAGGCGTTGAAGAAAGGCGTTGTGATCGGGGATCAGGAATGAACCGGGAAGATCTGGAACACAACATTCGGGCTGCGGCCGACGTCACGAATGAATACGAGTTCGTTGTCGTTGGCAGCCAATCGATCCTAGGCCGATCCCCAACCCTCCGGCGGTTTTCACGATGTCTGCGGAGGCCGACATCTACCCGCTCAATGCCATCGACAAGGCGGATGCGATTGACGCGGCCATCGGAGAAGGCTCGCGTTTTCACGAGACGTACGGTTACTACGCGCAGGGCGTCGGGCCAGAGACCGCCTGCCTGCCGGCCGGATGGCAACGCCGCCTGCAGCGCATCCAGACGGCGGACACGAATGGACGGGTTGGCTATTGCTTGGACGTCGTTGACCTCTTTATGGCGAAGGCGGTAGCGGCTCGCGACAAGGACCGCGTCTTCTGTATGGCCCTAATTCAATACGGCTATGTTTCGCCGCGCGCAGCGCTCAGCCGCGTCGAGGACATGCCGATAGAAAAAGCTGCACAGGGACGACTGCGCGCACGCATCAAGCGCTGGACGAAGGCCTTGCGGGACCAAGGTCATGCGGTTCCCGATGGCGACGCCTAGTCGGAGCTATCCGTTAGGCGGCGTAGGTGCAGTAACAACGTTGCCCCGGTGCTCGCCAACTCGCCATAAAGCACCGTTATTCGATCTTATTGCCATGCCCCCGGCTCACGCTTTTCTCCCCGCCCATGCCTTGCGACGGACAGCGTGGAATGCAACGGCAGTAACCGGCCATCTCCTTCCATTCGCCAGCGCGCGCAGACGGACATCCAAACGGCGGCTCCACCAGACAACGGACATTCGTGCGCGGCCCATGTCAGTTGCATCTTCGGCCACCATAAGCGACATTCGTCCGCTCGTCTGACAAGCGTCCGTGCGTCAACTCGACTGAGCGAGCGCGGCGGCGACCGCATCGTCGACGCTGTAATGAACGTATGACGGGGTGCGACCAGGCATGCCTGCCAAAGTCAGCAACGCCAGCGCGGGCTCCTTCAGGCGCGCGAAGAACAACCTCTTGCCGCGCGCTGCAGCAAAGCGTTCGAATTCCATCAATGCCTCCAAAATTTCGCTCTACGGGCGTTATGTTCAATATATCCACTTGCGTCGCCTCGATACGCCCATTCGTTGGATTCACCAACCACCTAGCGTATGACCAATTTGCGGTCACAACAAACGCGGACGGTTTGCTGTGACATGGATTTACGTTTCAGCCAGGAATCTCCGGGTGAAAGTGTCTCGCTTGACCGTCCCACCGAACCAACCTTGTCTTCATCATTGACTCTCCGAATTTACGAGACGCTCAAGTTCCTCGACGGCAGTGATCACCTTTGAAAAGGCCGGGACTTCACCGAAAATCATGCCGCTCATCGCCTGATAGTCCTTTTCCAAAGCCTCTCGCATATTCTCCGTTGGCGCTAGCATAAAACTTCCCCGCCTTGCTTGGTCCAAGCCCAGGTCAGGGCTGCCGAAGAACATGTCCGCGTGGGTGGCACAGTCATTGGCCAAGTCATCACGCAAATGCCATCCGCTGCGCTTGGCCAATTCGAGCATGCTATGTAGATCATAGTAGTGTCGTGTCACCCGCTGACCACCATGCCGGATTTCCCCTCTGTGCCCGTGCCATTGCCGAAGGCCGTGCGCAATGATCACTTTGTCCCAGAACGTCCGTTCGGGCGCCACAGTCGTGACGTTGGGCACGGCGAGATCGAGATGAGCAAGCTCATTCGCGACATATGGCGTGATGGAGGCCGTCACATGCGGGTCCAGGGCCGACTTAGCTCCCGCTTCGATCTTCACTGCAGAACGGATGTACGCATTGACGTCGGCGGTGACCGCGGGATACCAAAAAAGGATCGTCTGGTTGTCCCTGTCGGCGGGGTCAAGCTCGATCCGGTAACGCCCTGCTGGCATCTGGTCTAGCACCAGCGCTTCGAATTGTTCACGCATCGGGCCTGCGATGTGGGCTTGCGCGGCTTGCCGAACTTCCTCTAGCCGCACGCGCCGCTTCTTCCCACTTAGCGCGGCGAGTTCCGCTACCTGAACTGGCTGCCCGAGATCTTCCCGGAACACCGTTATGTCGATGTCCTCGGAGAATCTTGTGATCAACGAGAACGCTTTCGATAGCGAAGTTCCTCCCTTGAACAGGATGCGGGGCGGCTGAGATACTCCATTGAACAGCACATCTAGGGCCCAACACACCCAAAAATCCTTCTCGATATGCTGGACTGCTGTCCCGAGCCTTGTCGCCGTAGTTAAAAACAGGTCTCGCCGGTCCGTGTCGGATGCCTCGATGATTTGACGATAGTCAGCCTTCATGGGACACCTTCCCGTTCTTCGCATCGCATTCGCCAGTGGCCGCCCCTGTGCCATTGCAATCCAGGAGATCGCGAACAAAGGTCCGCATCCATGCTGGCATGGCACCGAAGCCTGACATCAGGTCCTCGCGGATTGACTGACCATGGTCGGGGTGTTCGAGCACGTTGCGAAGCGCAGCTGCTATCCGCTCGCTGTCAGAGGCAAGAGTGTCTTTAAGCCAATGCAACGCTTGAACGACGCGCATTGCAGGACGTCCTGCCCAATACAACCGGCTTGGTGCGGTCTGCTTGAAGACGATCGTGAGGTTGTCGAGCTTCAGCGAACGCCGACGGCTGTCCGTATGAATGGTGACGCGTGCCGATACCGCGTCGGTCAGCCCCAAGTCGTTGGCCGCGGTCATGCCGTCCACCAGCAGGCGCAGATTGTCGCGCCTTGCGATCGCTTCAACCACAGCCCGATAGTCGGGCATGGTGGGGCGTCCGGTCAGCCGATTGAGTTTGGGCAGATCATAGAGGCCTCGGTCAATTCGACGGAGTTGGCCGGCCCGTACAAACCGCTGCAACGTCTTGTCGATCGCATCTCGGCTGCCAAGGTGAGCGAAATCGGTCGGTACCCAGACCTTGCCTGGGCTGGCCTGTTCGATAAGTGCAGAAATGTTCTCTCGTAGGTCAGACATGGGCGTATGAGTCCGCAACTTGCACACATTTTTCGGACAACCACTTTAGCGCCTCCGAAAAGTGTAGTCAAATTTCGGACATATGGCCTTTCGACCGCTCGGGCGAGCGCACGCGCTCTCCCGCGTATTTATGACGTAAACAACACAAATCCGTTCAGCCTTGAGGCAGTTCGTCGCAGCATGTGAACTGGCGGCGGGCGCGGGCCGACGAGGTGACATCGGGCGCTGCCGACTGATGGACCGACGAAGCCAGTAGCAATGGGCCGAAAGGCAACGAGTTACCGATTCCACCGCCCTTCCGTCGGTCGCAATAGCTTCCGGAGCAACGCAAGGGGGCATAAGACTCTGAGTGCTGACGACGCGCGACAAGGCCCGTTATCGGATCTTATTGCCATGCCCCCGGCTCACGCTCTTCTCCCCGCCTATGCCTTGCGACGGACAGCGTGGAGTGCAACGGCCGTAGCCGGCCATCTCCTTCCATTCGCCAGCGCGCGCAGACGGACATCCAAACGGCGGCTCCACCAGACAACGGACATTCGTGCGCGGCCCATGTCAGTTGCATCTTCGGCCATCATAAGCGACATTCGTCCGCTCGTCTGACAAGCGTCCGTGTGTCAACTCGACTGAGCGAGCGCGGCGGCGACCGCATCGTCGACGCTGTAATGAACGTATGACGGGGTGAGACCAGGCATGCCTGCCAAAGTCAGCAACGCCAGCGCGGGCTCCTTCAGGCGCGCGAAGAACAACCTCTTGCCGCGCGCTGCAGCAAAGCGTTCGAATTCCATCAATGCCTCCACGCTGGTGCTATCCAGATCGGGGGACTCTTCCAGACTGAGAACAATCGATTGCGCGCTGTCGCCCGCGTTGACGACCAACGTCCTCACATGCTGCATCATGACTTCGACATTGCCAAAAAAGAGCGGTGCCTCCGGACGCAGGACGATCACGCCCGGGACCGGTCGCGCATCAGAATGCGCTGCGAGAACAAGGAAATCGTGTCCTTCGCCAAGGCGGCCGAGGGTGCTCACGTTCGGAACCGAGAGCCCTCGCAAAAGCATCAGCAGGCTGAGCCCAATCGCGGCGAGCAACCCGTAGAGCACGCCTAGTACGAGCACTGCCAGCACGGCGGCGGCGACGAGGATGCGGTCGCGATGCAAGCGCAAATACGGGGTGAATACTGATGGGTTCAACGCGTGACTAAGCGCATGGCAAACGACAGCAGCGAGAACCGCGGTGGGCGTGAGCGCCACCAATGGCAGCAAGGGGAGCATGATGACGGCCACCACTACCGCAGCGAACCAACCTGCCCAGCGCGACTGGGCACCAGCCGCTTCGCTAGTGGCACTTGCCGAATAGCCCGCGCCTACAGGCAGACCATGAAAGAGCCCTGAGAGCATATTTGCAGCGCCGAGCGCGAGCAACTCACGGTTCGGCACCGTCAAGTCTCCATGCTTGAGTGCTAACGTGCGGATCGAGCTATACGATTCGGCGTAAAGGATCAGCGCCAGCGCAAAGGCGAATTCGCCAAGTTGGGCCCATTGGTGGTGATCAAGGCTGGGCAGGGAAGGCATTTGGCCCGATAGTTCGATTGTGCCGACCACCGACACCCCATGGGCGTGAAGGCCGAACCAACGACTGGCGACGATGCCTAGCGAGATGACGACGAACGCGCCCGGCACCTGGCGTGAGCGACCGAAAGCGAATAGCAGGACCAGCGCGACGAGCCCGGTTGCTAACTGCCAGACGTTCCACTGCGGGTAGCTACGGGCAAGCTCAATCAGGAAGCCGGCAGAATCGGTGTGCTTGAGGCTCACGCCGAGAAAACTCGGGATCTGTCTTATAATGATGACAATTGCTAGACCGAACGCGTAGCCTCGCAGCACGGGTTTGGCGATGAACTCAGAAGCGCTGCCCAAGCGTGCGAGCGACGCGCTCACGAAGATCAACCCGGTAATCAATACGAGCCCGGCGGCCAGCAGCATGCGCATCGGCAGGCTGTCACCGGCCATTCCCACTGCTACGGCTGCAACGACGGCTGCCGACGATGACGTGGCCGACACAATCGCAAAGCGGCTGTTGCCCAGCAGGCCGTAGGCGACGAGTCCCGCGAGCAGCGCTATGACGCCCGTCTGAGGTGGTAGGTTGGCAATGGTTGAATACGCGATTGCCTCAGGAACGAGCAGGCCAGCGACAGACAACCCGGCGCGCAGGTCAGGCAAGTAATGGCCCGCGAGAACGCGCGCGGACGCCTTGCACGGATACTTTTTCATACCCTTCCGGTCGTTTTGCATTAGCTATGCAGAATAACGGTATCACGTTGGTTCGAAGGAACTGGCGAAGTACCACTGCTCTTCGCGGGGGCGCTTCAGATTACTAAGATGAGCCAGAACATCGCTGGGCCGCCATAGGACATTCCCCGACGTACTGAGCGAGCGCGTGTCCCGCATGCGGCATGTGTAGTGGTCAAGTTATTTCGGACAGGCAGATAGGTTCTTTTTCTGTCGATTTCGCCTCGTAGGCAGCGGGCGACAGATACCCCAGGGTTGAGTGCAAGCGCACCGGATTATAGAAACCAACGATGTACTGGGTGATGTCGCGCCGTGCCTCGGCGTGGTTGGCGTATTGACGCTGCCACACGCGCTCCATCTTCAGGTTTAGGAAGAACCGTTCCGTCACCGCGTTATCCCAGCAATTGCCTTTTCGACTCATGCTGCAAACAATCTGATGGCGTGCCAGCAAGGCCTGATACTCCGCGCTCGCGTACTGACTGCCCCTATCCGAGTGCAGCACCAGTCCCGGCGCTGGCCTTCGCTGCTGCAGCGCCATGCTCAGTGCCGACATCACCAGGTCGGCCGGCATGGTCGGCGCCATCGACCAGCCCACGACCTTGCGCGAGTACAAGTCCAGCACGACAGCCAAATACAGCCAGCCTTGGGCCGTGCGGACATAGGTGATGTCCGAAGTCCAGGCCCGATTCGGCTCGGCCACGTCAAATTGCCGGTTCAGCACGTTCTCTGCCACTGGCAGAGTGTGTTTGCTGTCAGTCGTCGACACGAACTTACGCTTCCAGGTCGCACGCAAGCCCGCTTCGCGCATCAGCCTACGAATCCGGTAGCGGCCAAGGCGCACCCCTTGTTCCCGCACCGCATGCATGACACGCCGGCTGCCGTAGCTCGCGCCGCTCGCAGCGAACGCCGCTTTGACGTGGGTCTGCTCCTGCAGAGTCTTCATGCTTGGCTTGGCGCGGCGGTGCGCATAGTAGCCCGAGCGGCTCACCTGCAATACCCGGCAGGCGTTACTGACCGATACGGCCTCCTGTTGCAAGTGGGCTACCACCCGGTAGCTCACTTCAGTTCCCGCGCAAAGAAGGCCGAGGCTTTTTTTAGCAAGGCGTTATCCTCGCGCAGTTGCCGATTCTCCGCCTCCAGTTGCCGGATGCGCTGCTGTTCCGCCGTCAGCGGCTTGCCCACGCCAGGCCCGCCGGCGCACTCTGCATCGTACTGCGCCATCCAGCGCCGAACGGCCGTCTCACCAAGCTCCATCGACCGGCAAACCTCGCTGACCGATAATCCTTGGTCTCGCACCATCCGTACTACTTCCAGCTTGAAGCTGGCGTCAAATTGTCGGCGCCTTCTTGTCATCTATCTTTTTTCCTCGTCGATTCCGGATTGTCCTCCTATCGACCTGTCCGAGGAAATTAGACCACCACAGGCATGCCGTTGCAGTTCGTGATCGCTCATCCTCTATTCGGCAGTAGGAATGCAACCGAGACCCCGAAGTGTTCCAGTGGCAATATTGCTCAACTGGACAAATTGCGATAATGCCGTGACTCGGCTATTTTTCATAGTTAGTCGATCGCCTATTATTTCCGACACCGCGATTGCGAAGACCTGCGGAGATTGCAGGCAACCGCCAGTTCGATCGTCGTCGCGCGCGACAGCCGCATCCCTCGCGCGCGGTGAAGAACATGCCGCAGTCTGAGTTCGGCCAGGGGGCACTTTCGGTCTCCGGATCGACGGCCGGAGCAAGGCGGCGGTGCGCGCATATTGCCGGAACGCGGCCGCATCGGCATCTTCAACCGCTCTTACTATGAGGAGGTGTTGATCCTTCGCGTGCATCCCGAGATCCTTCGCGGCGAGGGTCTATCGCTTGTGTCGGGTTCTGGCGAATCCCTCTGGCATGGCCGCTACCGTTCGATAGCTGATTTGGAAGCCCATCTTTGCCGTAACGGCACGCGTGTCGTGAAGTTCTTCCTGCATCTTTCGAAGGAGGAACAGCGTAAGCGCTTTCTCGCGCGCATTGACGATCCCAATAAGAACTGGAAATTCAGCATGGCCGATGTCGAGGAGCGAAAATTCTGGACGAAATACATGACGGCGTACGAGAAATGTCTGAGCGCGACTAGCACGGAACTCGCGCCTTGGTACGTAGTACCCGCCGACGACAAGGAGGACGCCCGGCTGATCGTGTCGCAGATCATCCTCGACACCCTCGGTGAACTGAAATTGCAGTACCCGAAGACGACCGCCGAGCGGAAAAAGGAATTATCCGAGATCCGCGAGCAACTCACGAAGCAGAGAGACTAATCGGGCAGGCCGACGAAACACGTCCTTGGCAGCAGCTGATTGTTTAAGGCTTACGCATCGTGGGAAGAACGTCCAGTTTCGGGCTTCTCGAACGGCCGCAACAGGTCGATCACGCACCTGTGCACGATACTGGACATTGCGGACCGGCTGCAACGGGGAATGCACGAATGGCGAGTTTGGCGGATGATCTGCCGACCGACCCGAAGACATGAATGACAGCTGTACCCTCAAGAGCTGCCGATGAGGTGGTGTCTGGTCCAGCGGCCGGAGTGCAGCCGGCAAGAGCCGACCGCCACCCTCCCCTCAATCGACCGAGGTCGGAGGCCAGCAAGCTGTTCGCTTGCGCTGAAGTAGCGTGTCGCGACTTCTGCAACGTAGCCGACCCTCAATTTAGTCATGACCCAAAGACACATTCGATACCATACAGCCGCACTATTCGCAGCGGCGCTCTTTCTTATTGGACGACCCCTCCTATGAGGTCGCGTTGAATCGCGGAAGAGTGGTCGCAAGCGCCGGCGTGTCTAGCCCCTCATCCAGGCTGCACACCGAAACCGAATCGCATTACTGGCCCTCGCGCGCCAGACGGCGCCATTCCCCCGGCGTCATCCCCATCGTGTCGGTGAACACACGCCGGAACGCTGCCACGGATCGATACCCGACTGAGTCGGCCACGGTCTCGGTGGTCATCATCGGCTTCTTCAGTTCGTTGGCGGCCAGGCTCATGCGGATATCGGTCAGCAATTCGATGGCCGAGCGCCCCAGCTTGTCCTGAAAGTGCCGCATGAAGGTGGCGCGCGACATGCTGCACAAGTCGGCCAGATCAGGCAGGTTCCAGGGTCGCGCCGGATCGGCGAACATGGCCGAAATGGCCGGAGCCAGCCGTGGATGGCCGGCAAGCGCCAACAAGCCTGCTGGGGCCTGCTCGGATTCGCTGGCTGCGCGCAGTACCAGTGTGAACAGCGCCGAGGTAAGCGCGTTGAGCATGGCATATCCGCCCAGTTTGTCTCCGGTGGACTCTATGCGCATCAGCCCCACGAGACTGGCCAGGTGGTTCGAAGCGGACCCGATGGCGTCATCATCATGGCCGTCCATGGCCCGTACCACCAGATTCGTGGGTAGATAGTTGCGAATCAGCCGATCATGGGGCGGCTCGATGAAAAATCGCCCGCACAACAGGTCCAGATGATCGCCCTGGCCGTCATTCTGGCTAAGCATCCATCCTGCAGAACCTTGGCGATTGTAGGTAAGACCCGGCGCATGTCCGCTGCCATCGTGCAGGACGTGCGCCGACCCGTGAGGTAACAGCACGACATCTCCTCCCACCAGCTCCATGGTCGTCTCGGTCTCCGGATTCTCGATAATCGCCCGGCCCTTGAGCACGACGTGGTAGGGAATCTCGTGCGCTGCGGACTGGGGCCAGGCCACACGCCATGGCTCGCCGTAGACGCAACGGACCTCCAGCCGGCCAGTGATGGTGATCATTTGCAGGAGCTGGCTCAGCCAGTCGACTTGGGACATAGGACCTCGAGAATTTGAAACGCTCAAGCATCATATTGCGATTGCACACCGGTTGTGCGAAGCAAATGGCCTCAGTGCTCGAGCTGATCGGACACGTAGCGCGCAAGCTCGTCCGGGCAACTGGACGCCAAGGAATTCCTTCGCGTGCGCGCCGCCATCCAGGCACTTGCATGCCGGCTGGAAAGCCCGAGCGATGAACGATGCGGTCTTAAAGCCGCATGCCGTTCTTCGCGGACCCTGCACCTATGCTCCGATGGGTTTCACCCTGTACTTTTGATGGTAGGTGCTCCTGATTTCGTCCTGACTTCGAGGAGGGCGGGCAAAGACATGGGCTGGAGACAGTAACGGGATGATCGAAGTGGTTTCGATTTTGACGACGTGATTGACGGGATACTCTGGGCCATTCGTCGCCCGAACCCAATCGGCGATCATCAAGTACTCACCATCGCCTGGCGGCAGCACCAACGCGCGACCCTTGAATCGATAACCGCGTCTCTGGAAGATGTCGACCACGTTAATTTCGATGGCGGGATTTCGCCTCAAGTTCAGTATCGTTCGGGGCGATGCGATATCGGCGAAGTAGAGAACGCCGTTCGTGACCGTCAAGGACGCCTTCGGCGAAAGATTGGGCGTTCCGTCCGCGTTGACTGTCGCGACGAACGACAGCATCGTCTGCTTGATGATCGCCTCCATGTCGGCGGTGATTTTAATCATAGATATCCTCGCTTGAATAGAATTTGAGCGGCTCCGTGCGTCGCCGGCCGTTGCGGTATCCATCTACATGCACTCAGTCGCGAGGCGGAATATTGATTCCCATTTGAACGGCTGGGCGCGCGAAACCGCGATCGAGCCATGCCTGCACATGAAGGAAGCGATCGAAGCCGACGAGCTCACGCGCCTCATAAAAGCCGATCAGGTTACGCACCCACCCGAGCAGCGAAATATCGGCGATGCTGTAGTCAGCGCCCATCACCCAGTCGCGGCCCGCGAGACGTTCGTCGAGGACACCGAGCAGCCGGGCTGATTCGGTTGCGTAGCGGTCGCGTGGGCGCTTGTCTTCATAGGCTTTGCCGGCAAACTTGTTGAAGAAGCCGACCTGGCCGAACATCGGCCCGACACCGCCCATCTGCCACATCAACCACTGGATCGTTTCGTAGCGCGTGTTGGGATCGGTGGAGAGGAACTGCCCCGTCTTGTCTGCGAGGTAGATCAGGATCGCTCCGGATTCGAACAACGCCAGCGGCCGGCCGCCCGGCCCTTCGGGATCGTAGATCGCCGGAATCTTGCCATTAGGATTGAGTGCCAGGAAGGCCGGATCGTGGTTTTCGTTCGCCATGATGTCGATGCGGTGAGGCTCATAGGCAAGGCCTGTTTCCTCCAGCATGATGCCGACCTTCACTCCGTTGGGCGTCGGTAAGGAAAAGAGTTGCAGCCGATCGGGGTACTGCACCGGCCAGCGAGCAAAAATTGGATGATCGAGTGTCACATTCTTTCTCCTAGACTTGTCGGGTCATACGAAAAGCCCGGACGCATTCCCAAGAATCTTTCCCGGGTGCCTCCGGGCTTTGGCGTAGCGCTCGCATCAAACCTTCAAGCCCCTCGGAGAGGGTCGATGCGACCGGATAGCGTTCAGATCGAGCCAGCCGGCGTAACGGCGGGAAAGTCCTTCTCGGGATCGAACACGTTATTGAAGAAATTCGTCAGGGAGTACATGGCAACCAGCGCGACGATCTCCATGACGTTCGCATCCGTGTAGCCGGCTTCGCGGACGGCTTTCAGATCGGCGTCAGTGACGTTGCCGCGGGCCTCGATGACTTTGCGCGCAAACTGGACGGCGGCGTCGCGCTTCGGGTCGTTGGCACGGCCCTTCCGAGCGAGAATGATTTCATCGGTCGACAGCTTGGCCAGATGCTCGGCCGTATAACTGTGAACTGTCAGGCAGTAGTTGCAGCCATTCACTTCGGAGACAGCGAGGCCGATGCTGTCACGCGTCTTCACGTCGAGCGCCTTACTCAAGGAGCCAAGCAGGGTGGCCCATGAGTTGAACGCGACGGGGCTCTGCGCGAAGGTCGCCATCATATTTGGGGTGAACCCGATGTTCTTGGTAATTGCATCGAGGGTCGGTTTCGAATCGGCCGGCACCTGTTCCGGCTTTAGAGCAGCAGTTCTTGGCATCGTAATCTCTGTAAGTTGCTAGTTTCACTAATTGGGGAATGTCCATGTGGGAACCATCCCCCGGCTTACTTCGTGCCCAAGTCTTGGGTCGAAGCTGGTCAGGCCTTCAAGTGGGAGGTACCTTGTGTTTGCCTCTCACTTGGCAGCCGCTTGGTCGTTCGGCGTGATCACTGCCGCGGCGACGCGCCTATACCAAATCCAACACATCGGCCACTGGCAGGCGCGGCTTCTGCGGCCAGTTTCCGAGACGCTCCGCTCCTACGGACAACAGCAGGACCGGCACTTCGTCTTGGGCCAGTCCGAACTCGCGGTGCACCCCTTCGGCATCGAAACCAATCATCGGCGTCGAACCCAGGCCCAGCGAGCGGGCCGCGTAGATCATCGCCGCCGCGCCGAAGGTGGCAGTGCGTACTGCCTCGTCGCGCTGGCGCTGCGGGTACTCCATGTACAGATTGCGTGCGGGGATTTCCCATTCCGGCACCATCTCTGCCGGCATGACGCCCGCTTCCACCAGCGGCGCCAGGCGATCTGGTATTACGCTGGAATCGGCCAACTGACCGCAGACGATGAAGGTAACGGCTGCTTCGGTGATCGGGGGCTGGCTCCAAGCGATCGGACTCAGCCGAGCCTTGGCTTCAGGCGAGCGTACGGCGATGAAGCGCCAGTTCTGCATGTGGAAGGATGTCGGCGCGCTTGTGCCGATCCGCACCAGCTCGCGGATTTGCTCGTCGCTCAAGGTTGCGGTGGGGTCGTAGTACTTGGCCGCGCTGCGGCTCAAGATACAGTCGATGACAGCGTTGGTCATGGTGGTTCCGTTGGTCATGGGCGCGAGACTCATTCATCAGGTGGTTAGGAGCCTCAACTTTAGGTCTACCGAATGCAGATTTCGAGACTCCATGTACTCAAAAGAATGCCCAAAAGGATCAAAGCAACAAGGCAATCCATCCGGCATCGGCGGCACGGCTCAGGGAAAATCGCCGCGTCGGGATCAGCCGAGCGAAACTTCGAAGTGTGATGTCGTGCTCGCCCGGCAAGGCGGTTTACTCGATGGGTGGAAAGTCAACGTCGGTACAGACGGTGAGCGCGATGGCCAGCGAGATCTCAGCCAAATGGGTGTCGGTGTAGCCGGCGGCATGATGGATGAGGCCGGGGCGAGGTGGCCCAATGCGGTAGGCAGCACTGCCTTGAAGACGGCCTCGATGAGCTGCTCAGGAAAGGCCAGCCTCGATACACCAATCAAATAGCTTCCGCACTGAGATCGAATAGTCGTCTTCCGCAGGCACACCATGAGAGGCCACCTCTTTTCCATTCGCTGCGGTCGTGTTGGTCACATCTGATCTCCTGTTGAATGACCCGGCCCGGAAAGCTTGTCGCGCCGAAACTCCGACTACGCAAACTACGCGGCCAGTTGCCGCCGTGCCGCGCCGAAGCGCGGATGCCGCGAGAAAATCTCGGCAGCCCAGTTCACGAATACGCGCACCTTGGCCGACAAGTGCCGGTTCTGTGGATACATCGCGGAGATTGGCAGTTCGTCGGATTGCCACTCGGTCATGATTTCCACCAGCCGGCCACTGTTGATATAGGGATCGGCCATCGCTTGCGAGATGCGGGCGATTCCGTGGCCGTCCAATGCGCAGCCCAGGTAGACGTCGGCATCGTTGGTGGAGATCGCCGAAGGCGGCAAAACTTCGCTGCGTTCGCCGGCACGGATCAGCGGCCACGGCGTTTCGCGCCCGGTGCGGTTCGACAGGAAGTTCACCGCCTTATGCAGGGCCAGTTCTGTGAGATCGTGAGGTGTACCAAAGCGGCGCAGATAGATCGGTGATGCATAGAACGCCAGCTTCACCTGGCCGATGCGACGTGCCACCATCGATTCGTCTAGCGCACCCACGCGCAGGACCACATCCACGCCTTCCTTGAGCATGTCGATCGGCTTGCCGTTGGTGGTCAGCTCGAGCTTCAGTTCCGGATACGCATTGAAGAAGTCGCGCAGTCGCGGCATCAACACCATTTGCGCGAGTACGCTCGTGGTGTCCACTGCCAGTGTGCCGCGTGGCGAGTTGTTGTGATGCGTCAACGACTGTTCCGATTCCTCGACGTCGGCCAGGATGCGGACGCAGCGTTCGTAATAGGCAGCGCCTTCGGTGGTCAAACTGATGCGGCGCGTGGTCCGGTGCAGCAGCTTGACTCCAAGGTGAGTCTCGAGATGCTGGATCTGGCGGGTGAGCGTAGGCTTTGGCAGGTCGAGCGACTCCGCCGCGCCCGCAAAGCTGCCGACATCCACCACCCGAGTGAATGCCTGCATTGAGACTAGACGATCCATGATGAAAGCTATCGAAAGGAGTAAGACCTAAGCTACGGGGCGGGCCGTATCGCGCAGTGTCGAGGCACCCCGCGACGGCCTGATCCGGCTCTTTTGCGCGAGCAGGCTGAAGCAGGCCCGTACCGCCGATCACGACCATCTTCTTGGGCCTTCTCTTTCTGAGTATCGGTTGGTTTTCGGCGATGCACCGCACGAGTCCTGAGGACGGACCCGAACCAGCGTGTCACGCAAATAGTTTTCGGTACTGGATGAACTCCGAGCGATCAGCGATGCAGTCGTAAAGCTGCATGGCCCCATGGTTGGCTTCGTGCGTCAGCCAGTGCACACGGGACGCCCCGCGACGTTTCGCATCCGCATAGACATGCTCGATCAGCGCGCGGCCAATTCCGCCGCCACGCGCCTGGTCGGCAACAAACAGGTCCTGCAGGTAGCAGTAGTCGCCGGTTTCCCAGGTGGATCGGTGGTAGATCGAATGCACCAGCCCCAATGCTTTCCCCCCAACCATGGCAAGCGCTGCATGCATCGGTTCCGCTGGGTCCAAGAAGCGTGCCCAGGTCCGGAGCGTCACGGACTCGGGAATATCCACATCGTAAAACCTCTGATAGCCTTTCCACAGCGGAAGCCAAAGATCAAAATCGTAGTTTTCAATGGCTTTGATCTCGACTGATTGCATAGAATGCTCCCGAAATAGAGGATGCTGGCCGCCCGGCTGCTGCTCGCGGACGGCGCGCGGACGTGGCCCAATACCTCCAACGGGCGATTTGCAGGCACCGATGATCCGCCGCATTCCGCGCGTCGGCAGAACTTAGCGCCAGCGAATCGCCCTATCCACTCAGGACTTCTGATCGCTGAGCCACGGACCACGTAGAGATGCCAGGAGAAGAGAAAGCGATGCAGCCAGTAGAACAAGATCCTTAAGAAGGAACTGGCCCGGTGCTGCGGAAATCGCCGGGAATCCACCCGCCGTCGCTTCTGCCACGCCAGGTGTGCTCACGAAGAAGGTGAGCGTTATAAGATAGGTCGTGGCGGACATCGCCGCTCCCAATGCTGAAAAAATGGGCTCGAAGGCCCCAAGAATAAGAGCCGCAGCGGTGGATAGCTCAAGTACGCCTATCACGTAGCTTGCCCCTTGAACTCCAAATAGGGCGTGCAGCCAGCTCATGATCGGACTGTGTTCGATAAACGGAGCGATACCGGCTGCTTCGTATGCGGTGAACTTCATTCCGCCGAACCAAAGAAAGATAACGACCAAAGCCCATCTAAGCAGGGCCAAGAAGTTGAGTGAACCGGCGCCCTTTTCAGCAATTTGAAGAGGAATCGGACTGGCCATTTGCGAACCTCCTTGAGTTGAATGTGCCTCTGACATATATGCAGTGCACCGCCCTTCCCTCACAGCGCTCGCGGGTCTTGCACCGTGCAAGCCTTCAATACCTGGCGCTGTCGAGTGCGTCTGAATGTCTATTTGATGGGCGTGATCAGCAATTAAACGAGGTCCAACACATCGGCCACTGGCAGGCGCGGCTTCTGCGGCCAGTTTCCGAGACGCTCCGCTCCTACGGACAACAGCAGGACCGGCACTTCGTCTTGGGCCAGTCCGAACTCGCGGTGCACCCCTTCGGCATCGAAACCAATCATCGGCGTCGAACCCAGGCCCAGCGAGCGGGCCGCGTAGATCATCGCCGCCGCGCCGAAGGTGGCAGTGCGTACTGCCTCGTCGCGCTGGCGCTGCGGGTACTCCATGTACAGATTGCGTGCGGGGATTTCCCATTCCGGCACCATCTCTGCCGGCATGACGCCCGCTTCCACCAGCGGCGCCAGGCGATCTGGTATTACGCTGGAATCGGCCAACTGACCGCAGACGATGAAGGTAACGGCTGCTTCGGTGATCGGGGGCTGGCTCCAAGCGATCGGACTCAGCCGAGCCTTGGCTTCAGGCGAGCGTACGGCGATGAAGCGCCAGTTCTGCATGTGGAAGGATGTCGGCGCGCTTGTGCCGATCCGCACCACCTCGCGGATTTGCTCGTCGCTCAAGGTCGCGGTGGGGTCGTAGTACTTGGCCGCGCTGCGGCTCAAGATACAGTCGATGACAGCGTTGGTCATAGTGATCCCTATGGGTGACGGGACAGATGTAGGTATGCGAGTGCTTCGCGTTCCGAGGCGATGCTTACTTGAGCGGCGTGGTCAGTTCTTTGTCGTTGCTATCAACGACGAATACCGCCAACAGCTTTGCTGGTTCGGTTTTGCTCGCGTTCCGGCTCACGGGATGGCGTGAGCCCGGCTCCTCGAAAAACGCCTCCCCAGCCTTGTAGACGCGTTCCCGCTCGTCATTCACCTTGCTGGCGATGCTGCCCGAGACAACATACGCATAGATGAACGCCGACTTGGCATGGGTATGAGGTAGCGAAGCGCCTCCGGGTGGATAGATGACTTCCACGGTAACGAGCGATTTACCCGGGATGTTTTGTATGGCGCGCGAAAAGTTCGGCTTGACGACATCGCCAGGGCCGCCGGTTTCCGCGCCATGAGCAGCAGCGACCCCGGAATAGGCCACGCTGGCAGCGACAACGAGAGAAAGAAGTGTGCGTTGACGTTTCATGTTCAGCTCCGTGTTGGCTAGAATCATGAACGTCAGGCGGTTCGCATAAAAGAACCAAAAACCTGAAATCCTAATGCACCACGAACCATGGCGAAAATCCTGGATTTGAAGGTCGACCGCGCGTCGAAGACAGCACTTGCAGAACAGATACGCGCGGGAATCACCGTCGCCATTGAGAGCGGGGTACTGCTTCCAGGTGCCAGGCTGCCGTCGTGGGTGGACCTGGCAGCGCAGCTGGGCGTGGCGCGCGGCACCGTCAAGACCGCCTACGAGCGGCTGACCGACGCGCAGTTGATCGTCTCGTCGCGTGCCGGCGGAACAAGAGTTTCCGAGCACGCGCCGGCAGTGCGCCCGAGCACGGACCGGACGCGGTCGATCGAGACGGATCTGCAATCCGATCTATACCAGCACTTCCTGCCCGGCCCCGCAGTGTTTCAGATGGGCGTGCCCGCATCGGACTGTTTTCCGACCACATTGTTTGCACGACTGCGCGCCCGTGCGGCGCGCGATGAAGTCGAAGCGCCGGCGTCCTATCCGGACCCGCGCGGCGAGCATGAACTCCGCCGGGAAATCGCCGCGCATCTCGCCTTGTCACGCGGCATCGAATGCCAGCCCTCGCAGATCTTCATCACGGCAGGTTTCTCGGGAGCGCTCGGTATAGCCTTACGCGTGCTCCAGGCCGAAGGCCGCAAGGCATGGGTCGAAAATCCGGGCTTTCTTCCGAGCCGCAGGGCCTTGTCCATTTCCCAGCTCACGACTGTTCCCGTGCCTGTCGATGATGAAGGCATCGACGTCAGCTACGGCGAAACGCACGCACCGGATGCCGCGCTGGCGCTGGTCACTGCGGGACAACAGGCGCCCCTGGGCCCGACGTTGTCGCTGGCCCGCCGGGTGCAACTGCTCGAATGGGCGATCCGCTCGGAGAGCTGGATCATCGAAGACGACTACTTGGGTGAACTCCAGCTCAAACGCCACGCGGCGCCGGCGCTGGCATCACAGGATCGAGCGGGGCGGGTCATTCATGTCGGGACGTTCAGCAAGACGATCAGCCCGACGCTGCGGCAGGGCTTCGTCGTGGTGCCACCGGCCCTGGTATCCCGTTTCGATGAAGCTGTGGCCTGCCTGGCTTCCGCACCTGGGCCGGCCGTGCAGATGGCGACGGCAGAGTTCATGCGAGACGGCCATTACATGCGGCACTTGCGGCGCATGAAGCGCATCTATGCGGCCCGAAGCCAAGCGCTGCTGGCAGGCCTCGAGTCCCGGGAATTCGAGGCCTATCCGGCTGGACTGGCTATGGTGGTGCGGCTCCCCGACGACGCCGACGACAAGACGATCGCCCGGGAAGCCTACGCCTATGGGCTCGCGCCCGCGGCGTTGTCGGGCTGGTACTGTTCCACATCTACGCAGCGATCGGGGCTGCTACTCGGGGTGGCGACAGCGATTGAACAGCAGATTCCAGCCGCTTGCGATCGCCTGCACCACCTGATCCGAAAGTTCACCTGATCGCAATGGGTCGGGAGCGGAAGTTCGACGCGACAGCGGCGTCGGCGACCTGATGGATTTCCGGTTTCGGCCATGAAGCGTAGTTGGTCCACGCGATCACTCGGCCAATCGAACGTCGGCTCCAGCCAAGCTAACGGACTTTCGCTGGCCAGCGATGCAAGTCGCTCCATCGGCGGAAGCGGAACGCTCTGGTCATCTCAGAGACTTATCATGAGAACGATTTCTATTTCTAGATAATCCAGATACCGGTTGATTAGATACTGATATGACTTCCGTTGTCAATCGGATTGGTTCGGTTTCTGGTCAGTGCATTTGATCTGAATTTCCTGAGGGCGACGTAGCAGTAATTCTCGACGGTGGATCACACTGATATTCGCGGGTTGGCTACCGCATTACAGAGGTCCGTCCAACGAGCCTGCCGCTACCTATGGTCGCAAATCGGATGACATTCCTTGCGTAGTATCTTCGCGGGTTACTCGGATGCCCGGGCTACGCCGCCTTCAGGAAACTCTTCCAGTGGGTTGTGGGGTGGTTGACGAAGCGCTGTGTTACACGGCGGGCGCCTCTTCCGATACGGCCAAGGACATGGACAGCTGGCTGATGTCCCAGATGAAGCCGGCCAGTTCGCGAGCCGTCGCGACTACCGCGATGTTCGCGTTTTTGCCTCGCGCGGCCAGCTTGCGATAGCGCCGGCATAGCCGGACCTGCGCGTCCCAGGCGCGATCGATGATAGCCTTCGGGATGCCTTCGTGCCGACGTTGAATGTCGGGACTTACGCGTGCCGGATGCCGGTAGCTCCAGGCGGCCTCCACGAGCAGCTTCCTTGCATAGCTGTTGCCGGTCTTGGTGATGCTGCCCTGACGGCGCCTATCGCCGGAGGAGTGTTCGGATGGTGTCACCCCCAGCCATGCCATCAATTGGCGCGGATGCTCAAAGCGCGAGAGATCGCCCAACTCCGCGAGCATGCCCACTGCTGTGGTGAATTGCACGCCGCGCATCGTTTGCAGGCCGAGCACGGCCGGATAGAAGTGCCAGTTGACGACCGCCTCGCGCAACGCGGCCTCCAGCCGGGCGCATTGCGCGAGGCGGTCCTCGATCGTGCGTCGATGCTCCTCGAACGCCAGTTGCTGCCACGCGCTGTCGAACGCATACGTGCTCAGCCAGCGCCGGTGCGCCGGCCCCCAGTCGGCCCGGCCCGCATAGCGCACCCCATGCGAGAGCAGAAAGGCCTTCAGCCGTTGCCGGGCACGCTTCAGATCGTCTTTGGCACTTACCCACGCACGTGAGAGATCGCGGAACGCTTCGTCCTCCACGGTGGGCACATAGACCCTCGACAGGTCGCCCGCGCGGAGCGCACGCACGAGCTTCACGGCGTCACGTCGATCAGTCTTGACGCGTTCACCCGGCTTTTTGGGAATCAACGACGGTGCGCACACCATGCAGTCGAATCCCTTCCCTGCAAGCTGTCGGTAAAGACCATATCCGCATGGGCCCGCCTCGTAGACGACCCTGACCCGTCGCGCTTTGGACTGCAGGCGCTTGCACAAGCGTTCGACTTCCGCCTTCGTCGTGCCGATCTTGCCGAGCAGTTCAACCTCGCCCTCGCCGAGCGCATAGGCGACCGTGATCGATTCCTTGTGAACGTCGAGCCCTACATAAAGCGTGCTATCGTGGTCCATGCTGGCCTCCGTGCCGGAAATCGCCGGGTGCGGCCCTGTCCGCACCGTGCGGCTCTGGCAGCAATGCTAACCCGCGTTTGATTCCTCGCGGCAGGCCAGCCTCTGCCTCACGGAAGTCATACTGTCTATGGAAGGGCTGGACAGATAAGCCCCCTGGAGTAAAACGAAGCTTCACGAACCCGTTTTACGAAAGGAGCCTGCAAATGAATGCGCCCGACACAGCCCTTCAAGGACAGGATAGGGCAGTTATTGGTCGACTGTATATGGCCTTCGAACTGGGCGAGAAGAGTTGGAAGCTGTCGCTTGGCGACGGCGTACGCGGGCCGAGCCGGTATACGGTGGCGGCCGGTGACAAGGACGCGGTCCTGCGAGCGATTGCCAAGGCCAAAGCACGCTGCGGACTGACATCGCAGGTGCCGGTCCGCAGTTGTTACGAGGCTGGCCGCGATGGCTTCTGGCTGCACCGCTGGCTGACCGAACAAGGCATTGATAACCTGGTGGTGGACTCGTCCAGTATCGAAGTCAACCGGCGTGCACGACGTGCCAAGACCGACCGGCTCGACGGCGACAAGCTGCTCTCGATGCTGCTGCGTTATCACGCGGGGGAGCGACGCGTGTGGGGCGTCGCGCGGGTTCCCACCCCGGAGCAAGAAGACGAGCGGCGGTTGCACCGGGAACTGGGGCGACTCAGGCAGGAACGCACCGCCCTCAGCAACCGAATTCGCTCGCTGCTGGTATTGCACAACCTGCGGGTCGCCCACGTCGGCGGCCGTTCCTGGGCGCACTGGTGGAACGATCATGGCGCGCAACTGCCTGTGGGGCTGCGCGCCGAGATCGAGCGCAGTGTCGCGCGACTGTCACTGGCGGTTACGCAGATCAGGACGATCGAAGCCCAGCAGCACGCGACCGTAAAGGCCGGCGCGCAGCCGGCGATCGCCCTGCTCGCGCGGCTGCGCGGGATTGGCGTCGGCAGTGCCTGGATCCTGGTCAAGGAACTGTTTGGCTGGCGGAACTTTCACAACCGGCGCGAAGTCGCCAGCTCCCTGGGCTTGGCGCCGACGCCCTACAGCAGCGGCGAAAGCCAGGTCGAGCAAGGCATCAGCAAGGCTGGCAACAAACGAGCCCGCTGGCTGATGATTGAACTTGCGTGGAGCTGGTTACGCTACCAGCCTGCAAGTCAGCTCACCCAATGGTTCAATGAGCGCTTTGCGCCAGGTGGCAAGCGCATGCGGCGCATCGGTATTGTGGCACTGGCACGGCGATTGGCTATTGGCCTGTGGCGCTATCTCGAGTACGGCGAGATTCCAGTCCAGGCCAGCTTCAAACCAGTCGCAACGTGATGCCGCCTGAGTATGGAAGGCTAAGCGGTAACGATCGCAGGTCAGCGCGCCCGTAACAGACTCGGGCTGCCCCCAGCGGGTAGCCGTTCTTCTAGATGGGGCGCGCGCAGGTAACAGGGGTGTTCCAGCGCCTCGCGCATGCGGTATGTGGTGACCCGGCCTTGCGCCGGGCACGGATAGAAGGTAGACCGGGGCTGGGTCCCGGCCTTACGTAACCCCGACCTCGGTTTCACGCCGTGTCAGCCCACGAAGATTCGAGGCTTGCAAGGAGAAAGCATCGCGCCAGTCATGTCTATGGAAATTCAATCCCGGAGGAGCTTGACATCCTCGCCCTCATAGAAGGGTCTGTTCAGGTCCGGTCGGCCCCGGCGCGAATGCCCGCTGCGATGAAGGTCACCAGGTACTCGGACTTGCGCCGCACGTCGCCGGCCTTGACCTTGCCGCCGGAGATGCGCTCGATACGGCTGTCGAACACGCTCATTACCAGCGCCCCCACGGCAAACAGATAGGCCCAATGCGCATAGCCGGCGCTGTTGCCTGGCAGGGCCTTGCGGATCGCCTTGACGAATTCCATGGCAAAGGGGTCGAAGTAGTCCGCAACAATGCCTCGCTCAGCTTCTCTTGGATCCGATGCCTCGCGTGCGACGAGCTTGGCGTAGGCAATGCCGGCCTCCGTGTCCTGGATCCGCATTACTGGCTGCACGAACGCACGCACGATGTGCTCCACCGGATCCTCGCCGGCGATGAGGGGTTCGTGTAGCGCCGCCAGCCGGGCCTCGAAGAGCGTCTTACGCCGTTCAAAGAGCGCGCGGTACAGATTTCGTTTGGTCTCGAAGTGGTAAACGATCAGCGGCAAGCCAACGTCCGCGGCCGCCGCGATATCACGCATCGACACGCCGTCAAAGCCGCCCTCGGCAAAGAGCCGCTCCGCTGCATCGAGCACGCGTTCGCGCTTGCTCGCTTCCGGGATCGGCAGCCCCTGCACTTCTTCCCGCGCCCTGCCCCGCGCCCCGACCGCCGACTTCCGCGCTTCCCTGCCTTCCATGCTGCCTCCATATAGACGCGCCATTGTAGCGAACCTCACTTCGCCACATTCGCACCCGAGTTTACCCCAGTGTAACGTTTGACTGTACGAGCGTACAGTCCGTTCCGTTCGAGACTGCACGATCGTACAGTCAGTGCAAACGGGTGCGTCACCTGCTTCGGCCAGGGGCGCCAAATCAGGAGACCCATCATGCCCCCCAATCCTGCTTCGCTGAAGTGGCGCGTGCTTATCGGCTGCTTCCTGAGCTATATGTTCGACGCGGTGGACATCATCATCCTTGCCATCGCCATGCCGGCAATTACCGCATCCCTTCACATCACACAGGCGCAGGCCGGCTTGCTGGTCACAGCCACGCTGCTCGGCATCGGGCTGAGCAGCGTGGTGATGGGGAGGCTGGCGGATACCATGGGCCGCCGCACGGCGCTGCTACTGTCTCTGGTGACTTTCGGCGCGCTCACGATGGCAATTTCCGGCGCCACAGACTGGCGCCAGATCCTCTTCCTGCGCTTCCTCTCAGGCCTCGGCCTGGGCGGGGTCTGGAGCACGGCCGCGGCTCATGTCAACGAGACCTGGCCGGCGCACCAGCGAGGACGGGCCACTGCCTTCGTGCTCAGTTCCTTCTCGGCGGGCGCAACCGTGGCCGCCCTGGCAGCGGCCTACCTGCTGCCGGCGCATGGCTGGCGCGTGTTGTTCTTTCTCTGCGGCGGGGCCGTGGCCATCGCCATTTTCTACGTCTGGCTGCGCGTGCCGGAATCGGAGGTCTGGCTCGCGCAACGCTATGGCGACCAGTCCGCCAGAGCAAGCGCCGGCCGCGCCAGCCTTGCTGAGTTGTTCGCGCCGAGCTTGCTGCGCATTACCCTGCTCGGCACCGCGACCTCGGCCTTGGCGCTGTCCGCGTACTGGGGCGCTTCGACCTGGCTACCGACCTTCCTGGTCAAGGAGCGGGGGCTCGATGTCACCACCATGGCAAGCTTCGTTGCCGTGCTGAATGTCGGCATGTTCCTTGGCTATAACGTCTTCGGCCTGCTCGCAGACCGCATCGGGAAACAGCGTGCCGTGATCGCGTCGCTGGTCGGCTCCGGACTGACGCTACCGGCCTACGCTTTCGCCACGGACCATGCGACCCTGCTCGTCCTCGGCCCGGTATTCGCCTTCTTCATGGCCTTCGCCGGCCTCGTGGGCTCCTACTTCGCCGAACTGTTCCCGACGCGCATCCGCGCAACCGGCGCCGGATTCTGCTTCAACGTCGGCCGTGGCATCTCCGCCTTTGCTCCGCTGGCGCTGGGCTGGGCGGCGACTGGGTTCGGCTTTGCGCCCGGTATCGCGCTGTGCGGCGGCTTGTTCCTGCTATCCGCGATCGTGGTTGCCCTGCTGCCACGCGAAATTGCCGAGCAGGATACCGGTGTGGGCGCCCGCAAGGCGCCGGGCACCGCGCCGTCCCTCGATGCCAGTTGAGCCCGCCTTCCCCCTTTTCATGCATCTCCAAAGAGGACCTCCCACCATGACCCGCCGCTTCGTCGATCTCTCGATCTACCTGGAAAACGATGTCGTCTCCGATCCTCCCGGCTATGGCCCCCGGATCGAATACCTGTCGCACCGCTCGACCGCCGAGCAGGTCACGTCTTTTTTCCCGGGACTGAAGCCGTCCGACCTGCCGGACAGCGAAGGCTGGGCGATCGAGCGCATCCAGCTCAATACGCACAATGGCACCCACCTGGATGCGCCCTATCACTTCCACAGCACCATGAACGAGTCATTGGGGCAGCGCGAGCGCGCCATCACCATTGACGAGGTGCCGCTGGAGTGGTGCTTCCAGCCAGGCGTGAAGCTCGACTTCACCGGTCTGGACGACGGCTATGTGGTGACCGCTAACGACGTTGATGCCGAACTCGACAGAATCGGGCACGTGCTCAAGCCGCTGGAGATCGTGGTGGTCAACACGCGTGCGGGCAAGCGCTACGGCCAGCCTGACTACGTCTCGTCCGGCTGCGGCATGGGGTTCGACGCCACCATGTACCTGCTTGAACGTGGCGTGCGGCTGACCGGTACCGACGCGTGGAGTTGGGACGCGCCGTTCGTGCACACGGCCCGCAAGTATGCCGAGACACAGGACGCCTCGCTGATCTGGGAAGGCCACAAGGCGGGCCGCAACATTGGCTATTGCCACCTGGAGAAGCTGCACAACTTGGAGGCGCTGCCGCCGCATGGCTTCTACATCTCCTGCTTCCCGCACAAGATTCGCGGGGCCTCGGCCGGCTGGACCCGCGCCGTTGCCATCTTCGACGATGCCCTGAATGCCGCCTGATACCACCATGGAACTGAACCACACCCATGATGCCTCCCGCCACAGCTGGCTGGACTCGGCCAATGCTGCAGGCTGCGATTTTCCGCTGCAGAATCTTCCGCTCTGCATATTCCGTCGGCTTGGCCGCGCGGAGCCCTGGCGTGGCGGCGTTGCGATCGGTGACCAGATCGTCGACCTGGCCGCCTTGCATGGCAGAGGCTGCCTGCAAGACCTGGCCGCCGAAGCCACGCGGGCCGCCGCAGCGCCGACGCTAAATGCACTGCTGGACCTGGGTCCGAGCGCCTGGCGCGCATTGCGCCACGGCATCTTTGCGCTGCTGGAGGCAGACAGTGTGCATGAGCGTCCAGTACGCGAAACGCTGGTGCCGCAGGCGGCGGCCGAGTTTGCGGTCCCGATACGCATTGGCGACTACACGGATTTCTATACTTCGCTCGACCACGCCGTGAACTGCTGTCGCCAGTTCGGGCTGGAGGTGAACCCCAATTTTGATTGGCTGCCGATCGCGTATCACGGCCGGGTGTCTTCCATCGGCGTCAGTGGCCAGCAGGTCTACCGGCCGATGGGGCAGTACCGCGCCGATCCGGGCAGCGCACCTGTGTATGGACCTTGCCAGCGTCTGGATTACGAACTGGAAGTGGGCGCGGTGATTGGCATCGGAAATGCACGTGGTACGCCTATCCCGCTGGCAAAGGCACAGCAGCACATATTCGGCCTGTGCCTGCTCAACGATTGGTCCGCGCGCGACATTCAGACTTGGGAGATGCAACCGTTAGGGCCATTTCTGGCCAAGAACTTCGCCACCACATTGTCGCCCTGGATCGTCACGCTGGAAGCCCTGCTGCCTTACCGTACAGGCTGGACGCGCTCCCCAGGGCGCCCGCAACCGCTCGACTACCTTCGCTCGGCGGACAATGCCGCGGCCGGCGCCTTCGACATCCAACTGGAGGTCTCGATACTCAGCGCGCGCCAGCTAACACAGGGCCGGCAACCGCGCACGCTGACCCATACCAGCTTCCGACACCAGTACTGGACGCTGAGCCAGATGATTGCGCACCACACCATGGGCGGTTGCAACCTACAGAGCGGCGACCTGCTGGGCAGCGGCACGATCTCGGGCCCCGCCCCAGGCGAGGCGGGTGCGCTGATCGAACTCACAGTATCCGGGACGCAACCGGTAGATATCGGCGACGGCGAACAACGCGGCTTCCTTGAGGATGGCGATACCGTCGTGTTCCGTGGCTGGTGCGAGCGCGACGACTATGCGCGGATCGGCTTCGGCCTCAACTATGGGACCGTGCTGCCGGCCCCTGCGTCCGCCTGACCGTCTCCAACCCACTACTGCCGCGCGCGCCACTCCCCGCCGATTATGGGCTGCGATGCTGTGGTGAGTGGGGCCTCGCGCTCAGCTCCCTCGGGCGAATACCGGCATTCGCAATGCCGCAGAAAAGGACGACCGCCCCCGTCAGTGAGGCTGCTCTTGCGCCAAGACCACGCTGTTCTTTTGAGGTGATCGAAGTAAGTAAAACGGAGGAGATCAATTTTGTACAAGGAACGACAAGCAAGCTTTGCCGTCTATGGTAAAGCTGGTAGCGAACCGGGTGGCTCACGGAGGGCGCAACCGATAGTAAGGTTGTATGCGCTGGCACTCTTTGCGCTGCCTTGCGCGTCCTACGCGACCAACGCACAGCTATATGGACTCGCGGACGCATATGTCGGCGTTACCCATCTCAGTGGACAACGTTCTGCAACTGGCGTGGAAAGTGGAGGTCTGCAGACGTCCTTCTGGGGCATGACAGGAAGCGAAGATTTGGGAGCCGGTCTTAAGGCGAACTACCGCCTCGAGGGATTCTTCCAAATGGACACGGGTGCCAATGGGCGCGCTCCCACGGATGGCCTCTTTTCCCGAAATGCCTACGTCGGCCTGGAGGGCGGTTTTGGCGAAGTGCGTCTCGGGCGACTAGCAAATCCGACGTTTCTGGCGACCGCGCTCTTCGATGCGTTTTCCGGGTCGACCAAGTTTTCGCCGCTCCAGAACGTGCTGTGGACGCCCCAGCAGGGCCGATTCATTGCCGGCGATACCGCGTGGAATAACGCGATCGGCTACTACTCACCGGAATTCGCTGGGATTTCGTTCCGGGGCTTGTATAGCCTTGGCGAGCAGCCGGGCACGAATTCGCAGAACAATGCTGTCGGTATGCTGCTCTATGATCGCGGGCCATTGTCGGCAAGTTTTGGCATCCAGAAAACCCGGCTCGGTCCCGGACTTCCTGCGGGAAGTTGGGCGCAGACAGCGATGGTCGGGGGATTGTCCTATGACTTCAAGGCCATCAAGCTGCTGACCGAGTATGCCCACACAAGTACCAGCGGTGCATCAACGACGACCGACGCGCTGCAGGTGGGTGCCCAGATTCCGGTCGGCAGCGGGAAGATCCTGGCCTCTGCAGTGTCTTCACGCGTACGTAGCGATGTCATGGCGGACTATCGGCGTCACGGACTTGCCGGTGGTTATGACTATGCTCTGTCGAAACGCACGGACGTATACGCTGTGACGATGTTCGACAAGGTTACCGGAAAAGGCAGTGGCACCAGCTTTGCGCTGGGCATGCGCCACAAGCTTTAGCCGCTTACAAGATAAACCGATCAGGAGACAGACATGCAAATCGATTGGGACGTTGAAATCCCCATGGACGATGGTTTGGTGGTTCGGGCCGACGTCTTTCGCCCGAAAGAGGAAGGACGCTACCCGGTGTTGATGTCCTACGGGCCATACGCAAAAGGCCTGCCATTCCAGGTGGGATTCCCCGCACAATGGCAATCGCTCACTACTAAGCACCCGGAAATTCTGAAGGGCAGCAGCGGCAAGTACGCGAACTGGGAAACCGCGGATCCGGAGAGATGGGTGCCGTTGGGTTACATCTGCATTCGCGTGGACTCGCGCGGCGCTGGCCGATCGCCGGGCGTCATCGATTGCTTCTCCCCGCGCGAGGCGCAGGACTTCTACGATTGCATTGAATGGGCAGCGAAACAACCGTGGAGCAACGGGAAGATCGGCCTGGCCGGCGTTTCCTACTACGGAGCCACCCAATGGCTGGTGGCGGCGAAACGTCCTCCGCATCTGGCCGCGATCTGCCCGTTCGAGGGGTTCTCCGACTACTATCGCGACGCCTGCCGGCATGGCGGCATCCTCAACACGTTCATGGTGGCCTGGTATCCGAAGCAGGTGGAAAACGTGCAGCACGGCCTCGGACGGCGTGGGCATGTGAATCCCAACACCGGGTTGCCTATCTCCGGGCCAGCCGAGCTCAGCGACGAGGAACTGCTCGCCAATCGCGTGGACATCAACGCGACGCAGTTGAGCGCCGAGCTCATCAGTGATAGCTACTTCGACGGCCGCCGTGCGGACTTGGGTGCAATCGAGGTACCGGTGCTTTCCTGCGCAAACTGGGGTGGCCATGGCCTGCACCTCCGCGGCAATGTCCAAGGCTACTTGGGGGCCGGCTCGAAGCATAAGTGGCTCGAATTGCACGGGCTCGAGCATTGGACGGAGTTCTATACGGACTACGGCGTGGCGCTCCAGAAGCGGTTCTTCGATCATTTCCTTAAGGGTGAGGACAACGGCTGGGATCGGCAGCCGCCCATCAAGATGCAGGTGCGCCACGTGGATCGTTTTGTGGAGCGCGACGAGCATGAATGGCCCTTGGCGCGCACCGCATGGACGCCCATGTATCTGGACGCCGGCGCACAGAGCCTGCGATCGGAGCCGAGCGTGACAGCTTCGCGCGTCTCGTTTGACGGCATGGCAGGCAAGGTAAGCTTCAGCACTGCACCCTTCGAGCGCGAAACCGAGGTGACCGGCCCGCTGTCTGCCACGCTCTGGATCTCCACGACGGCCCGCGATGCGGATCTGTTCCTGACGCTGCGGGCTTTCGCTCCGGACGGCAAGGAGCACCTGATCTTGGGGGCAGTCGAACCCAATGCCCCCCTCGCGCAAGGCTGGCTTAGAGCGTCGCACCGAAAGCTGGATCCTCAAGCCTCCAGGCCGTATCAGCCCGTGCACACGCACCAGGAGATCCAACTTCTCGAACCGAACGAGATCTACGAGCTGCAGGTCGAGATCTGGCCCATGTGCTTCGTCTTCCAGAAGGGCTACCGGCTGGTGCTGACTGTGGGCAGCTCGGACTTCGAGCACGACCTGCCCGGGCCCTATCCGCAGATTTATGGCAAGTCGATGCGCGGCTCGTCGGTGCTGCTGCACGATCACCCCGACGACCGCAGGTCTGACCGCTTCGCCGGTCAGACCACCGTTCACACGGGCGAGAAGTACGCGTCGTTCCTGCTTCTCCCCGTCATTCCCGCAACATGCTGAACGGAGGCGCCATCAGCACGACGCGTCGGAAATTCCTCGCGCGCACCGCTGGTGCATTTGCGGCCGCCGGCCTCCTGCCGCGGCACGCCGCCAACGCACAGCAGGCATGGCCGGCCAGAGCGGAGGTTCCACCAAGATGACGCCGAAAGAGCGGCTTGCCCCGCCGCTGCGTTTCAGGCCCGAGATGGCGTCGCTCAACAGGGCTCGATGAACTTCTCGATCCATCCAGAGGCCCGGGCAATGCTTCTTCGCTCGGGAACTTGCAGCAGCTTGCGTTGCATGCCCCCCATTCGGACGGGTGCGTATCAGAGGGAAAGGGACGCGCTGACGATAGCAGCTCTACGAGCTGACCGTAGTTCGGCCCGAAGCGGCCATCTGTCGGCGTGATTGCGAATGGCAGAGAGGGGTCGGAAAGCGCCGGTCGCCCCCTCCCCTCAACTTACGTCCCTCAGAATGAGGCAGAGTTAGCCGCATGCATGACCGATACACGCGCTCATGTCGGTTTGATCATGTCACGCGCGTATGCGAGCCCCGTGCCATACCCACCACCATGCTCAACCACGATCGAGCGAGCCTTCTCATATGTGTCATGACGCGTCCAGTCTCTCTGAAATTCGAGAAGGAGTTGGAGCCAGGATGTCATGACTGCGCCAGCGGAAGCCATCCGTCGCAACGCAAGGTCATGGCTTGTTGGTGTCAGTCCACCGCAAGCATCGGCAACCACGTAGACTTGATATCCCTCGGACAGCGCTGAAAGAACCGGGAAGCTCACGCAGGCCTCCGTCAGCATGCCCGCGATGATCAGCGTACGCTTTCCGGTAGCCGTAATCGCGTCGCGGACCGCATCGTCTTCCCAAAGGTTCATGTTGCGGCGTTCAATCGGCGTGACGTTTGGCAGCACTTCCCGAAAAGCCGGCATCAATGGGCCGCTGTAGACCTTCGAGGCCGAAGTGGAGACCACAACCGGCAAGTCAAAGGCGACCGCCGTCTTCGCGACCGCAAGGCCATTACTGCGCAGAATCTGGGGGTCCTGAGAACCCGCGGCGAACGCAAGGCCCGCCTGTTCATCAACGAGGATCAATGCACAATCCGCGGGTTCGAGCAACGGTAGTTTGGACATGGGAGTTCTCCTGTTCATTTGAGACCGCGATCTTGCTTCAAGCCGCGGTCTGAGTCAGTCGGGATTGAAGTAGGCAGTTGGCCCCGTTTCTGAAATGACTGGACGTCCTATGGAACGTCCAGCCCGCGAATGCAGAATTACCGCTCGATCACCTGTGCATGGACCGGAGCCAGCGATTCGTGCTTCGTGGCGGTGCGCTGCTCGGCCTTGTGGACCATGGTGTAGGCGTAGTCCACGCCCATGCCGTAGGCACCCGAGTGTTCCTTGGCCACATTCATTACCGCGTCGTACGTGTCGCGGTTCTTCCAGTCGCGCTGCCATTCAAGCAGCACCTGCTGCCAGGTCACCGGCACCACGCCGGCCTGCACCATGCGCTGCATCGCGTAGTCGTGCGCTTCCTTGGTGGTGCCGCCCGAGGCGTCGGCCACCATGTAGATCTCGTAGTTGCCTTCGAGCATCGCGCAGAGCGCGAACGTGGTGTTGCAGACCTCGGTCCACAGGCCGGCGACGATCACCTTCTTGCGGCCGTTGGCGGCCAGCGCGTCGCGCACCTTCTGGTCGTCCCACGAGTTCATCGAGGTGCGTTCGAGCGTCTGCTTACCCGGGAACACGTCGAGCAGTTCGGGGTAGCTATAGCCCGAGAACGAGTCAGACTCGACCGTGGTAATGGTGGTCGGGATGTCGAAGATCTTGGCCGCCTTGGCCAGGCCGACCACGTTGTTCTTCATGGTCTGGCGGTCCATCGACTGCACGCCAAAGGCCATCTGGGGCTGATGGTCGATGAAGATAATCTGGCTGTTGTGCGGGGTCAGGACTTCCAGTTTGGAGTTCGACATAATGTTCTCCGGTATATGTTGATTCAATGATTTTGAGCTTCCGTCTGGCGGCGCTGCTTTCGCTCTTTGCGTTGTTGCGTCTTCCATGTGCAGAACTATAGCGGCGATAGCGTTGCTAAAAGTGATCCATTCGCTGATATGTTATTCAAATATTTTGAATATTTGAGATTCACCAAACGGACACTCCGGAGGTGCAGTGAGGGATGCGACTAGGGAAGCGCCAACCGGGCACGGGTCGACCTATGGCTCTTCCCGGCCCAGTCGCCAAGGGCATCTCTCGGGTAGGCTGTTTCCTCAGTCTCAGTATATTCATCCGCCCGGCTCGATCTAGATGCCAATTCCCCCAAATACGCGACACCGTTGAAAGAGGGACCGAAGGACATGACAGTCAAGCGAATGGACAACGTCCTGATAGTTGTCGACGATCTCGAAGCGGTGAAGGCGTTCTTTTTCGAGTTGGGCCTCGAGCTTGAGGGCCAAACCACGGTTGAAGGGCCTTCTGTTGGGAGCCTCATAGGACTTGGAGACGTCCGAGCCACCCTCGCGATGCTGCGGACTCCCGATGGGCAGGGAATTGAACTGGACAAATTCCACACGCCAAACGCAGTCAGGTTTGGGCCCGTGGACGCGCCAGTGAACGCTTTGGGTCTTCGTCGCATCATGTTTGCCGTCGATGACATCGATGCTGTCGTTGCGCGGATGCAGGCCCATGGCGCAGAACTCATTGGCCAGATGCAGTACGAGAAATCGTACCGGCTCGCCTATATTCGCGGGCCTGAGGGCATCATCGTCGGGCTTGCCGAGCAACTCGGCTAAGGGCGGGCGGCTCGATCGCGCGCACGACAATCACCGCGCAGGCAGGCAGCACCTAACCCCTTGTATGCCGGCTTTCCGGCCGTCTGGCGAGCCGGAACGAAGTTCGCCTTTGGGTCGATTGCGGAAGTTCCGCGGCGCAAGAGGGCCAACGGATCACCGGCCCACGACGGACTTCCGAGTTCGGCCAGTCACGGTCATTGGCGTCTAGCCAGACGAATAGACGAATGACCGAAGTCCCCCTGACTTCCGCCTTCAATTGCTGACTCCATCGCGCTCTTTTTCGCACGGCTTTGTGATCCAATTTTTTGCAGAACAAAACGTGAAGTCCAACTGCCTGACCTGCGGCGGGATTGTGTAGCCAATCAGGCCCCACACGTCCTACCCATCAAACTCGATCGTCGGCTCTTCGGAGACCGGAGCCGAAAGCGGACAGTCGTGCTCGCTGTCTCACGCCCCCTAATCAAATGCTCGCAGCGTCCCAGGGATTCTGACCAGCCACCACCCCGCGTCATGCCTACGTCCACTTCACGCCTCGCTTCCTGCGACATCCCTTGGCATTGCTGACCGAGCAAACGCTTGAATCGCCATAGCCCGGCGCACCACATCGCTGCATCCCGCGGTTTCCTCCCCGAGTCGGGAAGCGACGACCGGGATCAGGAAGGCCAAGGCTGCTGATCGGCCATCAGGGCCATTTACCGAAGGCCATTGTGGTAGACGAAGTCGGCCTGCACCTTGGGATCGAAACGCACGCATCCCACCTATTTCCACGCGAACTCATTTCCCCTGGGCATTGGAACCATAGATACATGCCAGCACTGCAATTCACACGAGGATCCCGCGAGCCCAGATCCGTGAAGGTACCCCGCCAGATCGAAGACCTATGACCTCGACCGCGAATCGCTGCGCGAGCAACGTAATCTGTGTGAGTTAGGTGTTGCGGAAGCAAGCGTAGGCTCCCACGGAGGACAGGAAAATGAGACCTTCTTAGTTCCTACGTTCTTAGGAGCCGTTTTGCGAGTATTGCTTTAAGGTCTCGCCGGGTGTCGCTTATGATGTGTATGTAAATGGTGTCGTTTGCAATCTGGTAGATGATTCTGTTCATGCCGCTGATGACTTGATAGTATTTCGTTGGTTGGAAATCTATCAACTCGGGTGGGTTGCTGCCCTTCAGTGGGAAATCTTCTACCTGCTTGATTGATTGTTGAATCTTGTTTCTGGTCTCAAGCCAAGCTTTGTTGCCAAATTTATTAATGATGTACCGTCGCAAGTCTTGCAAGTCGGACTTGGCAGGCCCGAGAATTACAGACTTCATTCGATCCCTTCCTCCCTGTCCATCCGCTCCAGTTCGGCAAACACTTCGTCCGTCGGGGTGAAGTTGCCCGTCTCGATGTCATTCTGACCCATCGCCAGAATCTTCAGAAGGGCAACCGTCTGTTGCATGTCCTCATAGGATTGGGCATCCTGCACGACTACCTTTGCCTCGCCGTTCTGTGTGATCAGCATGGGCTCGCCGCTCTCGGTGATGTCCCGGACGATTTCTGCTGCGTGGCTTTTCAGGTAGCTTATGGGCTTGACCTGACTCGGTTTCATATCCCGCTCCTTAGGCGTGAGACTTCCGGTCCAAATATAGACCTGAATTCAGTCTGCGTCCAGCGCAAGGAATTTCCTGTGCTATGCAGTGGTGCATAAGGCATGCACTCGATGCATGTCCTCGGTGAGGGGCCGACTCTACCAGTGGGCGCCAGACCTAGCTCAGACAGTCGCGTAAAGTTTTCCGCCTCGTATAGGGCAGGCGCCAATAGTCCACTCCTCAGACGCTCGACGTTACCTAAACTGCATTGCCGCCCGGCTTTGGCGAGGAAGGAGTGCGTTTTTAATCACGCACAGATATGCGGAACGTTCTACGACTAGTACAGTCATCCCGAGAATAGACTGACGCATGTCCATGTCGATGATCTGCCCGCTGTAACGCAGCGTTGAATGACCGCCGTACTTCAGAAGTTGACGCTGGAGCCGTACTGGGGGGAACGACGGCAGCGGGTCGGCAGCGGCTGCATTGGGTCGATAGCGAATGCAGGTCAACCGCCGGTTCGACATGGTCCACCGCGCGTTCAGCCGCTTGTCCGACAACGCGTCGAATCGGATCACGAGATCCACGCCGCCTTCCACGAAATCGATCGGCAGTCCGCCCTGTCGAACTTCCACCAGATCACCCACGCATCCGCAACAGATCAGCGTAAGAGACCAGCTTGCGTTTCTCATTAGCAAGCGTCTTTCGTTTGGACGCCGAGCGGGTTGGTTGGCCGCGCTCGAACTTGGCGCCGGCGCGTGCGTCCTCCCGCGTGTAGGTCCGCGCAGCCTTGGCTTCCGCCTTCAGGCGTTCAGCTTCTAGCCGCGCAGCAGTGCGTTCCTCTCGCGCAACTTCTTGCACGGCCGACATGATTTCGGCTCTTAGTAGATCGCGCCTTTGCTTGGCAGCGGCACGGGCAGCCTGCAATTGCTCTTTCCTCTGCCGCAGCCAGTCTTTCCCGTTGACCGGCGCAGGCCTGGCATCTGGCGGCACGCTCAGGCGCAAAGCCCTGCTGATTGAAACTCTCTCAGTCCGTAGCGTGCGCCGCGTTTCCTGCTTCGCATCACTCACGCTGCATCACTCCCCCGGCACCACATAGGTGCGGCCCATTGCAACACCAGTTGAAGTCCATGAACTCATCCCGGCAACCTTACCATAGGACTCCATCTCGGGCTTGGATGAAGGCGCCTAGACACCGGCATACCGCAGCGACCGGCCGATCCCGGCCATTTTCGGCCTCTCGCCCAATGCGCGCCAAATGGCCGCTGCTCCTAGTTCTTCGGCCATTCGGACCGGTTCATCCGCCAGAGAGCGAACGTCCGGCGACAGGCGTTCTGCGGCATCGTGCCAGCTTAAACCGAAAGAAAGCACGAGTGTGCGCGCAAGTTCTGTCGTAGGCAACATTGTTGCCGCGCATATTTTTCCGGCTGGTGGCGCCACGGATCGGAAGAGTTCCGTTCATTTCGGAGATTGAGGACGAGCCCCTCGGCGCATCTCGAGTCTGTACAAGCTACAAAATAGGGGGTTGTTCAACCAGCCTCACGGAGCTTTCACCGCGGCAGAGTCGAGAACGCATAAAAAAACAGCCCGCGTACGTGCGGGCTATGAACTGTGGGTCAAGCTATCACTGCTCTAGAGCAAACGGCTCATCACGTAAAACACGTTCTTTCACTATTCCTTACCAGAAATTCCGATCGCCGGACAGATCGTCCGCCGCATAGGCCAGGCTGGCACTAGCTACACTGCCCAAGCTTGGCAGTTGCTAGCCGGTGTTTCGAAGTCCTGCTGCCACACCGTTGATAGTCAAATGGATGCCTCGCCCAACGCGCACCCCGTCGGCGTCCTTGCCGGCGCGGTAGCGCTTGAGTAGTTCCACCTGCAAGTGGTTCAGCGGGTCCAGGTAGGCAAAGCGGTTCTTGATCGAGCGCGCCAGCAGCGGGTTCTCGGCCAGGCGCTCAGTGCGGCCCGTGATCAGCGATCAGCATGTCGCAGGTCAGGTGCCATTCGGCGCCGATGCGCGAGAACACGGTCTTGCGCAGCGCCGGGTCCTCGCACAGCGCGGCGTAGCGCGAGGCCACGGCCAGGTCGGTCTTGGCCAGGACCATGTCCATGTTCGACAGCAGCGTGCAGAAGAACGGCCAGGTCTTGACCATGCGCTTCAGCGTGGCCACGGCGGCCTTGCGGGACTTTTCGTCCGGCGCCGCGTCCAGCATGGCTTGACCGCGCTGCCGAATCCGTACCAGCCCGGCAGCAGCAGGCAGCACTGGCCCCACGAGAAGCCCGACGGAATCGCGCGCAGATCCTCGATCTTGCGGTTCTTCTTGTCCATCAGCTTGCGCGATGCCGGCCGCGAACCCAGGTTCAGGTCGGCGATCTCGGTGATCGGCGTGGTGGCGAAGAAGTAGTCCTTGAAGCCCGGCGTCTCGTAGACCAAGTGCCGGTACGCGCGGAAGGCGTGGTCCGATAACTGCTGCATGATGCCTTCGAACGTGGCCAGCCCGGCCGGCGCGTTCTGCGTGGGCAGCAGCGACGCCTCCAGCGTGGCCGCGATCACCGTTTCCAGGTTGCGCCGGCCGATTTTCGGATTGGCGAACTTGCTATTGATGATTTCGCCCTGCTCGGTCAGGCGGATCTGGCCGTTCACAGTGCCCGGCGGCTGCGACAGGATGGCCTCGTAGGTCGGGCCACCGCCCCGGCCCACGGTGCCGCCACGGCCATGGAACAGGCGCAGCTTCACGCGGCGCTCCTCGAACAGCTTCACCAGCGCCAGTTCGGCCTTGTACAGCTCCCAGTTCGACGTCAGGAAGCCGCCGTCCTTGTTCGAGTCCGAATAGCCGAGCATCACCTCCTGCTCGACGTCATGATGCTTGATCACCGAGTCGAAGCCGGGCAGGTCCAGCAGCGACTGCATGATGCCGGCCGCGTTGCGCAAGTCCTCGATGGTTTCGAACAGCGGAATGACCATCAGCTCCATGCGGGCCGGATCGGTCTTGCTGCCCAGCGCGCCGCGCAGCATGCTGTTTCCTTCTGCAGAAGCATCACTTCCACCAGATCGGACAGCGTCTCGGTGTGGGAAATGATGTAGTTGCGGGCCGCGCGGTTGCCGTAGCGGGCGCGCAGGTCGCGCGCCATCGAGAAGATCGCCAGTTCCTTGCGGGTCTGCTCGGAATAGTCGTGCCACGGCAGCGTCAGCAGGCGCGGCTGGCGCAGTCCGGCCAGCAGCAGTTCCACCTTGCCCACCGATGCCAGATGGAAGCCGAAGATGGCGATGGCGCGCACCAGCGAATCGATACGGCCACGGGCCAGCGCTTCGCCGTGGTGCAGGCGCAGCGAATCGAGCACGACCTGCACGTCGGCGGCAAATGCCTCGGCGCTGTCGTACGGCGCCACGTCGGCCACCGGATGGCGCTGGGCCACATGGCCGGTCAGGCGTTCCGTGGTGGCCGCCAGGCGGGCATAGATGCCGATCAGCGCGCGGCGGTACGGCTCGTCGGCGCGGTGCTCGGAATGGTCGGGAGAGGCCTCGGCCAGCGCCAGCAATTCAGGGCTGGCGTCGACCACAGCGACGACAGCGGCAGTTCGGCGCCCAGCGCGTGCACCTCTTCCAGGTACCACAGCATGATCAGCGTGGATTGCTGCTGCGCCGCGTGCTCCAGCGTTTCGGCCGTCACGTTCGGATTGCCGTCGCGGTCGCCGCCGATCCACGAACCCATCTGCAGGAACGGCGCCAGCGGCGCGGGAAGACTTCGGCGATGTCCTCTTCCATTTCCGCCATCAGGCTCGGAATGCCCTGCAGGAACGTGGTGCGGTAGTAGGACAGCGCGTTCTCGATCTCGTCCACCACCATCAGCCGCGTGTTGCGGGTCTGCCACAGCGTGGTCACGCGGGCGCGCAGTTGCGCAGTTGCGCAGTTGCGCAGTGTTGTGGTCGCGTTCGCGCGCCGTCATCGGCAGGTCGCGCTCGGCCAGCAGGCGGGCAATCTCGCGCTCGGCGTCGAGGATCGACTTGCGTTGCACTTCGGTCCGGTGCGCGGTCAGTACGGGCATGATCAGCGCATCATCCAGGAAGTCGCGCAACTGCTTGCCAGTGACGCCGGCCGCGTCAATCACCTCCAGGGACCGATGGATGGTGCCTGGCCTTGCCGCCGAACCGGCCAGAGCATGCATACGTCGTCGCCGATTGTGATGGTGATCCTCGGCAATATTTACCAGATGAGAGAAGTAACTGAACGCACGAACCACGGAATTGCTCTGGTCGCGTGACAGCCCTTTCAGTAACCGGTCGAGTTCGGCAACTGCAGTCCGATCGTTTTCGCGGCGGAAACGGACAGCGGTCTGACGAATTCTCTCCACCAAGTCGAAGGCTGCGTCCCCTTCTTGAGCTCGGAGACATTCCCCCAACAGTGTCCCCAGAAAGCGAATGTCTTCTCGCAGTGGCCCATCCTTCGCATGCACGCGCAGCTTTGCGGCCGCTGCTGCAGAAGCGTTTCGTCTCCTTGTCCGTATCGGAGAACCAACTACATTGTCGTCACCACTTCCACCGCCACCACGTTCAGTCATTTGTTCACCAACTCTGGCAACACTTCGGGCAGAACCTGAGCCCCCACTCATATCTCTCAGACCCCATTCGACCTCGCCGCCCTGGAAGATCCAGCCCGGCCAGGCACACCGAGTTACTTACGAAGCTACTCCAACGAGATCTTCCCAATCTCGGCCACGCGCTTCCACTTTGCATACTCAGCACGCACGTCTTCGGAGAATGCCATCGCAGTACCTCCCACAGGCTCCGCTCCGGTTGACTCGATGTTTTGCCGCACTTCGGGACGCGCAAGGGCCTTGGCAACTGCCTTTTGCAACCGGTCTACGACAGCGGAGCTTGTTCTGGCCGGCGCTACCAAACCGAACCATGCTGGCCCATTGAGATCCGCCATGCCGAGCTCCCCAAAAGTGGGGATGCTCGGGAGTTGGGTCACCCGAGAAGGCCAGGCTACGGCCAACGCACGCAGCTTTCCCGACTTGATATGAGGAAGGGACGCCGGGAGGTTGTCGCACAGCACCTGCACCTGGCCCGCGACGGCATCCTGCAGAGCCAGCCCCGCGCCACGATAAGGGACGTGGAGCATCCGCCCACCGGTCTGCTGCATGAGCAGCTCACCCATCATGTGTCCGAGCGAACCTACCCCCGGCGAACCGAAGCTGAGGTTCGATTTCGGGTCACGAATCAGCGCGATGAACTCTCGCATGTTGCTCGCAGGCACGGACGGGTGCACCGACACCACATTCGGAACGCGTGCAAGGTTGCTAACGTAGACGAAGTCCTTCAGAGGATCATATGGAGCCGACTTGGAAACCGCGGGAAAAATGCAGTGCGTACTGACAGTGGCCACGCCAATGGTGAGGCCGTCCGGCGAAGAACGACTGACGTAGTTCGCCCCAATGCTTCCGCCTCCGCCTGCCTTGTTTTCAATAATCACAGGTTGGCCCAAGAGCTCCGATATGGATGGCGCTACCATACGGGGAATCATGTCTCCGGACCCACCAGGTGCAAAAGGCACGACAAATCTGATTGGGCGCTCCATTGCGAAGCTCGGTGCGATGTACGCGCCGAATCCACCGGCGATCATGGCACCACAAAAACGTCTCCTCTGCATATCCACCTCCGGGCAATTGCGTGGTAATCCGCGTCGGTCAGCGTATGACTTAACTTTCCTAGTGCCGACGCTTTTGATGTGTCTCAACAAGATTTGGAGTCTCAGTCTACGAACTGAGAAATTCACCCTCAATTGAAGTTGAATTCAAGGTTGCCGGCAGCCCATTCGAGGGGCGTAGCGGCACTGAAGAGGTGCCTTGGGCGCGCGCAGAAGCCTGGCGTGCGCTGAATTAGTGCAGTGCTACGGAGCCTGTCAGATTTCTTGTGTGTTGAGGTCATGAGACGATATCGAAAGAAACGCCCTTATGACCGAAACAACAAGCATGACCAAGAAGAGCAAGAAATCGAGCGCGCCGAAGCTGTTTCCGGATGAGTTGATCGATCAACTACTGGCTCAGGTACAGAACAAGGACGCCGAGTCGATTCTCGGTGAATCAGGCTTGGCCGGCTTGCTCAAGAAGCAGTTGGCCGAGCGTATGCTTGCCGCCGAACTGACGCACCATCTGGCCAGCGAGGCCAAGCAAGGCAAGAGCGGCAATCACCGCAACGGCAGCAGTGCAAAGACCGTCATCACGCCCAACGGCGAGCTGGAACTGGACATTCCGCGCGACCGGCAAGCCACCTTCGAGCCGCAACTGGTCGCCAAGTACCAACGCCGGCTGTCCGGCTTCGACGACCACGTAATCAGCATGTATGCACGCGGGATGAGCGTGCGTGAGATTCAGGGCCATTTGCAGGAACTGTATGGGCTGCAGGTCTCGCCTGACCTGATTTCCACCATCACCGACGAGGTACTGGCCGAGGTCGACCAATGGCAGCAGCGCCCGCTGGAGGCGATGTACCCCATCGTCTACTTCGACGCGCTGCGCCTGAAGATCCGCGACGAAGGCACCGTCAGGAACAAGGCGGTGTACCTCGCGCTGGGCATCCGCGCCGATGGGCGCAAGGAAGTCCTCGGCCTGTGGATCGAGCAGACCGAAGGCGCCAAGTTCTGGCTCAAGGTCTTCAACGAACTGAAGAACCGCGGCCTGGAGGACATCCTGATCGCCGTGGTCGATGGCCTGCGCGGCTTCCCCCAGGCCATCGAGGCCGTCTACCCGGCCGCGCAAATCCAGACCTGCATCGTCCACCTGATCCGCAACTCGCTCAACCTGGCGAGCTGGAAGGATCGCAAGGGCCTGGCGACCGCGCTCAAGCCGATTTACCAGGCTGCCACGGCCGATGCCGCTGCCACTGCGCTGGATGCCTTTGCCGGCAGCGACTGGGGCCGCAAATTCCCGACGGTGGCCGACATGTGGCGGCGGCAATGGGAGCAGGTCATCCCGTTCTTCGCCTATCCGCCGGAAGTGCGCAGAATCATCTACACCACTAATGCCATCGAGAGCATGCACATGCAGTTGCGCAAGATCGTCAAGAACCGGGGCCACTTCCCCAGCGACGAAGCCGCCAGCAAGCTGCTGTACCTGGCCTTGCGCAACATCGAGAAAGATTGGAAGATGCCGCCCATCACCTGGAAACAAGCGGCCAACCAGTTCGCCATTCTCTTCGGTGACCGCTTCACCAACGCCCTACGCTGAGATTTAATTAACCGACCTCAGCACACAGAATTCCTGACACCTCCGTGCTACGATGCACTGCACTAGCTCGCTCCCCGACCTCAAACGGCTACTGCAAGAAATCGCTTTACTGACTCAAAGCGTCGAGCATCCTTCGAACGAACCGATTCGCGGCTGCAAGCTGCGACCGCTCGATGTACTCATCAGCAGTATGAGCTTGAGCAATGTCTCCAGGACCACAGATGATGGTGGGAATGCCTGCCTGTTGATACAGACCACCTTCGGTTGTGAACGCCACATTGGCTCCACGCTGCGCACCCGCGCGTAGTGCCATTTCGGCCACTGCATCGCTGCCTGACTGCTCCGCGAGTGCCGGCACCGCGGTCCGCCTTTCGATCCGAACACTGGCGTCTTCGACCTTCGTTCGAAGTTCTCCCTCAATGAGGGTGGCCGCGTTAATGATCGGCGCCATGACGTCGTCAGGATCTGTGGAGGGGAGGAACCGGAGGTCGAAGTCAAACTCCGCCGCCTCGGGGATGACATTGTTGGCGTTGCCAGCAAGAAGCCTGCACGGAGCCATCGTGGAATACGGAACGTAGAATCCTTGATCGTTCTCGTGATTCTTCAGCATGTCTGCACGATGACTGACCAGGCCAACCACCCTACTCGCTGCCACTAACGCATTGATACCAAGTCCAGCCAGTGACGAGTGTGCTGCTCGTCCACGAACATGGCATCGGTAGGAGTGTCGCCCCTTGTGTGCCCGGACAACCTGCAATCTCGTTGGCTCTCCGACCACGCAGGCGGCAGGACGAATCCCTGCAGAACTTAGATCGGCGAGCAGCCCTCGAACGCCCACGCATCCGATCTCTTCGTCATAAGTCAGCGCCACATGCAGCGGACTGCGAAGATTCTCCAGCGGGAAACTCTCCACTGCAGCGAGTACTGCAGCGATGTACCCCTTCATGTCGGTTGTACCGCGACCATAGAGCCGGTCCTGCTCTTCCGTCAAAGTGAACTCGGGGCGGGACCACTCCTGTCCGGTCGTAGGAACGACATCGGTGTGCCCAGAAAAGAGAAGACCGCCATCACCCCGCCCGATCGATGCAAAAAGGTTCGCCCGTGCCCCGTCAGGTGACCGGCTGTAGCGCACCTGAAACCCTCGGGCTAAAAGTGTTGCCTCGACACATTCGAGCAACTCGAGGTTCGAGTCACTGCCGGACACTGTCTTGTATCCGATCAGCGTCCTCAGCCATTCCATCGTACGGGTTGAAACCTGCGCAGAGTCTTGAGCACTCATAATCTCCTCCTTACCTATTCATCCCAGGAGCAAGCGACGCGCACTTGACTCCTGGTGGCTGTGAAATGCATGAGTACTACTGGAGGCCGCCAATACAAACGTACTTGACGTTCACATAGTCATCCAGACCCCAGACCGATCCCTCTCGGCCGTATCCCGATTCCTTTACCCCGCCAAACGGTGCTGCTTCCGAACCGATAGCACCTTCATTGACGCCGACAATGCCAACCTCGAGCGCATCGGCCACCCGATGTACAGTGCCAACATCGCGAGAGTAGAAGTACCCTGCCAGCCCGTATGCAGTATCGTTAGCAAGGCGGATAACTTCCGACTCTGTGGCAAACTGCGTAACGGGCACGACCGGCCCAAAGGTCTCCTCTCGCGAGAACATCATCGTGTCGTCCACGTCGGCGAGAACGGTCGGCGCGTAGAAATTCCGCCCAATCTCTTCCAGCCTTCGCCCGCCCGCCAATAGCCTTGCACCGCGACTGATGGCGTCGCTGACATGCTCATCGATCTTCCTCACTGCACCCTGGTTGATCATTGGGCCGATCTGCGAGGCAGGATCCTCCGCAGGACCAACCTTCAGGGCCGAGACCCGCTTGACCAGCTTGGTCGTGAAGGCGTCGATGACGTCGTTGTGGACAAAGACCCGGTTAGGCGAGACACAAGTCTGACCGCCGTTTCTGAGCTTCGCTGCGATCAGGCCTTCGACTGCCGCGTCCAGATCCGCGTCCGGGAAGACGATGAACGGTGCGTTACCGCCAAGTTCGAGCGAGAGGCGCTTAAGAGTTGCCGCGGAACGCTGAGCGAGGAGCTTGCCCACCGCAGTCGATCCTGTGAAAGAGATCTTTCGCACACGAAAGTCTTCCAGCCACGCACTTACCAGCTCGGGGGTTCTTGCCCTTGACGCCGTGACGATATTTGCTACGCCGGCTGGCGCCCCCGCTTCTGCCAGCAACGCCAACGAAGTGAGAGGCGTATCTTCCGCTGGCTTGCAGACCACCGTGCATCCAGCCGCCAAAGCGGTCGCGATCTTTCTCGCGATCATGGCGGCAGGAAAGTTCCAGGGTGTAATGACGGCAACGACTCCGACCGGCTCACGCCTGACCTGTAGTTGCCGACTGCTAATCGGCGATGGAATCAGATGCCCATTCAAACGCGGCCCCTGCTCCGCGAACCATTCGATGTAGCTTGCCGCGTACTCGATCTCGGCAGTCGCTTCGAGAAGCGGTTTGCCTTGTTCCGACGAAATGATCCGAGCCAGATCATGCACGTTGTCCAAAACCAGACGACGCCAACGCTTTAGCACTTTTGTTCTCGCCTTCGCGGAAGTTTGCCGCCAGGCGGGAAGCGCCGCCTCTGCTGCATCGACCGCGCTTCTCGCCAGCGCCGGCGTGCAATCAGGAACGTGCGTAATGACCTCGCCCGAGGCAGGATCCGATACTTCAAAGGTCGTCTCAGCTTGCGACCATTTTCCGTCGATCAGAACCTGGCTGCGGACCAGATCGCTTCGAATCAGTGTGAAGGACATGATTTCGTTCTGTTTGGGTCATGGAGCCGTGGGCAGGTCCCTCGGCCCATGTCGCAATGGGGCGCAATGCTCCCCATCAATGGTGATATCAGCTATCGAGCGTTACTGCGTCAGATCCGACCGTCGTATGCCATCCGCGGGATGTGACACGAGATGACGCTGAAGCAATCTGCGTCGAGGCTTTCCTGGATTGCGCGCGCCAGCTCGTCCCGCGACCGCACATCGAAACCCTGGCCACCGAGTGCGCGACCGACGGCTGCAAAATCGGTCGCGTCAAAGTCCACACCGAGGTTCGGTTGACCGTTTGCGCGCTGCTTGATCTCGATGAGCGACAGCGACTCGTCGGCGAAGACAAACACGATCACTGGCGTCTTCGCATCACGCGCCGTGGCGAACTCACCGAGCGTCATCTCGAGGCAGGCGTCGCCGGTGAAGACAGCGACCGCCCGAGACGGCTCGGCAAGCTTTGCGCCGATGCCGAGCGGCAGCGAGCAGCCCATCGTGCAAAGTCCGGAAGACTGCATCAGCCCGCGCGGCTCGTAGCATTTCCACGTTTGGCTGAGAAGGATGCGGTGCGCGCCGCTATCTACAGATGCAACGGTGTTATCCGGCAAGAGCCGCCTTGCAACATCAACGATTGCGGACGGCCCCCATTCTTCGTCTGTGCGATAGATCGCAGCCAGCTTAGCAGTGATCTCCGCGACTTCACCGGGGGTCCATGTGGATGCACGCGACGTGTCACCACGGAATTTGCGCAGGCCCTCCTTGATGCTGCCGACGAACGAATGGGACGCCTGGTGAACATAGTGAGTATTGCGGGTCGCGGCGAACTCGACAACGCGTTGCTCATCACTCCACACGTTACGCCAGTTGACACGCATTTCAATCGGATCGTAGCCAGTCAGGAGCACCAGATCCGCCGCTTCGATCAGAGGAAGGAGAATCTTGTCAGCCATAGGCGACAGCCCTGCGCCACCGATGACCATCTCGTGGCGCTCATCCACAATGCCCTTGGCCTTGTAGGTGGTAATCAGCGGAATGCCGAGCTCTTCCACGAACGCCTGGATCTCATGTTCGGCGCCATGGTGAAGGGCTTCCACGCCAGCGATCATGATCGGCCGCTTGGCTTCCGCTAGCCACCTTCTGGCCTCTTCGAAGGCCGGCGAGTTGGCGGGAACCACAGGAGCCGGTTGCGATCGCTTGGCACCGGCAGCGGGCTTCACCGTCTGCAGGGCTACGCTGATCGGTACGTCAATGTGGACTGGGCCCGGGGGATCGTCCATCGCAATGGCAATCGCCTTGTCAATGGTCACCTCGGCTGCATCTGCCGTCATTCGCAACGACGCCTTCGTGATCGGACGCATCAATTGCGCATGGTCGAATACCTGGTGCGTGTAGGTGGCGGCTTCGCTTTCGTCGACGCAGCCCGTCAAGAAAATCATGGGCACGCGGTCTTGCCAGGCATTGGCCACAACGTTGATTGCGTTTGCCACGCCCGGACCCAGCGTTGCCACCAGGACACCAGGCGCACCGTCGCGGTGATGCACCCCTTCCGCCATAAAGCCACCCGAGTTTTCGTGCTTCACCAGCGTGAAGTTGACGCCGGCGTCATCCAGGCCTCGCATAACAGCCAACACTTCGCCGCCGGGAATACCAAAGGAGCGACGGCACCCTACCGCATAGAGACGCTCGCCAATCAGTTCGGAAACGGTAGTCATAATTTGTCTAAGCTAGGAAGTTTGAATAAGTTTTTCGTCGAAGCGAGTGTTGACCTAGCTCAGACGCTCCACCGCGGCCTTGATTCGGCAAGCTGCTTGCTCCAGCTTTTCATCCGAAGTCGCATAAGAGAGACGCATGAAGCCCGGCATGCCGAATCCCGATCCCGGAACCACGGCAACACCTGCGCCAAGGAGATAGGTCGCGAAGTCGACGTCGTTGGCGATAACCTCACCGTCTGCCTTGCGCTTCCCGATGAACGTCCGGATATCGGGGAAAACATAGAAGGCGCCTTCGGGGGTAGGAGTACGCAGCCCTTCAATCTCCGAGAATCGCGCCAACAGCAAGTCTCTCCGTGCCTGGAAAGCTGCGCACCGGCGCACCACTTCGTCTTGTGGGCCCGTCAATGCGGCCACTGCAGCCGCCTGCGAGATTGACGAAGTATGCGAGTTCACCTGCATCTGGATCTTCGTCATGGCATCGATCAGCGCCTTGGGGCCACATGCGAACCCGACGCGCCACCCCGTCATGGAATAAGCCTTCGATACGCCGTTGACCGTGAGAATCCGCCCAGCCAGATCGGCGGCAATGTTGGCAAGGGTGCAGAAGGTCCTGCCATCGAACAGGATGTGTTCGTAGATGTCATCCGCCAGGATCAGGAACTCCTGGTTTGCGCTTCGTCGAATGACTTCACAGAAGGACTCGATTTGCGTGCGCGTGTAAGCCGTACCGCTCGGATTGCTAGGCGAGTTCAGCACCAGCCATTTGGTTTTGGACGTGATGGCTGCTTGCAGCGACTCCGGTTGCATGACATAGCCCTGCTCCGGGGTCGTACCGATCGGTTTGAGCACCCCGCCATTCATCGTGACAATGTCGCCGTATGATGCCCAGTACGGCGCGGGAATCAGGACCTCATCCCCGGGATTCAGCGTTGCCAAGAAGGCCTGGTAGATGACTTGCTTGCCACCGCAGCCGACACTGATATCGGCCATGGAGGTCCGAATACCGTTGTCTCGCCAGAACTTCTCGACGATGGCTTCGCGCAGACGTACCGACCCGTTGATGGGTGTATATCGGGTCTGCCCTTCTGCAATGGCCCGGACTGCAGCTTCGCCGATGTGCGACGGCGTGGGAAAGTCGGGCTCGCCAAGCGTCATGTCGACGATATCGTTCCCTGCGGCGGTGGCGCGGCGGCTGAGTTCCGCCATTTCCTGGATCGGAGATGGCCTCAGTGACTCCATCATCTTCGCGAACATGATTACGGTTGTCTCCGTGGGGTGGTTACTTTGAAAATTGGTCTAGCGGACCGGATGGAACGCAGTCTAGAATTCAAGTGAATCACCTACAATTGAAAGTAAATTCAATGTCGGACTTCACAAGCAACCCACCAACCCTGCGGCAGCTCGAGTTGTTCCTCTCGCTAGCTTCCTCGGAAGGAATCGCCACGGCAGGCGCGCGCCTGGGGATGACGCCTTCGGCCACGAGTCACGCGCTGCGAGCACTTGAGACCATCCTTGGGACGCCAATCGTCGACAGAAGCGGGACACACCTTTCCCTCACTCACACCGGCGAATTAATCCTACCCCACGTACGTGATGTATTCAGCTCTCTACATTTGGTCCAGACTACTGCGGCCGCCAGCGCCGGGCTTAAGACCGGCAAAGTGCGGATCGGCTCGTTCGGGCCAAGCTCGTCGCTGAAGCTACTGCCGCCCTTGCTGGAGAAGTTCAACGCGCGATACCCCGGGATCGACGTGTACGTCACCGAAAAGCCCGATGCAGAGATCGAGCAGGATCTGCATGAGAAGCGCATTGAGATCGGCGTTGTGACGCTCCCAAAGGCCCAGTTCGATACCCACCCACTCGCCGTCGATGAGTTCATTGCCGTCCTGCCAGAGAACCATCCCTTGGCGAAGAATGAATCGGTTTCCCTTCAAGACTTGGCAAAGTATCCGCTTGTGCTGACGCACGCCGGTTCCCAAGACCTCATTACCAGATTGTTTGAGCGGTCCGAGATCAAGCCACGCGTCACCCATGAGCTTTCGCAGCTCTTATCCATTCTGGAGTTTGTGTCTCGTGGGCAAGGTGTTTCGATCATCGCGTCGCTGGCAGCTCCATCAAAGTATGATGGTGTGGTCTATCGAAGCCTGACGCCGCGAGCATCCAGGCGGATCGGGCTCGCATGCCTGAATGAACAGCGATTGTCTCCAGCAGCTCAGGCACTTTGGCAACAAGCAAAAAAACTCCAGGTTAAAAAGACTCCCTGATGTCATTGAGACCCCTAAGAACGCTAGTGGCAATCGTTCAACACGGGACGTTCGCCCGTGCTGGGGATGCGATCGGCTTGACGCAATCCGCGGTCAGCCTGCAGGTAAAAGCGCTGGAGGAAGAGTTCGCCGTCAAGCTGTTCGACCGAAGCCGGCGAAAGCCTGTTCTTACTGAAGCAGGTCGAGTGCTTCTCGCGCAGGCAGAGCAGGTCTTGTCGCTGTACGACGGCATTCCAGGCGCGCTGCGCGACGAGAAGGCCCTTGTAGGGCGTCTGCGGGTCGGAGCCATTCATACCGCGCTGTCCGCCCCACTTCCAGAGGCCCTGCTCTCCTTGCGCGCAGCCCATCCACTACTGCGCGTCCACGTCACGGCCGGCATGTCTGCCGAGCTCGCCCAACGTGTAGCGTCTGGTGATCTGGACGCGGCCATCACGACTCACCCAGTTGGCGCACACCCTCCTGACCTGGTTTGGCACATGCTATACGAGGACAGGTTCTGGGTACTGGCTCCCCCGCAAGCGAAGGAGAAGAAGACCAGTGAAATCCTGGCCAATCTTCCGTTTATCCGCTTTGACGCGCAGGCATGGGCCGGACGGCAGATTGCGAACGAGCTACGCCGACTCGGCGTACGTGTCCGGGAAGAAATGGTCCTGGACAGCCAGGAGACCATCGTCAGAATGGTCGCCCGCGGGCTCGGCGCAGCCATCGTGGCGCTTCCCGACGCGACGTTGGCTCAACTTCCGGCTGTCGCCAAGTTCCCATTCGGCCTGCCGCAGATCCACCGCTCGGTCGTGATGCTCGAACATCAGTCTCGGCCAACTGGGCAATTCGCAGACGTACTGGCCGATTCGATCCGCTCCGCAACCTTGAGTATTTCTCATCAGATCCACAATAAATAACAATATTTGCTGGTGCATCGCGTGCTTAACTAGGACTCACGACTGAGCTAGGTTCACGACGATGGAATGCATACTTCTTCCCCACCTCTTGATCGCCCAGATGTTTGAGCACGCCGCAACAGCAGCGAGGCGGCCATGACCTGGTCCGTTATTTTTGCGCTGACGCCAGTGGCCGCACTGGTGGCCCTGGGCCAACTGCTTCGGCGAAGTGAGTTCCTTGCACCCACCTTTTGGCCGCAGGCCGAACGCCTCTGCTACTACGTCCTCCTGCCAGCCCTCTTTGCACATGGCTTGGCGGAAGCGCATCTGCAGTCGATTCCAGTACTACCTCTGGCGGGCGTCCTGATTTTCTCGACTGTCGTCGTTGCTATCATTCTCGTCTTGGTACGCCCACTGGTTCGCGTGGATGGCGCATCCTTTACATCGGTATTTCAAGGTGCGGTGCGCTTCAACAACTACGTAGGCGTAACGCTGGCTGCAGGACTGTTCGGAGCCAAGGGCGTCGCTTTGGCCGCTGTATGTAACGCGGCCATCGTCCCAACGGTGAATCTGCTGTGCGTACTAGTATTTGCCCGGTACGGTAGCAGCCAGTGCAAGGGAACCGCATTGCTGCGCCAGATCGCCACCAATCCGCTCGTTGTCGCATGCTTGGTTGGCATTTCGATGCAGATGTTTGGTGTGACATTCCCACGCATCATAGAACCGGCCATCGGCGCCATTGGAGCCGCTTCTATGCCCCTCGGCCTGCTCTGCGTGGGTGCCGCGTTGAACTTCGAGGGAACCAAGCAATGGGCAGAACCGGTGGCGGTCGCTTCAGTGGTCAAATTCCTGGTCATGCCTGTGTTGACCCTCGCCGCCGCGCGCATTCTCCACCTCAGCGATCCCGCTCTCACCGTCGCCCTGCTATTCCAGGCACTTCCAACGGCGTCGTCCTCCTACATCATGGCCAGACAATTGGGCGGCGACGCTCCATTAATGGCTGGCATCACGGCAGCACAGACCGTAATCGCCGCTGGTGCCATGCCGGTCGTACTCGCGACTCTCGTGGCCGTCCAAGTAATATGAAAAATGGGCTACAAAGATCTCTTTGTAGCCCACCTCCCACCATCGTTCCACGCTGAGCATCGACGCCGAACGCTCAGAGTCGCGCCTATTCGATGCGGATGTTGGCCTCCTTGGCCACACTACTCCAGCGGTCCACTTCGCTGATCAGGAGTTTCTGAAGCACGCCAGGTTTGCCACCGCCCGGCTCTGCACCCTGGTTACGCCACTGGGTGACGAAGGCCGAATCTTCGAATGCCCTTGCGGTCGCCGCATTAACTTTGGCCACGATAGGAGCCGGGGTGCCTGCCGCCGAAAAGAGGCCATACCAACTGGCTGCGTCGTAGTTCGGAACACCCGATTCCGCAATCGTCGGCAAGTTGGGCAAGCTTCGAGAGCGCTGTTTGGAGGTCACCGCCAAAGCACGCACACTTCCATTGCGAACATACTGAAGCGCAGACGGCATCGTCTCGAAATAGACTTGAATCGTATCCGAGATCAAGTCCACCATCGCAGGGCTCGATCCCTTGTACGGAACATGCATCATCCGAGTACCCGTCACTGCCTTGAACTGCTCCGCCATCAGATGATGAAGCGTGCCACTACCTGGCGTCCCATACGCTACGGTGTCCGGATGGGCCTTAAGGTAAGCGACGAGTTCGCTGACGTTCTTGACAGGAAGCTTGTTCGTGACAAGCAGCACATGATCGACGCGACCGAGGAAGCTGATCGGAGTCATCTTCCGGATGTCATACGGAAGCGACGGATAGACTGTCTGCGCAATGGCGTGGTGCGCGGCGCCGAACAGGATCGTATAGCCGTCCGGCTTGGATCTCGCCACGGCGTCAGCACCAATGGTCCCTCCTGCGCCGGCTCGGTTCTCTACAACCACGCTCTGCCCCAACTCACGAGTGAGTTGAGCAGAAACAACGCGGGCCAGAATGTCGACCGTGCCTCCAGGAGGAAACGGCGCGACGAGACGTACAGGGGCGGTGGGAAATGCAGCCGCATCTGCGGCTGCATACGCCCCCGTCGCCCGCGCCGCCATACCGGCACCGATTACTGACATCGTTTGAATGAATGCTCTGCGTTTCATCGTTGTCTCCCCATCTATTATTGTCAGTCGTAATCGGTGCGCGGCTTACTTGGGCAGGAAACCGCCGCGCGTCTGCGGCAGCTTCATATCCAAGATGCTGCCGGCAACTTGCGTGCGAAGAATTTGCGCCGTGCCCCCCGCGATTGTGAACATCCGCGCGTCGCGAACATGGCGCTCCATCGGGTTGTGCCGCCCATAACCCGATGAACCATAGATCTGCAACGAGTCGTTCGTGACTTTGTTCGCTGTTTCCGCTGCGAAGATCTTTGCGCGCGCAGCCATCGCGATATCGGGGAAGGACTCTCCGCTGCACGCAGCGGCATGCAGCAGAAGGCGAGCAGCCTCAAGCTGGATGGACATATCGCTGATCATCCATTGAAGTCCTTGGAATTCAGCAATTGGGCGACCAAACTGCTGGCGCTCTTTCGCGTAAGTCACCGCTTCCTCAAACGCTCCTTGCGCAATGCCAAGTGCGACCGTTCCGGCGCCGACACGCTGCGCGTTATATGCGTTCATGAGCGACGCAAAGCCCCGCTTCAGGCCGCCAGGCGGCACCACCAACATGGATTTGTGCACTTGCAGGTCACGGAATTCCAGATGAGTTTCGGGAATTCCCCGGACACCCATTGCGTAAAGGCGGCGACCAACCACGAGGTTCTCGGGCGAGTTGCCCTCCCGCACACAGATGAACGCGCAAATGCCCTGATCGACACCGTCGTCGAACACTCGGGCGAAGATGAGGTGAAGACGCGAGACACCGCCGCCGGTGATCCAGTACTTCTCCCCGTTGAGGATGTAGCGATCACCCTTGCGGTCGGCACGGGTCGTCATTTCGCTGGCAGCGCTACCGGCGTTGGGTTCGGAGATACAGATCGCAGGTTTGTCGCCACTAAGTACTGCGGCAGCGGCGATCTTCTTCTGCTCCTCGGTGCCGTAGTTCATGATCGCGCCGATAGCACCCATGTTTGCTTCGACAGTGATGCGGCCCATCGTGGCGCATGCCTTTGCCATTTCCTCGATGACAATGACGGTGTCGTGGTAGCTGCGGCCCTGTCCACCATACTCCTTGGGAATGGTCATTCCCATAAAGCCCTCGGTCAGCAGGCGGTCAACGTTGGCCCACGGATAGGCTTCAGTCACGTCCGTGTTGGCCGCCGTTGGCGCAAACGCGCATTGCGCCAAATCGCGGGCCTTCAGTTGGAGATCCTTCTGCGCGTTAGTCAAGCTGTACATAACTCTTCCTCTTACTTATTTGTTAGACGACAACCAGTCTTTGAGAACGTCTTCCCGGTGCTCATCAAGCCGCGGCGGTGGGCGCCGGTAGCTCGCAGGCGTCTTCGAGAACTTAAGCGGATTCGCTAGCAGACGGACGTGTCCGTCCCTGGCCCAATCGCACGGCACCTCAATCCGCGCGCCGCGCGCTTTTACGTGCGGATCACTGAATACGTCCTCGAGGTTGTTGACGGGCCCGCACGGCACCCCCACACCCTCCAATTCGGAAAGCCATTCGATGCGCTTCCTTTTGCGCAGCGCCCCCTCAATGAGTTCGCACACCTCCTGTCGATGCGCGACGCGCGCAGGGTTAGTACTGAACTTCAGATCCGTGGTGAGATGCAGGAGATCGGCGACCTTGCAGAAGCGAACAAACTGACTGTCGTTACCCACAGCGAGGATCATCGGCGCGTCCGCAGTACCAAATACCTGGTACGGAACGATGTTCGGGTGCCCGTTCCCAAGCCGAGTCGGCAATTTGCCGTCGGCCAGGTAGTTTGTGGCACCATTCACCAGCCATGCGATCTGTGCGTCCAGCAACGAGATGTCGATGTGTTGGCCCACACCCAGACGATCCCGGTGATGCAAGGCTGCAAGGACCCCGACTGCCGCGTACATGCCCGTCATCACGTCCGCAATGCCAACCCCAACCTTCATCGGCTGGCCTTCAGGTTCACCGGTGAGGCTCATGATGCCGCCCATCCCCTGGATCAGGAAGTCATAGCCTGGACGCTCCGCGTAAGGTCCGGTTTGCCCGAATCCGGTAATGGAGCAGTAGATGAGTCGGGGATAGCGATCCTTGATCTGCTCGTACGAGAGCCCGTATTGGGCAAGCCCGCCAACCTTGTAGTTCTCTACAAGGACATCAGCGTGGTCGAGCAACTCGAAGATGAGATCACGACCGTCTTCCGAGGCAAGGTCGATGGCAATTGACCGCTTGTTGCGGTTTGCGCTGAGGTAGTAGGCACTCTCGTTTGTCAGTTCGCCATCCTTATCAGCGACATACGGAGGCCCCCACTTTCTGGTGTCGTCGCCGGCGTCTGGCCGCTCCACTTTCACGACGTCGGCACCGAGATCGCCGAGAAGTTGGGTGGAACTAGGGCCCGCGAGGATGCGTGACAGATCGAGGATCTTTACGCCGGCCAGCGCCATATTCGGGATGCTGACTGTCATTGCGTCGCCTTCCCGCCGGCCGGGGTGCCGTAGGCATTGCAGGTAACGCTGGGTACAAGGAGGGGCTGGAGTGCCCCGAGGTCGGTGCTTGCCGATCGCATGCTACGTCTCCTTTCTTAGCATGCGATGATTCTAAAAATCTACACCCATCAACCTCAATTGAATTGCTCTGCAAGGGCAGGGTATTCCCTTGGAAATCCGAGTTCAGCCTCCCCAACGTCGCAATCAGCTTCCCCCGAGTGCCGTAGCCACAGTGAGTTTTCTAGCGGCTTGCCAAAGCGCGCGTGCAGCGGGCGAAAGGCGGTTCTCGCTCAGGCAGGCGATACCAATACTGCGCCTGGTGGTCGGACGAAGTGGCACGTACTTGACACCCGGATAAGCAGTAGGCAGGGCCAGACGAGCCAGAATGGAGACACCCTCGCCTCGGGACACGTATTCGAGGATGGACATCAGTTGAAGTAGCTCGTGCGCTACAGTTGGCCGCACGTCATGCCTGGCGAACAGGCGGGCAATGAGCGGTTGCGAGCCGGCGCGCGTCATAAGGAATGGGTGACAAATCAGATCTGGGAGATCAATCACCTCTTTCCCGGCCAAGGGATGCTCCACCGGCACGATTGCAACCAGTTCGTCTATCGCAAGCGTAATGGTGTCGAAGTCTGGCTTGGGAAGGGTGACCACCGCGAGCTCGATTCGACGCTCAATCAGATCTCGGCTGGTCTCCGCGTCGGGCTTCTCGGTCACGACGACCTGGACGCCTGGATACCGCTCTCTAAATGTCGATAGCAGCGAAGGCAAGGCGTGGAGTGTTGCACTCGCGCCAAACGAACCCACGCGAACATACCCAGTCTTCAGTTCAGCGTCTGCTTTCGCAGTAGCCCGAACAAGCTGCAGCGACGCAAATACGTCTCGGACATGCGGAAGCACCTGCTCGCCTGCGTATGTCAACGAGATCCCATGCTGATTCCGCTCTACCAACGTGGTCCCGAGGCCGTCTTCCAGTGCTCGCAGGGTATGGCTGGTGGCCGAAGCCGTCATGCCAAGTTTCGCGCCAGCGCCTGCAATGCCATCAGATGACACGAGCTCAAGAAAGAGCTCAAGTTGACGGAGTGTGGGGGTCTGTGGCTTTTGTGTCCTGGGCATCTTGTTTGGCAGATGAACCATCCGGCTAGCCTGGCGAATCGGTGGTGCGGTCGACGGGACTCGAACCCGTAAGCCAGATGGCGGCAGATTTTAAGTCTGCTGAGTCTACCAATTTCTCCACGGCCGCATCTCCAGTTCCCTGGATCCGGAACGACATGCTACCCCCCCCGAAGATCGTCCCGCGGCCACGCCGCGACACAAAACCGCGCCCTATCCGCTAATCAACTGGTCCATAGGAATGAGCTTCCCTCGATTCATGATCCCCTGCGGGTCCAGGCCGGCTTTGATGGTGACCATAAGGGCCCGTTCCGCCTGCGACTTGAGATCAAATGCCGCTTTTGCCTTCAGTTGACCCAAGCCGTGCTCGGCGGAAATGGACCCGCCTAACTCTGCAACCAACCTGTAGATCTCGTCACTGACGTCGCGCATCATCGTCTTGAATTCCGTGAGGTCGCAACCGGTTGGCTGCACAACGTTGTAGTGCACGTTTCCGTCACCAACATGCCCGAACGCAATGACTGTAGCCATCGGTGCGAGTCGGCGAACCACACCCGTTGCTTCATGTATCAGCCTGGGAACCGCGGAAACTGGAGCGGAGATATCGTGTTTGACCACGGCTCCTTCTGCTCGCTGGGCCTCCGAGATATTTTCTCTGAGCGCCCAGAACTCTTCGGCATGGGCTAGGCTATCAGCAAGCGCTACATCAACCACAAGGCCGTCTTCGATGCACTTGGAAAGCTCAACTTCCATCACCGCACGCAAGTCGAACGCGGTCGACGTATCCGACCACTCCATCAGCACGTACCACTCAACGCGCTCAGCGAGCGGATCGCGAGAGCCACGGAAATGGCGAAGTACCACGTCAAGCATGGGGCGACTGATCAGTTCAAAGGCACTCACTCGTTCCCCGACTGCGCTCCTCATCCTCGATAGCAATCGCACCGCGTCATCGAGGCTTGCCAGGGCGATCCATGCAGTCGCCACATTTTCACACCGCGGGTACAGTTGGAGGACAGCTTTCGTGATGATGCCAAGCGTTCCTTCCGCGCCAATGAAAAGCTGCTTCAAGTCGTACCCGGTATTGTCCTTGCGTACTGAACGCAAGAGATCCAGGACTGAGCCATCCGGCAGCACGACTTCAATGCCTAGCACTGCGCTTCGCATGCTACCGTAGCGCAACACATTCAGCCCACCAGCGTTGGTGGAGATATTTCCCCCAATCTCGCAGCTACCCTGTGCCCCCAACGCTAACGGAAAGTAGCGGTCCACCGCCTCAGCAGCCATCTTCACGTTCTCGAGGATGCAGCCGGCTTCAACAGCGATGGTGAAATTCTCGGGATCCACGTCAATGATCCGATTCATTCGCGAGAGATTGACTATGACCTCCTCGCCTGAAGCCAAAGGCGTAGCTCCTGCTGCCATGCCCGTGAGACCGCCCTGCGGTACCACAGGCACGCCCCGAGCCGCGCATAGGGAGAGTACCTTGGCGGTCTCCTCGGTGGTCTGAGGCCGGACAACACAACGCGCATTGCCCGCCACTGCCCCGTTCCAGTCGATCAGGTAGGGTTCCATCTCCGATGCGCGAACAATCAGGCCCTGATCGCCGACGATGTCCCGCAACGCGGATTCGAGCCCTTCTATGGGGTTGGTCATGGAGGCTTTCCTCAATGCATCAACAGGCCACGACAAAGCACAGAAACGCCACTGGCGCAGAGAAAGATTAATAACGCGCGCCGCACTGCGTCCGTCGAGATTTTCCTGCGCAATCGTGATCCCACCGCGAGCCCGATCAGGCTGAATGGCATTGCGAATGCGGCGCTGCGCAACAAGTCAACTTGTTGCAGCAGCCCGCTGCTCCCAAAAGCCGCCAGGCGCACCAGAGCACTGAAGAGGATGACTGCGGCAATCGTGGAGCGGAAGGCATCAATCTGCGGAAGCCGGCGAGACAGATACATCGTGTAGATGGGTCCTCCAGTCCCAAACAGTGCGCTGAATACGCCCCCTACCACGCCGGCAGGTACCGACCACCCCCTTGCCACCTCCTCTGCTCGTGCCGAGGAGGTTAGGAGGGCCCGTCCTGTCATCACAAGTACGAAGAGACCCAGGCCTACCAGGAGCCAACGTGATTCGACCTTGGCGAGCACCGTCGTACCGAGTGCGACACCCACCATCATGAAGGGAATCAGACGAAGCAGTTCCGGCCGAGAGACCGAATTCCAGTTGCGCATCCCGACCATCGATGTCGTAACGAGATCGAGTAGCAGAAGCATGGGAACCACAAATTGCAAGGGAATGAACTGCACCAGGATCGGCACTGCCACCATCGCCGCGCCGAAACCAGTGAGTCCAAATACCGTGTAGGCTCCCGCGACCGTTGCCCCCAGCACTGCGTAGTGTTCCGTCCCCATGGATTTCCTGCTCGTGTTTGGAATGCGTTTCGGAAGCCTACTGCATCTTGATCCCTGCGCTTTTCGCAAGAGACTGATACGCGCTGAAGTTCTCCGAGACGTACTTGGCCGTCTCTTCAGGCGTCAGAACTCGGGGAATGCCGCCGTACGTCGCATTTGCGGAGATCCATCGGGCGTCGGTGAATGCCGATTTCAGGACGCCGGCCCACTTCTTGACAATCTCCGGAGGCATTTTGGGGGGACCATACAACGCGCTCCACCCGATCACCGCTTCGAGCTTCGGAAAGCCAGCTTCCCTAGCAGTTGGAACGTCTGGGAACTGCTTCAGCCTTTCTGGCGTCGTCGTGACCAAGGCACGCAGCTTGCCGCCCGCGACCTGCCCTGCCATCGAACTCAAGTTGTTGCAACTGAAGTCCACCTCCTTGGAAATGACTGCCAATGCCGCTTCATTTCCTCCCTTATAGTTCACGTTCACCGCTCCATTTGGCTTCAGGTTAAGACTTTGCAGCAGCAACTGGGGAGCGAGGTTCTGTACCGTGGCTGGGCCTGACGCACTGTAGTTGAGCTTCCCCGGATGCGCCTGGAGTTCTGCCGCCAAGTCCGCAAGCGTCTTGAATTTGGACTCCGGATGAACGACGCATACCACCGGATTCAACTCAAGCAGGCCGATAAAAGTAAAATCATTCCACTTGTAGGCGAGTCCGGAATCCTGGATAGCTGGCAGGAGTACCTGAGAGCCGACACGAGCCAGCAACAGCGTGTATCCATCCGGGCTGGCATCCTTCGCTACCTGTGAACCAATCGCGCCATTCGCACCGGGGCGATTCATGACAACCACGGGCTGGCCCAGCAGCGCCGACGCGGTGACGGAGAGGTTCCGCGCAGACTGATCCGCATCGCCCCCCGCCGCGAAGGGCACCACGATTGTGACGGGGCGGCTGGGATAAGCTTGTGCCGCTGCGGGTGCGGCCCCAACCATCGTGGCGCCGATTGCGAAGGCACCGAGGCCAAGCGCTTTGATACATCTGCCGAGAATCCTGTTCATCCGACTGTCTCCTCACCAGGACGGTGGCAGTACTGGACACTGCCACGTGATCATGCGATTTTTCTTATGAACCGCGCCCTTCAAGCGAGCGCCGGAGGGCGGCGCGTTCGCTCGTTTAGTTGGCGGAGATCTTCCGCTTGGTGACCAATTGCTTCCATCGGCCCGACTCCTGCGCGATTTCTTGGGGAAGTTGTCCCTTTGGCGTCAATGTCTTGGTCATGCCTTGCGCAGCGAGATACTGCTGCATACTCGGCCCGGCGGTAGCCTTTTCCAGATCGGCATACATCCTCGCGGTGAGTTCTTTAGGCGTACCTGCCGGAGCCATCAGCGCGAACCACCCGTAAAAGGTGAAGCCTGGCAGACCCGCCTCCGCGGTGGTCGGTACGTCGGGCAGCAACGGGGATCGCTCCTTGCCAGTCACGGCCAGCGCGCGAAGGCGGTTACCCTTGAGCAACGGCGAAATGGCATTGATGTTGCCCACGGTCATGTCCACCGTCCCCGCCATCAGGTCTGAATAGGCCGGCCCTTCGCCCTTGTACGGCACGTGCACCACATCGATTCCTGCGGCTTCGGCAAAGGCCTCGTTAGCAATGTGCACCTGGCTCCCGTTGCCGGCCGACGCGAAAGTCAGCTTGCCAGGATTGGCCTTGGCATAGCTGATGAACTCAGCCATCGTTTTCGCCGCGACTTTTGTATTCACCGTCAGCACCATCGGCCCGCTGGCAATCTTGCTGATCATCTCGAAACTCTCGGCCGAATACGGGAGTTTCTGATAGATAAACGGATTGACCGTAAACATGCTTCCCGACGCCAGCAGGAGCGTGTAGCCGTCAGGGGCCGATTTGGCAACGGCTTCAGCGCCCACCGCGCCGCCGGCACCTGGTCGGTTATCCACAACAACGGGTTGCTTCCACTGCTTGCCGAGTTCGACGGCAACTGCACGCGCAAGAAGATCCGTGGCTCCACCCGACGCAAACGGAACAACGAGTCGGATCGGCTTGTTCGGCCACTCCTCCGCGTGAGCAGGCACCATCGCCAAAGGCGCAATGGCAAACGCAAACATAGCCACAGCGGTCGATGTCCTGTACCACGGGGCATCCGCGTCCTGGCACAGCTCCTTAACGATGGGATTCTGGCGTATGCGACGCAACCACTGTCGCCCTCGCGCAAGCCAATTGCCAATGGCCTTTCCTGTGTCATGTGAGTTCATCGCTGTCTCCTTTGTGGCGTCATCATGATTCGACGACTATCGTGTGCATTGATTTATATTCTTTTTATTAATCCTAATGACAAGTTCCCTAGAGCGGAAACGAGATATAGCACTTATCCTTAGCAATTAAAGTTCTTATATTTCTTATGACAAAATAATTCCCCTCTCATCTTTTCAGATGAGATCAGATAATGGTGATTGCTTAATTTTCGTTATCCCGTTCGATACGGACTCAGAAACTCCGACATAGCGTCCGAAGGCGGGCGCGCCGGATGCGACACGATGGATAGCGGCCGTATCGGCCGAGGAAAATCGGTGCGCAACTCAATTAAGGTCCCCTTATCCAACATGCACTGCACCAGAATTCGCGACAAACAACTGATGCCCAGGCCAAGCTCGACCGCGTACTTGATCGCCTCGGAACTTCCCAATACGGTCTGGGGAATAAGCGGCCCAAGATAAGGGTACAAAGCACTCCTCACTGCATCACGGGTCCCCGACCCTTCTTCCCGGAAAAGCCAGTTTGCCTCTCGAAGCTGCTCACAGGAAACCGCTTGACCAGACTCTATTTGTGTCACAGCGAGCCTGTCGTGAGCAGATGCAACGATAATCAATTCATCATCGCGCCATTTATGGCTGACCAGGTCCGCCGCAGGACTTGGGCCCTCAATAATTCCCACATCGGCGCGCGCCTCCGAAACCAACCGGATAACTTCGTGTGAATTGCCGATCTGAGTCTCTACCCGACGCTCCGGATAACTAGCCTGGTAATTCGCCAGAATCTTTGGAATGAGGTAATTGCCAATGGTTGTACTCGCTGCGACCTTTAGATGGCAGGGAGGGTGCCCCCCAGAAAATTCCCGCTCGATTGCGCGTGCATCCCAAATGAGCCGGGTTGCCCGCTCCTGGAGCGCGCGTCCCGCATCATTGAGTACAAGCCGCTTCGCGACACGGTCGAATAGTGTGACCCCAAGGATCTGCTCCAGCTCATTGACGGCTGAGCTCACTGCCGACTGCGACAGCGCTGCTTCTTCCCCTGCGGCAGAAGTGGATCCCGTTCGCGCCACCGTCGAGAACAGTTCCAATTGCCGAAGGGAGAATCGCAACGTCGCCATGACTAGCTCTTCTGCACCAGTCTCGGGTGGCCATCGTCAGGCGCACTAGTCGGTTTCGTCACATCAGTCAGCGCTTCCAGCAGCAAGTGCGAGAGATGTGCACGAGGATTATCGCGAGGAACCAGGATGCCAAGGCGGCGTGTCAGGGGCGGCGAGCCAAACGGGATGGTACGAATAGATGCCGGAAACTCGTTTTCGACACCCCGTGCCGGCACCACTGACGAACCGAGACCGTTGGCCACCATGGCGATGACACCTTCCAGCGTATCGATCTCCATCGTCGACCGCACTGCGATCTGGCGCCGCACCATCTCCTCTTGGACAAGAAGCCCGACGCGAGCTGTACGATTGAATCGAACGTAGGGCGTTGTCTCCAAGATCCCCTTGTCCGAGTCCCCCCGTGTCGTGGTATGTGTAATCACCACGAACTCCTCGTTGAAGAAGGGCATGAATTGCAGATCCAGGCGTGGGACCTCCGGTTCGGTCACCACGGCCACGTCCAATTGCCGTCGATATACGGCCCGCTCCAGGTCATGAGTGAGGCCTGTGGTGAGGTGGATGTCAATTCGGTGCCCCTGTTGCTGCAGCCGCTTCAATGCAAGCGGCAAGACGCCAGATACGCAGGTATGCACCGAACCGAGCTTCAGAACACCACCGGCCGCTTCGCGTTTGAGAGCTGCGCTCATGCTCTCCCAATGGGTCAGAAGGTCTCGCGCACGATTCGTGAACGCAAGCCCGGCGTCCGTCAACACCGGGGGTCGGCGACTGCGGTCGAAGATTGTTATACCCAGCTCTTCCTCGAGGGCACGCATTTGCATACTGACGGCCGAGATCGTCAGTCCAATAGCGTTGCCTGCCTCAGCGAAGCTGCCTCTATCGGCAATGGCTACGAGTGTGTAAAGCGTTTTGACGTCCATGTTTGACAAATTGATGTGTGATTCAATCCGCTAGCGCGCTGCGCCGTCATTTTGCCGCATGGACGTTGCGCATGCGGACTAGAGCCCCAGCAAACGACGGGCGTTCCCGCCCATCACCTTCTCCATGTTCTCGGGACGAATCGGCAAGGTCCCGAACCATTGCTTGTAGTCTCGCACCGGGCAGAACGGAAAGGAGCTCGCATAGAGCATGCGGTCGGCCAGGAACGTGTCCGCTGCCTTCACATACTCCTCCCAGCCGGGCATGCGCGAGAAATACATGTCCGGCGACAGATACATGTTCGGCCGACGGAATGCGATATGCAGGATTTCCGTCACCCAGGGCCATCCCCCATGCACGACGACAACATTCAGCTTGGGAAAGTCCGTCAGGACGCGGTCAGTTTTGACGGGATCGGAATAGCTCAGATCTGGGCCAGCGGTACCTCCAACCATCATGATCACGGGCACGCCCAGGTCCTCGCAGTGCGCGTAAATCGGGTACAGACGACGGTCATCGGCATACATGGGAATCGGATACGAACCCGGCTCGATGTTGATGGCCTTGAACCCATTGGCGACCGCATCGGAGATCGTTTTGCAAGCGGCTACCCGGTTCGTCGGATCGATTGACGCGGCACCAATGAAGCGTTGCGGATGATCGCGCACAATTCGCGCGACATCCTCATTCGACACACTGCCCAGTGTCCCGGCGAGACGGCCTACCACAACGCCCTTGTCCACGCCGGCCTCATCCATTTCCTTGAGTAGCAGGTCCATGGACTGCTGTTGGGCGGCTGGCGACGGCTCGAAGCCAACGGTACGGGTAAAGCCGTCACGGCGCTCACCTGCCGAATACATCAGCGTATCGAGGAAGCCACCGACCGGCGGGCGGAGTCTGAAATCAATGATCATGTCGTGTTCCTGGCTCTGGTTTGCTGCGGGAGTGTCTTTACATCACCTCGTTCTTGCGATCATCGGTCTCGCCGTATCGGTGCAATGCCGGCGGCTTGAGGCCTGCGTAGAGCTTCTCGATTCCAGCGTTGATGACTTCGGCGTGCTGCGCGAACAGGGAGTTACCCTCCAGGTCGCTCTCGACAATGAATGGACCGAAGTTCTCCACCTCGAACATCCACATCGCCTGCGCAATGCCTAGCTCGTCGAGCCAGAACACGTCCCTCACCTGCTTGATGCCCCGACCGAGCAGCGCACCGGTTCCATAGCCGACAGTCGTGAGGTAGATTGCCCCACCAGGCGCGAGCACCCGCTTGTAGTCGTCTGCAGGCATGCCACCCTTACCGATGAAGATGCGACACGCGGTCTTTTCCATCCACTTCGGTATCCACTTGGAGAACCGGAAACTCGCGGTGGCGGTCACTGCGCCAACGTTATAGCTTCCGTCCTCGTTGGGCGCGGCGGCAGGTGAGCAATGAAAGTTGACATTGCTGAGTCCGCGCAGCTCGACCGGCGGCTCCAGGCCCTCGTCGAGCACCTTCTTGTAGACGCCTTCCCGAGCGGTGTAAATCACCCCCGTCAGGTATACGGCGGACCCGATCTCGAGCTTTGCAATGTCTTCCGTTGTGGCGGGCAGGTTGATGTGGAAGACTTTCAGTTCATCATCTTGAGGGCTTACCATTCGACCGTCTCCCTGCGCAGATAAGGGGTGAACCACTGTGGGTCCGTGCGATATTCGATATTGCCGTCTGCATAGATGCGAGCCGTGGCGCGTCGCGACGACAGACAGAACGTGTGGAGGCTGATCGGCATCCCGCCCGTGTGGGTGTGGCCTACCTCGATATGGCAGTCGACCACCATCGAGGAACCCACGAAGCCCATGGCTCCCATGCCGATCGAGTTGCCGAGCTTCATAAGCTCGAGTTCGAGCTCAGCAATCTTCGGATCGGGATTGCGGTCACCCACGACGCGCAGGCAAGCCGCCTGTTTGCCAAGTTGCATGCACGTATCCTTGGATCCGCCCAGGCCGATGCCGACGATCGCCGGCTGGCAGGCCAGGCCGCGCTTGCCGAATGCGATCAGGGTGTCGAGCACGAACCGCTTGATCCCGTCGATGCCATCACCAGGGAACAGCATCCGGTAATCGGTCCCGAACAGGCCGCCCTTGTGTACTGTGGTGATGTCTACCCAATCGGCATCGGGTTCGAACGACCATTCGATCTCGGGCGCATTGATGCCAACATTATTGTTGTTATCCGTGCGCCAGAGTGGGTGCACGCGATTGGGGCGTAGCGGAATCGCCTGCGTGGCGTCCGCGGTCGCCATGCGCAAGGCACGCTCCACTGCGACGAAGCCGCGCTGGACCGTGGCGTTGTTTCCCACCTTCACGTAGTAGCGCGGCAGGCCAGTGTCGGCGCACATAGGACGGCGGTCCTGATCGGCGGCTTCCCAGTTGTCCTGCATTGCGTGGATCACGAATCGCGGCAGTTTGCCGGTTTCCGTCTTCTGCAACTCCTGGATGCCCCGCTTGTAGTCCTTGGGGATCTCGATCGCGGCGCGTTTCATGATCTCGAACGCGGCTTCCTCGACCCGATCGATAGAGATGGTCATCGTAGCGGTCCTTATGCTGCAACTTTGGGGGGTTGACCGGCCTCACCGGTAATCAGTGATGTGCCTGGCGTCACGATGTCAAACTTCACCGGGACCATCTCCAGGCGAATGTCGTCGCCGTCTGCCGTCACCCGGGTATAGCGACTGCTGTGCAGATCGCCGGGCTCTGGAAAGTCTTCACGAGCATGGGCCCCACGGCTGTTCTCGCGGGCCAGCGCAGATACGGTAATCACGCGAGACATATCGACCAGGCTTTGCAGATTGAGCCAGTCGTGCCAGGTGACGTTGTAGCGGCGATCCCCGTCGGGAACGCCCATGGCCAGCAGGGCGTCGCGGTGGCCAGCGACGGCCGAAAGTCCTCGGCGCATCGCCTGTTCATTACGCAGCACGCCAACGTCATCCCACATCGTTTGCGCCAGCGCATCGCGCAGTTCGTGGATCGCGCCCGGGGTCTTCGAGAAGGGATACTCGGCCCGCTCGACGCCGCTCAGGATGACCCGCTTGTCCGGTTCCTTCCAGTGCTGCACCTTCGATACATACGCGGCCATGGAATCGCCCGCGATGCCGCCAAAGACCGTCGAGTTTGCCACGCCGTTTCCGCCCAGTCGATTTGCACCGTGCACGCCGCCGCAGTCTTCCCCGGCCGCAAACAGGCCAGGCGACGCTGTGCTGCAGTCGGCATCAAACTCCACGCCACCCATCAGATAGTGGGCGGTTGGCACGACCTCCACGCGTCCGCCGGCCAGGTCGAAGCCGCAATCCTTGCATCGGTTGACCATACCCGGGAAGGTCTTCGCCACCTTCTCCGGCCCAAGATGGCTCATCTGGATGTAGATGCCCCCCATTGGCCCGGTCCGACCAGCGCGCATTTCGGAGTAGATGCCACGGCTCACCACATCCCGCGTCGCTCGCTCTCCGCGGGGGTCATAGTTGGTCATGAACCGGTCACCGTCTCCGTTGATCAGCCAGCCGCCGGCGCCGCGCAGGCCTTCCTCGAGCACCGTACCCGTCATGCGGGTATCCGGTCCGCCCAACAGGCCTGTCGGATGGAACTGGACCATCTCCATATCCCGGAGGCTCAGGCCGTAGCGCATGGCCATCGCCAAGCCATCACAGGTCTTGTCTCCAGAAGGAGTGTGGTAACGATACATCGTCGGTCCCGCACCGGTCGCCAGCAGGACGGCCTTGGCCTGCACGAAACGATAGGTACCGCGGCGCATGTCGATGAACAGTACGCCAGAGATACCCGAGCCATCTGCGGCCGGAATCAGTTCAATGGCCCGATGCTCCTCCAGCTCTTCTACATCGAGCGCCCTCACCTGCTCCATCAGGCGGTTGATGATCTCGATGCCTGTCAGGTCAGCCTTGTGAACCGTACGATCGAAGCTTTGGCCCGCGAATGCTTTCTGGTGCAGCGTGCCATCGGGATTGCGATCAAAGAAACATCCGATCTCATTCTCGAGTTCACGCACGCGCTCGATCGCACCCTCGACGAGGCGCCATGCCAGGTCCTGGCGCGGCAGCCACTTTCCCCCTTCGATCGTGTCCATGAAATGACGCTCGACCGAATCGTCAGTGGACAGAGCCACGTTGTAGCCGCCCTGGACCATCCGCGTACATCCGCACTTGCCCAGCAGGCCTTTGACGGCCACGGATACCCTGAGCGCGGGATTGGCCTTCTTGGCATGCAGGGCCGCGAATAACCCCGCCCCACCCGTGCCAAGGATCAGGATGTCCGTCTTGTGGTTCTCGATTTGCATTTCAGATTACCCCCAGGGCAAAGATCACGCCGATGAACAGCGACAGCGCACCTCCCCAACTGATCCACGACAAGCGCGCATCGCGCGTGGTACTCCATGGGAGAAGCTCCAGCGCAAGCAGTCGCAGGCCAAAGCACATGTGAATGGACAAGAGCAGTACCAGGCCCCATTCGCCAAACTTGACGGCGCCCATGTCGGCAAACTTCAAGAAGGCGTCCATACGGGCCCGCTGGTCAAGTGCAAGACCCAAGACATAGAAGTGAGCAGGCAGGAAGATTCCGAGCGCAAGGCCCGACAGCCGGTGCCCAAGAAACGCCCAATAGGCACGGTGATTTCTTGGAGACTTCATGACAGCAGCCCTCCCACCGCTGCCACGGCGCGCAGACCCATCGACAGCAGCAACAATCCGAACAAGAAACAGAAGACCGATGCAGCACCGCGACTAACCCTGGCCCACTCGATCAGGATGTTGCGCAGCCCGATTGGTACATGGACTGCTACGCTGATCACAAACAGCGAGTAGAACGGGATCCAGAGGAGGCTGCCCTGTGTGCGGGAGAGAATTTCTGCCGCGGTCAGTCCACCCCGCACCGCATACAGAATCACGCCCAGATGCACAAGCACGAACGGCGCCATGACCATTGCGCTTAGGCGCTGGAGTGCGAATAGACGCTGCTCCATGATCAGTCACCTCCCTTCAAGAATTGCAACAATGCGTTCTTCTTCAGACCTGCAATGCTGCCAGTCGGACTCAGGCTGACGGGGCAGTGGGTCATGCAGTTGCCCTGCGTGTGACAGGAATTGCATCCGCTGCCAGAGGTTGCCTTCTTCAGTACGTCCTTCGGGTCAGCGTGACGTTCATCGTTGAAAAGCGTCCATGCGCGATTCAGCGCCGCTGGCCCCAGGTATTCCTTGTCCCACGCCACCACGTCGCACGAGGCATAACAGACACCGCAGTTGATGCACTCAATGGCAGCATCTGCCATCTTTCGCTTTTTGCTGGTCGGAGACACCGCGGCCGGCGGATCGTGACGCGTGGCTGTGCCGACAAAGGTGCTACCGGCTTTCTTCCATTTGTCGAAGAACTCCGACATGTCGACAACCAGGTCCTTGATCCGCGGCATGTTACGCAACGGCTCGATGACGATCACGCCATCTTCTTCGACACGACTGACGTGAGTTCGGCACGTCCAGCGCGGCTTTCCGTTCACCGTCATCGCGCAGGATCCGCACACGCCTACGCGGCACGCGAAGCGGTAAGACAACGTTGAATCAATGCGACGCTGCACCTCGGTCACCACATCGAGCACGGTCTGGTTCTCGCGCCATGGCACCTCATACGTCTCAAAATTTCCTTCCTCGGTGCCGCGGGCAATGCGTACCGTTAGCGTGCGTTGCGCGGCCTTTGTCGCCTCCATCACTTTCTCCCGTTTCACTCAATGCGCTGACGCGCCAACCTGGTTGCGCGCGAAGATCGGCGCAGGATGTCCTTCCATCTGAACGTTGATGCAAGCAGGCTGTTGGCTGTCGACTGCGGCCTTAAGGGCGGGCGCCATCTCGTCGAGGCGCTCCACCAAGGTACCGAATCCGCCCAGGCCAGCCACGGCCGCGTCATAGCGAGCCGTTGCGCTCAACGAGCAGCCAATCAAGCGGTCCTCGCCGTAGGTCCGTTGCTGAATCACGTGTTCGGCGTTCCAGCGCAAATCGTTGCCGACTACCGCCACGACAGCGGCTTGTTCGCGCACTGCCGTATCGAATTCGGAAAGATGGAAACCAGCGGTGCCATCGCCCATCAGCAGCACCACCGTAGACTCGGGCCGAGCAATCTTCGCCGCGATGGCGTAGCAGATGCCGCCGCCGATTGCTCCTGACATACCATTGATGATCCGCGCCGGGGCGCTGCAGTAGGCCTGCGCCCATTGACCGAATTCACCGCCATCGCAAACCAGAACAGGCGACGGGACCTCGCGCAGGAAAGTGTCGACCGTCTCGCAAAGTACGCGTGGATGAATGCTCGGGGTAGTTGCGGGAGCCGGGATGCCGCGTTCGAGACTTGCTGCCGCGACACGCTCCATCCACGCACCCCTATCGCAGGCGGGCTGTCGAGCGGCCGACTTCAGGGCATTCAGCGCGACCGAAACATCTGCAAAGCAGCGCGCAGCCAGGCGATCGCCGAGAAGTCGCTCTGCGCGACGGATCATGTCGACGTCCGCATCGATGACGACGATCCGCGCTGCTTTGCCGAACACGTTTTCACGCCCGAAGCCGGTCGTGAAATCAAGCCGTTTTCCCAGCAACACGATCAGGTCCGACTCAGCGACTACTTCGGCGATCGCACCGAGCGATGGATCGCGCAGGCCGCGGGGGCTCTCCATCGACACAATCGGCGCACTCAAGGTCTGGCTAGCGACGCGCAACGAGGCCTTTCCCGCCCCGCGACACAATGACGGACCCACCAGGATCAGTGGTCGACGCGCCTGGCCAAGCAGTTGCGAGATGGATTCGACTGCCGCGCTCGCCGGCACCACCGGCGCAACATCCGGAATCCGGTCCGGCAATACATCGACGCCGGATTCGCGAGTCATCAAATCGAAGGGAAGCGCCAAATGAACCGGGCCGCGGCGGTCTGCCATCGCCGCGGAAATCGCTGTATCGACCGCGGATACCAAGGTCCGCGCGTCGGTCACTCGCTTCGACCACTTGGTCAAAGGCGAGGTCATCGCAACTTGATCCAGCTCCTGAAATGCCCCCATTCCGTCCTCCGAGACAGGGGAGTCACCAGAGAGCAGCAAAATCGGGCTTTCCGCTTGGGATGCCGAGTACAACGGTGCAATGCCGTTGGCGATTCCGGGCGCGGCCGTGAGCATCGCAACGCCAATCTCGCCCGTGATCTGGGACCACGCATCGGCCATGAATACAGCCGCGGCTTCATGCCGGACATGCACGATGCGGATGTTGGCATCGATGCAGGCGTCGTACAGCGGCATGATCTGGTTGCCCGACAGGCTGAAGATCGTGGTGACACCGCGGCGCGCGAGCGCTCGAATGACGAGTTCGGAACCGAGCATTTGTCTCCGTACCCGACCGTTTTTCGGCCGTGGTCTTTTGTGGTTGAGTTGAAATGAGTTTAAGTAATCGATATTCCTGAATCAATGATTTATAACTTGATATTTTTTGAACTAAAAGACAAAAAATGGCTTATGGGTTACTTATTTCTCTCCGTCTCAGATCAGCGTGGGTGGCGTAGACGTAAAGCCTTCGGAGAAGGTCTCGCGCAAGTAGTCCACAAACACCTGCGACACACGTGAGGCGTGTGCCGAGTAAGGTCGGATGGCGTAGAGCCAGTCGCCAAATGCGCCGGTGGAGCGCCATTGCGGCAAGACCTTGACAAGGCGACCGGTTTCCAAGGCAGATTGCGCACTGAAGTCCGGCAATAGTGCAATACCTAAGCCTTCGATCGCGGCATCACGCAGCGCTTCGCTGTTGTTCACCGCCAGTGGCCCAGTGACCGGGACTGTCACCGGATCAGCGTACCTTCCAACGGAGCCGGCAACGGGCGGGACAAACGTCCAAGTGGTCGTTCCTTGTCGCCGTGGATAGTGGAGACACGCATGATCGACGAGGGCCTGCGGCGTCTCTGGCGCCCCTCGACTACGCAGGTATGCTCGGTTAGCTACGAGAACGGCGCGCGTCGCCGCCAACGTCCATGCGACGTGGGTTTCCGGTGGGGCGGAGGTATGTCTGACGGCGATATCGAAGCCCTCTTGGGCCAACGGCCGCAAGCGATCTGACATGTCCAGCTCTAGCTGAATTTGGGGATACTTCCGCAGAAAGTCTGGCAGACGCGGAACGAGTTGCTGCCTTGCAAATGCCACCGGCGCTGTCACGCGCAGGAAGCCTCTTGGTGCCCCGGCGAGATCGCGAACATTGGCGTATCCCGTTGCGATCTGCTCGAATGCTCCGCGCATGGATTCCACGAGTTGCCGACCGGCGTCGGTCAAGCTCGCGCTGCGCGTGGTCCTCTGAACCAGGGTAATGCCAGCCGCCTTCTCGAGATCCGTGATGTGCTGGCTCATGGATGCTTTACTAACGCCGAGACGAGCGGCGGCTTTGCTAAAGCTGCCCTGCTGCTGCAGTACGACGAGCCAATGTAGGTGCTCCCAAAGTTCTTCAGCCTTCTCTTTAGCCATCATTAACCCCTGTAATCAGCACATTTTCTCAGCCGTATCTCGTATCTATAGCATGGCAGCAGACAAATTTCCTGAACAGTAAGTTCGGTCTCGGGCGACTACCCGGGGGGCTATCCGGTCCATACACTCCAGACATTGATAACGCGGCGGGCAATTTCGCCCCGCCCAGAACTGACAGGAGACGCCCATGACTGCGCCCTACACCAGCCCCTCCGAGGTAATTCATTACGTTTCCGGCGAGCCGTATGAAGGCAATGGCAAGCGCGCGCAGGCGGTGTTCAATCCCGCCACCGGCGCCGTAGCACGCCAAGTTCGCCTGGGCACCGTCGAGGATGTGGACGCCGCGGTGGCCTCGGCAGTAGCTGCATTTCCCAAGTGGGCGGACACGCCTCCCATTCGCCGGGCGCGGGTGATGCTGAAGTTCCTGGAACTGATGAACCAACACAAGGACGAGCTTGCAGCGATCATCACGGCCGAGCACGGCAAGGTGCTGAGCGATGCAGCAGGCGAAGTCAGCCGTGGCATCGACATCATCGAATTTGCCTGCGGCGTACCTCAACTGCTCAAGGGCGACTTCACGGACCAGGTGTCGACCGGCATGGACAACTGGACGCTGCGCCAGCCTCTCGGCGTTGTCGCGGGAATCACGCCGTTCAACTTCCCCTGCATGGTGCCGTGCTGGATGTTCCCTGTTGCGATCGCCACCGGCAACTGCTTCATTCTGAAGCCGAGTGAGCGCGATCCTTCGGCATCGCTCTTCATGGCCCGCCTCCTTAAGGAAGCCGGACTTCCGGATGGCGTGTTCAACGTCATTCAGGGCGACAAGACCGTTGTCGACGCACTGCTCCATCACCGTGACGTCAAGGCCGTGAGCTTCGTGGGGTCCACGCCGATTGCAAACTACATCTACGAGACCGGGGCGAGACTCGGCAAGCGTGTTCAGGCACTGGGCGGTGCGAAGAACCACATGGTGGTGATGCCAGATGCAGACATAGACCAGGCCTTGGATGGATTGATCGGCGCCGCCTATGGCTCCGCTGGCGAACGCTGCATGGCCATCTCCGTGGCAGTGCTCGTGGGCGACGTTGCCGACAAGATCATGCCTAAGCTCGAAGCCAGAGCACGCGAACTGGTCATCAAGAACGGCATGGAGGCCGACGCGGAAATGGGCCCGGTCGTCACGGGCCAGGCGCTCGAACGCATCGAGAACTACATTGCCCTAGGGGTGGAAGAAGGGGCAAAGCTTGTCGTCGATGGCCGAAACTACAAGGTGCCCGGACACGAACAAGGGTTCTTTACTGGCGGCACGCTGTTCGACAACGTAACGCCCGAAATGCGCATCTACAAGGAAGAGATCTTCGGCCCCGTGCTGTCGTGTGTGCGAGTGGATGACTTCGCACAAGCCGTGAAGCTCATCAACGAACACGAGTTCGGTAATGGCGTCGCGTGCTATACGCGTGATGGGCAAGTGGCCCGCGAATTTTGCCGCCGCATCGAAGTGGGAATGGTCGGCATCAACGTGCCCATCCCTGTGCCGATGGCATGGCACGGCTTTGGTGGCTGGAAGCGCTCGTTGTTCGGCGACATGCACGCCTACGGCGAAGAAGGCGTGCGGTTCTACACCCGGCAGAAGAGCATCATGCAACGGTGGCCGAACGACACCGCGCGTGGCGCAGAGTTCGCAATGCCCACTGCAAAGTAATGCTTTACCCAGTCGGGTCGCGTAGTTTCAGCGCGGCCCGTACCATGATGGTGCCTGTAGCCTCGGCCAATCTACCAGTGCAGGCGCCACTCCAAGCAACGGCGGGTAATTCACCCTGATCGGCCACCCGAGGCTCCTAACTTGAAGGACGGCATTGGGTCGGCAAGAGCCAGTGCCGGGCACGAGCACCGATAACCAGGTTGAACTTCGAGTCTACGAAATGCGCGCCAGGGGCGCCTGCGGAGCAGTCCGGTTAATTCGCGCTTCTTTTCACGGCAGTCCGGCTAATTCCGGTTCTTAGACGACCGAGCCGCGACGGAATTAGCTGTTAAGTCATTGATTCATTGGGAATCCCAGTCCGGCTAATTCCGGTCCCTCACAGTAGGAGGCGCGACTAAGATGACTGGGCGCAACGACCGAGTGTGCGTCACGCCGTGGTGAGTCGCTCCTTTGCCAGCCTTGTGCCTGCTGCCAGTGCTTCCAGCTTGCGCCACGCCACGTCCCGCGCCATCGGCGCCAGGCCGCAATTCGTGCACGGGAACAGCCGCTCCTTCGGCACGTACTCCAGCGCCCGGCCGATGGTGTCAGCCACTTCCTCGGGTGTCTCGATCACGTCGCTGGCCACATCGATCACGCCGACCAGCACGTCCTTGCCGACCAGCAGGCTCATCAGGTCGGGCGGCACATGGGAGTGGATGCATTCCAGGCTCACCTGATCGATGCTGCTGCGGGCAAGTGCGGGGAACACCGCCTCATACTGGCGCCATTCGTCGCCCAGGGTACTCTTCCAGTCGGTATTGGCCTTAATGCCATAGCCGTAGCAGATGTGCACCGCCGTCGTACAGGTCAAGCCCTGAGCCGCGCGCTCGAGCGCCTGCACGCCCCAGTCGGCGGCGTCCTTCATGTAGACATTGAAGGCGGGCTCGTCGAACTGGATGATGTCTACGCCGTCAGCCTGAAGCGCCAGGGCCTCCTGGTTGAGCAACTCGGCGAAAGCGAAGGCCATCTTGACCTTGTCGCCGTAGAAGCGGTCCGCTACGGTGTCGACGAGGGTCATCGGGCCGGGCAGGGTGAATTTCAGCTTCTTCTTCGTGTGCGCTCGCGCCAACTGCGCCTCGAAGGCATGTACTCGGCCCTTCAGGCGCAGAGCCGACACCACCTGCGGCACCATCGCGTCGTAGCGGTTGTCGCGGATGCCCATCTTCACCTTGTTCTCGAAGTCGATGCCTTCAACTTGCTCAAGGAAACCGTGCACGAAGTGCTGTCGCGATTGCTCGCCGTCGCACACGATGTCCAGGCCGGCGTCTTCCTGGGCCTTGATCCACAGCAGGGTCGCATCGGCCTTGGCCTGGCGAAGTGCCTCGCCTTCAGCCTTCCACTGAGGCCAGAGCTTGTTGGTTTCAGCCAGCCAGGCGGGCTTCGGCAGGCTGCCGGCAATGGAGGTTTCGAACATCTGAGGATTCCTTTCAAACAATGATGGGTGTGACGAACGTGCTTCGGGACTGTTTTGCCGAAGCAGCCACGGGATGGCGTGTTATGTGGGACATGACGGCAAGCAGCGCCGATGCGAGTGCCGCGACACAGTGATATTCGCTCCGGCGAGCTTGGTCAACGAGATGTCGGAATAAGTCCGCGCTGTTCGCCAACCCGACTCAGACATGGAGACACTGTTTTATCGTAGGGGCGAAATGGCGAGGGCGAGACGGACATGATCGCCGAGCTACGCAAGAGCTTCTTCATGAAGAATGGTCTGTGTATTTGGACTCGTCAGAGCGAGGAATTGGCAGCCCACTGTTCAAGGACGCCCTTGTACGGCTTGATGAAGTGTTCCTCCGCAAACTTCCCCTGTTTGACAGCCAACTGGCTGCGTTCTTCCCGGTCATAGACAATCTGCGTCAACGAGTAATCCTGGTTCTTCAGGCTCGGTTGATAGAGTTTCCCTGCTGCAGAATTGGCGTTGTAAATTTCGGGACGATAAATCTTCTGGAAGGTTTCCATTGTGCTGATGGTGCCGATCAACTCGAGATTCGTGTAGTCGCCCAGCAGGTCGCCGTGAAAGTAGAAAGCCAACGGTGCGACGCCATTCGGAGGCATGAAAAATCGAACCTGCATCCCCATTTTTGCGAAGTATTGGTCGGTCGAGGACAGCTCATTCTGTTGGTACTCGACACCCAATATGGGGTGCTGGTTCCCGGTCCGCTGATAGGTCTTGCTGGTCGAGGCGCTGATACAGATGACAGGCGGCTTGTTGAAGCACTCCTTGTAAGTGCTTGAGTTAGCAAATTGCTTGAACAGCTTTCCATGCAAGTCGCCAAAATTGTCTGGCGTGCTGAAATCCGGTCGATTGACGTTGTGCTCTGGAAGTAAGACGCTGAAATCGTAATCGCGCACGTAGGAGGAGAAATTGTTTCCCGCGATGCCGTCAATGCGTTTGTTCGCTTTCTTGTCGAGAATGCTGGTTTTCAGTATCTCGATCAACGGAAATACATCATTGCTGCTCTTGGTATCAATATTCATCTCAACGGAGATGATCTCGAGTTCGACAGAGTAGCGATCTGCCGTCGGATTGTCCCAATGCGCCAAGTCATTGAAGCGATTGTCAATCATCCTCAGCGTGTTGCGCAGGTTCTGCTGCCGACTCTTTCCCCGGGCCAGGTTGGCAAAGTTTGTGGTTATGCGCGTGCTGTCCGATGGGTGATAGTTTTCATCGAAACAAATGCTCTTGAGTTTAAAGGTAAGTTCGTTGTTCATTGCGATCTAGTGACCTAATTTTTTAGAAAAAAACGATTCTTTTTTCAGGCCACAACCACTTCCTCGGCCAGAGAGGGCCTGGCCTGGCGCGCCAATTCGACCAACGGCAATGCCCGTTGAACAGCCAGTCTGGCCCGCTCGATCACGGCCTCGTCCTGCAGACAGTAGTCCACGAAATCCTTGTCGGTCGCGTAGATCCCCAACGGCAACGTGCGTGCCTGGAAGAAGCTGAACAGCGGCCGCAGTTGGTGGTCGATCACCAAGGCGTGGCGCTCGCTGCCGCCGGTGGCAGCCAACAGGACGGGCTTGTCGATCAGGGCGTCCTGATGAATGAAGTCGAAGAAGTGCTTGAACAGTCCCGTGTAGGAGCCGCGAAAAACCGGGGTTACCACAACCAGCACGTCAGCTTGCTCGACCGCTGCAAGTTCCTGCTCCACCGTGTCGGATAGTTGGGACCTCCAGACCGCGCCAGCAAGCAGAGGTGCAATCCCTCCCATTTCGATCAGGCGCTGTTGGCATGGGACTTCGTCGGCGATCAGGTCCAGCAGGTGCTCTGCCAGGAATGCGGACTTGGAGGGGCGTTGCAGTCCACCGGAAACCGCTACTACACGGAGTGGATGTGTCATTTTTGCTTTCATGGATTGATCTGCGCGGCGCCGCGACCTCGCAATTTGCGCGCGCGCAGCAGTATGGTTTCGTGAACTGGGTCGGTATGTTGTTTGCTGTCTTCTGCCATTCGGCGCTCGAGGATCACGCAAACCACCTGCAGCAGTTGCAGATGCTTGGCCCATGCGCCAATGGGGAGGATGCTATCGGTGGCAATCCATGATGTAAAATGGTTTTATTTCATAAATCCATGAATGTGAGTCATTCAAATGCTTGAGCGTATTCACCTCAGCATCGTTCAGCAGGTCGAGAAACAAGGGTCGTTGACGGCCGCCGCTGGCGTGCTGAATCTGACCCAATCGGCTCTAAGCCACAGCATGAAAAAGCTGGAGCAGCAACTGGGCACCGACGTCTGGCTACGCGAAGGGCGAAGTCTGCGACTGACACAGGCCGGTCAATACCTGCTGGCGGTGGCGAACCGGGTGCTGCCGCAACTGGACCTGGCCGAAGAGCGCTTGGGCCAATTTGCGCAGGGCGAACGCGGAGCGCTGCGCATCGGTATGGAATGCCACCCTTGCTACCAGTGGCTGCTCAAAGTGGTTTCTCCCTATTTGGCTGCATGGCCCGATGTGGAGGTGGACGTCAAGCAGAAGTTCCAGTTTGGTGGGATAGGCGCGCTCTTCGGCTACGAGATCGACCTGCTGGTCACGCCTGACCCACTGTTCAAGCCGGGGCTGAAGTTCGAACCAGTGTTCGACTACGAGCAGGTGCTTGTCGTGCCCAGAGGCCATGCGCTGGCTTCGGCGACCTATGTGAAGCCCCAGCAACTGACCCAGGAGGTGCTCATCAGCTACCCCGTGGACATCGAGCGCCTGGACATCTACAACCAGTTCCTGTTGCCAGCCGGTGTCACACCCAGGCGCCATAAAGCCATCGAAACCACCGACATCATGCTGCAAATGGTGGCCAGCGGGCGCGGTGTGGCCGCGCTACCGCGCTGGCTGGTCGAGGAATACGCAGCCAAAATGGACGTGGTGCCCGTGCGGCTGGGCGCGCGCGGTATCGCCAAGCAGATCTTCCTGGGGGCACGCGAGGCAGATACTGGCATCGACTACGTACGGGCCTTCATCGAGCTGGCACGCCAGCCTGCCCCCACCACCCTTGCACAACGAGCCAACTGATGAGCACCACCGTCGAACGCGAACCGCTTCCATTGCCCGGTGGCCACAACAAGGTGTTGCTGCACTCCTGTTGCGCACCCTGCTCGGGTGAAGTCATGGAGGCCATGCTCGCTTCGGGTATCGACTACACGATTTTCTTCTACAACCCCAACATCCATCCGCTCAAAGAATATTGAAACAGGCGTTTTCGAGCGCTCGGGCATCAAGGTGGTCGGCGTGGGTGGCCATCCAGAAGGGCATCCGGTCATGAGCATGACCGATCGGTGGGAGGCTCTAGAACGCAAGTGCCGCAGCATCGAACGACGCGGCATGACGCCCTTGATCGTCACGCAGTTTGCATTTGATGCAGACAGCGTGTTGGCGTGGTTGAAAGCCTTGCGCGAGCGTGGCATTGAACATCCAGTGCGTGTGGGCGCCTGGCCCTGCAAGCATCGCGGTGCTGGCACGCTATGCCGCCTTGTGCGGCGTCAGCGCATGCGCTTCGTTATGGTCCAAGTACGGCGTCTCCATCGGCAAGCTGTTCGGCTCGGCGGGGCCGGATCTTTTTGTTGATCGTCTGGCCACCGGCCTGACAGAGGCACATGGAAAGGTAAGCCTGCATTTCTTTCCATTCGGAGGCGTCGCTCAATCGGTGAGATGGATAGAGCAGTACAGTTTTCGAACCGAACCGCTCCCCCGGCGGGGTACCTGAATCGACCAGCTTTTTGTAGATCGCTAGACTTATCAATTGTCGAAGCTGTCTTTGCTGCGCTGGTACCAATGTCTGCTATTGACGAAAGCGGTCGCACGCACCGGAGGCCCGCCCTCGCCCCCAAAGCCCCAATCGCGCGCCGCAGTACATGCTTCCAGCAACAGGATTTCACTACGAAAAGAATCTCTCGGCTAAACGGCTCTGCGCGGCATTGGAGTCTACGGGCATCGAATCATTGCACTTGATCAGCTTTGCCAGACCGGATCTTCAGAAGTGGCGGAATGGGGTTCCGCATCGCGCCGGGGTGCGCGAGGTATCCCCTGCATGGGCTCGGCAACCCGGCCCATGCGGAGGCAGCGACACATTCCCGAGTGTCCAGCGCTTGACATCTCGGCTGGCGCGAGCTTTGCTGGCAAAAGGAAGCGGCTCTCCAGTTATCGCCCATGCCCTTGCAGACGTCCCCTTCGCCCTCCGCCCGTACTTGGGCCCTCCACTGCACGCTTTTTCGCGGGCAGACGCCGCCACGCGCCTGCCTGTACCTGCTCGCGGACCTGCGCCGGGGCGTTGCGCTGTCGGCCATTCTGGCCGAGCAGCCGATGGGTGGTGCCTTGGCCGCGTGGCTAGAAGCGGCCGCGATCGGCAGACCCCCGCCACAGGCGCTGCAGTCGACCGAGCTGCCCTCGGAGCAAGACCGGCGGGCTCTTTACGCTTGGATTGCGGCGCACGACGTCGTCTTGGAGCCGCAGACTCTCGGTGGGCGTTTCTGGAAGCCTGTCAATCAACTCTTGCGCTCGGCGTGGGAAAGCCTCGGTCTGGCGCCCGGCGCAGTCGGCGAGATGCCGACCTGGTCCGGCGCGCAGCAGGGGCTGGACCGCTGGTTTCGCGAACATTGCCAGCACGTCAGCGGGGCTTGACACCGCGTGCGGCCGGCGTCGGCGACATTGGCTACCCCGGTGGTGCGGGGCGGCGCTAGCCGCTGCAAGTCCTGATGTCCGACAAGAAAAACCCCTCGGCGCGGGAGTGTCCGAGGGGCTGAAGGCCTACACGGGCAGTGTATGGTGCCAGCCGACCTTGCCGCATCATCCAAATTGGTGATTACGTAGAGTGGACTTCCGGCGCGGCCAGCTTCCAGACCTCGGGTCCATCGCTGTCCTGCCTGTGAACTCCACCGAAGTTGGGCGAGGAGGACCTTGAGTTCCGGGGAAGGCCAGCGACCCGACGGCCGAGTTCGGCCATAAAGCGTCATTCGCCATTGCGGGTGTGCGGCCGTTCGAGCGGCAGTTCCGCTCAAACACCGGACGTCAATGCCTGAGTGTTGCTTGCCAGCGATTGGTGAACGTGTCCTTGGACCATCTTCTTCGCAGGGTCCTGAAGCTGGCAGCCTTACACGGCAGCTACGTCGTCTCGATGTTGCCCCTCTTGCGAGTCCGGCTGGCGATGCGCCCGTACGCCAGAGTTCAGCCCTGCGTCGAATGGCTGCACGGTGGTGCTCAAGGCTTCCGAGATCTCACCCCTGAATGCACGGATCTTCGCCGAAATCATGCATGAGGCCGGCCCGCTGGGGTCTTCAATATGCTCTTCGGCGACGGTGCAGTCCGTGGGTGCGGCGCTGTCATTGCATCCGGATGTCGACATGGCCTCCATTACCGGATCGACGCGCGCCAGTGTCCAGGTGGCAATCAATGCGGCGCCCACGGTCAAGCGCGTGGCACAGGAGCTCGGCGGCAAGCCGGCCTTGCTGGTCCTCGACGACGCTGACCTGGCCGCGGCGGTGAAGTCCGGCGTAATGCAATGCATGGGAACACCGGACAGACCTGCGTTGCACTTACGCGCATGCTGGTGCCGCGCACGCGCTATGACGAGGCCGTCGGCGTGGCGGCGGCGGCGGCAGACGCCATCGCGGTCGGCGACCCCTCCGACCCAACCACGGCGATGGGCCGATATGCGACGTCCCGGATCAGGGCATGCTTGACCCCGTCATAGAGCGCGCCGACAGTACTGGCCGACCGGGACGTTCGGCGGCACCGTCAGCCGATAGGTGAGTGAGCCGTCGAGATCCTTGCCGCTCCGGTCCTGATCGACATGAGGAAGTACTGCGCCTTGCCGCGTCGCTTCACCCTGACCAAGCCATAGGTGTATGGCTAGGCCGCGACTGTCTACCGGGTAGCTGTCGGTGTGTATTTGCCGCCCTTGCCCTTGTCCATGTCAGTCGGGCCAACGTCTACGATGGCGGGTTGCCAGGCATCGTCGACGCTTCCCGTAATCGATCCTCCGGTGGCCGGCGGAATTTCCAGCACGATTGGTCCAACGTCCATTGTATTGAAGAACGGGTGGAAATACACGGTCCCAGGATTTTGGTGTCAGGGCCTGGTTCTTCCAGTCAGGTAGCGGAGACCAGCAAACGACCTGATTCCATTCACCTTTTGACGCCACCATGCCTTCGTAAAGGAAATCGAAATTGACAGCGGGCATGCCCCAAATCACTGCCTCAACGGCGCGACGGTGAACCAACTGCAGTTGCGCGCGAATCACTGCTTTGCGCAAAAGCAGACGTGCAGAGCAACGCTGAAAACAATGCAGTTGCGCCAAGAAGGAATCGTTTCACTTGGTCAGTCAGTTTGAGATGACGTTGTACACGTGCCCTGGGGCCAATGAAGCCTGCCGTTAGGAGCACTCAACAGTGGAGCGCATACCGTTGGTAGAGCGACAACCCCCGTGTTGAATCTTTGCGGTTTGAGAAGCGAAATAAGCGGGGCGGCGCCATGCGGCGGCTCCGCGTCCGAAAGATTTCCGAGCACAGCAGATTCAGGGGGACTCTGCGTCCCTGGAGGGTTGTTAGCGGTTCGGCAGTTGCGAGCTGCTCCAGCGCCTCCGCCTAAACTCCTCGCGCACCCGGGTGCAAATCGGAGAAGACAAGCTGGATGCCCAACGGCGCGCCCAACGGTACTCCCCCTTGTCCATAGCCTCGCGCATCAGCTTCGTGACGGCGTCACCCATGGCTGCCACGTAGCGCTGGGCCGCCGGTTCCGCAGGCGGCAGCAGGCCGTCTGCTCCTCGCAGTGTCATTGTTCGGCCATCATGGCCGCGGGAAGGGTCACGTCAAGGCTTGAAGGGAGTGCCATGCCTTTATCCGATCAAAGCGGGGCGAACTCGTGCAGTTGGTAGTTTCTCCTGGCGCATGGAGATTTCCGTCCCCGATCTGGCAGCAGGCGCCGCGGAGGAATGTCGCACTATCGCGCTTGCAGCCGATCTGGTATTTCTCTCTATAGCGCGGAGGACGAATCAACTGCCAGGCTGCGCCCCCGGAAAGTCGTCCCCCGGACACTCATTCATATTGCATGCCACAATCCCGCATCCTCATCCCGACAAAGTTCGCGCCGCCCCGGCTCAGTACGCGGTCCATCCCGCGCCAGGGCCTGCTACAGCGGCTGCATCAACTCCGGCATTGCAGTCTGGTCCTGGTGACGGGACCCGCCGGCTTCGGCAAAACCACGCTGCTCGCGCAATGGCGAAAGACGCTGATGAAAGGCGGGTCGCGCGTCGTCTGGCTGTCGCTGGCGCAGGAGGAGCGCCGGTTCGCCGCCTTCTGGACCCATCTCACCGCCTCGCTGAACCACGAGGGCGTAGCGCTCGAGGACAACGTACTGCTGCTGGACCCCAACGCCAGCGGATCGGTCCAGACGGTCGCGGCAGCACTGATCCAGGCCTTGTCGCGTGTGCCGGGCGAGCTCTACCTGATGATCGACGACTTCCACCACGCCGACGACCCACAGACGTTCCGCCTGGTCCAGACGCTTGTTGATTGCCGCCCTGAGAACCTTCATCTTGTGCTGGCGACGCGGGCCAGTCCCGCCATGCCCTTGGGCCGACTGCGCGCGGCAGGCTTGCTGGGCGAGATCGAATGCGCCGACCTCCCCTTCGATTTTGGTGAAACCACGGCATTCCTGCGTGACCATGTGGAGGGTTCGCTTGATGTGAACACTGTCCAGATGATCCAGGAACTGACCGACGGCTGGCCCATCGGCATGCAGCTCGTCTCCGTGGCGCTGAAGGCGAATCCAGGATCGCTCACGCGCCTGCGGTCTCTGGTGGTGAAGACGGGCAACCTGCATGCCTATCTCACCGAGGACGTCATTGGTCATCTGCCGGCAGCCCTGGTCGACTTCATGGAGAAGATTTCCATCCTGCGGCGCTTCAATACGGACGTGGCGGGTTATGTCGCGGAGACAGACGACGCTGCCCGCCTGATCGGCACGATGGAGCAGCAAAACCTGTTCATCCTGCCGGTCGACTTTGACGACGGATGCCAGTGGTACCGGCTGCATCCGGTATTCGCCGACTACCTCGGCGAGCGGATCGCCAGATCGCCGGGCCGGGCCGCGCGGCTGCACCTGCGCGCCAGCCGCTGGTACGCGGACCACATGATGCTCGCCGAGGCCCTGCGGCATGCCTCGCGCTGTGCCGATCCTGCACAGGCGATCGAACTCGTCGACCGCGCCGCCCCACCGATGGCGGACCTTGGCGATCTTGGCAACGCTCTGCGCTGGGTGGAGAGTCTGCAACTGGATCTCGTCCGCCATCATCCCCGGCTGCTGCTGCTCGGCTGCTGGACGTATGCGCTGACGAACCGGCTGGAGAAAGCGGGTCAGTGGATACAGGCGTTGCAGCAATCCCCGGAAAGTGGAAGTGAATCGATCACCCACCAGATCACGCTGCTCAATGCCCTGCTCGCCGTGCTGCGGGAAGACGCAGAGACGTCGCTCGAACTGCTCGAACGGACACCGCAGCCGGAAATTCCCTTTCTTCAGCAAGTCCGTGCCGCCCTGTTGATCATTGCGCTGTCACAGATGGGGCGCCACGCCGAGGCGCATAGCACCTTCCACGCCTTTTCCAACCTGCACCGCGGCAACCCGGAAATGGGCGTACTGCCGGCGACGACAGCCGCGGCAGCCGCATTGCTCGAGGGCGACGTGCTCCGCGCGCAGCGCATCAGCGCGAGCGCCCTGGGCTGGGCCGAAAAGCTCTACGGGCGACGCTCGGGGAGTGCCGCGGGGGCCGGCGTCGTGCTGGCCGCCGCGCTGTACGAAGCCGACCGTCCCGCCGAGGCGCGCGAAGTTCTCGCCAATCGCCTTGACGTCGTGCAGCACTCGACACCGTACGTGCTCGTGAATGGCGTCTTATGCCAGGCGCGGCTCCAATACCTGGAGTCACCTCCGGCCGCGCTGTCCTTCCTCGCGGAGCAGGAAGCCGCCTTCCGCACGCGCGGACTGGACTGGGCCACCGCCTGCGTGCTCGCGGAGCGATTGCGGATCGCGGCCCAGATGGGCGACATGCACGCGGCGACGCGCCTGCTGATGGCTCTGGACGCGCTCGCCGCCCAACACCGGGATGCTACGGGCATCCGAGCGGGCATCCTGGCGCTGGCCGCGCAGGCCAACGCGCGCGTTGCGCTATTGGAGCGTCGGCCCGAGCAAGCTCTGCGATACGTGGCGCAACTGCAGGACTACGGCGTACAGCAGGGACGCGGCCGTCCCCTGGTCACGGCGGACATGCTGAGCGCCATCGCCTTCGACATGCTCGGCCGTCAGGACGCCGCCGCCGCATCCCTGACTTCTGCGTTGGCCGCTGGTTATCGGATGGGACTGGTTCGCACCTTTACGGATGAGGGGGCACGGCTTGGTGCCCTGTTTCCCTTACTCGGACTCACCGGCGATGGGCCGACGGATGCTTACAGGCAATGCGTCGCCGCCTCGTTCCGGCCTTATCAGGCGACCCCCGCTCCAGCCGTGGCAACGGCCGGCATGCCAGCGCCGCAGGAGTCAGGTATCCCGGAAAGCCTTGGACTTACCAGGCGCGAGTCCGAGATTCTTGTACTGCTCGAACAGGCGATGTCGAACAAACGCATCGCCGCAACGCTGAACCTGTCGCCCGGCACGGTGAAGTGGAACATCAAGAACATCTTCGCCAAGCTGGGAGTGTCCAGCCGCTATGAGGCGATCGTCCTCGCCCGCCAGCAGCGCGGAGAGCGTTAGCCGTCGCCTCCGCGGCAACAGGACGTCGGCGCAGCACGCGGGCCGGCATGCCTGCCCGATCTCTACCCTCTCGGCCAGGGCGATCCTGCTCTGGCCTCTTTAAGCGCCGCAAGCACTGCCTGCGTATGCTGGCCACGGTGCGGGATGGCCCCGGGCGTGGCAGGCTCGCCATCGAAGCGCGGGGCGGGCATCGCCTGCAGATAGCCATCGCGCTCGAAGTAATTGCCGCGCGCCACGTTGTGCGAATGGCGAGCGGCCTCTTCCGGGCTCAGTACCGGCGCGATACAGGCGTCCGATCCCTCGAACAGGGCTTGCCATGCAGCTCGGCTGCGGCTCGCGAATACCTTCTGAAGCCGCTCGCGCTGTGCGGGCCATTGCGTGCGGTCCCACTGCGTAGCGAACAACGGCTCGTCGGCCAGCCCCAGCATTTGCAGCATCAGCCTGTAAAACTGCGGTTCGACTGGCGCGACGGTGACGAAGCCACCGTCAGCACAACGATAGGTGTTGTAGAAGTGCGACGCATCGTGCAGGCTCTCGCCGCGCGCGTCGCTGATCCGTCCCGCCTTCTTGCCGTTCAGCACAAGTGCGAGCATGTGCGCAGAGCCATCGGTGATCGCCGCATCGACGACGCAGCCCTTGCCAGTGGCGCGGGCCTCGAGAAGGCCGCTCAGCAGTCCAATGACGAGATACAGCGAGCCGCCCGCGACGTCGCCGACCAGCGAGAACGGCGCCACCGGCGGCTGGCCGGCCGGGCTGGCGTAGTGCAACGCGCCTGAGAGTGAAATGTAGTTCGCATCATGGCCCGCCGCCTGTGCGAGCGGGCCGGTTTGCCCCCAGCCCGTCAACCGGCCATAGACCAGCCTGGGATTGCGCGCGAGGCACACATCCGGCCCCAGTCCGAGACGCTCCATCACGCCGGGGCGCATGCCCTCGATCAGCGCGTCGGCCCCTTCGATCAGACGCAGCACCGTATCGCGCCCCTCCGCCGACTTCAGGTCGACCGAGACGGAGCGCTTGCCGCGATTCGTGAGTGCGACATCCGCGTTCAGAGACCCCTCAGGCAGGGTACCCGCACGTTCCACAACGATGACGTCCGCCCCGAGATCGGCCAACGTCATAGCACAGAACGGTCCTGGGCCGATGCCAGCGATCTCCACGACCTTGGTTCCCGACAGCTTGCTCATGTTGGCTCCTTCCTTCCAGTGATTGCGATGACTGCCTGCATCTCAGAAGCCTCCGCGGCCACCGCCGCAAATCATGACTTGGCCGCTGACGTAGTTCGACTCGGGGATGCAGAACATGTACACCGCCCCCGCCGCATCTTCCGGCGTGCCCGGGCGGCCGAGCGGAATCAGCGCGGCGGCGTTGTTCAGAATCTCATTGCCGACGCCGACCTTGATATCGCGTCCATCGATGCGCAGGGTCGTATTCGTGTCCGCCGCCACCGACGTCATGCGCGTGGCGATATAGGCAAAGGCCACGGCGTTGACATTGACCTTCATGCGGCCCCATTCCTTGGCCAGCGACTTGGTCAGACCCAGGATGCCCGCCTTGGCCGCAGAGTAGTTGGCCTGCCCTGCATTGCCCTGCGTCCCCGACACCGACGAGATGTTCACGATCTTGCGGAACACTTCCCTGCCCTGCTCGGCCTCGGACCTGACCAGATTGCGAATCACCGGCTGCGCCGCACGCAAGATGCGGAAGGGCGCCGTCAGGTGGGTGTCGAGGATGGCGTACCATTGTTCGTCGCTCATCTTCTGGATGACGTTGTCCCACGTGTATCCGGCGTTGTTGACGATGATATCGACACTCTTGTAGTGATCGACTGCCGTCCGGACAAATCGATCGGCAAAATCGGGCACCGATACGCTGCCGTGGCAAGCGACCGCTTCTCCTCCCGCCGCCCGGATCGCCTCGACCACTTCCATGGCAGGATCACGATCCAGATCGTTCACCACCACGCGCGCCCCTTCCGCCGCCAGCTTTTCCGCCACAGCGCGGCCGATTCCACGGCCTGCGCCTGTCACCAGTGCCACCTTGCTTTCCAGATTCCTCATGTCCTCTCCCCTTCCTTTCGGCCTCATTACGCGATCGCCAGGACGGCCTCGCCCACGATCTTCACTTCGCCATATTGGTTCTCGGCTTTCACAGCCACCCGGACGCGCTTCTCGCCGGCATGCTCCAGTTTCTCGATGACTTCGGCGGTACACATTGGGGCGTTGTACAAGTGCGTGATCGCCACAAAGCGCACCGACATCTCCCGAATACGCTCCTGCGCGACCCAGTTGGTCAGCAAGCGACCCAGGTAAGCGACAGTCAGCATCCCGTGCGCGAACACATCCGGATAGCGCGCCGCGCGGGCGACGTCCTGGTCAATGTGCACGGCCATGTGGTCCCCCGACGCGCCGGCATATAGCGCCAGCGTCTTGCGTGAAATGGGCGGCAGGGTCAGCGGTGGCAGTTTGTCGCCGACTTTGACCTGATCGAATTGCGGTGCCATGTCGAACGCTCCCTTATCCGTTGCGCTGCACGATGATGGCGCGCAGATCCGCAATGTGTTTGCCATTTTGGTTAGTCACCCGGCTTTCCTTGACGACGAAATCGAGCAGGCCATTCTTCTTTTCGTAGGCGTCGACGAACCTGACGTCGAAGGTCAGTGTGTCGCCGCCATACGCCAGGGCGTGGTAGACGAACTGTTGCTCGCCGTGCAGTACCCGTCCCGGGTCGAACCCCGCCGCTTTGGAAGCCGAGACGGAAGCAAACGCCTCCGACTCCAGGCAGAAAAGAAAGCTGGGAAGAACTGGCAGCGAAGCATGACCCGCATCCCTGGCCGCCGATTCGTCGACGTAGATGGGATTGCACTCGCCGATCACGCTGGCGAAGAAGCGCAGACGTCCCTTTTCGACCTCGATGGTGCGCGTGCCGATTGACTTGCCGATAAGCGACTTGTCGACCATTTCAACTCCTTGATTCGAATCGTGTGAAGTACGTGATGCGGGGGAACCTGCCCCCCGCGTCGCGCCGGATTCGACATTAGAGAACTCCAGGCGGGGAAAAGCCTCCCGGTTTGGGAGGGGTCCGGTGTTACGGCACACCCCTCCCAAAATGGAAGTGTTTTTTTGGCGACCCCGCCTCTAATCTCGTCTCCGACAGTCGCGCTGCCGGGTTTCCCAGAAGCGTCCGCCCCGTCACCGGGGGAAAGCGATCGCCTCGGCTGAGCGCGGCCGCACTTGCACCACAGGAGCACTCATGGATTTTTCGCTGGACTCAACGCAGGTCGCACTGGTCGATTCGCTGCGCCGATACCTGGAGGCCGAGGTGGCCCCGCTCGTGGAAGCGCACGAAGCGGAGAAGCGCCCCGTTCCCCGTCACATCGTGGCCGCCATGCGCGACTACGGATTGATCGGCGGATTGCTGCCCGAGTCGGAGGGCGGCTTCGGGTTATCGATGACCACCTATGGCGCGCTGATCGCCGAGGTCGCACGCGTCTGGCCGTCCCTGCGCGGCATGCTCAGCGTCAGCAACCTCGCCGCCACGGCACTGGCGCGTGCCGGCAGTGCCGAACTACGCGAGAAGTACCTGCCTCGCATCCTGAGCGGCGAGGCGATTTGCTGCTTCGCCCTGAGCGAGCCCAACATCGGCTCGGACGCAGCCAATGTCGAAACCCGTGCGGAACGCACCGCTTCGGGCGGCTGGCGCATCAATGGCCGAAAAATCTATATCACCAACGGTCCCATCTGCGATCTCGGCATCGTGTTCGTCAATACACCTCTGGAGGATGGCTCGCGCGGCGTGACCTGCCTCGTTTTCGAAAAGTCGATGCCGGGCGTGTCGTGCACACCGCTCGGCAAGATGGGCATGCACTGCAGTCCGCTGGGCGAATTGCTGTTCGAGGACGTCGAAGTGCCTGCGGAAAATATCGTCGGCGAGGTGGGGGGTGGGTTCGCCATTGCCAAGCGCTACCTCAATGCTGGCCGCAGCGTGGTCGGCTTCGCGGCGCTGGGCATCGCCCAGGCGTCACTGGACGCGGCGATCCGCTTCGCTAAGGATCGCGTGCAATTCGGTCGACCGATCGGTTCGTTCCAACTCGTGCAGCAAATGATCGCTGACATGATGACTCAGGTCGAGGCGGCGCGCCTGCTTTGCTACAGGTCGGCCGATGCTCTCGATCGCAACGACTCCGACAACCGGATCCTTTGCTCGATGGCGAAGCGCTATGCCAGCGACGCGGCGCTGCGAGTCGCCGAGACGGCGCTGCAGGTACATGGCGGCGCCGGTTACACCACCCTCTTCCCGGTGGAACGCTATTACCGCGACGCGCGCCACCTGAGCATCGGCGAAGGGACCAACCAAATCCTGGCCATGGTGATGGCACAGGACGAGCTTGGCTTGTCCGCGCTGCGCTGACATACGCCACACCAGACCCACACCGAACATAGGAGAAACCATGGACTTGGGATTAAAGGAGCGCGTCGCCATCATTACAGGCTCGGCACGCGGCATCGGCGCCGAAACGGCACGATTTCTGGCTGCCGAGGGCGCGGCCGTAGTCATCACGGATCTTGACGCCAGCGGGGCCGAACAGACCGCGAGCGAAATCGTAGCTGCCAGCGGACGGGCCATCGGCGTGCGCTGCGACGTGCGCAATGAGGACGACGTGAAGCGGATGGTAGGCGCCGCCCGCGAGGCGTTTGGCGGCGTGGACGTGCTCGTGAACAACGCCGGCCTGGTCAAAGACCGCACACTGCTGAAGATGGACGAGGCAGACTGGGACATCGTCATCGACGTCACGCTCAAGGGCACCTTCCACTGCTGCCGCGCAGTGCTCCCGGGAATGAACGAGACCGGTTGGGGTCGCATCGTCAACATCGCCTCTCGCGCGCTGTTCGGCAATCCGGGGCAGACTAACTATTCGAGCGCCAAGGCGGGGCTGGTGGGTTTCACGCGGGCGCTGTCGCTGGAACAGGCGCGCAAGGGCATTACAGTCAACGCGGTCGCGCCGGGCTTTATCGAAACCGAGTACCTCAAGAGCCTGCCTAACTACGAGACCATCCGCGAAGGCGCGAAGGCGAAGAATGCCGTGACGTTCGCGGGCCAGCCGGCCGATATCGCGGGCGCGGTGGCGTTCCTCGCCTCGGAGCATGCGCGCTACATCACCGGCACGACGCTGTTCGTGACCGGCGGCCGCTACGGGTAAGGAGAACGAGAATGATCAAGACCGAAATCGGCTTCACCACCATCGACAAGATCACTGTCCGCGGCCTCGACCTGTCAAACGATATCATCGGCAAGTTCGACTTCATCGACATGATCTTCCACACCACGCTGGTCCGGCTGCCCGAGGCGCGCGAGAAGGCGATGGTCAACGCGATCCTCGTGACCACCGCCGACCACGGCATTACGCCCAGCGCGCTGGCCGCCCGCCTGACTTACGCGGGCGCACCCGAGGCACTGCAGGGCGCGGTAGCAGCGGGCCTGCTGGGCGCAGGCAACGTCTTTCTCGGCACCATGCAGAACGCCGCCGAGATGCTGCGGGAAGGGGCGCAGGAACTGGCCGATGATGCCAGCGGCGAAGCCGTGCACGACGTTGCCCGCAACCTGATCCGCCGCTATCGGGAGGCGCGCCGCCCGATCTTCGGGCTGGGCCATCCGATCCACATCCACGGCGACCCGCGCGTGCCGGCGCTGCGCGAACTGTCTCGCCGCCACGGCTACTACGGGAAGCACTGGCGCCTGATGGACGCCATCGGGGAGGTGTTTGGCGAGGAGAAGGGCAAATCGCTGCCGCTGAACGCCGTGGCGGCTATTGGCGCGATGATCGCGGAGTTGGCTCTCGATCCGCTGATGGCGCGCGGGCTCGCCATCGTCGGTCGCTCGGCGGGGCTGCTGGCGCACGTGGTGGAGGAAAAGCAGGCGCCAATCGCCAGTAAGGCGTGGCTGCACGTGCTGTCCGCCGACTCGCGCAACGAACTGCCGTGACGTGCGCGGAGGCTTCCATGACCCAGGTACCTGCCATGACCGGCATCACGGAGCGGGCGGCGCGCTTTGCCGTGGACCGAACCTCGCCGATACCGGCCGACGCCCTTGATATCGCCCGGCTGTCGTTCTTCGATGGCCTGACGGTGGCGCTCGCGGGCGCCCGGGAGCCCGTCGGCGCCGCGGTGCGCAAGCTGGTCGCGCTGGAAGGCGGTGCGCCGCAGGCCAGTGCCTTCGGACTTGCCGGGCGCGTGCCCGCCCGGGCTGCCGCGCTGCTCAACGGCACCGTGGCGCACGCGCTGGACTATGACGACACGCATTTCGACTTCGTCGGCCATCCGACCGTGGCAGTACTGCCGGCGGCGCTGGCCGTCGCCGAGCAAACGCAGGCAAGCGGCCGGGAACTGCTTGAGGCGTTCCTGACAGGTGTCGAGGTCGCGTGCCGGGTCGGCGCGTGGCTGGGCCGTCCTCACTACAACGCAGGCTTTCACCAGACGGCAACATCGGGCACGTTCGACGCGACTGCCACCGCAGCCCGCCTGTTGGGGCTCGACGCCGCGCAAGCGTCCCATGCGCTCGGCCTCGCTGCAACCCGCGCGGCAGGCCTGAAGTGCCAGTTTGGCACGATGGTCAAGCCGTTCCACGCCGGCATGGCGGCCGCCAACGGCGTGGAGTGCGCGACGCTGGCCTCTCTTGGCCTCGTAGCGCGGCCGGATGCGCTCGAATGCGCCGGCGGCTTTGCCTCGACCCACGGCGCCTCGCCAGACGCGACCGACCTCTTCGAGGCCGAAGGCCACCGCTTCGTGGATGTCCAGTACAAGTTCCACGCCTGCTGTCATGGCACGCATCCCGCGCTGGAAGCCCTGACGGCGTTGCGCGACCAGAGCAGGCTGCGGTGCGAGGATATCGAGGCCGTCACCCTGGTCATCCATCCGCAATGGCTGCCGGTGTGCTGCATCCCGTCCCCGCGGACCGGGCTGGAACTGAAGTTCAGTCTGGCCATGACGGCGGCCATGGTGCTGGCCCAGATCGATACCGGCGCCCTGGGGTCGTTTTCCGACGCGGCCTGCCAGGATTCGGCACTGACTGCCTTGGCCCGCCGCATCGCTATCGAGACCGATGCATCGCTGCCCGACACCGCGTGTCATGTCAGCATCAAGACGCGCGGGGGCGCCAGCCTGACACTGGGGCTGGACCTTGCCGAACCTGTCCCGTACAGCTTGAAGACCGCAAAGCTGCGGCGCAAGGCTTCCGCGCTCCTGGGCAAGGAGCGCGCCGGAGGGCTGTGGGAAATGGCAGGCTGCCTCGACCGGCTGGACGCATCGGTGCTGTATCCGCGCCTGCATGACTTGCTGGCGGCCGCGTAACGCGACGAGGGACACGTGAAAGAACTTGGATGGAGCGACAGAGTCGCTAGGCAAACATCAACAGACAGGAGGAGATCCATGAAGAAACTACTGGCCTTTGCCGCTGCGACGGCGGTCATGGCGCCGATGGGCATGGCACGCGCGGAAACTGCTGCCTATCCGAGCGCCCCGGTAAAGATTGCGGTCGGGTTCGCTGCCGGCGGCGGCACGGATCTGTTGGCGCGCTTCTATGCGAAGCGCCTTGGCGAGAAACTCGGCCAGCCATTCGTGATCGAGAACCGGCCGGGCAAGGGCGGCGCCATTGCCGTGCAAACGACGGTGCATGCGCAGCCCAACGGCTATGCGCTTGTGATCGGGACCACCGGCATTGCGGTCGATGCGGCATTGGGGGAGAGCAAATACGACTGGAAGCGCGATCTCACGCCCATCGCGCCGCTGGCGTATTCCGCCAACGTGCTGGTGGTGTCGTCGCAGTCCAACATCCGCAGCGTGGACGACCTCTTGCAGGAGGCCAGGCGGCGGCACCTGACCTTCGGCTCGGCCGGCGTCACCACGTCGATGCACATGACCGGCGAATTGTTCAAGCAGATGGCCGGCATCGAGATGACCCACGTACCTTACCGCGGTGCCGCTCCCGCCGAGCAGGCGCTGTTGTCCGGCGAGATCGACGTCATCTTCGACAACGTGGCGGGTGCGGCGTCGTTCATCGAAGCCGGCAAATTCCGGCCGCTCGCCATCAGCAGCCGCACGCGCAGCGGCGAGCTTCCGAACGTGCCGACCATGGAGGAGTCCGGGCTGAAGGGCTTCGAAACCACGGGCTCGTTCTTTCTGCTGGCCCCCGCGCGCACGCCGCCCGCCGTGCTGAAACGCCTGGAGTCGGTTGTCGGAGAGATCACGCGGGAACCGGACACGGTTGCCTATCTGCGCAAGCTTCACATGGTGCCCCTGAATGGAGGCTCGGCCGTCGTGACGCAGATGCTGTCCGCCGAGTACGAAAAATGGCGCAAGCTGGTGGCCGCCAAGGGTGTCAGCCTGTCCAAGTAGAAAGCGCGCTTAACCGGTATGGTAGGCAGTACGCTCACTGCCGGCTCAAACGACTTGAGTACGAATTGAATGAAGAAACGGAGACTTTCCCGATGCCTGAATTCCCTGATCTGTCCCGCCTCGTGCGGCCTCGCAACATCCTCGTCGTGGGCGGCTCGCAGCGGCCCAACAGCGAAGGGGCACGCCTGCTGGAGAACCTGACGAGGCATTCGCGGCTTCGCGGAGAAGTGTTCGTCGTTCATCCGAAGATGCAGGACGCCGAGGGCTACCGCTGCTGGCCTTCGGTTGCAGCCGTGCCGCCGGCGCCCATCGATGTGGCGCTGGTCATGGTGCGAGTCGAACTGGTCCTCGATGCGCTGCGCGATTGCGCCGCCAGGGAGATTCCTTTCGCCATCGTAATGTCGTCGGGCTTCGCCGAGGCCGGTGCGGAAGGCCAAGCGATCGAGGCGGAGATCAAAAAGCTGTGCGACGAGACGGGGCTGCGCGTATATGGGCCGAACTGCCCGGGGCTGACCAACCTCACCGACCGCATCGGCATGACTTTCTCGCCGGCGTTCCAATCGGACATCCACGCGGGGTCAGTCGGCATCGTGACGCAGGGAGGAGGCTCGGGCCGCAACATCCTGCAGGGGCTTTCACACGGTGTCGGTGCGGCGCTGTGGATGTCGGGAGGCAACGAACTCGACCTCGGCGCCCCGGATTTCATCGCTCATATGGCAAGTGATCCGCAGATCCGTGTCATCGCCGTGCTGCTTGAGGGCATCAAGCATGGTACTCGGCTGATTGCGGCGCTCGACCTGGCGCGCCAGCATCGCAAGCCGGTGGTGGTGCTGAAGGTGGGACGCTCCGAATACGGTGTGCGTGCCGCGCAATCGCACACTGGCTCGATTGCCGGTGCGGCGGCGGTGAACAGTGCTGTCTTCCGGCAGTTCGGTGCGATCGAGGTCGAGGAACTCGATGATCTTGTCGCTGTCAGCCGTTTGCTAGCCGGCGAGCGTCCGCCGACCTCGCGCAAGCTGGCCATTCTCACGTTTTCGGGCGGCGCCGCTGCCATGGCGGCGGACCAGGCGGGATTGCAGGGTCTGGAGCTTGCCGACTTCCTGCCGGCTACGACCGAGGGCCTGCGCGAGCGCCTGCCGGGCTTCGCGGCGGTCAGCAATCCGGTCGACGTGACCGCCGAAGCGCTCAAGCGCACCGACGCACTGGCCGGGTGCCTGCGCCTGGTCGCGGAAGATCCCGATGTCGGCGCCGTGCTGGTGCCGATCCCTGCGGACTATGGCCCGGTGACGGACAACATCGCCAGCGCCATCATCGACGCCAGCGCAAACGCCCCCCGGCCCATCGTACCCGTCTGGATGAGCCGGCGGCACGGCGCTGGTTTTCGCATGCTGGAGGAAGCCGGACTGGCGCCGTTCGTCTCGCTTTCGAAGGCGCTCAATGCGCTGAAACTTGCCGCTCCGAAGGCTCGCGAGGGTGCGACATTGGTCGCACCGCCTCCTGCGGCTGCCACCCCAGCGCGACACCTCTTGCCGTACAACGAAGCCACCGCCAAGCGCATACTCGGACAGAGTGGCATTACCGTGCCACGTGGGGTGCTGGTGCGCAGCGCAGACGAAGTAGAATCGGTCGCCGCTGAGATCGGGTTCCCACTGGTCATGAAGGTATCGAGCGCGCAAATCCTGCATAAGACTGAGGTCAAAGGGGTACATCTCAACATCCGCTCCGAGGAGCAGGCCACTGCCGCATACGCACGGATCCTCGCCGATGTGGCGGCTCGGCGGCCGAACGCCACGATCGATGGTGTACTGATGGAACGTATGTACGATACACGTGGCCGCGAAATGCTGGTCGGCGTGCATCGGGATCCGGCGTTCGGCCCGGTGCTCACGGTCGGTCTGGGCGGCATCTTTGTCGAACTTCTGAAGGATGTCTCGCATCGCGTCCTGCCCATCGGCAAGGAAGACGCGCTAGACATGCTTAGCGAGCTCCGCAATGCCGCCTATCTAGGCGCCTTCCGGGATGCCCCGTCCGCCGATGTTGACGCCCTTGCGAACCTGCTTGTGCAGGTATCGGGTTTCGCAGTTAGCCATCCCGAAATCGAAGAAGCCGAACTTAATCCGGTATGGGTCGGACCACAAGGGGAAGGCGCGGTGGCGCTCGATGCCCTGATCCTCACCGCAGGCCACTAGCGTCTACGCCTCCCGTGCCGGCGCGTCGGCGAGATGCACCACGCCCCGGCACAGTCAGGCCGGCATGACAACGCGCGCAATGCGGCAGTGCAGGATCCGCACTCAACGCGAGCGCGGGTCCACTACACTGCTCTCTGCACATCGAAGCCCCTACCCCCTTCTCTGGTTGGACGGGCCGTTATTCCTTGGAAGCAGCCATAGCGACTGCGCAAGCCCGAACGGCGGAAACGGGTCGCTATGCGACCCACAGCCATCCCACAGACCGGGCACTGGACCGAGAATGAGTCCATACACCGTCTTCGAAACGACCACCCGCCATAAACTTGCTAGATTTTGCAGCCTTCGGCACCCACAGATCGCACCGATGTCGGCCAGCCCCTCTGGAGCGTCTATCGCAGCCTGGAGAAGAGCTCTCTCGAACACCGCAACCTCTCGTGCACCTGACAGGTAAGATTTCCCGTTCAACACGAAGAGAGGCACACCGTTGGCAACTCGATTCGCGGCCATCTCTTCGTGCTCGATCTCCGCTACGATACGGCTGTCATCGAAATTGATCTGACCTCCGGTCCCTACGTCCTTCGCAATACCGCTAAGGACGCTCCTATCAAAGATGTCAAGCCCTTCCGTGGTGGCTGCAGAGAAGATCCGTTCGATTAGCCGGTGCTGTTCGGCGGGGTCGGCTAACTTCACCAGCATATGAGCGTCGGTCGTATCGCCAAACCGCATAGTGCCAAAGTTGTACACCAACCTTTCGATGGCGCCCATCTGAGTGACTGCATCCATCATCCCGTCGGCAGCGATTCGGTTACCAAATTCTTGTAAAGCGCGCTGCTGAAATCCTCGGGGACCAAGCCTCGCGCAAGCCGGTAGGATCTTTGGGAGACCACCACCTCGACCGTACCCGCTAGGGCCTTCGCCGCCTTCTCTAGGCGGCGCTTTGCAATCCAGCACCACGGACACACGAAATCTGACCAAACCTCTACATTGAGTCGCTTCATGAAATTGCTCCTGGGTTGGAGATGGCAATGCGGCATCCTTCGGCGTCGACGAAACGCCTACCGCAAAGAATTGCCGCCGGAAATGAAGCACCATGGCGCAGAGCATTCGCGTGGCTGCACTGCACTCTGCGTTGAATGGCGGAGTGAAGGTGGCTTTTGGAAGCCCCTCTGAAAGCCGAGACTACGTCAGTATGTCAACCAGCTTTGCAGTAATCTCATCCACAGTCCCTAACGCATTTATCTTCCGATACCTGGTCGACCTGCAGCGGAGCAAACACACGGCCCTCGCTCAACGCCGCCAGCATCTGGCGCTAACGGTCTTCGCGCATCCATCGATGCACCATGTTCGGGTTCAGCCCGTGGCTGAGCGCAACCCCCGCCACCGAAGCTCCCGCCGGGCGAACCTGTTCCGGGACCATCGCCTTGAATTCGGCGCTGTACTCCCGCCGGCGCGGCCGCTCTACTGTCGACAGAATTCCGGGGAGGAGGCCAACGGTGAAGAGGTAGCGCAGCGCGGCCCGATTCTTCCGCTGCCACTCGACTGCTTCCCTGTCCCCTTCGTCCTTCGGTCGCTTCCATTCCATCTTGACGAGCACTATTCCGGAAGAGATTCAAAGGTGCAATAGCCTGGGCCGCAGTACGGCTGTGGCTTGTCAAATAATTCGTGCCCTCAGCAAAATGGCCAGTCATCGCCCCTGGGCTTACGTCTCGGATGTTGGCCAACCTCTTTGCGGCCCAATTCTTTGCACCGTTCGGTAGCCGCCACTTTCATAATTTCATGATCATGAAACTTTCGGTTTGGCCCAGTTCCGCCGCTCTTTTTTCAAAAATATCTGCTCGATAACAAAACCTACGAACCCTGACGGTATGGGGCTTCGGAAGGGACGGGAGTTTGACGAGTCGCTGTCCGCGCAAAGTAGATATTGAGCTGAACGCGAATAGCGTAAGGCTTGCCTCGATGTTGGCAGGCGTCGCCCCTGGTCAGCACAGACCTCACGCGCTCTGGAATTTGCTCATCAGGTCAAGCTTTTCGACCTTGCCCGCGGCATTGGTGGGCAGGGCCGCCATAAAGGTCACGGAGCGCGGCATCTTGTAGTTGGCCAGCCGGGGTCGGCACCATTCCAGCAACGCCTCCGCATTCAGGCGCTCGCCCTCTCGCAATACCACGAAGGCGCGGCCAACTTCGCCCAGGCGCGCATCGGGTACGCCGACGACGGCGACCTGCGCCACCGCCGGATGCGCGCCAATCAGGTGCTCGATCTCTGCGGGATAGCAATTAAAGCCGCCGACGATGAACATGTCCTTGAGCCGGCCGGTGATACTCAGGTTTCCAACGGCGTCGAGGTTGCCGATGTCGCCTGTATGCAGCCACCCCGCGGAGTCGATGGCCTCGCGTGTGGCGGCGTCGTCGTAGAAGTACCCACGCATGACGTTGTAGCCGCGGATCCAGACTTCGCCCGGCTCACCGGCGGCGACGTCGTTTCCTTCAACGTCTACGCAGCGAATCTCCACACCGGCGAGCGGACGCCCACTCGTGTTGGCGATAGTTTGCAGCGCGTCGCCGAGCCGGCAGACGGTCGCCAGGCCGCAGCACTCCGTCAGTCCGTAAGCAGTGAGCACGACGTCAAAACCAAGCACCTTGCGCATGCGCCGGATCAGCTCGGGCGCGATCGACGCCGCCCCCGTGACAGCCACGCGTAGCGATGACAAATCGTATGCGTCCAGCCGCGGATGGGCAAGCAAGCTCAGGTAGAGCGTGGGCGAGCCAGGCAGGAAACTGACGCGGTACCGCTCGACGCGCGCCAACACGGCTTCGGCGTCGAACTGCGCCAGCGGCAGGATGGTGGCGCCGCGAAGCAGGGCCGCGAGCCAGCCAGCCTTGTAGCCGAAAGCATGGAAAAAGGGATTGATGATCAGGTAACGGTCGCCGGCGCGCAGGCCGACGATATAGGACCAGTCGGAAAAGGCGCGCAGATTCTGCCCGTGCGTCGTGATCACGCCCTTGGGCCGGCCCGTGGTGCCGGATGTGTAAAGCAGGTCGGACGGACTGTCCGGTGTCAGTGCGGCGATGCGCGCGTCAAGCATGGCCTCGGGGGTGTCTTCGGCGCGCGCGAGAAAGGCCTCCCAGGACAGGGCTCCTTCGCGCTCGCCGCGCAGAATGACGCGCTGCTGCAAGGCCGGCAGCGCATGCCCGCCCAGCATCGCGGGATAGTCGACGCCCAGGAATTCGCCGATGCTGATCAGCACCCGCGCACCGCTGCGCGTGAGAATGTCGGCAGCCTCGCCGCCCTTGAGCCGGGTGTTGAGCGGTACCAGCACGCCGCCGGCCATCTGGATGCCGAGCGCTGCGACGATCCACTCGTGCAGGTTCGGCGCCCAGACGGCGACGCGCTCGCCGGGCGCAACGCCCAGCGCCATCAGCGCACGCGCGGCGGCGCGTGCCGCCTCGTGCAGCGCGCTGTATTGCATCGACAGGCCATCTTCCTCGATGGCCACGGCATCCGCGTACAGCCGCGCCGTGCGCGCCACAGCGTTGGGAATGGTTGGAATGAGAGGCAGGCAGTCGCTCACGGTTGCAAACCTCCTTGGGGAACGATCTGGCCACTCGCGGCAAGCGCAGCGGCGCCCGGATAGTCCGTGTAGCCACGCGCACCCGGCGTATATAGCAGCGTGCGGTCGAACGCGGCCAACGGTGCACTGTGCCGCAGGCGCACAGGCAGGTCGGGATTGGCGATGAAATGGCGGGCGAACGAGACCGCCTCGCCGACGCCGCCGGCCACTGCACGCTCGGCGCTTGAGCCGTCAAAGCCGTCATTGAGGATGAGCGCGCCGCCGAAATGCCGACGGGCCAGCGCGAAGGCATCCAGCGCAGGATTCGGCGAGCGGCTCACGTGCAGGTAGGCCAGCCCGATCGGCGCCACGGCATCAAGCAAAGCGCTGTATGTGGCGGTGGGGTCGTCATCCTGCATGTCGTTATAGGGGTTGTCAGGACAGATACGCAGACCCACGCGCCCTACCCCGATCGCGCCGGCGATTGCCTCGAGCGTCTCCACGACGAAGCGCAGCCGCGCCGTCAGCGATCCGCCGTAGCCGTCCCTGCGCTGGTTGGCGCAAGCGAGCAGGAATTGCATCGGCAGATAGCCGCTGCTGCAATGCAGCTCAACGCCGTCGAATCCCGCGGCCCGCGCATTGACGGCGGCTTGACGATACTCGTTGATGACGGCCACGATTTCGTGCCCGGTCAGTGCGTGTGGCGTCTCCATCTCGACCAGGCCATGGCCATCGGCGTAGATGGTGCCGCGCGCGCGGATGCCCGAGGGCGCCACCGTCTGCGCGTCCGCCGCCTTGTTATGGCGCGTCGCTACGCGCCCCACGTGCATCAGTTGCAGCACCATCGCCGCGCCCTGGCTCCGCACGATGCCGGTCACTTCGCGCCAGGCGTCGATCTGCGTGGCGGTCTCGATGCCCGGAGTACGGCAGTAGCCCTTGCCGTGCCGGCTCGGGTAAGTTCCTTCCGCGACGATCAGCCCGGCGCCCGCACGCTGGGCGTAGTATGTCTGGTGCAGGTCAGTGGGCAGGTCACCCGCGCCGGCGCGGCTGCGCGTCATCGGCGCCATCACGATGCGATTGGCGAGTGCAATGTCGCCGAGCAGCAGTGGCTCGAACAGGCGGGTGCTCATCTCTGGGATTCCTCGGTCGATTTCGGCATGGCGTCAGCGCGTGCGGACCTTGGGCAGCACGGAGCCGCGGCGCATCGTCGCCAGAAAGCGATCCAGCGGTACCGGCTCGGCGATGCTTGGCAGCGACGCGTCGGGCTTGGCGTTCCAGAACGCCTTCCACGAGGGCCACAGCGCGTGCCAGGATCCATCGTAGGGTTCGCGGCCCGGCCAGCGCATCTTCTTGTCGCCAATGGGCGGCTTGTTCAGGTCGCTCGCGTAGAGGTAACACGGAAGGCGGCGCCGGAAATGCCAGCGCCCGCCAATGCGCTCGTAGTCGTCCCAGTAGAGCATTTGCATGATGACCCATTCCGGGCCGGTCTCGTGCTCGTTCTTGGAATACACCACGCCGCTTGCATGGTCCGCGTCCTGGAACTCGATGATGTGTCCGCCGACGTGGTGCGAGGTCACCGTGAACTGGTTGCGCAGGGTCTCGTCCATCCAGCGCCGCAGGTGCTCGCGGCCCACCTGGTCTTTGCCCACCGCCACGTCCTCGGGAAACAGGCTGGTCCAGGCATCGAGGTCGCGCATGTCGAGCGCCAGCGCATACTTGGCCGGCAGCATGCGGATCTCCTCGATCGACTCCAGCCGGTCGAGTCGGGCCTGCAAAGATTCCGTTTGCGCTGCGTCCAGCGCCATGTCTGTTGTCACTTGCCTCTCCTTGGTCAATTCGGGGGATGCGCTCAGTTTGCCTGCGGCTCAGCGCGCCGCTCGGCTGACGTCTGCGACACGTAGTCGGTCGCGCCCACATCGAGCCGGCAGGTCTTGCCACCATCGACGACCAGGCTCTGCCCGGTGATATAGGAAGCTTCATCCGAGGCCAGGAACAGGATGGCGCCAGCCACCTCGTGCGGCTCGCCCAAGCGCCCCAGCGGCACGGCGCGCGCGGTACCGCGGGCGATTTCCTCGCTGACAAGCGCCTCGCGCGTTCCCTCGCTCCAGACGACACCGGGAATCACCACGTTGACGCGTACATTGTGGGCCGCGCCCTCGAGCGCCACGGCACGGCTGAAGTTGAGCACGCCCGCCTTGGCGGCGCCATAGGCCGACAGCCCTGGACTGCCGAGCAGGCCCACCACCGAACCCAGGTTGACGATGGCACCGCCGCCGGCCGCCTTCATCACTCGCAGCGCCGCGCGCGTGCCAAAGAAGGCGACATCCAGGCTGCCACTCAGGCATTGCCGCCAGGATTCCGTGCTGACCTCGTCGAGCGTGCCCCAGGTATAGTTGACAGCGTTGTTGACCATGACATGCAGGCCGCCAAATTGTGCGACGGTCTGTATCACCACCCGCTCCACGTCCGCCTCGTTGGTCACATCGGCCCGAATCCACGCGGCATCGCCGCCGTGCGACCGGATCTCTTCGGCCACGGCGCGCAGCGGCGCCTCGCGGCGCCCGCACAGCATCACCTTCGCTCCTTCGGCCGCGAAGCGCGCAGCCGTGGCAGCGCCGATCCCCGTGCCCGCGCCACTGATCAGCGCCACCTTGTCTTGCAAACGTCCCGTTACTCGCATGCTGCTCTCCCTTTTATCCTTCCGTTGAGGCAGGACAACGACCCGAACGCGTCGCCCTCGCGCCTGCGCCGTTAAATCATTGCCATGCCGCCGCTGACGGACAGCGTCTGGCCCGTCATTTGCCTGCCGTCCCCGCTCACCAGGAACAGTGCCGCCGCCGCGATCTCTTCCGGCTCGGCCATGCGGCCCAGCGGGATGGCACGCTCCAGGCTCCGCACCCATTCGTCGCTGATGGACTGCATCATCGGCGTGCGCGTGGGTCCCGGGCAGATCGCATTGACGCGGATGCCACGCGGGCCCAGGTCGCGCGCCAGGCAACGGGTAAGGCCGAGCACTGCCGCCTTTGACGCGCAATAGCTGAGGGGACCTTCGCCGCTCAGCGCCGAGACGCTGGCGATATTGACAATGGCGCCGCCCACCCCCGCGCGTGTCATAAGCCGCACAGCCTCACGGGAGCAATAAAACGTACCGTTGAGATTCACGTCCACCACACGCTGCCAGCCGGCATCGTTGAGGTCGACGATCATGTCGGTATAGACGGTGGGCGTCTCGCCGGCCGCCAGTTGCCGCCCACGCTCGGCCGCGCGCTCCTGATAGTGCTCAAAACCGTCTCCCGGCACTTGCCCGATGCCTGCGTTGTTGACAAGAATGTCGAGCCTCCCCCAGCGCTGCGCAACCGCCTCGTGCAGCGCCCGCACGGCCCCGCTGTCCGCGACATCGCAGCCGCGCGCCATACCGTGCGCTTCGCCGCCGATCATGTCGAGGGTCGCTTGCGCGGCGCCGGCGTCGCGGTCGACGACAACCACCGCCGCACCCTCGGCCGCAAAGCGCACGGCCATGGCCCGCCCCATGCCGGACCCGGCGCCAGTGATCAGCGCCACTTTTCCTTCCAGTCGCATAACCCTCTCCTTAATCAGATCTGGTGCAGCTTGCTCACCGCCTCCGGCGGCACGGCATCGAGCGTGTGCCAAGTGCCGTCGCGCCGCTCGAAGACCTTCTTGCGGTCATGGTCAGCAGGTAGATCGGCGACATCGGTGTAGAACTGGCGGTACCACTCGCGTAGCTGATAGATCGGACCGTCGGCGTCGCTAAGCACGGGGCGGTCGACGCGGATCTTGTTGTGCCAGATCTCCACGTCCTGAAAGAAGGAGGCTTGCGCCTGCTCCACATAGGCCTGCGCCATCTCCTGGTTCTGTTCCTCCGACTGCCCCGGCACCTTCTTGACCATGACGCCGTAGCGCAGCTCAAAGCTCTGCGAGTCGATCGGCACGTGGCAATTGAGTAGAATGGTGTCAAGGGGCTTGCCGTCCACCTCCGCCGTCATGCGCGTCACGTGGTAGGCGGGCCCGAAATACGCGCTGTCCGCAACCAAGCCCCGGCCAAGCAACTCGCTCTCCTCGCCGCGGAACATCTGGTAGCCGATGTGGCGGTCGAACGTGTTGCAGAAGTAGACGGCTGGTGAGCCGTGCACCGGCCCGAAATGGGCGACATCCGCCAGGTTATCGACAAGCTCGCGGCAATTGGTGCCGATCACCATCTTGCGGATCGTCCACCCGGTCCACTCACCCGTGAAGCAGGCGCTGATGCGCGGTACCGCCACCGCGGGTGGCGGCGGCGCGCCCTCGGGATCGTGCCAGATGAACAGCAGGTGGTTCTGCTCGCAGACAGTCCACGCACGTGTGCGCGCCTTTGGCGGAATACGCTTGGCGCACGGCACGTGCTCGCAGGCGCCTTCGCCATTCCAGTGCCAGCCATGAAAGCGGCACACGATGGCCTTGCCCTTCACCTCGCCGAGGGCCAGGTCCGCGCCCATATGCGGGCACCACGCGTCAAGGATACGGATGCGCCCGTCCTCGCCAGTGAACGCTACCAGGCGCGTACCGAAGATGTCGAGCCGATGTGGCTTGCCGTCTTTGTAGTCTGACGCCTGCCCGAGGCAATGCCAGCCGCGGGCGTAGCGGTTGTCGGGCGGTGTTGTCTGCAGGATATGCTGCGCTTCCATGTCTCCTCCGTGATAGCTCTGTGCTCACAGCCGTATTGTTCTGGCGTGGCCACTTCATGGACATGGTCCCGACGGACTAGATTCGGCACATTTGGGAGCGACATTGCGCGGAAGTGCCCAAAGCTAGTCTGTTGGGACGACCTCCCGCCACCCGGCGGGCGTCGCCGGGGCTGGCGTCGGGGAAACACCCACTGTCACCGCACGGACAAGTCGCTAAGATCTTCGGTCGACCACAGGCCGGCGGCACCGAAGCACCGGATGGTGCAATGCCGTGGCTGCATTGCACCGCAGAACTGAGAAAGTACCCATGACACGCCCCCCTTGGCTCGACGTCCAGCACCCCGGCCAGTCTGCGCTCGGCGTCGACGAGATCAGCGATCTGATTGGGCTGGTGTACGACGGCCCGCTGCTTGACATCCCATGGCAGTCGCTGCTCGACGCTTTGCGACACCTGCTGGCTGCCAATTACGTGACACTGGTGCTGCGACCGCCGTCGAACACGTCACCCGGCCTGATGATCACGTCCAGCGCCGTCGACACCACCGTCGGCACCGGCGCCTATGCCCAGCATTTCTATGCGATCGACCCATTCGTCAACCTGCCCAACGAGCAAGTCCTGACCGCGTATGAACTGATCGGCGAGACCAGATGGCTGGAGAGTGAGATCTATCGCTTCTTCAACAAGCCCTACGACGTGCTTCACATCATGGGCGTAGACATCCGCCCCGAGCAAGGCATGGAGTGTCGCTTGCGGGTGTGCCGCCCGCACGGGAGCGACAGCTTCTCCAATGCCGACAAGGCACTGTGCCAGCGCATCGTGCCGCACCTGCAGCGCGCGGTCCGTATCCACGCAAATCTCAACACTACGGAGTCTGAGCGGCGCTTGTACGCCGGCACAGTGGACAGGCTGCTCATCGGCTCGGTCATCCTGGATGACACCGGCCAGATCCTCACCACCAACGGCTTGGCCGACGCCCTGCTGGCGGAAAAAGACGGCCTGATGGCCTGCAACGGCCAGTTGATGGTCGACTCTGCGCAAGAAAACCGCAAGCTGCAGGCATTAATACGGCAAGCCATGACATTGCGCGACTCGGTGCAGCCCGGCATACCGATCGGACTGTCCGTATCGCGCCAAGGCGACCACGCAAGGCTGGGGCTGCTGGTACGCCCCATTGCCGCCCAAAAGTGGGCACAGCGCCCGCGCCAACCCGCTGTGGCCGTGTTTATTCGCGACCCCGACCAAAAGGCACTGGCGTCGGCCGATCTGCTGCGCAACATGTTCGAATTCACCCGGGCGGAGGCATCGCTCGTGCTATTGCTGACCCAGGGCATGTCGCTGGACGAAGCCGCGCAGGAGCTGGACATCCGCCGCAATACCGCACGCGCACACTTGCGTGCCGTGTTCTCCAAGACGGGCGTGACCCGGCAAGCGGCACTGGTGCAAACCGTTCTGCAAAGCATCATTCCGCTCGGTTGAGGTGAATACGCCCTGCCGACGCCACTCAGCGAGCTGACGGTGCGCCCAGCGGTCACATCGCCCCGGCCGGAAGGGTGCTACGGCGGAAAGTTGTCTCCGTCCCGGTAGTTTTTGCTCCATTTGGACTATGTCGCACCGGGCGTGACCGGAAACAATGCGCATGTCAGCCGCGTCTATCGCAGCTTGCCACCAACCATGACATCCGGGAGAAACATCAAGTGACGACCCAACATCCTGCTGCCAACGACTTGCGCGTGGCCCTCAACACTCCGGCCAGCGCGGTCGTCGTTACTGGCGGCGCGTCCGGCATCGGAGAGGCTTGCGCAGCGGCCCTGGCTGCGATCGGCCGGCCGGTCGCCATCTGGGACATCCAGGAGGACAAGGCGCGTGCCGTAGCGGCGGCGATCGCCGATCGCTATGGCGTGCCCGCCTTCGGACTCGGCATCGACCTCCGCGCCCCGGCCGGCCTGGAAGACGCGCTGGTTCGCACCCGCGCCTCCCTGCCTGCGCTGGGCGGCATGGTTCATGCTGCCGGCGTGGTGGACCAGAGCGGGATCGACGGCCTTACACAGGCGCGCTGGGACGCCGTGCTTGATGTCAATCTGCGCGCCATGGCCCTGCTCGTGCAGGCCATGCTACCTGACCTGCGCGCGCAACCCGGCGCGGCAGTCGTCGGCATTGCGTCGATCAATGCCACGCTTGGCAACGCCTTGATTCCGGCCTACTCTGCCTCCAAGGGCGGCCTGCTCTCGCTGGTGCGCTCGCTCGCGGACAGCCTGGGCCGCGACCGCATCCGCATCAACGCCGTCTCTCCCGGACAGATCCACACACCGATGCTTCAACCTGCAATCGATGCCCTGCCCGAAGGCACCTTCGAGCGCCGCATCCAGCTGGGCCGCCTCGGCACCCCCGCGGAGATCGGGCGCGTGGTCCGTTTCCTTCTGTCGGACGAGGCCAGCTACGTCACCGGCACCGAGCTCATCGTCGACGGCGGCAACATTCCTTCGCAGCGCTGAATCGGAGCGACCTGCCACCTGCCATTCCGAATCGGAACGGCTTATGAGCGGAGCGTCCACGTTGCGAAACGCTGCTTGCAGCGCCCGACGCCGAATTCCCTGGGGGTGCCAAGGTCACGAATCCACGCAGCAGGCTGTGTATTGCGGCGCCAGTGACATTTGGCAGTTTTGGCCTTGCTCCCATGGTCGCCAATTACCTCGATCGGTACCCGCAAGTGCAAGTGGAGTTGTTGCTTGTTGACCGCTGCGTTGACCTCGTCAGCGAAGGCTTCGAGGCGGCCATCCAGCTTGGATCGCCATTTGACGCTTCGCTGCGCACCGCCTAGTGGCCTGCGCATCGCCCGCCTATCTGGCCAAGCATGGCACACCGGTTGCCCCACCAGACCTCTCGACGCACGACCTGCTGGGCTTTGATGAGTGTCTCGGCTGTCTTTTTCCCGCGCACCTGACTGCTGGATCGTGGAAGTTCCGGGACCAGTCTGGCGTATATGACCTCCCCATCAAGCCTCGCATCCGCAGCAACAACAACTTCGGATCCACTTGCTAGCGTCGCGGAGATCGAACATCGCGCCGCGCAATAGTTGTTTAGCGCGCTAACACGATCAGCCAGGCAGGAAAGCTGCGGCCTTCAGGCGCGCAAGGAGGCCATACGCCCAAACACAAATTGGCCCAGGTACCATGCCAACTCTGAATTCGCCAGGATGATGTCTTCGGATACGGACGATGCCTCCAGCCTCATCCGCTTCAACACAAGCTTGCCCTCGCGCGAGGCCAACCATGCCCGGACAAAATCCCCTCGCGCTTTGGTTCGGCCGTGTCCTTACGCTTGAGGAGAAAGCGAATCCGGTCGAACTAGTCTGCGCAGCGCGAGTGAAGGGACTTTCGGGGGAGTTCATTCGGGTGGAACCGATGATGGGCCGCCACGCCGGGCGCTCATGAAATCTGGAACGAGCGACCGCTGCCGATTGCCGTATTCCAGTCGGGCAGCGTCGCCCGTGACAATGCGATCCGTAGCCTGGAGCGAGCCAGGATCGCCTACCGGATGTCCTACGAGAGTCCCAGCCTGCTCGGGCTGCTCAGCATGGTCGAAGCAGGATGGGCGGTGGCACCGCTCGCGCGATGCGCAGTCCCACAGCATTTCACCATCCTTGGCCAGCCGCAGAGACTGCCCGAACTCGCCTCGTTGGAGCTTGTCCTGGCGCGCAGCGCAAAGTCCAATCGCCCGCCTTGCGACTTCCTGGCCGAACAGATCATTTCGGAACTGCACCGGTAGTCGGCACGGTCAAGACGATACAGGCTCGAAATCAGATTGACTTTGTGCGCGTAGCCCAAATGCTGTCCGCGTTGGCTGGCCGACTTCTCTGGCGATGAGTGAAAGGGGGGGACAGCGTTGGGCGGGCGGTCTCCCCCGCCATTAGTCTGTCGAAAACTTGCGGGTACAGCTCAATAATTATCGGCATTGCGTTTTGCTATGCATTTCCGGGCGGTACGAATGGAGGTGTCGATAAAATCGTTAAAAATCAGTGCCTTATTATGCCCCCGGGCGCCGTCCGTTAGCCGGGCTTCAGCCGCAGCCGCTTTGGTCTCAGGTGGGCGGCCCGGCAGCACCCACGTGCGCGGCGTGGCCTGCATCCGCTGGGGTTTCGACACCCACGGCAAGGATGCCTTAGAGGTGGTCAGCAATGCGGCAATAGGCGGGACTGCCCGGCCCCTGTCGTGGAATGACTTCCTTCCCGCCGACGATATTGGCCTGGGCCTGCGATGCCCTTGCGGACGGAGAACACTATTTACCATTATCCGAATAATGGTAAATGATTAGCTGGATATAATGGATCACAGGGCCGAGAACCCGGCGCTGGCTTTGTCCGGTCTATGCGCTGGCCGCCCGGCCACCGTCGCCGGGCCCTGCCATTGACGCGGCCCAGACTACCCCTGCCCCAAGCCTCCCATGAATACGTCGCCCCTCACGCCGAACGCACTGCCTAGCCCAGTATTGCCGGGCGGGCTTTCCGACGCCGAGCTGGTGCGCGCATGGCTAGACGCCAAGGCCGCCGCGGGTCTCGGTCTGCGCGCCAGCACCTGCAGTCAGTATGAGCTCGAGGCGCGGCGCTTGCTTTGGTATGCGGACGCGCAGGGCCGGCCTCTGGCCACCTGGCAGGTGACTCATGCCAGCGACTACCTTACCTTCTTGCGTGACCCGCCCGCGCACGCGGTCAGCAACGGCCGAGTTCGCCGCGGCAGCGCGGCTTGGCGACCGCTGCGCGGCCCGCTTTCCGAAGCATCGCGACGCCAGAGCGCAGTCATCGTGGGTAGCCTGTTCGACTGGCTGGTACGGGTTGGGGCTCTGCGGATCAATCCGTTCGCGCCAGTGCCGCGAGAGCGCTCTGCCACAGGGCCCGGCTCCCAGCGGAGGTTCCTCGAACTGGAACAGGTGGCAGCGGTATTCGAAGCGATTGAAGCACGCCCGGCGCCGACGCGGTGGGCGCAGCTACACCAGGCGCGCGACCGCCTGCTAGTTGCGCTGCTGTTCCAGACGGGGCTGCGCGCCTCCGAGGTGGCTGCACTAACTTGGGCGGATTTCGAACGCCATCCTGGCCGGTCCCGTGCGTTCTGGACCGTGCGCATCCGTCAAGCCAAGGGGGGCAACGATCAACTGGTGCCCTGCGACAACGCGATGGACGAACTGGCACGCTTTCGCCGTCTGGTGGGGCTGCCGCCCATGCCTAGCCCCACCGACACCGCAGCGGTCATCCCGGCGATCGCCGGTGGGCGTCAACGCGCTGTGCCGCCGGTCGATCCGTTTGAGCTACAGCGAAAGCTAAGCCGGCCGCTTCGTACGCGCCAGGGAATCTATGCCATCGTGCGTACAGCATTTGCGGAAGCGGCCGACCGTCTGGAGCGGGAGGACCGCAGCGAAGAGGCGGCCAGGCTCCGAGGTGCGTCGACGCACTGGCTGCGGCATACGCATGCCACGCATCTGCTACGCGCCGGCGTGCCGGTAACCGACGTGCAGCGCGCCCTGCGACACCGCGACATCAATACCACGCGGCGGTACACCCACGAGGCGCTGGAAGATGTAGCTCTTGCGCTGGCCGGCAAAATCCCGGGCGCCGCGTAGCGTGTCAGACGCCAGCCATTCCTGCGCTCTCTCGCTGTGTGGGGCGGTTGCCTTCGGCTGGCCGTGGAAGGCGGTGAAGAACCGGGTGCGAGAACACTCTATGGCTCTGCCCGGTGAGCAATAAATTCCCTGCGGTTGGGTCGAAGTCAAGCTGACCTAGCATTGGCGCATGCGGTTATGTGGCCGGGGTACGTCCGCGCTTGCCATACCGTTGAGAGGCCGGCCGTCGCACCTGGATCGAGCCAATATTTTCCGGGGACTCCGCGGCGGAGGCACCAGGCGGACTCGAATGCCGGCGTCGCCCAACGCGGGAAGGTCGGTGAGCCGTGCGGGGACCGTCCCAACTTGGGAAGGTCGGTGAGCCGTGCGGGGCACCGTCCCAACTTGGGACGGTCGGCGAGCCGTACGGGCACCGTCCCAACTTGGGAAGGTCGGCGAGCCGCACTATGAGCGTCCCAGGTTAGGAAAACTAGCAGCCGTAGATGGGACCATCACAACTTGAGGTGGTCGTAAAGCGGGCCTAGCAGCGGATCAACTTGGAAGGTCGGCGCGCGCATATCTGGCACCGTCCCAACTTGGGAAGGTTGGCGAGCCGTGGGGGGCACCGTCCCAACTTGGGAAGGCTGGCATCCGTGCGGGGCCGTCCCAATTTGGGAAGGTCGGTGAGCCATGCCGGGCATCGTCCCAATTTGGGAAGGTCGGTGAGCCATGCCGGGCATCGTCCCAACTTGGGAAGATCGGTGAGCCGTGCGGGGCACCGTCCCAACTTGGGAAGCGTGGCGAGCCGTGCGGGGCACCGTCCCGACTTGGGAAGGCTGGCGAGCCGTGCCTGACACCGTCCCAACTTGCGAAGGTCGGCGAGCCGTGCGGGGCATCGTCCCAACCTGGGAAGCTTGGCGAGCCGTACGGGCACCGTCCCAACTTGGGACGATTGGCGAGCCATGCCGGGCACCGTCCCAACTTGGGAAGATCGGTGAGCCGTGCGGGGCACCGTCCCAACTTGGGAAGGCTGGCGAGCCGTGCCTGACACCGTCCCAACTTGCGAAGGTCGGCGCGAGCCGTGCGGGGCATCGTCCCAACCTGGGAAGCTTGGCGAGCCGTACGGGCACCGTCCCAACTTGGGACGATTGGCGAGCCATGCCGGGCACCGTCCCAACTTGGGAAGCTTGGCGAGCCGTGGGGGGCACCGTCCCAACTTGGGAAGGCTGGCATCCGTGCGGGGCCGTCCCAATTTGGGAAGGTCGGTGAGCCATGCCGGGCACCGTCCCAACTTGGGAAGATCGGTGAGCCATGCCGGGCACCGTCCCAACTTGGGAAGATCGGTGAGCCGTGCGGGGCACCGCCCCAACTTGGGAAGCGTGGCGAGCCATGCGGGGCACCGTCCCAACTTGGGAAGGTCGGCGAGCTGTGGGGGGCACCGTCCCAACTTGGGAAGGTCGGCGAACTGTGCGGGGCACCGTCCCAACTTGGGAAGGTCGGCGAGCTGTGCGGGGCACCGTCCCAACTTGGGAAGGTCGGCGAGCCGTGCGGGGCATCGTCCCAACTTGGGAAGGCTGGGGATCCGTGCCTGACACCGTCCCAATTTGGGAAGGTCGGTGAGGCGCGCCGGGCACCGTCCCAACCGGGAAGGTCGACGAGCCGTACGGGCACCGTCCCAACTTGGGACGATTGGCGAGCCATGCCGGGCACCGTCCCAACTTGGGAAGCTTGGCGAGCCGTGCGGGGCACCGTCCCAACTTGGGAAGCTTGGCGAGCCGTGCGGGGCACCGTCCCAACTTGGGAAGGTTGGCGAGCCGTGAGGGGCACCGTCCCAACTTGGGAAGGTCGGCGAACTGTGCGGGGCTCCGTCCCAACTTGGGAAGGTCGGCGAGCCGTGGGGGCACCGCCCCAACTTAGGAAGGTTGGCGAGCCGTGCGTGCGGGGCACCGTCCCAATTTGGGAAGGTCGGCGAGCTGTGCGGGGCACCGTCCCAACTTGGGAAGGTCGGCGAGCTGTGCGGGGCACCGTCCCAACTTGGGAAGGTCGGTGAGCCGTGCGGACCGTCCCAACTTGGAAAGGTTGGCGAGCCATGCGTGCGGGGCACCGTCCCAACTTGGGAAGATCATTGAGCCGCGCCTGGCACCGCCCCAAACTGGGAAGATCACCAAGACGTGCCAGGGACCGTCCCAACCTCGGAAGGTCAGCGCGCGTGGCCCATGCTGAGCGTTGGGCAAAAAAAAGCCCGCTCGAAGCGGGCGTGGTTACCTGAAGCTGTACTTACTTGGGCTGGTGGTGAAACGATTCGCTAATGAGCTGCCGGATTTGCGTCTCCAGGGCCTCGGACAGGACCCCAGCTCTGATTTTCACAGTGAAGCCGTTGACGTCCTTCGTAATGGAACCAGCCTGTTCCTTGCCAGAAAAAAACTTGTCAATGCTTCGCTCACTCGCGGAACTTGGCGCCGAAGCGCGCCGGGTTGCGAGTGCTTTGATAGCGCCAGCGACTTTACCTTGCTCCATCTTTCCCGATGCTACGAGCGGCCAAATCTCCTTCGCAGCATCGTTGCCGGCTTCTCCATACTTCCGAATCGTTGTGACAATGGCTTCGGCCGCGCTTCCGCCAAGCAGTCGCGGCTGAAGGTCGAGATCCTTCAACACGAAATCTGGCAACTGCGCGAAGCTAAGGAATCGATAGAGACCGCTCTTGGACAGGCCGAGCGCCTCCGCAAGTCGTACGCGGGACGGAAATTCCTTCTCCGTCTGCCGGACAGACAGCGCGATTTCATAGTCGGAAAGGTCGTCACGGCTGATATTCTCGACCATGGCGAGCACCGCCATATCAGCATCAGAACACTCCACGACGACGGCCTTGACGGTATCGAGCCCAAGCATTTTGTGGGCGCGCCAGCGGCGCTCCCCTGCCACAATCTGGTAGCCGGATTCAGCGCGGCGTACCACGATAGGCTGCATGAGCCCCACCTCACGAATGGACTCTGCAAGCTCTGACAGCTTGAGTTCATTGAACACGCGCCGAGGCTGCCATGGGTTCGGCACAATATCGGCAACAGCCAGTTGCGACGCGACGCCGGTTGCCTCCAACTCCTGGACACGGAGTTGCGCAACGGCAAGTGCCCCAGTGAGGCCAGGCGCGGTCTGGGTTCGGTCGCTACGCTTGACTTCGTCCTGATTAATTGCCGAGGTCTTGCGGATGCCCGCCGTCTTAGCCAGCAGCTGTTCTCGCATATTGCTCATTGCGCGCTCCTCCATTTTTCTGCGTAGATCTCATCCAACCACCGGCAATAGTCCATGATCGGCTGACGCACGCGGGTCAGCGACTTGGCCGCGCTATGTGTGCTACTCACGTCGAACACCGTCGAGAATGCCAGCGCCCCAGTGCTCATCACCGAACTCGCCGGCACTTCGATCGAATGCAGCCACTTCTCATAAGCGCTCTGCGCCCAGGCACGCACGATGGGTGCCGACGAGGTGCGCCCATAATCGACCTTGGAGAGCAACAACGAGACGAAGTCGTATTTCTTGTCGGCTTCATACTTGATGAAGCTTTTGGAGACGTCTGAAAACAAGCGCCAGAAAGACAGCGAGCTGATGAAGTCCAGGTTCTCAGGAACCATCGGCATTACCATCGCGTCTGCCGCAAGCAAGGCGTTCAGGTTCATGTAGGAAAGCGAGGGAGACGTATCCATGAGGATATAGTCATAGTGCTTGCGCAATGGCTCCAACCCTTCCCTCAGCACCGTCCAGAAGCGAAAGCCAGGCTTGATTTTCTGCATCGCGGGCAGATGGAACTCTGCCCCAATCAGTTCGGTGTGCGCTGGAATCAAGTCAAGGCCATCCCAATAGGTTGACTGGATGCTTCCCTGTAGTCCCCCTTCGATTTGCTGATCATAGATATAGGGCAAGACCGTGTCTTCCGGCGTGACATCCTTCTCGGCATACAAACCACACAGTTCCGAGAGCGAGGCCTGAGGATCCAGGTCGACAACCAGGACTTTTCGGCCACGCAATGTCAGCCCCTGAGCCAGACACATAGTCGTGGTAGTCTTGGCCGAGCCGCCCTTGAGCTGGGCGGTGATAATGATTTTTCCTTCAGGCTCTCTCGTGCCTGTGACGAGCGGCGTCTGATAAATGTCGGAGACCTTCTGCACCCAGATGCGTGCCTCCTCCAGCGTGAAGGTCCGGGTACGCCCAGTACCGGCGGCCTTTCCTGGCGGCAATTCTCCATCGCCCTTGGTCGCGAGGTACTGAACTTGCGAGTGGGAGATGTTGCATAGGTCTGCAATCTCCCCCGTCTTAAAAATCGGTGCGGTTTTTCGCGGCCGCGGTGCGAGAATCGTCTCGCGAAGTTCGTCCGTAAAAATGGTGACCCTTTCCGCGAACTGAGATATCTGCTCTAGCGGTACAGTTCGGTCGACTGCTGGAAGTTGGCTCGTTTTCACCATTCTGAGGTTTATCCGGAAAATTCGAGAAAGCTCAGAATACAGGAAATCCATGAGCAACGGCTCATAAATCGCTGATTTTGAATAAGAGTTTCTTTGAAAA